>DASZAZ010000034.1:0-71689 GCA_035944635.1 Microvirga sp.
CAGGCGAGCTCTAGGCCCGATGCTGCCGGATGCGCTGCCATCAGCGTCGCGCAGTGCTGCTCGTCTGATGCCGTGCCGGATGCGCTGCGCAACACCCCACCCGTTACGCTTACGCGTGCCACCCTCCCCTGAAGGGAGGGATAGAGCCGGGTGCCGCTTGGAGGGGTGCTGAGACGTGGACGGCCAGGACCCGCCCGGCCACGACGACGGCGTGGCGCCGATGAGGGTCTACAGCTCCTTCTCGAATCGGTACTCGCTCGAGTTCGAGATGTCGCCCAGTTCGCGCGTTTCGCCGGTGGGCCGGTATCCGAGGCGGGTGTAGAGGCGGTGGGCGGTGGTGAAGCGGGTGTCGGACCAGAACACCATGCGGCGGGCGCCCTCGCCTCTCGCCTCGTCTTCCATGAGGCGCACGAGCCGTTCGCCGAGGCCGCGGCCGCGCCGGTCCGGGCGTACGTAGAGGCGGTGGAGTTCGGCCGTGCCCGCTTGCGGGAAATCGACCGCGACGCAGGCGCAGACCCGCGCGCGCTCGTCCTCGACCACGACGAAACGCGCGCCCTTCGCCTGCGCCATGGAGGCCGGAGCGCGCAGGTCCAGGAGGTCGTCGTGGGGGTCGGTGTAGCAGCCTGGATAATCGGCAAAGCACAGGGTGATGAGGCCGAAGAGGTCCTGGGCGTCGTCGTCCCGCGCGGCGCGGATCACGGGCTCCGCTCCGCGCGAGGCTGCAGCGCCGGCCGCCATGCGCCTACTCGATCCCGAGCTTACGCTTGAGCAGATCGTTCACGGCCTGCGGGTTGGCCTTGCCGCCCGTGGACTTCATGGTCTGGCCCACGAACCAGCCGAGCAGGGTCGGCTTCGCCTTGGCCTGCTCCACCTTGTCGGGGTTGGCCGCGATGATGTCGTCGATCGCCTTCTCGATGGCGCCGGTGTCCGTGACCTGCTTCATGCCGCGGGCCTCGACGATGCCGCGCGGGTCGCCGCCCTCGGTCCAGACGATCTCGAACAGATCCTTGGCGATCTTGCCCGAAATCGTGCCCTCGCCGATGAGGTCGATGACGGCGCCGAGCTGCGCCGCGGACACCGGCGAATCCGCGATGTCCTTCCCCTCCTTGTTGAGGCGGCCGAAGAGCTCGTTGATGACCCAGTTCGCAGCCGTCTTGCCGTCGCGGCCCTTCGCGACTTCCTCGAAGAAGGCCGCCGAGGCGCGCTCCGCCACGAGCACGCCGGCATCGTAGGGGGAGAGGCCGTAATCGGCGATGAAGCGCGCCTTCTTGGCGTCCGGCAGCTCGGGCAGGCCGACGGCGAGCGCGTCCACATAGGCCTGGTCGAATTCGAGCGGCAGGAGATCCGGATCGGGGAAATAGCGGTAATCGTGCGCCTCTTCCTTGGAGCGCATAGAGCGGGTCTCGCCCTTGCCGGGGTCGAAGAGCCGCGTTTCCTGGTCGATCGTGCCGCCGTCCTCCAGGATGCCGATCTGGCGGCGCGCTTCGTACTCGATCGACTGACCGATGAAGCGGATGGAGTTCACGTTCTTGATCTCGCAGCGGGTGCCCAGCGGTTCGCCCGGGCGGCGCACGGAGACGTTCACGTCGGCGCGCAGGCTCCCCTTCTCCATGTCGCCGTCGCAGGTGCCGAGATAGCGCAGGATCGTGCGCAGCTTCGAGACATAGGCCTTGGCTTCTTCCGAGGAGCGCATGTCGGGCTTCGACACGATCTCCATCAGGGCGACGCCGGAGCGGTTGAGGTCCACGAAGCTCATGGTGGGGTGCAGATCGTGGATCGACTTGCCCGCATCCTGCTCGAGGTGCAGGCGCTCGATGCGCACCGTGATGGTTTCCTCGGGCGTCACGTCCACCGTGACCTCGCCCTCGCCCACGATGGGGCTCTTGTACTGGCTGATCTGGTAGCCCTGGGGCAGGTCCGGGTAGAAGTAGTTCTTGCGGTCGAACACGCTCTTCAGGTTGATCTCGGCCTTGAGGCCGAGGCCCGTGCGGATGGCCTGGCGCACGCATTCCTCGTTGATCACGGGGAGCATGCCGGGCATGGCGGCATCGACCAGGGACACGTTGCTGTTGGGCTCGGACCCGAACAGGGTCGAGGCGCCGGAGAACAGCTTGGCCTGGCTCGTCACCTGGGCGTGGATTTCCATGCCCACGATCACCTCCCAGTCGCCGGTCGCGCCCTTGATGAGCTTCTTCGGGTTGACGGGAGCGTTCATGGAGCCTCGCGGGATCGGCAGGTTCGGGGAATATGGCGGGACCTAAGGGGGTCGAGGCTTGACGGTCAAGGGGCCGCCGCGTCGCCCTTTCGGGAACCCGCGGTATCGCGAGTGGCCGCCGCGTCGCCCTTTCGGGATCCCCAAGTCCCGTAAGCGGCCGCTGCGTCGCGTTTCGGGAACTCCCGGTCGCCGGGCCGGGTTCTTCGGGCAGGCGCGGACCTCCCCTGCGGAACCGCCGCCCGGCCTCGGCTTGCCCGCATGACCGGGGATCGGTGAAGCTGTGCCGCACTGAGCGCCAAGATATGCACAGTTGTGGTGCACTCCGGTCAAGCATTCGTGAAACCGCTCATGCGGTTCCGCGTTGAACCCACAGCCTAACGGTAAAGGAGTTCACCAATGTCGATGGATCGAGACCCGAATCTCTACGATCGCGACCCCAACATGGGCGCCCGCGATACCAACCTGCACACCCCCGGCGTGCACAACGCGCCCCTGCACAACACGAGCACGAACCCGCTGCATGACGGCGAGACCCGCGTTTACGACCGTCACACCGGCCGCCGCTCGAACACGCTCGCCTACCTCATCGGCGGCCTCGTGCTCGCCCTCGGCCTCCTCGCCTTCCTGTTCTACGACGGCGACCGCACCGGCGACGTGAGCACCACGGGCAGCACCTCGACGCAGACCGAGCGTTCCACGACCGCTCCTGCTCCGGCGGCTCCCGGTGCCCCCGCCCGTCCGGCGGCCCCGCAATAAGCGCCGTTACCATCAGTACCTGCGTAGGGGCCTGGCGAAAGCCGGGCCCTTTTCTTTGTGCGGAACCTCAGGGCGGCTCACCCGTTACGAGGGCCCATCCCGATCGGAGGTCCCGCCATGAAGCCCGTGCTCCTTGCAGCGCTCTTGGCTCTTGCGACGACTGGCGCAAGCGCGCAGCCCCGCCCCTCGACCCAGACCCTCACATGCTCGCAAGCCGCGGGGTTGGTGGCCTCGCGCGGCGCGATCGTGATGAACACGAGCCGCACCGCCTACGACCGCTTCGTGGCGGCCCGGGGCTTCTGTGCCTTCGGGGAGGTGCTGGAACCCGTCTGGGCGCCGACGCGCGACGTGGCGCAATGCTTCATCGGCTACCGCTGCAATCAGAATGACGACGACGACTTCTTCTTCCGCCGCTGGTGAACCGATGCTCGACCGGCCGGCTCGCCGCAGGGTCGGAACAAGGGGCGAACGGGCCGGTTGAGGTCTTGAAACAGTTCTGAAGGACGGTGACCTCGATGTTGAAGCGCAACCCCTGGATTCTTCCGATCCTGATCGTCGTAGGCGTGGCCGCGCTCTACCTCGCGATCGTGACGAGCCGCAGCAGCGTCGATCAATCGGAACTCCTCGGCCACTGGTTCACCTACGGCGCCATCTTCGTGGGCATCGCGCTGGCGGCGGTGTTCGCCTACAAGGCCTTCCGCCACGACCGGGATCGCGACGAGGGCGCCTCGCTCCGCGACCGGGGCCGCTAAGCCCCGCAGGCTGGCCGCATCGCGGGGCGCTCAAGCCCTGCGGACGATCCGGCGGGCGAGATAGGCGCCCGCCGCCCACACCACCGCCGCGATCACCCGCACCTGGAGCAGCATCGGGCCCTCGCGGCTGATCGGCGCCACCCAGGGCAGCCCGATCGTCGTGATCAGCCACGACGCCAGCACGGACAGGGCCAGGGCCACGATGGCGGCGATGAACACCTTCCCGAACTGATCCGCCTTCCAGCCGAGCCAGACGGCGACGAGGATCAGCACCGGATCGAAGGCACCCGCGATCCAACTCCAGAACGGGACGACCGGAACCGTCACTTGGCCCACCAGGGCTGCGGCAGGGCCACGCGGCCCGCGGCATCCTCGATGGCTTGGCCCACGGCGAACAGCGTCTCCTCGTCGAAGGCGCGGCCGATCACCTGCAGGCCGAGCGGCAGCCCTTGCGCGTCGAAGCCCGCCGGCACCGCGATGCCGGGCAGGCCCGCCATGTTCACGGTGACCGTGAAGATGTCGTTCAGGTACATCTCGACCGGATCGCCCGAGCCCTTCTCGCCGATCCCGAACGCCGCGGAGGGCGTCGCCGGGGTGAGGATCGCGTCCACCCCTTGCGCGTAGACCTCCTCGAAATCACGCTTGATCAGCGTGCGGATCTTCTGCGCCCGCACGTAATAGGCGTCGTAATAGCCGGCCGAGAGCACATAGGTGCCGATCATGATGCGCCGCTTCACCTCGCGGCCGAAGCCGGCCGCGCGGGTGTTCTCGTACTGCTCGATCACGTCGCGGCCGGGCACGCGCAGGCCGTAGCGCACGCCGTCGTAGCGGGCGAGGTTGGACGAGGCTTCCGCCGGCGCCACGATGTAATAGGCCGGCAGGGCGTATTTCGTGTGCGGCAGCGAGACCTCGACGATCTCCGCGCCCGCGGCCTTGAGCCATTCCGCGCCCCGGGTCCACAGGGCCTCGATCTCCGCCGGCATGCCCTCGAGGCGGTATTCCTTCGGGATGCCGATCTTGAGGCCCTTCACGCCCCGGCCCACCGCGGCCTCGTAATCGGGCACGGGAATGTCAGCGCAGGTGGTGTCCTTCGGGTCGGGGCCCGCCATGGAGCGCAGCAGAATCGCGGTGTCGCGTACGGTGCGCGCGATGGGACCGGCCTGATCCAGCGACGACGCGAAGGCCACCGTGCCCCAGCGCGAGCAGCGGCCGTAGGTGGGCTTGATCCCGACCGTGCCCGTGAAGGCCGCGGGCTGGCGGATCGAGCCGCCGGTATCCGTCGCGGTCGCGCCGAGGCACAGGCGCGCCGCCACGGCCGCGGCCGAGCCGCCGGAGGAGCCGCCGGGCACGAGATGCGCGCCCTCGACGCCGCTCGCATCCGAGGCATGGACGTTCGAGCCCTTGCGGCGCCAGGGCGAGACCACCGGGCCGAAGGCGCTGGTCTCGTTCGACGAGCCCATGGCGAACTCGTCCATGTTGAGCTTGCCCAGCATCACGGCGCCGTCGCGCCACAGATTGTGGGTGACGGTGGCCTCATAGGGAGGCTCGAAGCCTTTGAGGATGTTGGAGCCCGCCGTCGACTGGACGCCGTGGGTGCAGAACAGGTCCTTGATGCCGAGCGGGATGCCCTCAAGCGGGCGCCCCTCGCCCTTGGCGATCTTCTCGTCCGAGGCCTTCGCCATGGCGAGCGCGCGTTCGGGCGTCTCCAGCACATAGGCGTTGAGCACCCGCGCCTTCTCGATGGCGGTGAGATGCGCCTGCGCCAGTTCGGCGGCCGAGAACTGCTTCTGGGCGAGCGCGTCGCGGGCTTCGGCGATGGTGAGATGGGTGAGTTCGGTCACGGATTTCTCTCAATCGTCATGGCCGGGCTTGTCCCGGCCATCCACGTCTGTGCAGCGGAACGAGACCCCCGGGTCGAGCCCGGGGATGGTCGATCAGGCTTCGCCTATTCGACCACCTTCGGGACGAGGAAGAAGCCATCCTCCGTGGCCGGCGCGTTGCGGACGATCTGGTCCGCATAGCCGCCATCGGTGACGCCGTCCTGGCGCTTCTTCATCGTCATCGGGGTCACGGAGGTCATGGGCTCCACGCCCTCCACGTTCACCTCGTTCAATTGCTCGACGAAGGAGAGGATGGCGTTGAGCTCGCCCTGGAGGTGGGGCACCTCGTCGTCCGTGACGGCAATGCGCGCCAGCCGCGCGATGCGCCGGACCGTGTTCTGGTCGACCGACATGAAACATCGAACCTTTAAGGAGGGGTCGGGGGCCTATAGCACCCGGCCCGCTTCCGCCGCAACGGAGCCTTGGCCGCAGGGCGGCCTCGGGGTGGTTCAGTCGATCCGCACCCCGACCGTCTTGTTCGGTACGATCACCTGCGTGCCCTTGCCGTCCATGGCGGCCACGAAGCGATCGGCGTCGGGGAGGATGAGGCCGAAGGAGCCGTAATGGCAGGGAATCGCGGCCTTGAGCTTGAAGTAGCGCTGGACCGCGAGCGCCGCGACCTCGGGGCCCATGGTGAAGCGGTCGCCGATGGGGACGAGGGCCACGTCGGGCTGGTGGATCTCGCCGATGAGGGCCATGTCGCCGAAGATGTCGGTATCGCCCATGTGGTAGACCGTGGGCTGCCCAGGCGCCTTGACCACGAAGCCGTTGGCGCTGCCGAGGGGGAAGTTCACGCCCATCTCGACGAGACCTGCCGAATGGTCGGCCCGCACGAGGGTCGCGGTGAAGCCGCCGAGATCGACCGTCCCGCCCGTGTTCATGGGCTCGAACTTCTCCACGCCCTGCTTTGCCAGCCACATGAGGAGGTCGAAATTCGTGACCACCGTAGCGCCGGTGTTCTTCGCGATCTCCAACGTGTCGCCCACGTGGTCGCCATGGCCGTGGGTGACGAGGATGTGGGTTGCGCCCTCCACGGCCTTGTCCCGGTCGCCGTTCCAGGCGGGGTTGCCGGTGAAGAAGGGGTCGATGAGCACGACCTTGTCGGCGAAGTCGAGACGAAAGGCCGAATGGCCGAACCAGGTGATCTTCATGAGCGCAATCCTCCCGGGCGCGAGCTAGGGCAATCGGAGCGGAATGACTATAGGAGGGATCGCAGGCCGGCGAGGAGTGTTCACGGGTTATGACCAGCGACGACGAGCTCGTGGCCTTCATCGACGGCCTGGCGAAAGGCGCGCGCCTCATCGGCGTCGACCTCGGCACCAAAACCATCGGACTTGCCCTCTCCGACGTGGAGCGGCGCATCGCGTCGCCGCTCGAAACCATCAAGCGGGTGAAGTTCACGCCCGACGTCGAGAAGATGAAGGGCTTCGTGCAGCGCTTCGGCGTCGGCGGGCTCGTCTTCGGGCTTCCCCTCAACATGGACGGCACGGAGGGCCCGCGCTCGCAGGCGACCCGCGCCTTCGTGCGCAACCTCAAGCCCCTGCTGCCGCTGCCGGTGCTCTATTGGGACGAGCGCATGTCCACCATGGCGGTGACCCGCATGCTCATCGACGCCGACACATCCCGGGCCCGCCGGGGCGAGCTCGTGGACAAGATGGCGGCCGCCTACATCCTCCAGGGCGCCCTCGACCGCTACCAGCGCATGCTGCCCGAGGAGGACGAGTTCGAGACCTGATCGGGCTCGCCGTCCCGAAGCGGATGCGTTCGAGGACCGATCGCCTTGTGCCCGGGGAGCGCGGGGCGTAAGGGCTGGCCACCCTCTCCCCTGGTGGGCGGACCGACGAGCGTCCCTGCCCGCGCCCTGCGCTTTAGAGCCCCATGTCCTCCGTTTTCGCCAGCCTGATCCCGGTCTTCCTCGTCATCGCGACCGGCTGGCTCGCGCGGGTCACGGGCTTCGTGGACGAGAAGCACTGGGCCGGGCTCGAGCGGGTCACCTACGTGATCTTCTTTCCCGCCCTCATCATCGACACCCTGGTGCGGGCGGATCTCGGCTCCGTCCCCGTGGTGAGCGTCGGCGGCGCGCTCATCGCCGCCATTCTCACCATGTCGGCGCTCCTTCTCGTGCTGCGGCCGACCCTGCAGCGGACGATGAACCTCGACGGGCCGAGCTTCACCTCCGTGTTCCAGGGCGCGACCCGGTGGAACACCTTCGTGGGCGTCGCCACCGCCGGGAGCCTCTACGGGCAGCGAGGCGTGGCCCTCATGGCGGTCGCCATCGCGGCCATGGTGCCGCTCCTCAACGTGCTCGCGCTTTACGTGTTCGTGCGCTTCGCCGGCGGCCCCCGCCAGAGCCCGCGGCAGATCCTGCGCACCTTCGTGACGAATCCCTTCATCTGGTCCTGCGCGGTGGGGCTGCTGCTCAACCCCGTTGGCCAATGGCTGCCGGCACCGGTGCTGGGCTACGTCGATATCGTCGGCCGGGCGGCCCTGGCCGCGGGCCTCCTCGTCGTCGGAGCGGGGCTCGACCTGAAAAGCCTCTCGCGCCCGGGCCCGCCGCACTTCCTCGCCATCGTGCTCAAGCTCGTCGCCCTGCCGGTGATCGCGGTTCTGATCGCCCGATTCCTGGGCGTGGACGGGCCGGACCTCGCGGTCGCGGTCATCGCCTCCTCGGTGCCGACGGCGAGCGCGTCCTATGTGCTGGCCCGCCAGCTCGGCGGCAACGCGCCGCTCATGGCGGAAATCCTCACCCTTCAGACGCTGCTCGCGCTCGCCACCATGCCGCTCATGATGGCGCTGCTCGCCGGCTGAAGCGTTCTCGCAACCGGCGGTATAGTTTACCGGCTTGTGTGTTCATGGGTTGTGTTGTTATCACGGAGGTCCCCTCCTGACGGCACCAGGGCCCATGTCGAAAACGCCAGCGCGTCTCCCCTCCCCGCCCGCGGAAGCCGAGGTCGAGCCCCCGGTGGCCTGGACCCAGGCGGAGGCCGCGCAATACATCGCGTCCATGGCGGGCGAACTCTCGCTTCTGGCGCGGCACGCCAAGCTCGACCTCGTGTCGTACCTCCTCGACATGGCCCGCCTGGAAGCCGACAACGCGAGCCGTCCGCGCAGGCGGCCGGGCCGGTAGGGCCCCGGTCAGCGCGGCGCGATGAGAGACACGGCATTGCCGCCGTGCCGCTCCAGGCGGCCGGCGATTTCCAATTCGAGCAGTTGCATGGTCACGGAGCGGGCGGGCAGGCCCGACTGGCGCACCAGTTCGTCCACAGCGATGGGGCTTGGGCCGAGAAGAGCGACGAGGCCGCCCTCCATCGCGGGCCGGTCTTCGTCGGACTCCGCGCGCTCGAAGCGGATCGGCTGCGACGCCGCGCCGGGCAGGTCGAGTTCGTCCCACAGGTCCTCGAAGGCCGACGCCTCCTGCGGCTCCTGAGCACTCGCCCGACCCGGCTCGGCAGCGCGCAGGGGATCGAGGACCGCGGTCACGTGCTCGACCGCGGCGCAGAGCGTCGCGCCCTCGCGGATGAGATCGTTGGTGCCCTCGGCGCGCGGGTCGAGGGGCGAGCCCGGGACCGCGAAAACCTCGCGGCCCTGTTCGAGGGCAAAGCGCGCCGTAATCAGCGAGCCCGAGCGGCGGGCCGCCTCCACGATGACCGTGCCGAGCGACAGGCCCGAAACGATGCGGTTGCGGCGGGGGAAGTCCCGCCCCCGGGGCTCCCAGCCCATGGGCATCTCGGAGAGCACGGCGCCGCCGGACTCGAGAATCGCATGGAGCAGCGGCTCGTTGTCGGCGGGATAGATCCGGTCCTGACCGCCCGCGAGCACGGCGACCGTGCCCGTGGCGAGCGAGGCCTTGTGGGCGCGGGTGTCGATCCCGCGGGCGAGGCCCGAGGCCACGGCGTAGCCCGCCTCCCCTAAGCCCCGCGCCAGGCGCTCCGTGAAGGCGAGCCCCGCCGCCGAAGCATTGCGCGAGCCCACGATCGCCACGCAGGGGCGTGCGAGAACGGCAGCAGAGCCGCGCAAGGCGACGAGCGGAGGCGCCGTGTCGACCGCCTGGAGCGCTTTTGGGTAGTCGGGCTCGCCCATGGCAACGAAGCGCGCGCCGATGCGCGCGGCGTCCGCGATCTCGCGCTCGGCTTCCGCGCGGGTCGCCACTTTGAGGAGCAGGCGCCCGCCGCGGCGGGCGAGGTCCGGCAGGGCGTCGAGGGCGGCCGAGGCGCCGCCGAACTGGTTGACGAGCGCCCGGAAGGTGCGCGGGCCGACATTCTCGGACCGGATGAGGCGCAGCCAATCGATCCTTTGTTGGTCGGTGAGCCGCGCGCCGGTCATCGGGATTCCCTCACCCCTTCTGGCCGATCTTGCCCTCGGTGCCGGCCAGGAGGCGCTTGATGTTCTCCCGGTGCTTCCACCAGAGCAAGAGCGTGATCAGCACCATGATGCCCGCCATCGGCCCCTCGCCGAGAGCCCAAAGGATCGGTGGCGTCGCGCCGCTGGCGACGAGAGACGAGAGCGACGAATAGCGGGTCGCGAAGGCGAGGCCGAGCCAGATCGCGGCGAAGCCCAGCGCGGCGTAGAGATTGAGCCCGATCAGGCAACCGATGAAGGTCGCAACGCCCTTGCCGCCTTTGAAGCCGAGCCAAACCGGAAAGAGATGCCCGAGGAAGGCGCCGAGCGCCGCCACGATGGCGGCGTCGGGCCCCCAGATCGCCCCCGCGATCAGCACGGCGGCTGTGCCTTTCAATCCGTCGCCGAGGAGCGTCGCGGCGGCCAAGCCCTTGCGGCCGGTGCGCAGCACGTTCGTGGCGCCGATGTTGCCGGAGCCGACCTTGCGGATGTCACCGAGGCCGGCCATGCGGGTGAAGATCACGCCGAACGGGATGGAGCCCAGGAGATATCCGAGCACCAGGGCCAACAGCGTGGCCGACCAGTTCATCGATTCAACCATCATTCCCCTCACATCGCGCCGGCTTCGCGCCGGTCGAAGACGATCCTGCCGCCCACCATGGTGATCGTCACCTGCCCTTCGAGGCGCGCCTCGTCGAAAGGCGTGTTCTTGGAGCGCGAGCGCAAGTGGTGGCGGTCGAGCACGTAAGGCGCGTCGGGATCGAACAGGATGAGATCCGCGGGCGCGCCCTTCTGCAGCCGCCCGGCCGGAAGACGTAGGATGTCCGCGGGACGGGACGACATGGCGCGCAGGAGCGTCGGCAGGCCGATCTGACCGGCGTGAACGAGCCGCAGGCCGGCGGACAGCAGGGTTTCGAGCCCGATGGCGCCGTTCTCGGCCTCGGCGAAAGGCAGGCGCTTCGTCTCCACGTCCTGCGGGTTGTGATCGGACACGATCACGTCGATCACGCCCTCGGCCAAGGCCGCGATCACCGCGCGACGGTCGTCCTCGTGGCGGAGCGGCGGCGAGAGCTTCAGGAAGGTGCGGTACTCGCCGATGTCGTTTTCGTTGAGCGCCAGGTTGTTGATCGACACCCCGCAGGTAATGGGGAGCCCCCTCGCCTTCGCGGCGAGGACGATCTCCACCGAATCCGAGCAGGAGATCATCGCGGCGTGGTAGCGCCCGCCCGTGAGGCGCAGCAAGCGGATGTCGCGCTCCAGCATCACGGTTTCGGCCTCGCGGGGGATGCCGTGAAGGCCGAGGCGCGCGGCGAGTTCGCCCTCGTTCATCACGCCGTCGCCGACGAGGTCCGGGTCTTCCACGTGGTGGACGATGAGCGCGCCGAAGTCGCGGGCATAGGTCAGCGCACGGCGCATCACCTGGGCATTGGTGACGGAGCGCGCCCCATCCGTGAACGCCACCGCGCCGGCCTCCGCGAGCAGCCCGATCTCGGCCATCTCGCGGCCCTGCAGGCCCTTGGTGAGCGCCGCGGCCGGACGCACGTTCACGACCGCCTTCTCGCTCGCGCGGCGGAGCACGAAATCGACGATCGCGGGATCGTCGAGCACGGGATTCGTGTCCGGCATCGACACGATGGTGGTGACGCCCCCGGCGGCGGCGGCCTCGCTCGCGCTTTTCAAGGTTTCGCGGTGCTCGGCCCCCGGCTCGCCGATGAAGGCGCGCATGTCGATGAGGCCCGGCGCCAGCACCTGCCCCCTTCCCTCGATCACCACCGCGTCGGCGGCCTCCGTCACCGCGGGTCCGAGGTCCTGAATCACGCCGTTCCGCACGAGCAGGCCGCCGCACCGCTCCTCCCCCGATGCGGGATCGATGAGGCGCGCGTTGCGGATCAGAACGGGTTGGGCGGGATCGATCATGCGCAGCCCGGAATGTCCTCGAAGCGACGGAACACGAGCTTGCCGTGGCGCTCCGCCGTCGCCACCATGTCGTCGGCGCCGGCCGATGCTCCGCCGATGCGCAGCACGCCGTCGCATTTGGCGACGAGCCGCCGGGCGATGGGGTGGAAGATCTCGTCGAAGACCGCATCGCCGATCCGCGTCGAGCCCGCGAACTCGATGAGCGGCAGAGCGTACCACTCGCCCAGCACCGGCAGGTGGCCGGCGCGGAAGAGGCGCAGCGCCATATCCATCATGGCGTCCACGTTGGCCTGGATCTTCTTGGGGTCGTCGCCCGTGCCAGAGCGATAGGGTCCGGCGACGAGGATCATGAGCGGGGCGTCGGTCATTGCTTGGTCGGCTCCAGCGTATTGGGCTCGGCGGTGCTGCGACTGCCGACCTGCTTGAACACGAGATCCCAGAAGCCGAGCACGGCCCAGAACACGAGCAGGATGAGGCCGAGCGCGCCCGCGAACACCCAGCGCCAGACCTCGCCGGGCTCCACCGCCACGATGCCGATGGCGCCGACGGCGACGAGCGCCGTCTTCCAGGAGGCCGCCCGCAGGGCCCAGCGTCGGATCGTGTCGATGACGTCGATCATGGCTTTGCCCCGTCCGAGAGGTTGCCGGGTGTCAGGCCAGATCTGCGAGCAAAGCACATCATGGCTCACCCGTTCGGCAGATGCTGCGCGAGGGCTTCGAGCACCGCCATGCGCACCGCGACGCCCATCTCGACCTGCTCGCGGATGAGCGATTGCGCGCCGTCCGCGACCTCGGAGGAAATCTCCACGCCGCGATTCATGGGCCCCGGATGCATCACGAGGGCGTCGGGCTTGGCGAGGGCGAGCTTCTCCTGATCGAGACCATAGAAGCGGAAATACTCCTTCACCGAGGGCACGAAGGAGCCGTTCATGCGCTCGCGCTGCAGGCGCAGCATCATCACGATATCGGCGTCCTTGAGCCCCTGGCGCATGTCGGTGAAGACCTCGACCTTGAAGCCTTCGACGCCTGCGGGCAGCAGGGTGCGGGGCGCGACCAGGCGCACGCGGGCGCCGAGCGCGGCAAGCAAAATGAGGTTCGAGCGCGCCACCCGCGAATGCAGGATGTCGCCGCAGATCGCGACGGTGAGGCCCTCGATGCGGCCCTTGTTGCGGCGGATCGTGAGAGCGTCGAGGAGAGCTTGCGTCGGGTGCTCGTGCGCCCCGTCGCCCGCATTCACCACCGAGCAATCCACCTTCTGGGCCAGCAGGTTCACGGCGCCGGCCGCGTGGTGGCGCACGATGATGATGTCGGGCCGCATGGCGTTCAGCGTCGCGGCGGTGTCGATGAGCGTTTCGCCCTTCTTCACGGAGGAGGAGGCCACCGACATGTTCATCACGTCGGCGCCGAGCCGCTTGCCCGCGATTTCGAAGGAGGATTGGGTGCGGGTCGAGGGCTCGAAGAAGAGGTTGATCTGGGTGCGGCCGCGGAGCGTCGTCTTCTTCTTCTCGACCTGCCGGCTCACCTCCACCTGCTCTTCGGCCCGGTCGAGGAGCGCCTGGATGTCGAGGCGCGACAGGCCCTCGATGCCGAGGAGGTGACGGTGGGGGAAGTTCGGCCCAGGCATCCTCAAAAACCTCGGCCGGCCGCTGAAACCGCGGCCCGCTCACGTGAGGGAAAAGGAGCGCTCGCCATACCAGGAGCCCTAGGCCTTCCCTCCCGAAAAGCCAAGCCCGAAGGGACGCCATCCACCCCGCTCTTCCGATCCCCGGCCTGCGCTCCTGACAGGCGCCGTCCATCCCGCTCTTCCGGCCCCGGCCTGCGCTCCCCATATAGGAGAGGAGACGAACCGCCGATTTGACAGCGGTCGGTTTCCGCACCAGTTAGGCGCCCGCTCCTATCCGGCTCCGGTCGCGCCCCCTCCCCGCCAAGCTTGAGGGTGCCCGTTTCAGGAAGGTCCTTGCCGCCGCCTGGCCCGTACGCGTTTCCTGTTCCGTCTAGATTGAGGCTGCCCGTCCCATGAAGGTTCTCGTCGTCGAGTCGCCCGCCAAGGCCAAGACGATCAACAAGTATCTCGGTCGCGACTACGAGGTCCTGGCCTCCTTCGGTCACATCCGCGATCTGCCCGCCAAGGACGGCTCGGTGGATCCCGAGGCCGATTTCCACATGATCTGGGAATTGGAGAGCCGCGGCGCGAAGCGCATGTCGGAGATCGCCAAGGCCCTGAAGGGCGCGGAAAAGCTCATTCTGGCCACCGACCCGGACCGCGAGGGCGAGGCCATCTCCTGGCACGTTCTGGAAGCCCTGAACGAGAAGCGCGCGCTCAAGGGCATCCCGGTCGAGCGCGTCACCTTCAACGCGATCACCAAGGATGCCGTGCAGACGGCGCTGCGCCAGCCGCGCCAGATCGACCAGGCGCTGGTGGATGCCTACCTCGCCCGCCGGGCGCTCGATTACCTCGTCGGCTTCACGCTCTCGCCGGTGCTCTGGCGCAAGCTCCCGGGCGCGCGTTCTGCCGGCCGCGTGCAGTCCGTGGCGCTCCGCCTCGTCTGCGACCGCGAGCTCGAAATCGAGACCTTCAAGCCGCAGGAATACTGGTCCATCGTCGCGACGCTCGCGACGAAAGAGGGCGGCGTGTTCGAGGCGCGCCTCGTGGGCGCGGACGGCAAGAAGATCACCCGCCTCGACATCGGCAAGGGCGACGAGGCGGCCGCCTTCAAGAAGGATCTCGAGCTCGCCACCTTCAAGGTGCGCAGCGTCGAGGCGAAGCCCGCCAAGCGCCATCCCTACCCGCCCTTCATGACCTCGACCCTGCAGCAGGAGGCGTCCCGCAAGCTCGGGCTCGCGCCGGCGCAGACCATGCGGATCGCCCAGCGCCTGTACGAAGGCGTGGACATCGGCGGCGAGACCGTGGGCCTCATCACCTATATGCGGACGGACGGCGTCGACATGGCGCCGGAGGCCGTGCAGGCCGCGCGTCGCGTCATCGCCAAGGAATACGGCGACCGCTACGTGCCGGGCGCGCCCCGCCGCTACACCTCGAAGGCCAAGAACGCGCAGGAAGCCCACGAGGCCATCCGCCCGACCGACATGGGCCGCCTGCCCGCCCAGGTGAAGCGCTACCTCGAACCCGAGCAGGCGCGCCTCTACGAGCTCATCTGGATCCGCACCCTCGCGAGCCAGATGGAATCGGCCGAACTCGAGCGCACCACCGTGGAGATCGACGCGGCGGTGGGCCCGCGCCGGCTCGACCTTCGCGCCACGGGGCAGGTGATCAAGTTCGACGGCTTCCTCACCCTCTACCAGGAGGGCCGCGACGACGATGCGGACGAGGACGAGGGCCGTCTGCCGCCCATGAAGGCGGGCGATCCGCTGGAGCGCCGCCGCATCGCGGCCACGCAGCACTTCACGGAGCCGCCGCCGCGCTACTCGGAAGCGAGCCTCGTGAAGCGCATGGAGGAGCTCGGCATCGGCCGTCCCTCCACCTATGCGGCGATCCTGCAGACCCTGCGCGACCGCGACTACGTGAAGATCGACAAGAAGCGCCTCGTCCCGGAGGACAAGGGCCGCATCGTGGTCGCGTTCCTGGAGGCGTTCTTCCGCCGCTACGTGGAGTACGATTTCACCGCCGATCTGGAAGAGCAGCTCGATCGCGTGTCGAACCACGAGATCGACTGGAAGCAGGTGATGCGCGAGTTCTGGCGCGACTTCTCGGCCGCCATCGGCGAGACGAAGGATCTGCGCACCACGGAGGTGCTGGAAGCCCTCAACGAGCTGCTCGGGCCCCACATCTTCCCGGACCGCGGCGACGGCTCCAATCCGCGCTCCTGCCCGACCTGCGGGTCGGGCCAGCTCTCGCTGAAGCTCGGCAAGTTCGGCTCCTTCATCGGCTGCTCGAACTACCCGGAATGCAAGTTCACCCGCCAGCTCGCCGCCACCGGCGTCGAGGGCGAAGGCGACGGCACGTCGGACGGCTCGGGCCAGCCCGGCGTGAAGGTGCTGGGCGACGATCCCGACACGGGCCAGTCCGTGACCCTGCGCGACGGCCGCTTCGGGCCGTTCGTGCAGCTCGGCGAGGGCGAGAAGCCGAAGCGGACGTCGCTCCCGAAAGGGGTGACGCCGGGCCAGGTCGACCTCGCGCTCGCTTTGAAGCTGCTCGCCCTGCCCCGCGAGGTGGCGCGCCACCCGGAGACCGGGGAGCCGATCCTCGCCAATATCGGGCGCTACGGTCCCTACGTGCAGCACGGAAAGGTCTACGCCAATCTCGGGCGGGACGACGATGTGCTGGAGATCGGCGGCAACCGCGCCATCGACCTCATCGTCGCCAAGGAGAGCGGCGCCGGCGGCTTCCGTCGCGGCGCGGCGGATCCCGGGCGACCCCTCGGCAACGATCCGGAATCGGGCGCCGCCATCGTGGTGAAGGCCGGCCGCTTCGGCCCCTACGTCACCGACGGCACCACCAACGCCACCCTGCCCCGCTCGCTGGCCCAGGAGGCGGTGACGCTGGAAGACGCGCTTCCCCTTCTCGCCGCCCGCCGCGAGGCCGGCGGATCGAAGAGCGCCAAGGGCCGCGGCCGCAAGGCCACCAAGAAGGCAGCGCCGACGAAGTCCGCCGCCAAGGCCGGCGCGACCAAAACGGCGGCCAAGTCGGGGGCGAAGGCTCCTGCCAAGGCCTCTGCCAAGACTCCGGCCAAGGCCCCTGCCAAAGCAGCCGGCGCCAAGGCTGCGACCAAGAAGGCCGGGACGAAGACGGCAGCCAAGAAGGCCCCCGCCAAGGCCGCGGCGAAGAAGGCCACCTCGCGCAAGGCCGGCTAGCGATGGACGCCCTGGACTGGGTGGACCGCGACCTCCTGGAGGCGGCATTCCGCCTCCTCGTCGCGATGCTGGCCGGCATGGCGATCGGGCTCAACCGGGACCTGCACAACAAGCCCGTGGGCATGCGCACCCTCGGGCTCGTCTCCCTCGGCTCTGCGCTGGTGCTCCTGGCGAGCACCCGATTCGGTCAGCTTGAGTTCGAGCAGGATGCGGTGAGCCGCGTCATTCAGGGCATCCTGACGGGCGTCGGCTTCATCGGGGCCGGGGTGGTGCTCCACGACAAGACCCAGATGAAGATTCACGGCCTCACGACGGCCGCGACGGTGTGGGTGGCGGCGGTGCTGGGCGTCACGGCCGGCATGGGTGCCTGGCTCGTAACCATCATCGGCAGCGGCCTCACGCTGGCGCTGCTCGTGTTCGGAGGGCGGCTGGAAGCTCGGCTCGAGCGATTGATCGTGGGCCCGCGCACCAACGACAGGGAGCCCCAGAACGACTAGGGCGCCTTAAAAGCCCAGAGAGGGCTGCGACCGCCCCGTTCGAAACGACGTCAGAAGCCCGTATAGAGCGCCGCGACCGCGACGATGCCGACGAAGGCCGAGGTCAGGCTGCCGAGCCAGAGCAGGCGGCTGGAGCCGGGGGCCTCCGCGTAGAGGCTGTCGTCGCACCCGAAGGCCTCGCCGGCCACGCGGGCGGCACGCGCCAACTGGAGTTGCTTCGCCTCGCCCGTCGACACCCGCTTTGCCACGTCGCGCTCTCCTTCGAACCCGGATACGGCCTAGCCGTTCAACGTGAAGCTCGCGTGACGGTTCCTACGCCTTTGGTGGCAAGGGCTTAGGGTGTCATCCAGCCGACACCTGGACGGGCTACGGGAGCGGGGTCCAATTGCACAAGGGAACCCTACCATGGACGGCTCCAGCCTCAACCGGTCGCAGGCCTACGAAGAATCCGAAAACCAGGGCACGAACACCAGCGCGAACCCGACGCTCGGCGAAGTGATCGCGACCCGCTTCAACCGCCGTGACCTGCTTCGCGGCGCGCTCGCCGTGACGGCCATCTCCGCAACCGTGTCGCCCCTGGCGCTTGCCACCGCCGAGAAGGCGAATGCGCAGGCCGCCGGCAATGCCAACACCACGCCCTCCTTCAACTTCAAGGAAGTGACGGCGGGTTCGGACGAGAAGCACTACGTGGCCGAGGGCTACGATGCCGACATCCTGATCCGCTGGGGCGACCCGGTGGTGCCGGGCGCTCCCGCCTTCGATCCGATGAAGCAGACCGCCGACGCCCAGGCGAAGCAGTTCGGCTACAACAACGACTTCGTGGGCTACTTCCCGCTCCCCAATGCCGCGAACCCGAACGAGCACGGCCTGCTCGTGGTGAACCACGAATACACCAACGAGGAACTGATGTTCCCGGGCCTCGGTCGCCAGGACACCAAGCAGGCGAACTTCGCGGGCATGACCAAGGAGCTCGTGGACATCGAGATCGCCGCGCACGGCGGCTCGGTGATCGAGATCCGCAAGGTGAACGGCAAGTGGCAGGTGGTGCCGGATTCTCGCTACAACCGCCGCATCACCGGCGAGACCGAGATGGAGATCACGGGTCCGGCCGCGGGCCACGACCGCATGAAGGTGTCCTACGACCCGGCGGGCCGGAAGGTGCGCGGCATGCTCAACAACTGCGCTGGCGGCACGACCCCCTGGGGCACCTGGCTCACCTGCGAAGAGAACGTCAACGGCTACTTCTGGGGCAAGATCGCGGACGATCACCGCGAGGCCGCCAACTACAAGCGGATGGGCATCCCGGGCAATTGGTACGCCTGGGGCAAGTACCACGACCGCTTCGACGTCGCGAAGGATGCCAACGAGGCAAACCGCTTCGGCTGGGTGGTGGAGATCGACCCGTTCGACCCGACCTACGTGCCGAAGAAGCGCACCGCCATGGGCCGCTTCAAGCACGAGGGCGCGGCCGGCATCGTCAACCAGGACGGCCGCTACGTGGTCTACCAGGGCGACGACGAGCGCTACGATTACGTCTACAAGTTCGTGACCGAAGCCCGCGTCGATACGCAGAACCGGGCGGCGAACCGGGACATCCTCGATCGCGGCACGCTCTACGTTGCGAAGTACAACGAGGACGGCACCGGCGAGTGGATGCCGCTCATCCACGGCCAGGGCCCGCTCACCGAGGCCAACGGCTTCCGCAGCCAGGCCGACGTGGTGATCGAGACCCGCCGCGCCGCGGACCTGCTCGGCGCCACCAAGATGGACCGGCCCGAGGACGTGGACGCCAATCCGAAGACCAACAAGGTCTACGTGATGCTCACCAACAACTCGCGCCGCAAGGCCAACGAGGTGAACGCCGCGAATCCGCGGGCCGAGAACCGCTTCGGCCACATCGTCGAGATGATGCCCGAGGGCGGCGACCATGCTTCCACGAAGTTTAAGTGGGAGATCCTAGTGAAGTGCGGCGATCCGTCGGTTGCGGCGGTCGGCGCCACCTTCTCCTCGGCTACCACCAAGGACGGCTGGTTCGGCATGCCGGACAACTGCGCCGTGGACAGCCAGGGCCGCCTCTGGGTGTCGACGGACGGCAACTCCCCCCGTCAGACCGGCCGCGCCGACGGCGTCTGGGCGATCGAGACGGAGGGCGAGGCGCGGGGCACCTCCAAGCACTTCTTCCGCTGCCCGGCGGGCGCGGAGCTGTGCGGCCCGTACTTCTCGCCGGACGACACCACGTTCTTCATGGCGATCCAGCATCCGGGCGAAGGCGACGAGGACGATCCGAACGCCAAGCCGGCAACCTTCGAGAACCCGGCTACCCGTTGGCCGGACTTCAAGGACGGCATGCCCCCGCGGCCTTCCGTTCTCGCCATCACCAAGCAGGGCGGCGGCAAGATCGCGAGCTAGGCTCGATGAGGCAGAGCGGCGGCAACGTCGCGAGCTGGCCTTTAAGGCTTCGATAACCCAACCCAAGCGACGATCGGGGCGGCCTCAAGGGCCGCCCTTTTCGTTGGGTGAACCGGACCAAAAGCCGCTCTTTCCGTTCCCGTTCCGTTCTCATATACTCCACGAAATGAGCTACAGTGCACGCAAGAACGAATCATCACGGAACAGGTCGAAAATGACCGACGATCTCTTCGGGGGCGCGGCCCCCAAGCGCGCGGCTGCAGCTTCGGCGCGGAACGCAGCCGTCAAGGTTGCCCGCAACCTGCCCCAGCAGGGCACCCCTGGCGAGGCGGGCTACGATGCCTCCACGATCGAGGTGCTGGAGGGGCTGGAGCCCGTCCGTCGTCGGCCGGGCATGTATATCGGCGGCACGGACGAGAAGGCGCTGCATCACCTCTTCGCCGAAGTGATCGACAACGCCATGGACGAGGCGGTCGCGGGTCATGCCACCTTCATCGAGGTGGAGTTGGAGGAGGGCAACTGGCTCTCCGTGACCGACAACGGCCGCGGGATCCCCGTGGACCCGCACCCCAAGTTCCCGAAGAAGTCGGCGCTCGAGGTCATCATGACCACGCTGCATGCCGGCGGTAAGTTCGATTCCAAGGTCTACGAAACGTCGGGTGGCCTGCACGGCGTCGGCGTGTCCGTGGTGAACGCCCTCTCCGAAACCCTGGAGGTGGAGGTCGCCCGTGGGCAGCAGCTCTACCGGCAGATCTTCTCCCGCGGCGTCCCGAAGGGGAAGATCGAGACCGTGGGCCGCGTGCTGAACCGGCGCGGCACCAAGGTGCGCTTCAAGCCCGACCACCAGATCTTCGGCAAGGAAGCCCATTTCCTGCCCCGGCGCCTGTTCAAGATGGCGCGCTCGAAGGCCTACCTCTTCGGGGGCGTCGAGATCCGCTGGAAATGCGCGCCCGCGCTCCTCGCCGGCGTCGACAAGGTGCCGGCGGAGGCCACCTTCAAGTTCCCGAACGGGCTGAAGGACTACCTCGCCCGCGATATCGCGGGGAAGGAGCTCGTTGCGGACCAGGTGTTCGCCGGCAAGATCGTGAAGACCGGCGGCCACGGCTCTCTCGAGTGGGCGGTGGCCTGGATGGCGAACGAGGACGGGTTCTCGTCCTCCTACTGCAACACGATCCCGACGCCCGAGGGCGGCACCCACGAGAACGGCCTGCGCATCGCCCTGCTGCGCGGCCTGCGCGAGCATGCCGAGCGCGTCGGCCAGCAGAAGCGCATGGCGGCGGTCACCACCGACGACGTGATGGCGACCTGCGCCTCCATGCTCTCGGTGTTCATCCGCGAGCCGGAATTCCAGGGCCAGACCAAGGACAAGCTCGCCACCGTGGAGGCCGGCCGCATCGTCGAGAACACGGTGCGGGACGCCTTCGACCACTGGCTCGCCATGTCGCCCCAGCAGGCCAACAAGCTGCTCGACTGGGTGATCGACCGGGCCGAGGAGCGCCTGCGCCGGCGCCAGGAGAAGGAGGTCGCCCGCAAGACCGCCACCCGCAAGCTGCGCCTCCCCGGCAAGCTCGCGGATTGCACCAATGCGGGCGCCAAGGGCTCCGAACTCTTCATCGTCGAGGGCGACTCGGCCGGCGGCTCCGCCAAGCAGGCGCGCGACCGCTCGAACCAGGCCGTGCTGCCGCTTCGCGGCAAGATCCTCAACGTGGCCTCGGCCGGCAAGGACAAGCTGCACCAAAACCAGCAGCTCTCCGACCTCGTCCAGGCCCTCGGCTGCGGCACGGGCACCGGCTACCGCGAGGGGGACCTGCGCTACGACAAGGTGATCATCATGACGGACGCCGACGTGGACGGCGCCCACATCGCCTCGCTGCTGATCACGTTCTTCTACCGCCAGATGCCCCGCCTCATCGACGACGGGCACCTCTACCTCGCGGTGCCCCCGCTCTACCGCCTCACGCAAGGCGCGAAGACCGTCTACGCCCGCGACGACGCCCACCGGGAGCGGCTGCTCAAGACCGCGTTCAAGGGCAACGGCAAGGTCGATATCGGCCGCTTCAAGGGTCTCGGCGAGATGATGCCGAGCCAGTTGAAGGAAACCACCATGGACCCGAAGAAGCGCACGCTTCTGAAGGTGATGGTGGAGGCCGACGAGCGCCCCGACACCTCGGACGCCGTGGAGCGCCTCATGGGCAACAAGGCCGAGGCGCGCTTCACCTTCATCCAGGAGCGCGCGGCCTTCGCGAACGAGGCGGAGCTGGATATTTGATCCCTGTCATTCCGGGGCGGCGCAGCCGAGCCCGGAACCCAGATGGCGCGATCCATCCGGAGACATCTCCTGGGTTCCGGCCCGCCGCTCACGCGGCGACCGGAATGACGGTGCTAAACCTTCCCCCGCTCCTGCGTGAGCCAGGCCATCAGCGCGCGGTTCACGGCTTCGGGCTGCTCGAGGGTCGATAGGTGCCCGCAGCGGGGCACCACCACGAGGGATGCCCATTCCACGGCCTCGGCCATTTCCCGCGACAGCTCGGGCGGGGTGAGCGCATCCTGCTCGCCCACGAGAACCAGGGTCGGGATCTCGATGCCCGGCAGCATGGGCCGGGAATCGGCCCGCCCGATGATCGCCCGCTGCTGGCGCACGAAGGCCTCGGGCCCCGATTCTCGCAACATCGTGAGCACGGTCTCCTCGATGGCCGGGTCCGCGCGGTGATCGGGATGAACGAGGCGGTCCCACAGGGCCGTGTGGACCTCCTCGAACCGGCCGCCCTCGGCCAAGGCCATGAGCCGGTGGCGGTTGGCGGTGGCCTCCGGGGTGTCGGGCCGGGCGCTGGTGTCGAGGAGCGCGAGGCGCGTGATGCGCTCGGGCGCCTGCCGCAGGACCTCCAGCGCGATGTACCCGCCCATGGAGAGCCCCGCGAGGGCGAAGCGCTCCGGCGCCTGGCTCAAGAGCCGCCGGGCGATCGCCGCCATGGTGTCGTCCTGCCGGTGGTCGGCGACGAGGATGCGGCAGGAGCCCTTCAGGGCCTCGATCTGGGGCGCGAAGAGGCGTCCCGTGCAGTTCAGACCGGGCACCAGAACCAGCGTTTCGAACTCAGCCATAGGGGAATCGCGCCCTTTCGATTGACAACACCGAAGCTTATCCTATGGTCCGCCCGTCTTTCGCCAGGGTACCTGCACGGCAAATCCCTGCTTCCGAAGCGAAACTAAGTGTTGCGCCCGTTCGTTGCCGCTTCTGAGCGGTGCTCTTGCGGCGCCCTGCCCCGGAACGGTTTTCTTAACTGATGGCATTCAACGAACTCGGTCTGAGCGATAAAGTCCTGCAAGCCGTGGAGGCCTCGGGATACACGGAGCCAACGCCGATCCAGGCGCAGGCGATCCCCCATGTGCTCGCGCGCAAGGATGTGCTCGGCATCGCCCAGACCGGCACCGGCAAGACCGCCGCCTTCACCCTGCCGATGCTGACCCTGCTGGAAACGGGCCGCGCCCGGGCCCGCATGCCCCGCACGCTGATCCTGGAGCCCACCCGGGAACTCGCGGCCCAGGTCGAGGACAGCTTCGTCAAATACGGCGTGAACCATCGCCTCAACGTCGCCCTCCTCATCGGCGGCGTGTCCTTCGGCGATCAGGACATGAAGATCACCCGCGGCGTGGACGTGCTCATCGCGACGCCGGGCCGGCTGCTCGACCATTTCGAGCGTGGCAAGCTGCTGCTCTCCGGCGTCGAGCTCCTCGTCATCGACGAGGCCGACCGCATGCTCGACATGGGGTTCATCCCCGACATCGAGCGCATCGTGAAGCTCGTGCCCTTCACCCGGCAGACCCTGTTCTTCTCGGCCACCATGCCGCCGGAGATCCAGCGGCTGGCCGACGCCTTCCTGCACAACCCGATCAAGGTGGAGGTCGCCCGCGCGGCCTCGACGGCAGCAACGATCACCCAGCGCCTGGTGGCCACGGGCCGGGAGCCGCACGAGAAGCGCGACACGCTCCGCGGCCTCATCCGCAACGCCGTCGACCTCCAGAACGCGATCGTGTTCTGCAACCGCAAGCGCGACGTGGCGGTGCTGCACCGCTCGCTCCAGAAGCACGGCTTCAATGCGGCGGCGCTCCATGGCGACATGGACCAGCACGCCCGCATGGCGGCGCTCGACGGCTTCCGGAAGGGCGAGACCCCGATCCTGGTGGCGAGCGACGTGGCGGCCCGCGGCCTCGACATCCCGGCCGTGAGCCACGTGTTCAACTACGACATCCCCCACCACGCGGAGGATTACGTCCACCGCATCGGCCGCACCGGCCGCGCGGGCCGGGCCGGCGCCTCCTTCACCCTGGTGGCGCGCGGCGACGAGAAGTCGCTCAACGCCATCGAGGCGCTCATCAAGCAGCCGATCGAATGGGCCGGCACGACCCTCACCGACCTGCCCCCCTCCGACGAGGAAGGGCGTCCGCGCCGCCGCGAGGTCCGCACCCGCGGCCGGAGCGGCGAACGGCGCGGCGAGGACCGGCGCGGCGGGCGCGTGCGCCGTCCGCGCTCCGAGGAAACCCGCGAGGATGCGGCCGAGGCCCCGATGCGCGAGGAGACCGCCCAGCGGGAGCCACGTCCGCCCCGGTCCGAAGCGCGCCAGGAGACAAGAGAGCCGCGGGAGCCCCGCGAACGGCGGCCCGACGGGCGCCGCGAGCTGCAGGAACGCCGCGAGCCCCAAGAACGCCGGGACCCACAGGAACGCCGGGAGCCGCAGGAACGCCGCGAGTCCAGAGAGCCGCGGCAGGATCGCCGGGAGCCCGGGCCGGAGCAGCATCGCGACGAGACCCCGGCCCGCCATCGGGATCCGAACGAGCGGCACCGCCATCATCGCGAGCGCGAGCGGGATAACGACCCGCCGGTGGTGGGCTTCGGTGGCGACGTTCCCGCCTTCCTGCTCCGCTCGACCTTCGTGCCGAAGCGCCCGCGGGTGGAAGAGCCGGAAGAAACCGAGACCGAAGACTAGGCCGCCGAGCGGCGGGCTCTCGGCTTCTTGAGCGCCTCGGCCCGGGCGGCCGCATCGAGCGCCAGCCGGGCCCAGAGCGCTGCCGCGGCCGGGTCCTCGGAAGCCTCATCGGGCATGAGCCAATAGCTCGTCTGATAAGCCGTGCCGCCCTTGGTGTAGGCGAAGGCGCACGAGCCGGCGGCGGCAAGCCGCGGGCGAAGCTCGGCGCCGGTTTTCAGGTAGATTTCTCCGCCGACCTCCAGGGCGAAGATCCGGCCCTGGAAGTAGACCCCCTGCCCGCCGAACATGCGGCGGGTCCTCACGGGGCCCAGCTCCTGGAACAGGTCCTGGATGGCTTCGGGATCCATGGCAAAGCCTAGCCTCAGATCATCCCTCCCCGCCAGGGGAGGGTGGCCTCGCGAGAGCGAGGTCGGGTGGGGTGGGGTGAACCACCAACCTCTCAGCACTGAGCTTCCATCCCACCCGCCCCTGCGGGGCACCCTCCCTTGGCAGGGAGGGAATTCGCTACTCGGCAGGCTGCAAGGTCGCGGGCGTGATCGCCACCGACTCGCCGCAGCCGCAGGCGGAAGTCTGGTTCGGGTTGTTGAACACGAACTGGGACGAGAGCTTCGTGGTCTGGAAGTCCATCTGGGTGCCGAGCAGGAAGAGCACGGCCTTGGGGTCCACCAGCACGGTCACGCCCTTGTCCTCCACGACCTCGTCGAGGGGGGAGACGCTCTCGGCGTATTCCATGGTGTAGGACATGCCGGCGCAGCCGCCGTTCTTCACGCCGACCCGCACGCCCACGATGGGCTTGTCGGATTTGGCGATGATGCTCTTCACGCGGTCCGCCGCGGCGTCGGTCAAGGTCATGACCTTGAACTTGGGGAGTGCCATGGGTCTCTCCTGACAGCCGGGTTCAAGGCCCGGGCCAATGAGGCTATGCCTCTATGTAATCACGCTTTGGGCTAACGTCGAGTTCCAAGCCGCGGCGAAGCTTAGACCACAGGGCGGAAACAGGGGGTTTACGATGCCGTCGGTCATCGAAAAGGTAGGGCAGATCGCCCTCACGGTCGCCGACGCCGACCGCTCGCAGGCTTTC
The DNA here is from genome assembly GCA_035944635.1 of Microvirga sp. Lineage (GTDB taxonomy): Bacteria > Pseudomonadota > Alphaproteobacteria > Rhizobiales > Beijerinckiaceae > Microvirga. The sequence goes on from DASZAZ010000034.1 coordinate 25,639, forward strand.
TACGGCGACGTGCTGGGCCTGCCCCTGCTCTACCGCTTCGACACCCTCGTGTTCTTCGACCTCGGCAATCTGCGCCTGATGCTGGGCCAGGGCGAAGACGTGGAGCCCGGGAACGCCTGCATCTACCTTCGCGTCGGCGACATCGACGCCGCCCACGCGGCTCTGGGGGCCAAGGGGCTCACCTTCCAGGACGGGCCCAAGCTCATCGCCCGCATGCCCGACCACGAGCTCTGGATGGCGTTCTTCCAGGATCCGGACGGGCATCAGCTGGCATTGATGCACGAGAAGCGCTGAAGGGCCTTTTCGGCGCCTACCACATATCGAGGGCGACGCGGGCCTCGTCCGACATGCGGCTTTGATCCCACGGCGGGTCGAACACCATATTGACGTTGACGCTCTGCACGCCCTGCACCGAGGCCACGGCGTTCTCGACCCAGCCCGGCATCTCGCCCGCCACCGGGCAGCCCGGGGCCGTGAGCGTCATGTCGATGGAGACGTTGCGGTTGTCGTCGATCTCGACCCGGTAGATCAGTCCGAGCTCGTAGATGTCGGACGGAATCTCAGGGTCGTAGACGGTTTTCAGGGCCGCGACGATGTCGTCCGTCAGCCGCTCCAGCTCGTCCGGCGGGATCGTCGCGCTGGGAGCGACCTGGGGCTGGTTCGGGGCGGTGTCGGCCTGGGGGGCAGCGGTCACGGTTGTCATCCTTACCCGAAGAGGCTCTCGGCCTTCTGGAGCGCATCCGCCAGCTTATCGACTTCGGCCATGGTGTTGTAGAGGCCAAACGAAGCACGGCAGGTCGAGGTGGCGCCGAAGCGGTCGAGGAGCGGCATGGCGCAATGGGTGCCGGCGCGCACGGCGACGCCCTGGCGGTCGATCACGGTGGCGACGTCGTGGGCATGCGCCCCCTTCATCTCGAAGGCGATGATCGCACCCTTGCCCTCGGCCTGACCGATGATGCGGATGCTGTTCATGCGCCTCAAACGCTCGTGGGCGTAAGCACTGAGCGCCGCCTCGTGGGCCTGGATGTTCTCGCGGCCGAGCTTCATCATGTAGCGCAGAGCGGCGCCGAGGCCGATCGCCTCGATGATCGGCGGCGTGCCGGCCTCGAAGCGGTGCGGCGGCTCGTTGTAGGTGATGCCCTCGCACAGAACCTGCCGGATCATCTCGCCGCCGCCCTGATAGGGCGGCATCTTGGCCAAGAGCTCGCGCTTGCCGTAGAGCACGCCGATGCCGGTGGGGCCATACACCTTGTGGCCCGTGAAGATGTAGAAATCTGCGTCGAGATCCTGGACGTCCACGTTGAGGTGAACCGCGCCCTGGGCGCCATCCACCATCACGGGCACGCCGTGGGCGTGGGCGATGCGGATGATCTCCTTCATCGGCGTCACCGTGCCGAGCACGTTCGACATATGCGTGATCGCGACGATCTTGGTGCGGGGCGTGATGAGCTTCTCGTACTCATCCAGAAGGAAGTTGCCCTCGTCGTCCACCGGCACCCATTTGATCACCGCGCCCTTGCGCTCGCGCAGGAAGTGCCAGGGCACGATGTTGGAATGGTGCTCCATGATCGAGAGGATGATCTCGTCACCCTCCTCGATGGCCATGCGCCCGAAGGAATCCGCCACCAGGTTGTAGGCTTCGGTGGCCGATTTCGTGAAGATGATGTCGTCGACCGAGGGCGCGTTGATGAAGGCGCGCACGCTCTCGCGGGCTTCCTCGAAGCCGTCCGTCGCCGCATTCGCCATGTAGTGCAGGCCGCGATGGACGTTGGCGTAGCCCGTCTCCATGCAGCGCACCATGGCGTCGATGACGGCACGGGGTTTCTGGGCCGAGGCCGCGTTGTCGAGGTAGACGAGCGGCTTGCCGTAGACCTGTTGGGCGAGGATCGGGAACTCGGCCCGGATCGCCTCGACGTCGTAGGGAGCCGTGAAAGGTGCGTTCATGGTTGCCTCTTGAACCCCTCTCCCCGCAGGCGGGGAGAGGTCGAGTCGCGCTTAGCGCGACCGGGTGAGGGGGACTGGACGGTAGAGCTCGATCCTGAGAGCCCCCTCACCCCCGCCTGCTTCGCAGGCTCGTTCGCTTCGCGAACCCTCTCCCCGCTTGCGGGGAGAGGAGTAACCTTTAGCCCCGCGCCCTGAGCCAGCCCTCGACCGACGCGATGAGCGACTCTCGCGCGCCCTCATGGGCGACGCCTTCGATGGCTTCGCCGAGGAAAGCCTGGATCAGCAGGCTCTCGGCCTCGGCCTTCGGCACGCCGCGGGCCATGATGTAGAAGAGCAGGTCCTCGTCCAGCGCGCCGCTCGTGGCGCCGTGGGCGCATTGAACGTCGTCGGCGAAGATCTCGAGCTCGGGCTTGTTGTTCATGGTGGCGCCGTCGCTCAGCAGCAGCGAGGCCGACATCATGCGCCCGTCCGTCTTCTGGGCCTGGGGCTCGACGATGATCTTGCCCTGGAACACGCCCGTGGCGTCGCCGTCGATCACGGTCTTGAACAGCTCGCGGCTGGTGCAGTGCAGGCCCGCATGGGTGGCGACGAGCGTGCTGTCCGCGTGCTGGCGGGCCTTGATCATGGTGGCGCCGTTGATGTTCGCGAGCGTGTGGTCGCCCGTGAACATCACATAGACCTGGTGCCGCGAGATCGCGCCGCCGATCACGGCGTTGAAGGAATCGAACGACACGTGCTGGCCGAGCCGCGCCGTGAGCGTCGAGAGCGCGAGCGCCCCGTCGCCCGTGCCGTTGAAGCGCACATGGTCGACCTTGGCGCGGTCCGCGACCACGAACTCCACCACATCGTTGAGCTGCGAGGCGACGCCGTTCGGACCCTCGTGGGTCTCGAAGATCGTGCAGGATGCGGCTTCCTCGACTACGACGAGCGTGCGGGTGGCGGTCGCGACCGCCCCCTCGCCTGCCGTGACGAAGCGCAGATGGATCGGCCGATCGACCGAGGCATTGGCGGCGACGCGGATCAGCACGCCGTCCGTGAGGAAGGCGGTGTTGAGCCGGTAGACCGGGTTCTCCATGGCGAGCGGCACGGGGCTCAAGTGTCCGAGCAGCTGGTGCCCCGACACATGCGCCTCAGCGGTGGTGACCACCTCCACGCCGTCCGGCAGGCCGTCGAGGTCGGAGGCCTCCGGCACCACATGGCCGTTGACGATGGCGATGCGCACCGCGTCCAGCCCGGCGAAGGCTTCGGCCGAGGCGAGAGCGGCGTTCGCCTCCTCCACCGAGGGACGCTCCGCGAAGGGCGCGGCCTCGCGCATGGCGGCGCGCAGATCCGTGTACTTGAAGGCTTCAACGCGGCGGTGCGGCAGGCCGACTTCGATGAAGTCGCTGAACGCCTTCACGCGCCCGTCGCGGTCGCCGGGGAGCTTCTGCTTCGCGGCCTCGAAGGCCTGCGCGAGCGCGGTCTCGGCCGGCGTCCGCATCAATGTGACGGCTGCCATTGCGTTACTCCGCCGCCGCGTGCTGGCGGTAATCCGCGTAGCCGTTGGCTTCGAGCTCCAGCGCCAGCTCCTTGCCGCCCGACTTCACGATGCGGCCGTTCGCCATCACGTGCACGGTGTCGGGCACGATGTGGCTGAGCAGGCGCTGATAGTGGGTGATGACGAGGAACGAACGATCCTGCGCGCGAAGCGCGTTCACGCCCTCGGACACGATGCGCAGCGCATCGATGTCGAGGCCGGAATCGGTCTCGTCGAGAACGCAGAAGGTGGGCTGCAGCAGCGCCATCTGGAGGATTTCCATGCGCTTCTTTTCGCCGCCCGAGAAGCCGACGTTCAGGGCACGCTTGAGCATGTCCTTTTCGATCTGGAGCTGGCCGGCCGCCGCGTTCACGCGCTTGATGAAATCCGGCGTCGTGAGCTCCGCCTCGCCGCGCGAACGGCGCTGCGCGTTGAGCGCCGACTTGAGGAACGTCATGGTGGCGACGCCCGGTATTTCGAGCGGATACTGGAAGGCCAGGAAGATGCCGGCCGCCGCGCGCTGATCGGGCTCCATCTCCAGGATGTTCTCGCCGTCGAGCAGGATCTCGCCGTCGAGCACCTCGTAATCCTCCTTGCCGGCGATGACATAGGAGAGCGTGGACTTGCCGGACCCGTTCGGGCCCATGATGGCCGCCACTTCGCCGTTGTTCACGGTGAGGTCGAGCCCGTTGAGGATGCGCTTGTCCTCGATCTGGACAACGAGGTTCTTGATTTCGAGCATGGGTCTATTCCGTTCTGGCGTCGTCCTCGGGCGCGCGCTGCGCTGCCTGAGGCTCTAGTTCCGAATGGGCCTGGGCTCCCCGGCTCTAGAGCGCCAAAGCGCTCCGGCCGAGGATCGCGTTCGTTAACCGACCGAGCCTTCGAGCGAGATCGCGATGAGCTTCTGGGCCTCGACCGCGAACTCCATTGGCAGCTTCTGGAGCACGTCCTTCACGAAGCCGTTCACGATGAGGGCCGTGGCCTCCTCTTCCGAGAGGCCGCGCTGCTGGCAGTAGAACAGCTGGTCCTCGGAGATCTTCGAGGTGGTGGCCTCGTGCTCGAACACGGCGGAGGCGTTCTTCGACTCGATATACGGGACCGTATGGGCCCCGCACTCGTTGCCGATGAGAAGCGAGTCGCAGTTCGTGAAGTTGCGCGCGCCGGACGCCTTGCGATGCGCGGAAACCAGCCCGCGATAGGTGTTCTGCGACCGGCCCGCCGAGATGCCCTTCGAGATGATCCGGCTCGTGGTGTTCTTGCCCAGATGGATCATCTTGGTGCCGGAATCCACCTGCTGCATGCCGTTCGACACCGCGATCGAGTAGAACTCGCCGCGCGAGCCGTCGCCGCGCAGGATGCAGGACGGGTACTTCCAGGTGATCGCGGAACCGGTCTCGACCTGGGTCCAGGTGATGACCGAGTTCTTGCCCCGGCAATCGCCGCGCTTCGTCACGAAGTTGTAGATGCCGCCCTTGCCCTGGGCGTCGCCCGGATACCAGTTCTGCACCGTCGAGTATTTGATCTCGGCGTCGTCCAGGGTGACGAGTTCGACCACCGCCGCGTGGAGCTGATTCTCGTCACGCTTCGGCGCCGTGCAGCCCTCGAGATAGGAGACGTAGGAGCCCTTGTCGGCGATGATGAGCGTGCGCTCGAACTGGCCCGTATTCTTCTCGTTGATGCGGAAATACGTCGACAGCTCCATGGGGCAGCGGACGCCCGGCGGGATGTAGACGAAGGACCCGTCGGTGAACACGGCCGAGTTCAGGGTCGCGAAGTAGTTGTCGGTCACCGGCACCACGGTGCCGAGGTACTGGCGCACCAGGTCCGGGTACTCGCGGATGGCCTCCGAGATCGGCATGAAGATCACGCCGGCCTTCTTGAGCTCCTCCTTGAAGGTGGTGACCACGGACACGCTGTCGAACACGGCATCCACCGCGACGCGGTTCGTGGGCTCGACGCCGGCCAGGATCTCCTGCTCGCGGAGCGGAATGCCGAGCTTCTTGTAGGTGTCCAGGATCGCCGGATCGACCTCGTCGAGGGACTTCGGGGCCTGGTTCTTCTTCGGCGCCGCGTAATAGTAGATGTCGTTGTAATCGACCTTGTCGTACGACACCCGCGCCCAGTTCGGCTCCTGCATGGTGAGCCAGCGCTTGTAGGCGTCGAGGCGCCACTGGAGCATCCACTCTGGCTCGCCCTTCTTGGCCGAGATGAAGCGGATCACGTCCTCGGAGAGACCCTTGGGGGCCTTCTCCATCTCGACCACGGTCTCGAAGCCGTACTTGTACTGATCGACGTCGATCGAGCGAACCTGTTCGATCGTTTCCTGCACTGCAGGCATTGGGTCTCTCCTCACCGCTCACGGGTTCAAGGCCCGCGGGTTGATGGATGGGCGGTCAAGCGAAGCCGTTCAGGCCGCGTTCGCCCGCCGTTGATATAGGGATCGCAGCACGGATTCGCACGCTTTCGCGAAGCGAAAGACGTCCTCTTTCGTGCTGTTCCACCCCAAACTCACGCGAATGGCGCCCTCGGCGAGCGCCGGCTCGACGCCCATGGCCTGGAGGACATGGGAGCGCTTCACCTTGCCGGACGAGCAGGCGGAGCCGCTGGAAACGGCGACGCCTGCCAGATCGAAGGCGATCAGGGCCGTCTCGGCCCGCAGGCCCGGCACCGCGAAAGCCACGGTGTTGGGCAGCCGCTCGACGCCCGCGCCGAAGATCACGGCATCGGGCGCGATACGGCCGAGCACGGCCTCCAGTTCATCCCGCAGGCCACGGATGCGGGCCGCGTCCTCGGTCATGGCCTCGCGGGCCGCCTCGGCTGCGGCGCCGAAGCCCGCGATGGCCGCCACGTTCTCGGTACCCGCGCGGGCGCCCCGCTCCTGGCCGCCGCCGCGGAGCAGCCGGTCCGCGATCTCGACCCCCTCGGAGGCGAGCACGATCGCGCCGACCCCTTTGGGCCCGCCGAGCTTGTGCGCGGAAAGCGTCAGCACGTCGGCGCCGAGCGCCGCCATGTTCACCGGCACCTTGCCGGCCACCTGGACCGCATCGCTATGGAGGAGCCCGCCGGCAGCGCGAACCACCCTCGCGGCCTCGGCCACAGGCTGCAGCACGCCGGTTTCGTTGTTGGCGGCCTGGATCGACACCAGCACCGGCCCCTCGGCCCGCCCCAGCCGCGCTTCGAGCCAGGCGAGATCGACGATGCCGTTGGCGTCCACGGGAATGCGCTCGACGGCGTCCGCCGGGAAGCGGTGCCCGTCGAGGACGCAGGGGTGCTCGGCCGCGCCGACCAGCAGAAGCCGTGCGCTCGCGCCGCCGGGCCGTCGCAGCGCGGGCGACAGCACCGTCGCGCTGGACTCGGTTCCGCCGCTCGTGAACACCACATTCTTCGCCGCGGCGCCGACAAGGGCCGCGACCTGCTCGCGGGCGGCCTCAATCGCGGCCCGGGCCGCGCGGCCCTCGGCGTGAACCGAGGAGGCATTGCCGGGCAGCGACAAGGCGCGCAGGACCGCCTCCGCCGCCTGCGGCCGGAGGGCCGAGGTTGCGTTGTGGTCGAGGTAGCTGCGCGGGCTCGGCTCCATGCTGCCTTTGCCGTTTGGGGCTGCCCTGCCGGTCTCCCGGCAGCTGGCGCCCGTGACTAAAAACCTTGCAATCGACCGGGGTTGCCGTGCTAAAGCACCGCAACCACATCAGGATCGATCCACGCCTGATGGGCCGTCCAGGGGACCTGCCCCTTGCGGGCAGCCCGCGGGCGACCGTCTTTAGAATTATTCTAAAGCGGATTTAGGGAAGGCCGGGGCCTTGAGTCAAGGCCGCGCTCCGGTTTGCGGCTGCGCCACGGCCTTATCCGCCACCCAAGAGGTCTGTTGTTCATGCCTGAGGTCATCTTCACGGGTCCCGCCGGACGCATCGAGGGGCGCTATCAGCCCGCGAAGCAAAAAGGGGCTCCGATCGCGATCATCCTGCACCCCCACCCGCAATTCGGGGGCACGATGAACAACCAGATCGTCTACAACCTCTTCTATAACTTCGTGAACCGCGGCTTCTCGGCCCTGCGCTTCAACTTCCGCGGCGTCGGCCGCAGCCAGGGCTCGTTCGACCACGGCCAGGGCGAGTTGTCGGATGCCGCCGCGGCCCTCGACTGGGCCCAGTCCGTGAACCCGGATGCCCGCGCCTGCTGGATCGCCGGCGTGTCCTTCGGATCCTGGATCGGCATGCAGCTTCTCATGCGCCGCCCGGAGATCGAGGGCTTCATCTCCATCGCCGCCATGGCGAACCGCTACGACTTCTCGTTCCTCGCCCCCTGCCCCTCCTCGGGCCTGTTCGTCCACGGCTCCGAGGATCGCGTGGCGCCCGTAAAGGATGTGGTGAGCGTGATCGAGAAGGTGAAAACCCAGAAGGGCGTGAAAATCGAGCATGCGGTGGTGGACGGCGCCAACCACTTCTTCGACGGCAAGGTCGACGAATTGATGCTCAGCGTCGACGAGTACCTCACGAAGCGCCTCGGCAAGGCCGAACAGGCCGCCTGACGCATCGGCTTCGATATCGAACCGCGACGAAGCCCGGGATCCAGCCCGGGCTTTCTTGTTTGAACCGCCCTTCCGCAAGGTCGCACCCGCCTGACTTTGCGGTCGAGCTTGCTATAAGCAGCCCCAATCCATTGTGCCGGACCCGGCCGGCGACAGCCCTGGACGGCTCTCGCGCGTGGGACGGCGTCGTATCGCGCCCCGAGGAGCCCTCATGATCCCGAACGCCACCCGGTCCTTCAACTTCGATCTCGGTGAAACCGCCGAGGCCATCCGCGAAACCGTGCGCGACTTCGCGCAAAGCGAGATCGCGCCGCGGGCCGAGGAGATCGACCGCACCAACCAGTTCCCCCGCGACCTGTGGGAGCCCATGGGGGCGCTCGGCCTCCACGGCATCACGGTCGAGGAGGAATATGGCGGCGCGGGGCTCGGCTACCTCGAGCACGTGGTCGCCATGGAGGAGGTCTCGCGGGCCTCGGCGTCCGTGGGCCTCTCCTACGGCGCGCATTCGAACCTGTGCGTCAACCAGATCCGCCGCAACGGCAACGAGGCGCAGAAGCGCAAATACCTGCCGAAGCTCATCTCCGGCGAGCATGTGGGCGCGCTGGCCATGTCGGAGCCGGGCGCGGGCTCGGACGTGGTGTCCATGCGCACCCGCGCCGACAAAAAGGGCGACCGCTACGTGCTCAACGGCAACAAGATGTGGATCACCAACGGTCCCATCGCCGAGACGCTCGTGGTCTACGCCAAGACCGATCCGGAAGCCGGCCCGCGCGGCATCACGGCGTTCCTGATCGAAAAGGGCATGAAGGGCTTCTCGACCCACCAGAAGCTCGACAAGCTCGGCATGCGCGGCTCCGACACCTGCGAACTCGTGTTCGAGGATTGCGAGGTCCCGGAGGAAAACGTGCTGGGCCAAGTCGGCAAGGGCGTGAACGTGCTCATGTCCGGTCTCGATTACGAGCGCGCGGTGCTGGCCGCGGGACCGCTCGGCATCATGCAGGCCTGCCTCGACGTAGCGCTGCCTTACGTCCACGAGCGCAAGCAGTTCGGCCGGGCCATCGGCGAGTTCCAGCTCGTCCAGGGCAAGGTCGCCGATATGTATGTGGAAATGAACGCCGCCAAGGCCTACGTCTACGCCGTCGCCAAGGCCTGCGACCGGGGTGAGACCACGCGTGAGGACGCCGCCGGCGCCATCCTCTACGCCGCCGAGAAGGCCACGAAATGTGCGCTGGACGCGATCCAGCTGCTGGGCGGCAACGGCTACATCAACGATTACCCGACCGGCCGCCTGCTCCGCGACGCCAAGCTCTACGAGATCGGCGCCGGCACGAGCGAGATCCGCCGCATGCTGATCGGGCGCGAGCTGTTCGAGAAGACGGCCTAAAGCTCATCCCGTTTCGATGCCCTGCCCTCCGTGCTATACATGTATAGCACGGAGGTCCCACCCATGCTTGCCTTGCGCCTTCCCCCTGAGATCGAGAAGCGCCTCGACGCTTTGGCTCGGCAAACCGGCCGCACCAAAAGCTTCTATGCCCGCGAGGCCATTATCAGACACATCGAGGATCTCGAGGATGCTCACCTCGCCGCCGATCGGCTGCGCGAGAACGGTCCGCGTGTGACGCTTGAAGACCTCGAAAGCGAACTCGGCTCCGACGACCGGTCGTGAGCGGTCAGCCGTTTTGGCGTGTCGAGTTCGACAGCGCCGCCGCCAAGGAGTTGCGCAAGCTCGACGCGAAGGCGCAGCGGCTCATCCTGCGCTACCTTCGCGAGAGGATCGCCACCGCCGAGGATCCAAGGCGTTTCGGCAAACCCCTCGTAGGCGACATGGCCGGCCTTTGGCGTTACCGCATTGGGGATTATCGGGTCGTGGCAACCTTCGAGGATGACGCCCTGATCGTCCTCGTTCTCCGCGTGGCGCATCGGCGTGAGGTGTACGACTGAGTGCACCCGCTTGGCTAAGGCACGGAGCGCCCTAGCTCGTTCCAACAACACAGGGCCGGATTCATGAACCCCATCATCGTCGAAGCGAACGGCGCCCGCATTCCGGCCATCGGGCTCGGGACCTGGCAGCTGAAAGACGAAACCTGCGTCGAAGCCGTCCGCGCGGGCCTCGCAGCCGGTTATCGCCATGTCGATACCGCGGCCATGTACGAGAACGAGGAGGCGGTGGGCGAAGGCCTGCGCGCCGCAGGGCTCGGCCGTGACGAGGTGTTCGTGACCACGAAGGTCTGGCACACCGAGATCGCGCCGGGGCGGTTGGAGCGCTCCGCGGAAGCCAGCCTCAAGCGCCTGCGGCTCGACCAGGTGGACTTGCTCCTCATCCATTGGCCGAGCCCCGAGGTCCCGGTCCGCGAAGCGGTCGAGGCGCTCGTGAACGCGAAACGCCGCGGGCTCGCGCGCCACATCGGCATCTCGAACTTCTCTGCGAAACTCGTCGAGGAGGCGGTCGCGGCGAGCGACGAGCCCCTCGTGACAAACCAGTGCGAGTACCACCCCTACCTCAACCAGGATCGGGTGCGCGCGGCCTGCGCGCGGCACGGGCTCTCCTTCACCTCCTACTGCCCCCTCGGCCGCGGCGATCTCGTCAACGACGCCACCGTGCAGGAGATCGGCCGCACCTACGGCAAGACCGCCGCGCAGGTGATGCTGCGCTGGCACGTGCAGCAGCCCGGCACCATCGCGATTCCGCGCTCGAGCAAGCCGCATCGCATCGCGGAGAACTTCGCGGTGTTCGATTTCGCGCTCAGCGACGAGGAGATGCGCCGCATCTCGGGCCTCGCCCGTCCCGACGGCCGCATGGTTGCGCCGGACTGGGCGCTGCCTTTGGACGAAGCCGCATAAGGGCTTCGGGTGACTCCGGCGGCTTGAGCCGCTAAGGGCTTCGGAACGTTTCCCGGAGCCTCCCATGACCCTCGACAAAGCCATCGCCGACGCGCTGCGCGCCACCACCACGGCCACCCTCACGACGGTGCTGCTGAAGAAGGGCATCCGCCGCTGCTGGATGAACGGGCCCATGCCCCTGTTCAACGCCGGCGAGCGCGTGGTGGGCCGCGCCTTCACGCTTCGCTTCGTGCCGGCGCGCGAGGACCTCGCCACCCCCGAATCCTGGTCCTCGCCGCGCTCCACTCGCGCCGCCATCGAGGACATGCCGGAGGGCTGCATCGCGGTCGTGGATGCCATGGGCGTGCAGGATGCGGGCATCTTCGGCGACATCCTCACCGCCCGCATGAGGAAGCGCGGCGTCGCGGCGCTCGTCACGGACGGCGTGGTGCGCGACGGCGAGGGCGTGGAGGGCACGGGGCTGCCCGTGTGGTGCACGGGCGTCGCGGCGCCGGCCTCCGTCGCCGGTCTCACCTTCGTGGGCTGGCAGGAGCCGGTCGGCTGCGGCGGCGTTGCAGTCTATCCCGACGACGTGGTGGTGGCGGACGGCGATGGCGCGGTGCTGATCCCGCAGGCCCTGGTCGCGGAGGTCGCCAATGCCGCCGTCGATCAGGAGCGGCTGGAACTCTGGATCATGCGCGAGATCGAGAAGGGCGTGCCGCTGCCCGGCCTCTACCCGCCGAACGCCGAGACCCGCGCCCGCTACGAGGCCGAGACCGGCAACGGCTAAAGGGTGTTCTACTACGCCTCCAAGATCGCCTGGTTCTTCGCCACGCCCTCAAGCCTTCTGCCGGCGCTCGTCGCGGTTGGATTGGTGCTGATGGCGTGGCGGCGGGCACGGCGCCCCGGCTTCGCGCTCGCGGCGCTCGGCACGCTCGCGATCTTCGTGGCCGGCCTCTCGCCGGTGGCCAATTGGGTGGTTCTGCCCCTCGAACAGCGCTTCCCGGCCTACCGGGACGACGGGCGGCCCGTCACCGGGGTCATTGTGCTCGGCGGGGCGCTCGAAAGCGAGGTGGCCGACCGGCGCGGCCAGGTGACCCTGAACGAGGCCGGCGAACGGCTCACCGCCATGGCGGATCTCGCCCGGCGCTATCCTGACGCCCGCATCGTGTTCACGGGCGGGGGCAGCACGATCCTGCGCGACGAGCTCTCGGAAGCGGTCGCGCTCCAGCGCTTCGCCGGCTCGCTCGGGATCGCACCGGAGCGCATTCTGTTCGAGACCGAGTCCCGCACCACCGCCGAGAATGCGAGCCTCACCCGGCGTCTCGTGGAGCCGAAGCCGGGCGAGCGCTGGCTCCTCGTCACCTCCGCCTTCCACATGCCCCGCTCGATCGGCTGCTTCCGCCAGGCGGGGTTCGAGGTCGTGGCCCATCCGGTGGATTTCCGCACCCGCGGACCGGAGGATCGCTGGAAGCCCTTCAGCTTCGTCTCCGAGGGTCTGCGCCGGCTCGACCTCGCCTCCAAGGAATGGGCAGGCCTCGCGGCCTACCGCCTCTTCGGCCAGACCTCCGCGCTGTTCCCCGCGCCGTAACGTCTGCAGCGACGCAAAACACGGCGACATCGCTCTGCAACATGCCGGGCGTCTTTGAGGGCCGTCCTTTACGGAGACCTCGATGACACCCCGCCAGATCGCTCTCGTCCAGGAGAGCTTCCGCCTCGTCCTCCCGATCCGGGAGCAGGCCGCCGCCCTCTTCTACGACCGCCTCTTCACCCTCGATCCGTCGCTCCGCCGGCTCTTCGTCGGCACCGACATGGGCGAGCAGGCCCGCAAGCTCATGATGGCCATCGGCATGGTGGTGGGCGGCCTCACGCGCCTCGATCAGATCATCGGCGAGGTGCGCAATCTGGCCGTGCGCCATGTCGGCTACGGCGTCGAGGAGAGCCATTACGCCACCGTGGGCGAAGCCCTGCTCTGGACGCTGGAAGCGGGCCTCAAGGACGCCTTCACGGCGGAGACCCGCGAGGCCTGGGCCGAAGCCTACACCCTCCTGAGCGGCGCGATGATCGAAGCCGCCCGCGCCGGCACCATGCGCCGCGCGAGCTAGTCGCCTTCGGCGTCCGGCGCCGCGTCGGTGCCGGGCAGAGCCAGCCGGTAGACCCCGCGGAAATCGTCAGGGTCGACCGGGCGGCCCTTGCGCAGCAGCACCACCCTGCCCTGCTTCATGAGCCGCACCGCCACCCGGCGGATCGGCTGCATGAGCGGCCCCCACCCGTCCGGGTGATCGCCGCCAAGCGCCCGCGCCACATCCTGAGGCCCCAGCGTCTTGCCGGGGCGGCGCTCGGCCAGCATCGCCAGCAGACGTTCCTTGATAGCATTCGGATCGACGGTCGGTCGGCTCATGGCGGCGGCGGATCTCCGAGCAGGGCCTCCCGCGCATCGGAGGCGAATTGGCGCTTCCACATCACATAGAGCACCGCGGCGGTCGCGGCGATGAACACATAGGCGCTCACGAACCAGCCGAGATAGGCGAGCGCGAAGAAGAACGCGCGCTGGCCGCGGTTGAAGTGCTTGCCCGCCACCACGCTCATGGCCGCGGCCCGCCGCGCGGCGGCCAAAGCCTCGTCGTGGTTGTCGTCGCGCAGTACCGGCACGGAGCCCACGAGGATCGCCACGTAATTGAACAGGCGGTACGACCACGCGAACTTGAAGAACGCATAGACGAAAACCACCGCGAGCCCCATCACCTTCACCTCCCAGGCCACCCGCGTGGTGGCGAGGCCTAAGGGCAGTTCCGCGAACAGCCCCACCACCGTATCCGTGCTCTGGAACAGGGCCAGCACACCGCCGACTGCGATGAGCGAGGTGGAAGCGAAGAACGCCGTGCCGTTTTGGAGCGAGGCCAGGATCGTGGTGTCCACGATGCGGTTCTCGCGCACCACCAATTGCTCCATCCAGCGGTGGCGGTACTCGTTCATGAGCGGGTTCAGGCCGCGCCGCCCGGCCGGCGTCAGCTCCACCGCGGCCCAATAGGCCATCCAGGCAAGCGCAAAGAACGCGAGCCCGAGGTAGTCGACAATCGTGAAGCCCGTCACAGCCCCCTCCAGCCCCGCCGGTTGATCTCTCGTGCGGGATTGACCAGTTAAGTTCAAGCCGGAGTTCGACGGCGGGCTCCAGACTGTCACCACGGCCGGGTTCAAAGCGGGAGATCGAAGCCATGCCCCAGACCATCACCCGCGGCTACAAGGCCCTTCTCGACGACGCCAACGCGAAGGTCGAAACCCTCACGCCCGCCGATGCCATGGCGCTGCAGGGCCGCGACGACGTGGTGTTCGTGGACATCCGCGATCCGCGCGAATTAGAGCGCGAGGGAAAGATGCCCGGCGCGATCCATTGTCCGCGCGGCATGCTCGAATTCTGGATCGACCCCGAGAGCCCCTACCACAAGCCGGTCTTCGCCGAGGACAAGCGCTTCGTGTTCTTCTGCGCCGGCGGCTGGCGCTCGGCGCTCGCCGCCGCGACCGCGCAGGAGATGGGCCTGAAGCCCGTGGCGCATCTGGGCGGCGGGTTCGGGGCGTGGAAGAAGGAGGGCGGGCCCGTGGACGTGGTGGCGTCGAAGGGCGAGGCCGCGAAATCTTGAATCGCATGTCCCACGAACTCAGCGCAAAGGCCGGCCCCTGACGATCGTCGCCTATATCGGCGCCGCGCTCGCGGAAATCGCGGGCTGCTTCGCGTTCTGGGCGTGGCTCCGGCTCGGGCAGCCCGTGTGGTGGCTCATCCCCGGCATCCTGTCGCTCGCGGCCTTCGCGTGGTTCCTCACCTTCGTGGACGCGAGCGCGGCGGGGCGCGCCTACGCGGCCTATGGCGGCATCTACATCGCGGCGTCGCTCGGGTGGTTGTGGGCCGTCGAGGGCATCCGCCCCGATCGCTGGGACGTGGTCGGGGCCAGCCTCTGCCTCGTCGGAGCCGGCATCATCCTGCTCGGTCCCCGTGCGGCGTGAGCGGCAGCGTTCAAGTGGTCGCCCGCACCTCGAAGCGGCCGGCTTCGGTGCGTTCGGAGACGTCGGCGGCGCTGACCTCCACGCCCTCCACATGGCCGGTGCTCGGCCCGACCCGGCAGACATCCAGCATGGCATCCACCGCGTGGTCGGGGCCGGAGAACACAGCCTCCACGGCACCGTCGCGCCGGTTGCGCACCCAGCCTGCAAGACCGCGCAGTTCCGCCTGATGCTGGGTCCAGGCACGGAAGCCCACGCCTTGAACCTGGCCGCGGATGACGATGTGAACGGTGCGGGTGGTCGGCATGGGGGCTTCGCTCTCCTTCGCTGCGGCTAACGCTTCGCCTGGACGCGGGTTCAGCGGGGGCCGCGGCGAACGGAGGACGGTGCCGAAAACAGCGGGCGCACCTTCGGGGTTTGCGGCACCGGCTGTTCGGCCTGCAGGCGCTGGTGCGGCAGCCACAGCTCCAGCTCGCGCCGGTAATCCGCCGGCAGGCCCGCGGCTTCGGCTGCGGCCACGACCGCTTCCATATATTCGGGCTTCGGCAGGCCGGGTTTCGTGGCGCGCGCGAGGTAGACCAGCGCCCGCCGCGGCCCCTTGTCGGTCAAGACCGGCTGCACGGACTTGCCGTAGAGCCCCGCCGACACGCTCTCCCACCGGTCGAGGGCCGGCACGTCCGCGAGCGCGAGGTCCCACAAGAGTCCCCAAACGGTGCGGCGCGGGTCGCGCATCACGGAGGCGTAGCCGTCGGTCGTCACGAGGAAGCGATGCCGCGCGAGCCGCGCGACGCCCACCGGCTTAGAGGCCGGGCAGCGCGCCTTCATGGCGGCGAGGTCCATGTTGGAACCGTAGGCGAAGTAGAGGGGCATCGCTCGCACCTTCTCCCCTCCCCCTTGCGGGGAGGGGTTGGGGGGTGGGGGTCGGGAGGAGTGAACCGCTGAGGTGGCTTCTGCACACACCGTTACGCGGAACAGCCTGGGCGGTGCCTCTTGCACCACCCCCACCCGGCCGCTTCGCGTCCACCCTCCCCTCAAGGGGGAGGGCAAAACCGCGCCTACGCGAACTCCAGGATCACCGCATCGACCGCAAGGCTGTCGCCTTCCTTGGCGGCGACGCTCTGCACCGTGGCGTCGCGTTCCGCGCGGAGCACGTTCTCCATCTTCATGGCTTCGACGATGGCCAGCGGCTCGCCCACCTTCACCTCCTGGCCGGCCGTGACCATGATGGCCTTCACGAGGCCGGGCATGGGGCAGAGCAGCTGCTTGCCGGTGTCGGCCTCGGCCTTCTCGGGCATGAGCGCGGCGAGCTCCGCCTCGCGGCGGGTATAGACCCGCGCCTCTGACGAAGCCCCCGCATGGGCGAGCAGGAGGCCGTTCAGGATCGGGCGCACCTGCACGGCGACCGACGCGCCGCCGACGCGGCCGGTCCAAACGGGCGCGCCCGGCTTCCAGTGCGATTCCACGGGCCACGCGGTGCCGTCGGCGAATGCCACCGCGATGCCGCCGTCCACGTCCTCGATCGTCACGTCGTGACGCTCATGCCCCAGCATCACCACGCGCTCCCGGTCGAAGCGCACGAAGCCGGCCTCCCGCAGCTGGCCCGAGATCCGGCGCTTCCGCTCGTTCTGGAGGTGATCGACCGCCGCTGCCACCGCGGCCATGCGCAAGGCCATCTCGCCCGTGGGCGCGGGCGCCTTGAACCCGTCCGGGAACTCCTCGGCGATGAAGCCCGTGGAGAGGCGACCCTCGCGCCAGCGCGGATGCTGCATGAGGGCAGCGAGGAAGGGGATGTTGTGGCGGATGCCATCGATGGCAAACGCATCGAGCGCCGTCGCCTGCGCGTCGATCGCCTGCTCGCGGGTCGGCGCATGGGTCACGAGCTTCGCGATCATCGGATCGTAGAAGATGGAGATCTCGCCGCCCTCCCCCACGCCCGTGTCGTTGCGCACCGTGACGCCATCGTGCACGCCTTCCTGGGGCGCGCGATAGGTGACGAGGCGCCCCGTGGAGGGCAGGAAGTTGCGGGTCGGGTCCTCGGCATAGACGCGGCTTTCCACCGACCAGCCGTTGAGCCGCACGTCGGCCTGGGTGAGCCGCAATTTCTCGCCCGCCGCCACGCGGATCATCTCCTCCACGAGATCGATTCCGGTGATCATCTCAGTCACCGGATGCTCCACCTGGAGGCGGGTGTTCATTTCGAGGAAGTAGAAGGAGCGGTCCTGGCCGGCGACGAACTCCACCGTGCCGGCGGAATCGTAGCCCACGGCCTTGGCCAGCGCGACGGCCTGCTCGCCCATCTTCCGGCGTGTGGCTTCGTCGAGCAGCGGCGACGGGGCCTCTTCGATCACCTTTTGATTGCGGCGCTGGATCGAGCATTCGCGCTCGCCCAAATAGATCACGTTGCCGTGCTTGTCGCCGAGCACCTGGATCTCGATGTGGCGCGGATCGGTGATGAACTTTTCCACGAACACCCGGTCGTCGCCGAAGGACGACGCGGCTTCCGATTTGGCGCGCGCAAATCCTTCCGCGACCTCGCCGGCCGAGAAGGCGATACGCATGCCCTTGCCGCCGCCGCCCGCCGACGCCTTGATCATGACGGGATAGCCGATCTCGTCGGCGATGCGCACCGCATGCTCGGGGCTGTCGATGATGCCGAGATAGCCCGGGACGGTGGAGACCTTCGCGGCGGCCGCGGCTTTCTTCGACTCGATCTTGTCGCCCATGGCGGCGATGGCATGCGGATTGGGGCCGATGAAGGTGACGCCGGCCGCGTGAAGCGCCTGCGGGAAAGCCTCGCGCTCGGAGAGAAAGCCGTAACCCGGATGCACCGCTTGCGCGCCGGTCTGGCGGCAGGCTTCCACGATCTTGTCGATCACGAGATAGGATTGCGCCGCGGGCGCGGGTCCGAGGTGCACGGCTTCGTCCGCCATCTCCACATGGAGCGCATCGCGGTCGGCGTCGGAGAACACCGCCACGGTCTTGATGCCCATGCGCCGGGCCGTCTTGATGACGCGGCAAGCGATCTCGCCGCGGTTGGCGATCAGGATTTTGTCGAACATGAGCGCGGGGCCTCGTGCTTAGGCCGTGAGGTGTGGTGAGGCCTTCTAACGAGGCGGAGCCATGGGCGTCTACGCCCATTTTGGGGACGCACGATCCCTCCCTGCCAAGGGAGGGTGGCGCACGAAGGGTGACGGGTGGGATCAGAGCTCACCGCTCCAGCAGGTACCCCGTATTCCCCTCCCGCCGCTTGCAGCGGGGAGGGACTAAGGGTGGGGCGTGCCCGGCGTAGACCTCGATCCAGCAGGACTAAGCACCTCCCTCCCCTCAGGGGAGGGGTTAGGGGTGGGGTGTTGCGCGAAGCGCATCCGGCACGGCGTCAGACGAGCAGCACGGAAGGACGTTGGCCGCAGCGCATCCGGCACGATGGCGGCAGGAAGGATCGCCTGACGGCGAACACCCCACCCGTCACCCTTCGGGTGCCACCCTCCCCTGAAGGGAGGGAGGAGCGTGCTCGACCCGGGCGCGTCTCGCCCAGCATCTCGGAAGCGGAGCCGCCCCCCACCCCTAACCCCTCCCCGCCGCACGCGGGGGAGGGAGATGCGCTCGATCCAGCAAGGTCCATGCGTCCTCCCTCCCCCGAGCGGGGAGGGATTGGGAGCCCTCACGCCGCCAGGCTCGCAAAGGTCGACATCCCGCGGCGGGCGAAGAAGAGGAGTTCGGGATCGACTTCCTGGGCTTCTTGGACGATGGCGCGGGCGATGCGGAGCGCGGTGCCGGTGGGCTCGCCGCAGGTGAAGGCGGTGACGAGCCAGGCGGCGGTTTCGGCCGGCACCCGGCCGGTGGGACGCGAGCCCCACACCACGTAATCGACCATCACGGTGACGAGGAAGTCGCCCCAGGAGGCATGCGCGTCGAGGGTCCGGTCGAGGGCGAGCAGGGCATCGGCCTCGGCGCGGGAGCCGATGCCATCGGTGAGGATGTTGCGCTGAAGCTCGCGAACGTCGTCCTGCGTAATCGCCTTGTTGTCGATAACACGGTCGATGAAGTGGTGAAGGTTTGCGTTGATCATCTGTTTGAGCCTCCCAGCTTTCGAGCTGCCGGTTCCTGTCCTGTTGTCAGAAGCGGTCGGCTTTTGTTGGCGCCGGTTCCTGTCTTGCTGACGGGATGAAGGTGCCATGCGAGGGAGGTCTAAAAAGTTAACAGCCGAATCTGAATCCCCGTTCAGGTTAAGCAACGTTGAGAGTTGATGGTTGCGGGAGTGTTGCTTTCCGGATTGCGTCGCGGCCCCGGACCGGCGCCGGCCGCTGTTTTGCAGCGGTGCAAAGGGCGCTTGTTCGGCTTCCGCTGGAGTTTGCACCGCTTATCTCGCAAGCATGACAGCGGGCCTGACGCGCCCGCCTTCCCGAGGAGGGATCCATGCGCAACCCCGGCATCCACCACGTGACCGCCATCGCCGGCCCCGCCCGGCGCAATTTCGATTTCTATACGCGCACGCTCGGCCTGCGCTTCGTGAAGCGCACGGTGAACTTCGACGATCCGGGCACCTACCACTTCTATTACGGCGACGAGACCGGCAGCCCCGGCACGATCCTGACCTTCTTCCCCTGGGAGCATGTGGCGCCCGGACGGCTGGGCGTCGGGCTCACCTTCGAGACCGCGTTCCGCGTGCCCGAGGGCGCCATCGGCTACTGGGCTCACCGCTTCGTCGAGAAGGGCGTGCCGCACGACGCGCCGGAGCGCCGCTTCGGCGAGAGCGTTCTCGCCTTCAAGGACCCAGACGGGATGAGCCTCTCGCTCGTGGGCGTCACCGGCGCGGAGGCCGAGCCCGCCTGGACCGCGGGCGAGGTGCCGGCGGAGCATGCGATCCGCGGCTTCCAGGGCGTGACGCTCCTCCTCGAGGACGCGGCGCGCACCGGTGCGATTCTCGCGGACGTGATGGGCTTCGTGGAAGGCGGCCGGGAGGGCGCGACGCACCGCTTCACGGCGCCGGGTGCAAGCCTCGGCGGCGTGGTCGACATCCGGGCGGCTGCGGGCTTCCTGCCGGGCCGCCAGGGCGGCGGCTCGGTGCACCACATCGCCTTCCGGGCCGGCGGCGACGCGGAGCAGGCCGAGATGGTGCGGCGCCTCGCCGAGAACCACGGCATCCGCGCCACGGAGCAGCGAGATCGGAACTACTTCCGCTCCGTCTACTTCCGGGAGCCCGGCGGCATCCTGTTCGAGATCGCGACCGACGATCCGGGCTTTGCCGCCGACGAGGCGGTCGAGACCCTGGGCAGCGCCCTGAAGCTTCCGCGGTTCCTGGAGCCGCGGCGGCAGGAGATCGAAGCGGTGCTGCCCGAGCTCGCTTGAAGGCCTGACAAAACGGGAGGGGAGTTCGTTGAACGGGACTCCCCTCTTTCGCACGGGCTCGTTCAACGCCCGCGCGACGCCGCGAGGCGTTCAGCCCTGACCTTTTTCTGTTCACCTGCAGCCGGTTGCACCTGCTCCCTCTGAGGCGGAGCGGGAGAAAGCGTGAGCGATGTCCACCCTCTCCTTCCATCACCGTTTCGTCCCCGCCACGGCCGAAAACAGGCCCACGATCCTGCTCCTTCACGGCACGGGCGGGGACGAGAACGACCTCCTGCCCCTCGGCCAGATGGTATCGGCGGGCTCCGCCCTGCTCTCGCCCTGCGGAAAGGTGCTGGAGAACGGCATGCCGCGCTTCTTCCGCCGCTTCGCCGAAGGCGTCTTCGACGAGGCCGACGTGACTGCGCGGGCGAACGAATTGGCGGACTTCGTGGGCGAGGCGCGGGCGGCTTACGGCCTCCAAGCCCCTGTGGCGCTTGGCTTTTCCAACGGCGCCAACATCGCGGCGGCTCTCATGCTGCTCCGCCCCGAGGTGCTCGCCGGCGCCGCGCTGCTGCGCGCCATGGTGCCCCTGAGCGCTCCGCCCGCGGCCGATCTGTCGGGGAAACGGGTGCTGATCCTCTCAGGCTCCGCCGATCCGATCGTGCCGGCGGAGAATGCCGGGCGCTTGGCCGCGATGCTCGCGCATGCGGGCGCAGAGGTCGATCACCGCACCCTGCCGGTGGGCCATGGCCTGTCCCAGGCGGACGTGAACCTCACGCGGGCGTGGTTCGACGCGCCCTAGTAGGCGGCGGCCATCGAGGGGACGGCCGGCACGAGGCTCGACAGCGCGCGGCCGAGGCTTTGCGTCATGCAGGCGTAGCCCCGGTCGCTCATGTGGAACGCGTCGGACGCCAGCATGGAGCGCAGTTCCTCCGCCGATTGCTCGCCCCAAGCGCGCATGAGCGCAAAGCGCGAGAACACGGAAACCCCGTTCTCGCGCCCGACCTCGCGGACGATCCGCACATAGCGGCGGTACTGCTCCAAGTCCTTGATGCCGGGGAAGAATTGCTGATCGAGGAGAACGATGTCGACACCCGCCTTGCGCGCCGCCGTCACGCCCCGGGTCACAAGCGCCCGGAACTCGGTCTCGTCCCCTCCCCTGACCGCATCGTTGGTGCCGACCTGCCAGATCACGAGATCGGGCTTCGAGGCGATGACGGCCTCAAGCCGCTCGACCGTTTGGACCGCGGTCTCGCCGCCGATCCCCGCATTCTCCACCCGAACGCCATCGAGCTTCCAGGCCGCCTTGAGCTCGACTTCGAGGAGGGCCGGATAGGACTTGTCCTTGGACGAGGCGCCGACGCCCTCCGTCGAGGACGAGCCGATGGCGACGATGCGCACGGGCGTGCGCGCTTGCACGTGCCCGGTGAGCTCGTCCAGGGTGCCGGCCCGCGTGAGGCTCGGCACCGCGGCAGGACAGGGCGCCTCGGCGGCGCCGGCCCCCGTCAGGAGCGAGGCAGTAGCGAAGAAGAAGCAGGCCGCGACGACAGCAGCACGCTGGGCTTGCGCCCGGAGTTTGTCTTGGCCCATTCGAGATATCGCGCCAGCAGGAAGAGTGAGATTGCCCCGAGCAGGGTAAATACCATTCCAACGAGCGCAGGACTAGTCGAGTACCTCACTTCCGAGAGCGTCATGATGACTTCCCCGACGGCAGTGAGGAAGGATCCGACCGCGAAGACCGGCAGAGCCTGACGGCCAAGCCGCTGCAATTCCCCGCCCGCCCGGGTCCGCGCAAGAGCGGCGCCGAGCGGGAGCTGCGACAGGAGATAGGCCAGGGCCAGGAAGTGGACGAGGCGCACGAGGCCGAGATTGCTTTTGTCCACGTCCAGCGAGTGCCGGATGCTCTCCCAGAGCCCGGGCCAGAGCCAGGCCGCATCGGTCGCGATCACGGCCGAGAGGCCGACGATGAGGGCCGAGCCGATGAAGAGCGGCCGGGAATGCGGAGCTGTCCCCTGCCCCCAGGCGATGCCGGTCAGGATCCCGATGGTGAAGAGCAGCTGCCAGGCGAAGGGGTTGAAGTACCAGCTCCCCGGTTCGGGCCAGCTCGGCATGTTGAGTCCCGCGAGGCGTGCGGCAACGTAAAGGCTCAACGAGGCGGCTACGGCCAAGAGCGGATGCAGGCGGACAAGCGCGAAAACCACGGGCGCCCAAAGCAGGAGCATCACGTAAAGGGGCAGGATGTCGAAATAGCCGAGCTGATGGCCGAGAAGGAGGATTCCCGTGACTCCACGGGCAGTGTCATGGAAGACGGACCCGCGTCCGCCGTGCTCGGTCAGGTCGGTGATGCCGCTCAGCACCGTCGCGATCGCGAACACCGCGACGGCGCTGAAGGTCAGGATCAGGTGGACACGATACAGGTGGAGGGCGCGCTTGAGGCACCGCCAGACCACCCCGCGGAAATCGCCTCCGGGAACCTTGGGGTAGTAGACGAGCGCGACGGCAAGACCTGCGATGAACACGAAGGCCTCGGCTCCGTCGGAAAAGCCGAAATTGCGGTGGGTGAAGCGCTCGAGAATGTTGCCCGGGATGTGGTTGACGAAAATCGTCACCAGCACGAAGCCGCGCCAGAAATCGATCGTCCGGTTGCGCTCTGCAGAGCCCATGGCCGCCGCCCATATTCCTTGAACATTGAATGAACGTTCAGGTAGGCGGGTGGGTCTCACCGTGACAGTAAGCTTCATTCACGAAGCGGTGCCGTAACGGTCACGTATTCGTGTGCCTGCAGCTGCGGCAGTTCAGACGTTTCGGGCTCCCCGCGGGCAGCCCGTTACAGCGGAATATTGTCGTGCTTCTTCCAGGGCCGCTCGCTCTCCTTGGAGCGGAGCATCGCCAAGGCGCGAGCGATGCGCCGGCGCGTGGAGTGGGGCATGATCACCTCGTCGATGTAGCCCCGCTCGGCCGCCACGAAGGGCGACATGAACCGGTCCTCGTACTCCTTGGTTTTAGCCGCGATGGTCTCCGCATCCCCGCCGCGGAAGATGATCTCGACCGCGCCCTTGGCGCCCATCACGGCGATCTGCGCCGTCGGCCAGGCATAATTCACGTCGCCGCCGATGTGCTTGGAGGCCATCACGTCGTAGGCGCCCCCGAAGGCCTTGCGGGTGATCACCGTGACGAGGGGCACGGTCGCCTCGGAATAGGCGAACAGCAGCTTCGCGCCATGCTTGATGAGGCCGCCATATTCCTGCGCCGTGCCAGGCAGGAAGCCCGGAACGTCCTCGAAGGTGACGATGGGAATGTTGAACGCATCGCAAAAGCGCACGAAACGGGCCCCTTTGCGGGAGGCGTCGGCGTCGAGCACGCCCGCGAGCACCATGGGCTGGTTGGCCACGAAGCCGACCGTGCGGCCCTCGATGCGGCCGAAGCCCGTGATGATGTTCTTGGCGTAAGATTCCTGGATCTCGAAGAAGTCGCCCTCGTCCACGACTTTGAGGATCAGCTCCTTCATGTCGTAGGGCTTGTTGGGGTTGTCGGGGATCAGCGTATCGAGGGAGTTGTCGACCCGGTTCGGATCGTCGAAGGACGGGAGTTCCGGCACCCCGTCGAGGTTGTTGGCGGGGAGGAAGTCCATGAGGCGGCGCACCTGCAGCAGCGCCTCCACGTCGTTGTCGTAGGCGCCGTCCGCCACCGAGGACTTCGTGGTGTGGACCTTGGCCCCGCCGAGCTCTTCCGCGGTGACGGTCTCGTTGGTCACGGTCTTCACCACATCGGGGCCCGTGACGAACATGTAGGAGCGGTCGCGGACCATGAAGATGAAGTCCGTCATGGCGGGCGAGTAGACGTCGCCGCCCGCGCAGGGACCCATGATCACGGAGATCTGCGGGATCACGCCGGACGCGATGACGTTGCGCTTGAACACCTCGCCATAGCCGCCGAGCGCCGCCACACCCTCCTGAATGCGGGCGCCGCCGGCATCGAAGAGGCCGATCACGGGCGCACGGACCTTCAGGGCCATGTCCTGGACCTTGATGATCTTCTGAGCATGGGCTTCGGAGAGGGAGCCGCCGAAGACCGTGAAGTCCTTGGCGAAAACGAAGACGGTCCGGCCGTTGATGGTGCCCCAGCCGGTCACCACACCATCGCCCGGGATCTTCTGATCGGCCATGCCGAAATCCGTCGAGCGGTGCTCGACGAACATGTCGAACTCCTCGAACGAGCCCTTGTCCAGCAGCGGTTCCAGGCGCTCCCGAGCCGTGAGCTTGCCGCGGGCGTGCTGGGCCTCGATGCGCTTGGCACCGCCGCCGAGCCGCGCCTGCGCACGCCGGTCTTCGAGCCGTTCGAGCATGTCTTTCATGGGGGCACCCTGCTGGAGCCGGCGAACGCCGGAAGGGAAAGGTGGCTGCCCCTTAGCACGCGCTTTTAGGCGCGAGAATGCGTCTCGCGTCGAAGGCTCAGCCCTCGGTCGCGAGACGATACACCTCGGACGCGGCCTTGAAGTCCGCTTCACGGATTTTGCGGCGCTCGCCGGCCTCGTAATCCTCGCCCCAGACGCTTTCCTGATAGCGCTCGTCCGCATGAGCGGCGGCCCAAGCCTCGTCCACATTCAGCCGCCCGTCGGCGTGGGCGAGCGCGATGAGAACCGAACCCGTCAGCGTGGTCATCACGTGAAGGGCGGCCAGCGCGAAGGGGGATTCGATGCGCTCGACCCGCGCCCGCACCGCCGCCATGGCTTCATCCGATTGAGCCACATGGATCACGCCCTCGGCCAGGGCGAAGCGTGCTCCGAGAGCCTCCTGCGCCCAACCGATCACGGGATCCCAGGAAGCGCCCTGCTCCTGGACCAGGCGTTCAGGCGTGCCAGCGCGATAGCAGGTGAGGTCCGAGCCCGCATATTTGGCAATGTCGCCCACAACCTCCGCACGGCGGACGCTGACGCCGTCGATGGCGGAGTTCACGATCCGGGTCACCGGCATGGTGGCAGGGTCGATCTCGGCCGCTTGCCGGCCCCACTCCGCAGCCAGTGCCGCGGCAAGGCCGTAGGTCGGCAAGGCGAGCGGGTGCTTCGCCGGGGTGCGGGCCGTGCGGCCGTCGAGGGTGAGGTGGTACGCGCCCTCGCGCTCCTCGACCCCAGCCTCCTTGTAGAAGCGCTTCGGCAGCGGGGGCTTCATGCCGGCCTGGGCGGCCCGCATCGGGTTCGGCTCGTCGGGAGTTGGAAACCAATCGGTGGAAATCTGATCTGACATGGACATCAGATAGGAATTCCGGACCTCTCCTTGGAGGGGTCGGGCGCGCGGAAATCAGGCGGCAGGCGGGGCGAAGCGGGCGTGGAGCAGCCGGTCAAGCTCGGGGTATGAATCCACGATCACATCGGCACCGGCCTCCCGCACGGCTGCCACGGGGTGATAGCCCCAAGAGACGCCGATCGGCGTCGCCCCGGCGGCCTGGGCCATCATCATGTCGAAGGAGGTGTCCCCGATCATGACCGTATCGGCCGGTTCGCTACCGGTCTCCCCCATGGCCTGGAGGATCATGCCGGGATCGGGCTTCGAAGGGGCGTCGTCGGCGGTCTTGATCACGCCGAAGAAGCGCTCCCAGCCGTGGGTGTCGATGAGGTGCTGGACGCCCCGGCGGGACTTACCGGTGCAAAGCCCGAGGATCACGTCGGCGCGCTGGCTCAAGCGTTGCAGAACCTCCTCGGCGCCTGGAAAGAGCGGCTCCGCGAAGGCAGGGTCCTGCCGCAGCTCGTTGAAGACCTGCTTGTAGGTCTCGGCGATGCTCTCGGCGGGAGCCTTGGGCCCAGCGAGCACCGCCATGGCCTGGACCAGGGTGATCCCGACGATGGAGAGCGAGCGCTCCCGGCTCGGCGGCTCCAGGCCGTGGGCCAGAAAGGCGCGCCGCTGCGATTCCACGATGATGTTCTGGCTGTCGACGAGCGTCCCGTCGACATCGAAGAGGACCAGCTTCATGGGCGGGGGCCGCCATGCGCCGCAGCACCATGCCGAGTGTGAGGGACCAGCTTCACGGGGCCCTACTCCTCGGGAGCCTCGACGATCGGATCGTATTGGCTGGTATCGAGACCGAGCAGATTGAAGCTCTGCTGCATGTGCGGCGGCAGCGGCGCCGTCACGTCGACCGGCTTTCCCGTCCGCGGATGGGGAATGACGATCCGGCGGGCCAGCAGGTGCAGCTTCTGCTGGATGCCGCCGGGCAATTCCCAGTTCTCGATGTCGAAATACTTGGGATCGCCGACGATGGGGTGCCCGATATGCGCCGCATGGGCGCGCAGCTGGTGGGTGCGGCCGGTGACGGGCTTGAGCGAGAGCCAGGCGAGCTTCTGGGCCGAGGTCTCAACGACGGCGTAGTAGGTCAGCGCGTGGCTCGCGCCCTCGTCGCCATGACGGGCGACCTTCATGCGGGAATCGCCCTCCCCGCCCTCCTCCTTGGCGAGGTAGGTGGAGATACGGCCTTGGCGGACGCGGGGCACGCCGGCCACCAGCGCCCAATAGATCTTGCGCGTGGATCGCGAGCGGAAGGACTTCGCGAGCGTCGAGGCCGCAAAGCGCGTCTTTGCGATCACGAGACAGCCCGCCGTGTCCTTGTCGAGGCGGTGCACCAGCCGCGGCTTCTGGCCCTCTTCGTCGCGCATGGCCTCGAGAAGCCCGTCCACGTGACGCTTGGTGCCGGAGCCGCCCTGGACCGCCAGGCCCATGGGCTTGTTCAGGATCAGGAGGTCCTTGTCCTCGTAGAGCACGAGGGATTGCAGGAATTGCCGGTCGTCCTGGTCCTTGGCGGCGGAGCGGGCCACCGGGCGGGGCTGATCGAGCTTCAGCGGCGGGATGCGCACCTTCTGGCCGGCCAGCAGACGATCGTTCGGCTGCGCGCGCTTGCCGTCCACGCGCAGCTCCCCTTTGCGGACGATGCGCTGGATGTGGGTGAACGCGAGCTGCGGAAAGCGGGCCACGAGGAAGCGGTCGACCCGCATATCGGCCTCGTCGGGGTCGACCGTCAGGGTCTGGACCCCGGTCGCCAGCACCTCCGTCGTGGCGGCCTTCGCTTCAGCGCGGGTCGGCTGCCGGGGCGCCTCGTCCCGGGGCTTCGGAGCGGCGGGGGCTGCGGCGCGGGGCGGAGCCGCCCTGGATTTCGATGGGGCCTTGGCGGGAGCTTTGGAAGGCGCCTTGGTCGAGCGGCCGCGCGATGGCGGTCCCTCGCGGCGCGGTGCGCCCTCGGCCCCAGCTCGATCGCGCGAGCGGAACCCCTGCCGGGCGCTGGCGCGACCGCCCTTCGTGCCGCCTTTGGCGCCGTCCCGTCCTGAACCGCTCTGCTTCATATGCCGCTCGTATCACCGTGCTGCCGGAGCGGCAACGACGGAAGGAGCCCACCGGTTCGGCGCCTCAGGAGGTTGCGATGCGGACCAGAGCCAACCCGACGAGGAGAGCACCGACTGATAGCGTCACGGAGGCCAGCACATAGAGGGCCGCCAACCCGCCCTGCCCTCGCTCCCAGAGCATCACCGCATCGAGGGAGAAGGCCGAGAAGGTCGTGAACCCGCCGAGCACGCCGGTGGCGAGGAACAGGCGCGCCGACGCTGTCCAGGCGGCGCCGGCCTTCAGGGCAAACCAGCCGGCCAGAATGCCCATGAGAAGCGAACCGCCGACGTTCACGGCGAGGGTGCTCCACGGAAAGCCAGGGCCGAAGGCGCGGAGCGCGGCTGCGTTCACGCCATGGCGGAGGATGCCGCCGAGCCCGGCACCGAGGAAAACTAGGAGGTAACCCGTCACGCCTGACGCCGACCGGCTCGACCGGGCGCGGCTCCGGCAACGAGGGCGCTATTCGTCGCCACCCTGCCGCTCCCGTCTCAGCTTCGCCCAATAATCCATGCGCCGCCCGATCTCGCGCTCGAACCCCCGGTCCACCGGCTCGTAGAAGCCCTGCGCTCCGAGCTTGTCGGGCCAGTAATTCTGGCCCGAGAAGGCATCCGGTTCGTCGTGATCGTAGGCGTAGCTCTCGCCGTAGCCGATCTGTTTCATGAGCTTCGTGGGCGCATTCAGGATCGTCTTCGGCGGCATGAGGGAGCCGTTCTCTTTGGCCACGCGGGTCGCGGCCTTGTAGGCGGTGTAGATGGCGTTCGATTTCGGGGCTGTCGCGAGGTAGACGGCGGCCTGCGCGAGGGCGAGTTCGCCCTCCGGCGTGCCGAGGAAATCGAAGGCCTCCTTGGCGGCGTTGGCGACGACGAGGGCCTGGGGGTCGGCAAGGCCGATGTCCTCCACCGCCGCGCGGACCAGGCGGCGGGCGATGAACAGGCGATCCTCGCCGGCATCCAGCATTCGGCACAGATAGTAGAGGGCCGCGTCCGGGTCCGAGCCCCGGATGGTCTTGTGGAGAGCGGAGATCAGGTTGTAGTGCCCCTCCTGCCCCTTGTCGTAGATCGGCGCGCGGCGCTGCACGATGTCTTGGAGCTGCTCCGCATCGAAGGTTTCGCCGGGCTTGGCGGAGCGCCAGATTTCCTCCGCGAGCGTCAGTGCCGCCCGCCCGTCGCCATCGGCCATGCGAACGAGCGAGGCGCGAGCTTCCGCGTCGAGCGGCAGCGGCTTTTCCGTGATCGTCTCGGCCCTTGCGAGCAGTTGTTCGACCGCCGTGTCATCGAGGGAGCGGAACACCAGCACCCGGGCGCGGGAGAGAAGGGCGGCGTTCAGCTCGAAGGACGGGTTCTCGGTCGTGGCACCCACGAGGGTAATTGTGCCGTCCTCCATGACGGGGAGGAAGGCATCGAGCTGAGCTCGGTTGAAGCGGTGGATCTCGTCTACGAAGAGCAGGGTGCCCTGTCCGGTGAGGCGCCGCTGACGGGCGGCCTCGAAGACCTTCTTGAGGTCCGCAATCCCGGAGAAGATGGCCGAGATCTGCTCGAAATGAAGGCTCGTCTCATGGGCGAGGAGCCGCGCCACGGTGGTCTTGCCGGTGCCGGGCGGTCCCCAGAAAACCAGTGACCCGAGCGAGCCCGAGGCGATGAGCCGGGTGAGAATGCCGTCGGGGCCGACGAGGTGGTCCTGCCCGACCACCTCCGGGAGCTTGGTGGGGCGCAGGCGGTCGGCAAGCGGGCGCGGGGCGCCCTTCTCGAGGCCTGCTTTCGCAAAGAGGTCGCTCAAGGGGCCGACCTCCCCGAGGAGGGCCCTACCCTCCGAGCACGGAGGTAAAGACGCGGCCGCCCCGGTTGACGGTGATTTCCCAATAGCTTCCCCCGCTCCGGGCCACGAGGCGCTCGGCGTCCCTGGTCGTCGCGACCCGCTGGCCGTTGATGGCGACGATCATGTCGCCCTTCTGGAAGCCGACCCGGGCCGCGGCGCCACCTGCATCCAAGTCTGACACGACGACCCCATCCGATGAAATCTCGATCTGGAGTTCGTCGGCCACCGCGGGCGACATATTCACAAGGGTCGCGCCGGCCAACGGCGAGCGGGAGCGGATGCGCACCGGATCGCGGGGCCGCGTTTCGGGCGGGGTCATGAGCTTCACCGCCACGGTCTCGCGCTTGCCGCCGCGCAGGACCGTGAGCTTGCTCTCGCCCTCCACGCCGCGCAGCGCAAAGCGGTATCCGAAGGCCTCGGGGCTATCGACGGACTGACCGTCCACCGCGAGGATCACGTCGCCGCGCGAGAGTCCGGCTTCGGCCGCGGGTCCCCTGTCGACAAGGGAGGTCACCAGCACGCCCATGGGACGCTCCAAGCCAAGCCCTTCTGCAACCTGCCGGTCGATACCCTGCAGCTGGGCTCCGAACCAGGGCCGTCGCACCGTTCGGCTGCCGCCGCGAGCGGAGTCGATGACCGCCTTCACCATGGTGGAGGGGATGGCGAAACCGATGCCGTGGCTGCCGCCGGACCGGGAGAAGATCGCGGTGTTGATGCCGACCAGCCGCCCTTCCATATCGACCAGGGCGCCGCCGGAATTGCCGGGATTGATGGCGGCATCCGTCTGCACGAAGAACTGGTAGTCCGAAACACCCACCTGCGTGCGGGCGAGAGCCGAAACGATGCCCTGGGTGACGGTCTGGCCGACACCGAAGGGGTTGCCGATGGCGAGGACGATATCGCCGACCTCGAGGGCCTCCGAGTTGCCGAGCTCCAGATGGGAGATATCCCGGGCATCCTTCAAGCGCAGCATGGCGAGATCGGTGCGCGGATCGCGCAGCACGATCTCGGCCTCGAACTCGCGCCCGTCGGCCAGCGCCACCTTCACCTCCGTCATGCCCTCGATGACGTGGTGGTTGGTAACCACGAGACCGGAGGGGTCGACAATGACGCCGGAGCCCACGGACGAGGGCTGCCGCCCCCGGGGAGCCCCCTGCCCGCCTTCGCCGAAATAGCGGCGGAAGAACTCCTCCATCTCGGCCTGCCGCCGCTGCTGGCGCGCCGCGCCGTAGACGTTGACGACCGCAGGTGCGACTTCGCGCACGACGGGTGCGAAGGAGAGCTGCACCTGCGCCTTCGAGTCCGGCACGACCCGATTGTCTTGCGCAGGCCGGGCGGGACGGGCCTGCTCGGGCGCCGCCCGGGTCTGCGCCTCGGCGGAGGCGATCCCGGAAGCCGCCAAGAGAGCAAGGCCGAAGGTGCGGGAGAGAACAGCGAGGCGCATGGCGAATCCGTTGCGGCTGGACCAGCTTCGATTAAGGCGGGTGTTCTGAAAGGCAAAGACTGGGGCGCGAGGATGGCTGCCGATCATGCCTCCGCCGGTGTGCCCGAGCACAAAAAAGAAGGGCGGCCGTGGGGCCGCCCTTTGACGATCGAAAGCGATGCCTTCAGCCCGGTTAGGCCGCGGCGCTCTCGACCACTTCATCCTTCTGGCTCGGGCCAGAATCCTGTCCGCGGGCGTCCTCGTCGCGATCAACGAACTCGATGACAGCCATCGGGGCGTTGTCGCCGTAGCGGAAGCCGGCTTTGAGCACGCGGGTATAGCCGCCCTGGCGCTCGCTGTAACGGGGGCCCAGCACGTCGAAGAGCTTCTTCACGATCACTTCATCGCGAATTTGCGCGATCGCCTGACGGCGGGCGTGGAGGTCGCCGCGCTTGCCGAGGGTGACGAGCTTCTCGACGACGGGACGGAGGTCCTTCGCCTTCGGGAGCGTCGTGATGATCTGCTCGTGCTTGATCAGGGCGACCGCCATGTTAGCGAACATCGCCTTGCGGTGCTCGGACGAGCGGTTGAAACGACGATTGCGGAATCCGTGACGCATTGGCTCTCTCCTTGGTCTTACGGCCGCCGTGCCAAGGGTCGGCCGTCTCTCTTGATGGGCGAATGGTGAATGGTGAGTGGCGAATGGAAGGTGCGACCGGCGAGCGCTTGTCCACTCACCATTCACCATTCGCCACTCGCTTCTTAGTAGTGCTCCTCGAAGCGCTTCGCGAGATCGTCGATGTTCTCCGGCGGCCAGCCGGGGACATCCATACCGAGGTGCAGGCCCATGGAGGCGAGCACTTCCTTGATTTCGTTGAGCGACTTGCGGCCGAAGTTCGGGGTGCGGAGCATCTCGGCTTCGGACTTCTGGATCAGATCGCCGATGTAGACGATGTTGTCGTTCTTCAGGCAGTTCGCCGAGCGGACGCTGAGCTCCAGCTCGTCCACCTTCTTGAGCAGGGCCGGGTTGAAGGGCAGCTGCGGCGCGGCCGTGGCAGCCTCTTCCTTGCGGGGCTCTTCGAAGTTCACGAACACCTGGAGCTGGTCCTGGATGATGCGGGCCGCATAGGCGACAGCATCCTCGGGAGTCACGGCGCCGTTCGTCTCCACCGTCATGGTGAGCTTGTCGTAGTCGAGAATCTGGCCCTCGCGGGTGTTCTCGATGCGATAGCTGACCTTGCGGACGGGCGAGTAGAGGCTGTCAACCGGGATGAGGCCGATCGGAGCGTCCTCGGCGCGGTTGCGCTCAGCCGGGACGTAGCCCTTGCCGGTCGCGACCGTGAACTCCATGCGGATCTCCGCGCCCTCGTCGAGCGTGCAGAGAACCAAGTCCGGGTTCAGGATCTGGACATCGCCAACGGTGTTGATGTCGCCTGCCGTCACGGCGCCGGGGCCGGTCTTGCGGAGCGTCATGCGCTTGGGGCCATCGCCCTGCATCTTGATCGCGATGGTCTTCACGTTCAGGACGATGTCCGTCACGTCCTCGCGGACGCCGGGGATGGACGAGAACTCGTGCAGCACGCCGTCGATGTGCACCGCAGTGACCGCCGCGCCCTGAAGGGACGACAGCAGAACGCGACGGAGCGCATTGCCGAGCGTGGTGCCGAAACCGCGCTCGAGCGGCTCGGCGACCACCGTGGCGACCCGCTTCGGATCGTCGCCGGGAGCCACATCGAGCTTGTTCGGCTTAATCAGCTCTTGCCAATTCTTCTGGATCACAACCACACCTCATGAGGTACGGGCGGGGGGCGCAGGGCTGCCCTCCGGGAAAGCGAAATGCGCATGGAGCCCTGTCCACGCGCGGACGGCGTTAGACGCGGCGGCGCTTGCGCGGCCGGCAGCCGTTGTGCGGGATCGGGGTCACGTCGCGGATCGAGGTCACCGTGAAGCCGGCGGCCTGGAGGGCGCGGAGCGCGGACTCGCGGCCAGAGCCGGGACCGGACACCTCGACCTCGAGGGTGCGCATGCCGTGCTCGGTCGCCTTGCGGGCGGCGTCCTCGGCGGCCACCTGAGCGGCATAAGGGGTCGACTTCCGCGAGCCCTTGAAGCCCATGGCGCCGGCGGACGACCACGAGATCGTGTTGCCCTGGGCGTCGGTGATGGTGATCATCGTGTTGTTGAACGAGGCGTTCACGTGCGCCACGCCGGAGACGATGTTCTTGCGTTCGCGGCGGCGGACGCGGGTCGCTTCTTTAGCCATAGTGTTTCGGGTCCTTCAGGCGCGCCCGTCATGCCAGGCGCTCGGGATGTGGTGGATCGGTTCGTCATCCTCGGGCGGCGCGGCAGCGTCGACCCGAGGACCTCGTTCAGGAAGGGGCTTTGCCCTGGTCCTAGGATCCTCGGATCTCCGCGCCAGAGGCGCTCCGTCCGAGGATGACGTTCAGCGCGCGGAGGGCGCGCCAAACATCACTTCTTCTTGCCGGCGATCGGCTTCGACTTACCCTTGCGGGTACGAGCGTTCGTGTGGGTGCGCTGACCGCGGACCGGCAGATTGCGGCGGTGGCGCAGGCCACGATAGGCGCCGAGGTCCATGAGGCGCTTGATGTTCATGGACACTTCGCGGCGCAGATCGCCTTCCACGACGTAATCGCGGTCGATGGTCTCACGGATGGAGAGCACCTCGGCGTCGGTCAGCTGATTGACGCGGCGCTCGGCCGGGATGCCGACCTTGTCGGTGATCTCCTGGGCCTTCTTGGCGCCGATGCCGTGAATGTACTGAAGCGCGATCACAACGCGCTTGTTGGTCGGGATATTGACGCCAGCAATACGAGCCACGTCTCGTCTCCATGTCGTCGGAGGCTTGCTCCGATAGGGTTGTTATCGCGCGTCCGGTGGAGGCCGGCCCCTGCGCCGTTCATGAGCCCGTTCGAAAGAGTGGGCCTTACGCAAACAGGACAAAGCCCAGCCGACTTCTCGCGAAGCCCACCAGGATCGTCCGGTCGTGTGCAAGAGGAGCGGCCTTAGCGCCTCCGTGGCACCGGGTCAACCCCTCGGGTGGAAGATTTTCCGGTCAAGCTGCAAGCGCAGGACTGGCCCAAGCCTTACCGACCGAGAATGCCCTTCACGGTTTCGGTGACGTCATCGATCGGCTTCATGCCGTCGACAGTCTTGAGGCACCCCTTAGAGGCGTAATAGCTCGAAAGCGGCGCCGTCTGGGCCTTGTAGGCGTCGAGGCGGGTCTTGAAGACCTCCGGGTTGTCGTCCTTGCGGACCGGCTCGCCCCGGGCCTCCATCTCCTTGGCGCGCTTCACGATGCGCTCGACGAGAGCGTTCTCGTCCACCTTGAACTCGATCACGGCATCGAGCCCCAGGCCCTTGTCCGCGAGCATGCGGTCGAAGGCCTCGGCCTGGGCAACGGTGCGGGGGAAACCATCGAGGATGAAGCCCGGCTTGGCGTCCGCCTCGTCGATGCGGTCGGCAATGATGCCGACCACGATATCGTCGGAGACGAGTTCACCCCGGTCCATGATCGCCTTGGCCTGCTGGCCGATCGGCGTTCCAGCAGCGACGGCAGCGCGGAGCATGTCGCCGGTCGAGAGCTGCGGGATCCCGAGCCTCTCCACCATACGGACAGCCTGCGTCCCCTTCCCCGCCCCCGGCGGTCCGAGAAGGATGATTCTCATCGACGTCTGCCCCCTGCCCGACGCTGACCAGAGTGAGCGGCGCGCCTAGCGGCGGCGCGCGCCCTTCAACTTCGCCTTCTTGACCAGGCCCTCATACTGGTGCGCCAGCAGATGACCGTGGACCTGAGCGACCGTGTCCATGGTGACGGACACGACGATCAGCAGCGACGTACCGCCGAAATAGAACGGCAGGGCTGCATAGGACACCAGGAACTCGGGGATCAAGCAGATCACCACCAAATAGGCGGCGCCGAGCACGGTTATCCGCGTCAGGATGTTGTCGATGTAGTCCGCGGTGCGCTCGCCCGGCCGAATGCCGGGGATGAAGCCACCGTGCTTCTTCAGGTTGTCGGCCGTCTCCTGCGGGTTGAAGACGATCGCCGTATAGAAGAAGGCAAAGAATGCGATCAGGGCCGCATAGAGGAACATGTAGGCCGGGCGCCCATGGCTCAGATAGGCCGTAAGCGTCGCAATGATGCCCGTGCCGCCCTGGCTTGCCTGGAAGCTCGCGATCGTTGCGGGCAGCAGGAGGAGCGAGGAGGCAAAGATCGGCGGGATGACGCCGGCGGTGTTCAGCTTGAGCGGCAGGAACGAGGTCTGGCCCTCGTACATGCGGTTTCCGACTTGGCGCTTCGGGTAGTTGATGAGGAGCCGGCGCTGCGCCCGCTCCATGAACACCACGAAGTAGATGATCGCAATCGCCATCACGATCACGAGGAGGATCAGCGCCGTCGAGATCGCGCCTTGACGGCCAAGTTCGAGGGTGCCGGCGATGGCGCTCGGAAGATTCGCCACGATGCCGGCGAAGATGATGAGCGAGGTGCCGTTGCCGATGCCGCGCGAGGTGATCTGCTCGCCGAGCCACATCAGGAACATCGTGCCCCCGGTGAGGGTGATCACGGTGGAGATCACGAAGAACAGACCCGGGCTCTGAACGATGCTGCCGGAGGATTGCAGCCCCACGGCGATGCCCCACGACTGGAACACCGCCAGGAACACGGTCAAATAGCGGGTGTACTGGTTGATGATCTTGCGGCCCGACTCGCCCTCCTTCTTCAGTGCCTCCAGGGTCGGCACGACCGAGGTGAGGAGCTGAACGATGATCGAGGCCGAGATGTACGGCATGATGTTGAGCGCAAAGATCGCCATGCGCTCGACGGCACCGCCGGAAAACATGTTGAAGAGGCCGAGCACGCCGCCGGAGGCGTTCTGGAAGCTCTGGCGCAGGGCCTCCGGGTCGATGCCCGGAAGCGGGATGTAGGTACCCAGGCGGTAGATGATGAGCGCGCCGAGGGTGAACCAGATGCGCTTCTTGAGCTCTTCGGCCTTGGCGATCGCGCCGAAATTGATGTTTGCCGCAAGCTGCTCAGCTGCTGAGGCCATGGGTCTTGGATCCCTCAAGAGGTCTCGTGGTGCCCTGCCCTCACAGGAGAGCCGCCGGGCGTCACCATAGGGGAGCGATCTGCTCCATCAAGCGAACGGCGGCCTCGCGATCAATCACGGGCCGCCGCTCTAGATCATGCCAGATATGGACGCGCGGTCATGCCTGCGCAACGTCGTCCTTGGTCGCGGGTCGCAACCGGACGGCGCCTTACGCCTGCGCGGACGCGTCCTGGGCAGCGGCCCCGCCGACGATCGTCAGCGAGCCACCGGCCCGCTCGATCGCCTCGAGAGCCGACTTGGAGGCGCCCGCCACCTGGAAGGTGAGCTTCGTGGTGAGCTCGCCGACGCCGAGGATGCGCACGCCGTCTCGCGGCTTGGAGACCAGGCCGGCTGCCACGAGCACATCGACGGTGATCGGCGTGCCCTGATCGAGCTTGCCGGCCGCGACGGCCTCCTGGATACGGCCGAGGTTCACCTCGTTGAACTCGAGGCGGTTCGGCTTGTTGAAGCCCCGCTTCGGGAGACGACGGTGGAGCGGCATCTGACCGCCCTCGAAGCCCTTGATGGCCACGCCGGAGCGGGCCGTCTGGCCCTTGCCGCCGCGTCCACCCTGCTTGCCCTTGCCGGAGCCGATGCCGCGGCCGATACGCATGCGGGCCTTGGTAGCGCCCGCATTGTCACGAATGTCCGTGAGTTTCACTGCACCCTCCCTATTGCCCGTCGACGACGCGCACGAGGTGCTTCACCTTCTCGATCATGCCGCGCACCGCAGGGGTGTCGGGCAGGGTCGAGGAGCGGTTGAGCTTGTTGAGCTTGAGGCCGACCAGCGTCTGGCGCTGCTTGGCATCGCGGCGGATGGGCGAGCCGATCTGCTCGACCGTCAGGGTCTTACCCTCGGTAGCCATCGGGACCCTCCTTACGCTTCGGCGCCAGCGACATCGGCGTCGGAGCCGGCATCGCGACGACGGCTCTGGAGCGTCGACACCTTCAGGCCACGGCGCGCGGCGACCGCGCGGGGGCTATCCTCGTTCTTGAGCGCATCGAAGGTCGCGCGGACGAGGTTGTAGGGGTTCGACGAGCCGAGGGACTTCGACACCACGTCCTGCATGCCGACCGCCTCGAAGACGGCGCGCATCGGGCCGCCGGCGATGATGCCGGTGCCCTGCGGGGCGGCGCGGAGAATGACCTTGCCGGCGCCGTGGCGGCCGTGCACGTCGTGATGGAGCGTGCGGCCCTCGCGGAGCGAAACGCGGATCATGCCGCGCTTCGCAGCATCGGTTGCCTTGCGGATCGCCTCGGGGACCTCGCGGGCCTTGCCGTGGCCGAAGCCGACGCGGCCCTTCTGGTCGCCGACGACGACGAGCGCCGCAAAACCGAAGCGGCGGCCGCCCTTCACGACCTTGGCGACGCGGTTGATGTGGACCAGGCGGTCCACGAACTCGCTGTCACCCTCTTTGCGCTCGTCCCGGCGCTCTCTGGGTTCTCTTGCCATAGTACCTTCTCACTTGCGCGGGCGGCGGGGCCCGCTCGCTTTAAGGGTTTGAGGTCAAACCCGCCGTAAACTTAGAAGTCGAGACCACCCTCACGGGCCGCGTCGGCGAGAGCCTTCACGCGGCCGTGGTACAGGTAGCCCGAACGATCAAAGATCACCTGCTTGACGCCAGCCTGCACGGCCCGCTCCGCCACCAGGCGGCCGACCTGCTTGGCGGCATCGACCGTCGCGCCGGTCTTCAGATCGCCCCGCAGACCCTTGTCGAGGGTCGACGCGGCCGCCAGCGTGACGCCACGCTCATCGTCGATGATCTGTGCATAGATCTGCTTGGACGAACGGAAGACCGACAGACGCGGGCGACCATTCGCAGCCTTGCGGATCGCGCGGCGCACACGCGCCTTGCGACGATCCTCGGCACCTTTCTTCTCAGCCATGGTGCGCCCCTTACTTCTTCTTGCCTTCCTTGCGGAAGATGAACTCGCCTGCGTACTTCACACCCTTGCCCTTATAGGGCTCCGGGCCGCGGTACTCGCGGATCTCAGCGGCAGTCTGGCCGACCACCTGCTTGTCGATGCCGGCAACGACGACTTCCGTCGGCTTGGGCGTCGTGATGGTGACGCCGGCCGGAATGGCATAGTCGATGTCGTGGCTGTAGCCGAGCGACAGCTTCAGAACCTTGCCCGCAACGGCGGCCTTGTAGCCGACGCCGTTGATCTCAAGGCGCTTCTCGAAGCCCTTCGACACGCCTTCGACCAGGTTTGCGACCTGAGCGCGGGACATGCCCCACTTGGCGCGGGCGGTCTTGGACTCGTCGCGCGGGTTCACTTGGACCGCGCCGTTCTCCATGGCGACCGTCACCTCCTCGGGAACGAGGAACGACAGCTCACCCTTGGAGCCCTTCATCTTCACCGTCTGTCCGTCAACGGTGGCCGTCACACCGGCCGGAACCGTGACGGGCTTCTTGCCTACTCGAGACATTCTCGAATCTCCCGTGGTTTCTGTGCTGCGATGCTCAAGCGCGGTCTTAGAAGACCTTGCAGAGCACTTCGCCGCCCACGTTCTTCTCCCGAGCCTCATGGTCAGCCATCACGCCTTGCGGCGTCGAGAGAATGGTGACGCCCAGGCCGTCGGCGACACGGGGCATGGTGTCGACGGAGGCGTACACGCGGCGACCCGGCTTCGACACGCGCTCGATGGAGCGAATGACCGGCTGGCCGTCGTAGTACTTGAGCTCGATGGAAAACTCGCTCCGGCCGTTGCCGAACTCGGTCTGCGAGTAGTCGCGGATGTAACCTTCCGACTTCAGCACCTCGAGCACGCTCGCGCGCAGCTTGGAGCCGGGAGTCGAAACCGTGCCGCGACGGCGCATCTGCGCGTTGCGGATACGGGTGAGCATATCGCCCAAAGGATCGTTGATCATCAGACGATCTCCCTTACCAGCTCGACTTCACGAGGCCGGGGATCAGGCCCTTGGAGCCAAGCTCCCGGAGCGCGATGCGGCTCATGCCGAGGGTGCGGTAGTAGGCGCGCGGACGGCCCGTGATCTCGCAGCGATTGCGGATGCGGGTCGGGCTCGAATTGCGGGGCAGTTCCGCGAGCTTGAGGCGCGCCTCGAAGCGCTCCTCCATGGACTTGCCCTCGTCGTTCGCCACGGCAAGGAGCCGCTCGCGCTTCGCGGCAAACTGCTTTGCGAGCTGCTTGCGGCGGTTGTTCTTCTCGATAGAGCTTTTCTTAGCCATTGATATCTCTCCAGTGTCCGCGTCTGAGGACGGCTGCCCTCACTGCCGGAACGGGAAGTTGAAGTGCTTCAGGAGCGCGCGAGCTTCGGCGTCCGTCTTGGCCGTCGTGGTGATGACCACGTCCATGCCCCACATCGCTTCCGCCTTGTCGTAGTTGATCTCGGGGAACACGATGTGCTCCTTGATCCCGAGCGCGTAGTTGCCGCGCCCGTCGAACGACCGGGGGTTCAGGCCGCGGAAATCGCGAACGCGGGGAAGCGCGATCGTGACCAGGCGGTCCAGGAACTCGTACATACGGGTCTTGCGAAGGGTGACCTTGCAGCCGATCGGCATGTTCTCGCGCACCTTGAACTGCGAGATCGCCTTGCGGGCGCGGGTCACCACCGGCTTCTGGCCCGCGATGAGCGCGAGGTCGGCAGCGGCCACAGTGGCCTTCTTCGAATCCGCGGTGGACTCGCCGACGCCCATGTTCAGCACGATCTTCTCGATCTGCGGAACTTCCATCGGGTTCTTGTAGCCGAACTCTTCAATGAGCTTCGGACGCACGACCTCTTCGTAGTGCTTCCGGAGCCGCGGCGTATAGCCGTTCATGGTCTCAGGCATCGATCAGGTCTCCCGAACGCTTGGCAAAGCGAACCTTGCGCCCGTCATCCAAGGTCTTGAAGCCGACGCGGGTGGGCTTGCCATCCTTCGGGTCGGCGACTGCGATGTTCGACAGGTGAACGGACGCCTCCTTGGAGATGATGCCGCCCTCCTGCTGCGCCGTCTGGCGCTGGTGGCGCTTCACCAGGTTCACGCCGCGGACAACCGCGCGTTCTTCCTTGGGGAGCACCTGAACGACCTCACCGGTCCGGCCCTTATCGCGACCGGTCAGGACAACGACCTTGTCGCCCTTCTTGATCTTCGCGGCCATTACAGCACCTCCGGCGCGAGCGAGATGATCTTCATGTGGTTCTTGGCGCGCAGCTCGCGCGGCACGGGCCCGAAGATACGGGTGCCGACCGGCTCTTTCTGGTTGTTGATCAGAACGGCCGCGTTCTTGTCGAACCGGATAACGGACCCGTCGGCGCGACGGATGTCCTTCGCCGTGCGAACGACAACCGCCTTCATGACGTCGCCCTTCTTCACACGGCCGCGCGGAATGGCTTCCTTCACCGAAACAACGATGATGTCGCCGACGGAAGCGTACTTACGCTTCGAACCGCCCAGAACCTTGATGCACATCACGCGACGTGCGCCGGAATTGTCGGCGACGTCCAGATTCGTCTGCATCTGGATCATGGCTTTGATCCTTTCCTTTGTTTCAGACAGGTTTCCGACGGGCCCCATTGCCCAGCCGGACTACGCCTGATGGGGATCTGCCGTCCCCTGCCCTTTTGACTTGGCTGGCCCAACAAATCGAACGCCCGAGAGGCCAAATGAATGAGGGGCCCGCGAGAGCCCCTAGCCACGAGTCGTTGGGATGAGGCCCTATAGGCCAGAACACCCCGAAACTCAAGCCCTGTATGCAGCTTTCTTAAAGATCAGTCTCGAACCGGCCCTTCCGAGCCGCTTCGAGAAAGGCCAAGCTTAGCCGCCGAGACCCACCAAGGCCTTCACCTTGGCGATGATGCCGCCGCCTTCTCCGCCGCCAGTCGCCTGCTGCTCGTTCACAAGCACCCAGCTCTTGTTCTTGGAGATCGGCTTCGACTCCTCGATGAACACCACATCGCCAACCTTGGCGGCGTTGTTCTCATCGTGCGCATGATAGTTCTTGGTCTTGCGCACGGTCTTCTTCATGACCGGGTGGGTGAAGCGACGCTCCACCTTCACCACGACGGTCTTGTTCTGCTTGTCGCTGACGACAACGCCCTGCAAAACGCGCTTCGGCATCGTTGATATCCTTTAAGCCTTCGCTCCAGCAGCCTTCTGGCGCTGAAACGTCTTCACGCGGGCGATGTCCTTGCGGACCTCGTCGACCCGGCCCGTATTCTCAAGCTGGCCGGTCGCCCGCTGGAAGCGCAGGTTGAACTGCTCCTTCTTGAGATTGAGGAGCTCGTCCTGCAGCTGGTCCGTGGTCATGGTCTTGAGGTCGGAGAGCCTCTTGGCAGTCTTCATGATCCTCTCCTTACTCGGCGATGCGCTGGATGAAGCGCGTCTTGATCGGGAGCTTCGCAGCGCCGAGGCGCAGGGCCTCGCGAGCGGTCTCTTCCGGAACGCCATCGATCTCGAACATGATGCGGCCGGGCTTCACGCGGGCGGCCCAAAACTCGGGAGCGCCCTTGCCCTTACCCATACGCACTTCGGTCGGCTTCGACGATACCGGCACGTCCGGGAAGATCCGGATCCACACGCGGCCGGCACGCTTCATGGCACGGGTGATCGCGCGGCGAGCCGCCTCGATCTGCCGGGCGTTCACGCGCTCCGGCTCCATCGCCTTAAGACCGAACTGGCCGAAGTTGAGGTCCGTGCCGCCCTTCGCGGTGCCGGAGATGCGGCCCTTGAAGGCTTTACGGAACTTGGTCTTCTTCGGTTGCAACATGGCAAACCTCTCCTGGGCTCGTCAGAGGCTTTACGCCGCTTGCTCGCGGCGACCGCCTGGGCGGCCTCCGTCGTCATTGCGGCGGCCACCCGAGCGGGCGCCCTCTTCGTTCATGCGCTTATCCTGCGCCATCGGATCGTGCTCAAGGATTTCGCCCTTGAAGATCCAAACCTTGATTCCGCAGGTGCCGTAAGTGGTGAAAGCAGTCGCCGTGCCGTAATCGACATCCGCACGCAGGGTGTGCAGCGGAACGCGGCCCTCGCGGTACCACTCGAGGCGTGCGATCTCCGCTCCGCCGAGGCGGCCCGAGCAGTTGATGCGGATGCCTTCCGCACCAAGGCGCATGGCGGACTGCACAGCGCGCTTCATGGCACGACGGAACGCAACGCGGCGCTCGAGCTGCTGCGCGATCGAGTCAGCCACCAGGGTGGCATCGACCTCGGGCTTGCGCACCTCGACGATGTTGATGGCAACATCGGCGTTCGTCATGCTGTTGACGAGTTTGCGCAGCTTCTCGATGTCCGCACCCTTCTTGCCGATCACCACACCCGGACGACCGGAGTGAATGGTGACGCGGCACTTCTTGTGCGGACGCTCAATGACGATCTTCGAGACGGCGGCCTGCTTGAGCTGCTTCATGAGGGCATCGCGGATCGCCATGTCCTCATGCATCAGCTTCGCGTATTCGCCGCCTTCGGCGAACCAGCGGGAATCCCAGGTCCGGTTGATGCCGAGCCGAAGACCGATCGGGTTAACTTTCTGACCCATCGGGCGCTCCTTTAAGCCTGCTGTTCAGCCACTTCGCGCACCACGATGGTGAGGTTCGCGAAGGGCTTTTCGATGCGGGCGCCGCGGCCGCGGGCGCGGGCGTGGAAGCGCTTCAAAACGAGCGCCTTGCCCACATACGCCTCTTTGACCACCAGATCGTCCACATCCAGGTTGTGGTTGTTCTCGGCATTCGCGATGGCGCTTTCGAGGCACTTCCGCACGTCGCGCGCAACGCGCTTGCGGGAGAACTCGAGATCGGCCAGTGCGGTCGAGACCTTCTTGCCGCGGATGAGCTGAGCCACGAGGTTCAGCTTCTGCGGGCTCACGCGGATCATCCGCGCGATGGCCTTTGCCTCGTTGTCCGGCAAAGCGCGGGGAGTAGCGGACTTGCCCATCTTACCGCCTCTTCGCCTTCTTGTCCGCGGCGTGACCGTGGAAGGTGCGCGTCGGCGAGAACTCGCCGAACTTCATGCCCACCATCTCCTCGCTCACATGAACCGGGATGTGCTTCTGACCATTGTAGACCCCGAAGGTGAGGCCCACGAACTGCGGGAGGATCGTGGAGCGACGGCTCCAGATCTTGATGACCTCGTTGCGGCCACCGCCGCTGCGCGCGGCATCGGCCTTCTTGAGGAGGTACCCGTCGACGAACGGACCCTTCCAGAGCGAACGTGCCATAGTGAATTAGCCCTTCTTCTTCCGGTCGTGACGGCTCGAAACGATGAACCGATCCGTACGCTTGTTCGACCGGGTCTTCTTGCCCTTGGTGGGGATGCCCCACGGGGTCACCGGATGGCGACCACCGGAGGTGCGGCCCTCACCACCGCCGTGCGGGTGGTCGATCGGGTTCATGGCCACACCGCGGTTGTGCGGACGCTTGCCGAGCCAGCGGTTGCGACCGGCCTTGCCGATCGAGATGTTCATGTGGTCCGGGTTCGACACCGCACCCACGGTGGCGAAGCACTGACCGTGCACGAGACGCTGCTCGCCCGAGTTCAGGCGAACGGTCACGTAACCCTGGTCGCGACCCACGATCTGGGCGTAGGTGCCGGCCGAGCGGGCGAGCGCGCCGCCCTTACCGATCTTGATCTCCAGGTTATGGATGATCGTGCCCACGGGCATGTTGCCCACCGGCATCGCGTTGCCCGGCTTGATGTCGACCTGGTCGCCTGCCGTCACCACGTCTCCCGCCGTGAGGCGCTGCGGAGCCAGGATGTAGGACTGCTCGCCGTCGGCATAGCGGATGAGCGCGATGAACGCGGTGCGGTTCGGATCGTACTCGATCCGCTCCACGGTCGCGGCGTCGTTCATGCGCCCGCGGCGCTTGAAGTCCACATTGCGCAGGGTGCGCTTGTGGCCGCCGCCGCGGAAGCGGACGGTGACGCGACCCAGGTTGTTACGGCCGCCCGACGAGCTCTTGCCCTCGGTGAGCGCCTTGACCGGCTTGCCCTTGTAAAGCTCGCTGCGGTCGACGATCACCAGCTGGCGAAGGCCAGGGGTAACCGGTTTGAATGTTTTCAGAGCCATCGGCTTGCTCTCTCAGCTCAGACGCCGGTCGTGATATCGATGGACTGGCCCTCTTGGAGGGTCACGACCGCCTTCTTCACGTCCGAACGCTGCCCGCGGGTGCCGCGGAACATCTTCACCTTGCCCTTGGTGACGAGCGTGTTGACGCTCTTCACCTTGACGTCGAACAGACGCTCAACCGCTTCCTTGATCTGCGGCTTGGTCGCGTCTGAGCGCACCTTGAAGACGACCTTGTTGTGCTCGGACAGGGCCGTGGCCTTCTCGGTGATAACAGGGCTCACGATCACATCATAGTGGCGCGGATCCAGGCTCATTTGAAGCGCGCCTCCAGCGCATCGACAGCCGCGCGGGTGAGAACGAGCTTCTCACGACGGAGGATGTCGTAGACGTTGATGCCCTGCACCGGCAGGACGTCGATGTTCGGGATATTCCGAGCCGCGCGCTGGAAGTTCGTCTCCACCTCAGCACCCCCGATGATGAGGGCGTTCGCGAGACCGAGCTTGCCGAAGCGCTCGGCGAGAACCTTCGTCTTGGCCTCGGGCAGCGCCACGTCGTCGACGACGATGAGGGCAGAGCCCTTCGCCTTCGCGGACAGCGCATGCTTCAGCGCGAGAGCACGGACCTTCTTGGGCAGGTCGTGGGCATGGGAGCGCACGA
This sequence comes from Microvirga sp., assembly GCA_035944635.1. Lineage (GTDB taxonomy): Bacteria > Pseudomonadota > Alphaproteobacteria > Rhizobiales > Beijerinckiaceae > Microvirga. The sequence continues at coordinate 70,143 of DASZAZ010000034.1, forward strand.
CCGGACCGAAGGCGCGACCGCCACCCCGGAATTGGGGAGCGCTCGCGGCGCCGTGCCGAGCCGAACCGGTGCCCTTTTGCTTGTAGAGCTTCTTGGTCGTCCGATCGACGTCCGAGCGGCCCTTCGTGGCATGGGTGCCGGCCTGGCGCTTGGCGAGCTGCCAGCGAACGCAACGGGCGAGCAGGTCGGCACGGGGCTCAAGGCCGAAGATGGCCTCGTTGAGCTCAACCGAACCGGCAGCCGCGCCCTCAAGCGTGGTGATATCGAGCTTCATCACGCATTCTCCTCAGAGGCTTGGGCCGGAGCCGCAGCAGCGTCGCCGCCCGTGCGGAACTTGCCGGGCATCGGCACTTCGGCAGGGAGCTTCCGCTTCACGGAGTCGCGAACGTAGATCCAGCCGCCGGCGACGCCGGGGACGGCGCCCTCGACCAGGATCAGGCCGCGCTCGACGTCGGTCTGCACGACGCGCAGGTTCTGCGTCGTCACGCGCTCGACACCAAGGTGACCCGGCATCTTCTTGTTCTTGAACGTCTTGCCCGGGTCCTGACGGCCACCGGTCGAACCGATCGAACGGTGCGAGACCGACACACCGTGGGTCGCGCGCAAGCCGCCGAAGTTCCAGCGCTTCATGCCGCCGGCGAAACCCTTACCGGTGGTGGTGCCCGTCACGTCGACGAACTGGCCCGGGATGAAATGATCGGCCGTGATCTCGGCGCCCACCGGGATGACTGCATCCTCGGAGACCCGGAACTCGGCGATCTTCCGCTTCGGCTCCACCTGCGCGACGGAGAACCGCCCACGCTCGGCCTTGGAGACGTTCTTCACCTTGGCCTTGCCGACGCCGACCTGCAGCGCGGTGTAGCCGTTCTTGTCCTTGGTTCGATGGGCGACGACCTGGCAGTTGTCGACCTTCAACACCGTCACCGGGACGTGTTCGCCCGCATCCGTGAAGATGCGAGTCATCCCGACCTTTTGCGCGATAACGCCTGAGCGCATGTGCGTATCCTCTCGGCGTGCTGTTCAGCACCCCAAAGCCCAGCGGGCCTTAGAGCTTGATTTCCACATCCACGCCGGCGGCGAGGTCGAGCTTCATCAGCGCGTCCACCGTTTGAGGCGTGGGATCGACGATATCGAGAACGCGCTTATGCGTGCGCATCTCGAACTGCTCGCGCGACTTCTTGTCGATGTGCGGCGAGCGCAGCACCGTGAAGCGCTCGATGCGCGTCGGCAGCGGGATGGGCCCGCGAACCTGAGCGCCCGTCCGCTTCGCCGTCGACACGATTTCGCGTGTCGAGGCGTCGAGGACGCGGTGATCGAACGCCTTCAGGCGAATTCGGATGTTTTGACCGTTCATGGGTTGCCCCGTTCAAAAGGAGCGGCGCGACCGGCTGTGCCAGCCGCGCCGTCGTTCCCGACCTTGGTGTGAGTTGATTAGTCCATGACCTGGGCGACGACGCCCGCGCCCACGGTGCGGCCGCCCTCGCGGATGGCAAAGCGCAGCTTCTCCTCCATGGCGATCGGCGCAATCAGCGTCACCTCCATGGCAA
>DASZAZ010000035.1:0-5203 GCA_035944635.1 Microvirga sp.
GGCACGCCAGCCTTCGGGTCGTGTGCAGGACTGCAGGTCGCAACGGTGGCGGCGGGCGGCACGGTTCGCCCGAATGCGAGCGGGCGCGAGGCCGCCTTTGCGCGCAAGATCACCCCAACCGCACACGGCCGGTCCCACCCCCTTCTTGAAGGCAGACCAGCCGTCTTCGACGCTCCCGCCGTGCATACGGACGAGGTGGCAAGCTTGCCGGCGAGGAGCGTGGTGCTCGCCTGCAACGAGGTGACGCGGGTGCAGGCGGCTGAGATCCGATCGGGGGAGCGGGGGATCTTCTGGGGTGTTCAGTACCACCCGGAGATCGGGCTTGATGAGGTTGCGGCCGCCCTTGTGCGCGAGGCGAGCAGCCTCGTCGAGGCAGGTCTTGCGGGGTCGGACGAGGATGTGGCGAGCTACGCCGGGCAGGTCGAGGCACTGCACCATCACCCGACGCGGCGCGATCTGGCCTGGCGGCTTGGCCTTGATGAGCAAGTGACCGAACCGCACTTGCGCCGGACCGAGCTGCGGAACTTTATCGCTCACCTCGTCAGGCCCACGCGAGCCAAGCGCGGTCGTGGATGAGCGCGGCTCTGGCCTGGCGTTTACATCCTTAGCAGGCGTCGGAAGCCCGCTGAGTGCGGGATCCCTTGATCTTGAGCGTCAAGATGGTGGCGCTGAGCACAAGGCTCAGCGCACTGAAGACCAGGACGGGCACACTTCCCACCGCAAAGCCGTAAACCGTCCAGAGCACGAGCCCGAAGGCGCGCACGGAGAACATGCGTTTGGAGATCGCCTCCGTGTCGCCCAGCCGCCAGCACTTGAGCACCTGCGGCACGGAGCTGTAGGTGGACAGGCATCCAGCCAAGAGCCCGATCCCTTCAGGGCCGTCGGTGCACACCATGGACGGGCTGACGCCTCTGGTCTGGGCCAAGAAGGTTGAGGAGCAGCTGTCAGCGCTGTCGGGAGGCGCACCCGCACCAGCCGCTGAGGGCGAGCCATGATGGCACCCTCGTACGCTGCACTGTTACAGTTGAGAGCCTTTTGCACGTCGCTGACGGGCAGCTTGGACGTGCTGCCCCAGAGGTCTCCGCCTTCCGAGCCGCCAGCGCCGCGCAGAGCACAGCGAGCCTTACCTGATGCCGGCGCGTGTGTCGCAGGCCGGGCTTCATCACGTCTGCCTAAAGCTACAGGCAGGCGGCTAACAACACGTTCCGGATCCGGCTGATGCACAAGGCTTTGGCCGGTGCCCGGCAGGGCAAACATGTGAGAACTCCAGCTCACCATATGAGCGGCATTGTCGTTATCAATGTCTCTTGTGGCCCGCGTCTTGCATTATCAATCACGCGCAGCGCTGAACGAGAACCTTAATGCCAACGTCCAGGAGTTCACCCGAGGCCATGCCGCACACCGGCAACTGGCTCGTGGACGCCTTGCCGCGAACGGAGAGGGTTGCGATCGCCCAGAGTGCTGATCGTGTGCCCCTCGGTGTTGGTGACATCCTTGGCCGGCCGGGTGACGCAATCGAGCGGGTCTACTTCCCCACCGCCGGCGTCGTATCGGCGCTGGCCGTTCTCGCTGACGGGCGGAGCGTCGAGACGGCGATGATCGGCCGCGACGGGGGTGTTGGGCTCGTTCCAGGGGCTGGCAGCGGCCGCTCGAGAGCGCTGTTGAAGGTTCAGATCGCAGGCGAAGCACTCGCTATCTCGTTGAAGTCCTTCCAGACGCTCGCCGGGCACAGTGCCGCGATGCGAGCGGCCATCTTGGAGCATGCGGACAACATGCACCAGCAAACGGTGCAAGCGGCTGCCTGCAACGCCCTGTGCTCGGCTGAGACCCGCATTGCACGGTGGCTGCTCATGTGCCGGGATCGGATCGACGAGGACGTCGTCCCGCTCCGCCAAGACGAACTCGCCCTGACGTTGGGGCTGCAACGAACCACCGTCACAGCCGCAGCCCGGGCTCTGCAGGGGAGGGGCCTCATCGAGTACAGCCGCGGGCGCATCCAGATCTTGAACCCGGCAGGGCTCGTTGACGCAACGGACGGCTGCTACCAGCCCGCGGGACAGGGCCGCGTCTAGGCGTGGCACAAACGCCGCTGTGACCAGCCGAACGGCCTCATACGTAGTTGGCCCTATGTCGGACACCCGACGTAAGTAAGGTCAACTTAACTGGCTAAGTTTTAGACAGGTTGCATCGGATTGCGCCGCCGATTGCAAAGCCACAAGAGCCGTCAGCAGCGACGTCATGGGCGTCGTGCGCCAAAAGCTTTGACCGAGCGGCCGCTTCTGGGGGTCTGTCATGCGCTCCATCTTGTCTCGACTTCGCCTGAGATCGCAGGTCCTGTGCGTTGGACTTGTTGGAGCTCTAGGTCTGATCGCCCTGGCAACTCTGTATCTTGTCCAAACCACACAGCAGGCCGCCCTGCAGCACCTTGCCGACAGAACAACCCGGGCAGAGCAGGCCATTGCGATGGTGCATACGGATCTGCTGGAGGCTCGCAGGGCAGAGAAGGACTTCTTGCTTCGGGACGATCTCAAGTACGCCGCCCGGCACAGCGAGATCTCGACGGAGGTCGTTAAGTTCCAAGCAGAGCTCATCGAGCACCTGCGCGCTGTTGGCCTTAGCCGCCTTGAACCACAAGCGAGGGCTCTCGGCGAGGGCTACGGACGGTACCGGGCCGCCTTCACCCGTGTGGTCGAACAAGCCAAGACGTTGGGTTTGACGGAGAATGACGGTCTGCAAGGAGCGCTGCGCAAGTCCGTGCAGGAAGCGGAGAGCTTGCTGCGTCAATCGGGTGAGATCCAGCTCACGAACCTGATGCTCATGATGCGGCGGCACGAGAAGGACTTCCTTATGCGCCTTGACCCCAAGTACGGCGAGGACATGAAGAAGCGTCTGAGCGAGTTCAATGGTGCGCTCGGATCGTCCCTCATCCCAGCGGCAGCGCGTGGTGCGATCATCGAGCGCATGACCGCCTATCAGCGCGATTTTGTCTCCTACATGGAGGCGCGGCTGGGTCAGGAGAACGAGATCAGGAGCCTCTCAGCGCTGTTTGCCGAATTCGAGCCGTTGGCGGGCCGCATTCATCACGAGGTGAAGGCGCGCTTCGAGGACGCCCAGGCGTCCATCGCAGCAAACCGGTCTCAGACGACGACCATCATTCTGACCTCGGCCGTCGTGATACTGCTCGTTGGCCTGGGCCTGTCGACCGGCATCGGTCTGGCGATTGCCCGGCCGATGGTTGATTTGACGCACAGCATGGGAGCGCTGGCGGGTGGTGAGCTTGCCGTCGAGGTTCGCGGCCAGGACCGCCGCGACGAGATCGGTTCCATGGCGCGGGCCCTGCAGGTGTTCAAGGACGCGCTGATTGCCAAGAAGCAGGCGGATGAGCAAGCGGCCCTGGAGGCCGACGCCAAGATGCGCCGGGCCCGGCGTCTCGACGAGGTGACAAAGGCGTTCGAGGCGAACGTCTCGGCCTTGACGCACGGGCTGTCAGCAGCCGCCAGTGAGATGGAGGCTACCGCCCAGAGCATGACCCAGATCGCCGGTCAGACCACCCAGCAATCCGTCCATGTTGCCTCGGCGGCCCAGCAGACCTCCGCCAACGTGCAGACCGTGGCGGCAGCCACCGAGGAGCTGGCGATCTCGATCCAAGAGATCACGAGCCAAGTCACGCAATCCTCGCAGATCGCCGAGCGAGCGGTTCACGATGCACGTCGGACGAACCAAACAGTTCAAGCTCTCTCAACGACCGCCGAGAAGATCGGGAACGTCGTACAGCTGATCAGCACGATCGCCGGTCAGACAAACTTACTTGCGCTCAACGCCACGATCGAGGCCGCACGGGCCGGTGAGGCGGGGCGGGGCTTTGCAGTCGTCGCGACCGAGGTGAAGGAGCTTGCCTCACAGACTGCGAAGGCGACCGATGAGATTGGTCGGCAGATCGGCGAGGTGCAAACGGCCACACGCCAGGCCGTGAGCGCCATCGAAGCGATCGCGCACACGATCCAGGAGATGAGCCACATCTCTGTGTCGATCTCGGCTGCTATGGAGGAGCAAGGAGCTGCCACGGGCGAGATCTCCCGCAACGTGCAGCAGGCAGCCCAAGGAACCGAGCAAGTGACGGGCAGCATCGGCACGGTGCGCCAGGGAGCCGGCGAGACGGGCGCTGCAGCCTCCCAGGTGCTCTCGGCGGCCCAAGAGCTCGCTCGCCAGTCAACGAGCCTCAGCCGCGAGGTCAATGCCTTTCTCTTCAGCGTCAAAGCCGCGTAAGCCAACGCGAGCGGAAAGATCAACTCAGCATGACGAACGATCAGGCCGCGCTATCGTTGCCGCGCCCCGGCACGATCTCGCCCCGGATCAGGATCCCGCTCGTCGCGGCAGCCCTGGCCACGATCGCGATCAACGCCTTTGGCCTGTTTTGGGCCACAAGTCGCAGCGACAGCATCTCGGTCGAGCGGCAGATCCGCACGACCGAGCACGCCGTGCACTCCAGCATCGACGATTTGGCCAAGAACCAGGAGACGGTGGCGGTCTGGGACGATGCCGTCCAAAACGCGCGGATCGCGCCCGACCTCGCGTGGCTCGATGAGAACATCGGGGTCTGGCTGCACACCCTGTTCGGCCATGACCTCGTGTTCGTCTTGGACCACACAGGTGTTCCGCTCTACGCCATGGCGGACGGGGCGATGGCGCCGTTGTCCTCATTCGAGCCCGTTAGGGCTGCCGTTGACGTGCTCGTGGCCGAGCTGAAGGCCGGGGTTCAGCACGCGGGGCACGCGCATGACAGGATCGTGCGCGGCGCTGAAGCGGAGGGCCATGGAGCCGGTCAGACCACCAAGAGTGCCGTCCATGCCTCGCACCTGAAGCGCGTGAACGGCCATGCGGCGGCCGTGAGCGTGATGAAGATCGTCCCTCATACCGATGTGCTCACCCAGGAGCCTGGGACGGAAGCCCTGCTCGTGAGCGTTCGCTACCTCGATGGCTCCTTCCTCAAGGAGCTCGAGACGCGCAACCTGATCGCCGGCCTTCGCTTCTCCGCAGTGGCCGATCCGGTGAGCGGGGAGGAGGCGCTCCCCTTGCGCTCTGAGTTTGGAGATCTTGTGGGCCACGTGATCTGGCGCCCCGAACTGCCGGGCTCCAAGATCCTGGCTGTTTTGGGCCCACTCACCTTCGTCTCCGGCCTGGCGGTTGCCATGCTGATGTGGGT
>DASZAZ010000036.1:0-16403 GCA_035944635.1 Microvirga sp.
AAGGGATAGGATCAGGAGAGAGGCTCCACGCATGCTCCTCGGCTGTCATCCCGGTCGCCCGCAGGGCGGGCCGGAACCCAGGAGATCTCTCCGGGTAGAACTCGCCATCTGGGTTCCGGGCTCGGCTGCGCCGCCCCGGAATGACAGTACGAAGCGAGTCGCTCCTCGTGAGCCCCTCCCTCCCCTCAGGGGAGGGGTAGGGGTGGGGTGTTCGCCGCAGGCGAGCTCTAGGCCCAATGATGCAGGATGCGCTTCGCGCAACACCCCACCCGTCATCCTTCGGATGCCACCCTCCCCTGAAGGGAGGGAGGGGTGCCTGCCCCCAGCAGCGTGAACTTGTGACCGCCGCTCAGACGTGGATGGCCGGGACAGGCCCGGCCATGACGGGGGTGGAACTCACTCCCCCCTCTCCCTGCGTTGCTGCGCACGCTGTCCCTCTCCCTCGGGGGGGAGGGAATGCCCGGTGTTGTGCTCCGCCCCCCTTGCCCTTATGGCATCGCGGATCAATTCCCGACCTGCGAGGCCCCGATGAAAGCGCGCGTGACCGTGACCTTGAAGACCGGCGTGCTCGATCCGCAGGGCAAGGCCATCGAGGGCGCGCTGCGCTCGCTCGGGGTCGAGGGTGTGGCGAGCGTGCGTCAGGGCAAGGTGTTCGACATCGAGCTCGACACGGCCGACAAGGCCCAGGCCGAAGCTGCGCTCAAGGCTGCCTGCGAGCGGCTCCTCGCCAACACGGTGGTGGAGAACTACCGGGTCGAGATCGCTTGAGAATCCTGGATGGCGGCGCCGTGCGCGCCGAGACGCGGAGACCTGCATGAAAGCCGCCGTGATCGTCTTCCCTGGCTCGAACCGCGAGGGCGATGTCGTGAAGGCGCTGGCGCAAGCCGGCGCGAAGGTCGAGAAGGTGTGGCACACGGAAGCGGCGCTGCCCGCGCACACGGACCTCGCCGTGCTGCCCGGCGGCTTCTCCTATGGCGATTACCTGCGCTGCGGCGCCATTGCGGGGCGCGCGGTGGTGATGGATGCGGTGCGGGCGCATGCGGCGCGCGGCGGCCTGGTGCTCGGCATCTGCAACGGCTTCCAGATCCTGTGCGAATCGGGGCTGCTGCCCGGCATCCTCATGCGCAACGCGAACCTCAAATTCATCTGCCATCGGCAGACGCTGAAAGTGGAGCGCACCGACACCGCCTTCACGCGGCGCTACCGGTCGGGCCAGGTGATCGACGTGTGCGTGGCGCATGGCGAGGGCAATTACACGGCGGACGCCGAGACGCTGGCGCGGATCGAGGGCGAGGGCCTCGTGGCGTTCCGCTACTGCGATCCGCAAGGCCATGTCACGGCGGATGCCAACCGCAACGGTTCGATGAACTCCATCGCCGCGATCTATTCCGACAAACTCAACGTGCTCGGCATGATGCCCCATCCGGAAAACCTGATCGACGACCTCGTCGGCGGCACGGACGGACGCGGTTTGTTCGAGAGTCTCGTCGCTTAGTCCCTCTCCCCCGGAGGGAGAGGGCTTCGCCTGCGGATCGGCAGGCGAAGCAAGCGGAACGAAGTGAAGCGAGGGTGAGGGGGGCTCTCAGAATAAGCCTGAACCTCCCCCTCACCCGGTCGCGTTCCGCGACTCGACCTCTCCCCGCCAGCGGGGAGAGGGGTTTAAGGAGAGCCATGCAAAACCACATCGCGATCACCCCTGAGCTCGTGCGCGAGCACGGCCTGAAGCCCGACGAATACGAGCGTTTCGTCGCTCTCATCGGGCGCGAGCCGACGCTGACCGAGCTCGGCATCGTCTCGGCCATGTGGAACGAGCACTGCTCCTACAAATCCTCGCGCCTGCACCTGCGTACGCTCCCCACCAAAGCCCCTTGGGTGATCCAGGGGCCCGGTGAGAATGCGGGCGTCATCGACATCGGCGACGGGCTCGCCTGCGTGTTCAAGATGGAGAGCCACAACCACCCCTCCTTCATCGAGCCCTATCAGGGCGCGACGACCGGTGTCGGCGGCATCCTGCGCGACGTGTTCACCATGGGGGCGCGGCCCATCGCGGCGTTGAATTTTCTCCGCTTCGGCGAGCCCGATCATCCGAAGACGCGGCACCTCGTCTCCGGCGTCGTCGCCGGTATTGGCGGCTACGGCAATTCCTTCGGGGTGCCCACCGTGGGCGGCGGCATGGGTTTTCACCCGCGCTACAACGGCAACATTCTCGTCAACGCCATGGCCGTGGGCTTGGCGAAAACCGACGAGATCTTCTACGCGGCGGCGACGGGCGTCGGAAACCCGATCGTGTATCTGGGCAGTAAGACCGGGCGCGACGGCATCCACGGCGCCACCATGGCCTCGGCCGAGTTCGACGACGCATCCGAGGAGAAGCGCCCCACCGTGCAGGTGGGCGATCCCTTCGCGGAAAAGCTGCTGCTCGAAGCCTGCCTCGAACTCATGCAGTCCGGCGCCGTGATCGCGATCCAGGACATGGGCGCGGCCGGCCTCACCTGCTCGGCGGTCGAGATGGGCGCCAAGGGCGATCTCGGCGTGGAGCTGTGGCTCGAGCGTGTGCCCTGCCGCGAGGAGGGCATGACGGCTTACGAGATGATGCTGTCCGAGAGCCAGGAGCGCATGCTCATGGTGCTCAAACCCGGCATGGAGGCGCAAGCCGAGGCCATTTTCGTCAAATGGGGCCTCGATTTCGCGATCATCGGAGAGACCACCGATACGCTCCGCTTCGTGGTGAAGCACCACGGCGAGGTGATGGCGGATCTGCCCATCAAGGAATTGGGCGACGAGGCGCCGCTCTACGACCGCCCTCACCTCCAGAACACCTACCAGACCCGGATCCAGGCGGAGAGCATCGCGCCGCCGGTGGGCACCGCCGAGGCCGTGCGGCGCCTCGTGGCTTCCGCGGACGGCTGCTCCAAGCGCTGGGTGTGGGAGCAATACGACCACCTCATCCTCGGCAACACCGTGCAGGCTCCCGGTGGGGATGCCGCCATCGTGCGCGTCCTCGACGGGCCCAAGGGGCTCGCGCTCACCACCGACGTGACGCCGCGCTATTGCGAGGCCGACCCGGTGGAGGGCGGCAAGCAGGCCGTGGCGGAAGCCTGGCGCAACATCACGGCGGTGGGCGGCCTGCCGCTGGCGATTACCGACAACCTCAACTTCGGCAATCCCGAGCGGCCCGAGGTGATGGGCACGTTCGTGGGCTGCATCCGCGGGATCGGCGAGGCCTGCGGGGCACTCGACTTCCCCGTCGTGTCCGGGAACGTGTCGCTCTACAACGAAACCAACGGCCAGGGCATCCTGCCGACCCCCACCATCGGAGGCGTCGGGCTCCTCGACGACGTGACCGTGCATGCCACCGTGCGCTTCAAGCGCGAGGGCGACGCGATCCTGCTCATCGGCGCAACAGAGGGCTGGCTCGGGCAGTCGCTGTATCTCAAGGAGATCCTCGGCCGCGAAGAGGGCGCGCCGCCGCCCGTTGATCTCGCCGTCGAGCGCCGGAACGGCGATTTCGTGCGCCAGCTCATCCGCTCGCGCCAGGTCGACACGGTGCACGATTGCTCCGACGGCGGCCTAGGAATAGCGCTCGCCGAAATGGCCATGGCGGGCGGGATCGGGGCCGAGATCGGCGCGCCCGAGGGCGTGCCCCTCCACGGCTTCCTCTTCGGCGAGGACCAGGGCCGCTACGTGCTGGCCGTGGACGCCGACCATGCCCCCGACATCCTCTACGAGGCCGGGGCGCTCGGCATCCCGGCCGCGCTCATCGGGGCTGTCGGCGGGTCTTCGTTGATTTGGCCGGACGGCACGTCCATATCGGTGGCGGAGCTGAAAGCCGCCCACGAGGCGTGGCTGTCGGATTACATGGCGGGCAAAGCCGCTTAAAAGGAGAGACCCCGCGATGCCGATGGACGCCCGCGAGATCGAGAGCATGATCAAGGCCGCTCTGCCGGACGCCCAGGTCGAGATCAAAGACCTGGCCGGCGACGGCGACCACTATGCCGCGACCGTGATGTCGGCGGCCTTCAAGGGCAAATCCCGGGTCCAGCAGCACCAGATGGTCTATTCCGCCCTCCAGGGCCGCATGGGCGGGGTGCTCCACGCCCTTGCGCTGACGACCAGCGCACCCCAGGATTAGCCCCCGAGGCTGCCATGGATGCCGCGACCCTCTACGACGACGATATCGTGACCTGGTCGGAACAGCAGGCCGAGGCCCTGCGGCGGCTTGCGGCCAAGCCCGAACTCTCGAACCTCGTCGACTGGACCAATATCATCGAGGAGATCGAGTGCTTGGGGCGGAGCGAGTGGCGAGCGGTCGAAAGCCTGCTGATCCAGGCCCTGGCTCACATCCTAAAACGTTACTGCGATCCGGACTCGCTCTCGCGCTTGGCCTGGGAGATCGAAACCAACACGTTCCTTCGGGATGCACGCCGCAGATATCGCCCCTCGATGAGGCAGGCTCTCGATATCGATGACATATGGCGGAGAGCTTTCGAGGGAGCGTCGCAGGAGCTTGTGACCTATAAGCGCCGCGTTCCGCCCGGAATTCCGGATCGTTCCCCGTTTCCGTTGAACGACCTGCTTGAACCATCCTTCACTCACGAGACTGCCGTCCGACAGCTCTACGCAAGCCTCGACGGCTCCCACTGATCTATTAGGAGACACCGATGACCGACGCCCACACCAAGATCGACAACGAAGTGAAGTCCAACGACGTGGTGCTCTTCATGAAGGGCACGCCCCAGTTTCCCATGTGCGGGTTCTCGGGTCAGGTCGTGCAGATCCTGAACTACCTCGGCGTGCCCTATAAGGGCGTGAACGTGCTGGAAGACGGCGACATCCGCCAGGGCATCAAGGATTATTCCAACTGGCCCACGATCCCGCAGCTCTACGTGAAGGGCGAGTTCATCGGCGGCTGCGACATCACCCGCGAGATGTTCCAGGCCGGCGAACTCCAGCAGCTCTTCACCGAGAAGGGCGTGGCCGTGAAGCAGAGCGCCTGAGCCGATCGGAGGCGAGCGCCCGGACGGCGAGTGAACGCGAGCAGTTCGTCACCGATAAGGGCGTGGCGTTGAAGTAAGGCGCGTCACGCGTTGACCTAAAGGCAGGATCGGGGGCGCTTCAAGCGCCCCTTTCTTTTGTCGCATTTCCTCCCGTCCCGCTTTGCCCAACACTCCCACCCGAAGCCGCACAAGAACCACAAGGCGGCCGTTACGTGGGGTTATCGAAGCGATGATCGAGCCGGGTTCGAACGTTGTCCCGTTCCGCAGCCGCACGGCGGGAGCGCCGGGCCGGCACCCGAAGAGCCTCGTCGAGGCGGTCTATACGGTAGGCTCCCTGACGCTCAGGGCCGACGACCGGGCCGCCAAGACCGCCGCCGTGATGCTGCAGGCGCTGGGCTTCCTCGTGATCCACCAGCTTCTCGCCGACGGCACCCCCCGGCCCCTAAAGCGCGGCGAAGCCCGCCAGGCCATGGACCGCCCCTGGCGCCTCTCGAAACCGCCCTTCGCGGGCGAGACGGGCGTGCCCGATGCGGACGGAGCCTTTGCGAAGCCCTAGAGCGGGCGCCCGAGCGCCGCGCGGACGAGCTTGAGGGCGTCCGGGCTCGACCATTCGGCGGGGCCTTTCAGCACCGCGATCTCGCAGCCGTTGGGGTCGAGGAGCACGGTGGTGGGCAGGCCGACCACATGGCCCGAGCGCTGCAGGACCTGGAGCACCTTGCCGGCGGGGTCCGCGTAATAGGTGAGGCGCGTGATGCCGTTCTCCTGCAGCCAGGTTCGCGGCTTCTCGGGATTGCGGGTGTCCACGTTCACCGCGACCACCTCGAAATCCGCACCGCCGAGCTCCGCCTGAAGCCGGTCCAGCGCCGGCATCTCCTCGCGGCAGGGCAGGCACCAGGTGGCCCAGAGGTTCACGAGCACGGTCCGGCCCTTGAAGGCCTCCAAGGAGAGCGGCTTGCCGTCGGGGCCGTTGAAGGCGAGGGCCGGCATCGGTTTCGGGGCGAGCGTCGCCGACACCGCCGCGACCTCGCCGCGGGCGTGGGGCGCGAGGCGCTCCGCCGCGCGCTGCGCCGCCCGGCATTCGGCCGCCACCGCCGGCCCGCCGCCCGCAAGCCCGTACCAGGCGCCGGCGCCGACGAGGGCGAGCGCGAGGGCGGCGAGCGGAAAGGTGCGGCGGGGGACCAAGCGTCGCATGGCCGCCATGTGGCGGCTTTCGCGGGAGAGCTCAAGCGGGCTGCGACGCCGAATCCTTCACGATCGTTTCAAATCGAGCCCGTCTGCCGGGATCCTCGCAGCGGCGGGCCCCGGCTCTTCACGATCGCTTCACCCCCTTGGGCCGCGGGCCGCGCCGGGGTCTCGCATCCCCGGCGACTTGCCGTTATGGTGCCGCCGCGTTCCGGAGCCTGTCATGCGTCCAAGCCTGCCCGTCCTTCGTGCCCTCGTGCTGGCGGCTGCCGTTCTGGCGGGCCTGCAGGCCTGCGGCCGGCGCGGGCCGCCGGAGCGCCCGGACATCGCGGCCGCGCGCGCCGAGGCCGAGGCCAAGGGCGGGCAGCCCGCCCCCGTCACCCTGCCGCCGGGCACCCGCGAAAGCCCCGAGGGCCACATCATCCCGAAACGGCCCTTCGTTCTCGATCCGCTTCTCTAGCCCGCCCAGGGTGATCCCCCGTTCCCGATCCGCTCCTCTAGACGGCTGAAGCCGCACGGTTGTTCTGATCCATGCACGCGTTCCGTTATTCCGGCGGCGTTCTCCACGCCGAATCCGTCGATCTCCGCGCCGTCGCGGACGAGGTCGGCACTCCGGTCTATTGCTATGCCTCGGCGGCGTTCGAGCGCCATTACCGCGATTTCGCCCGGGCCTTTGCGGACCGCGACGCGCTGGTGTGCTACGCCATGAAGGCGAACTCCAACCAGGCGGTGCTCAAGCATCTGGCCTCGCTCGGTGCCGGCATGGACATCGTCTCGGAGGGCGAGCTGCGCCGGGCGCTCGCCGCCGGCGTACCGCCTGAGAAGATCGTGTTTTCCGGCGTCGGCAAGACGCGGCCCGAGATGGCGCTGGCGCTCGAGGCCCGCATCCTCTGCTTCAACGTGGAATCGGAGCCGGAACTCGAGGCTCTCGCCGAGGTCGCCCGCTCCAAGGGCGTACGGGCGCCGATCTCCATCCGCGTCAATCCGGACGTGGACGCCAAGACCCACAAGAAGATCTCGACCGGCCGCTCCGAGAACAAGTTCGGCATCCCGATCTCGAAGGCCCGCGAGGTCTATGCCCATGCGGCGGGGCTCGAAGGCCTCGAGGTCACCGGCGTCGACATGCATATCGGCAGCCAGATCACGGATCTGGAGCCCTTCGACAACGCCACCGCGCTCTTGGCCGAGCTCGCCCGCGACCTCATGAGCGACGGGCACCGCCTCCACCACATCGACGTGGGCGGGGGTCTCGGCATCCCCTATCGCGCCGACAACGACCCGCCGCCGAACCCCGAGGCCTATGCCGCCATCATCAAGCGGCGCACGGATGGGCTCGGCCTGAAGCTCGTCTTCGAGATCGGCCGCCTGATCGCGGGCAATGCGGGGGTGCTCCTCACCCGCGTGGTCTATGTGAAGCACGGCGAGGGCAAGACCTTCGTGATCGTCGATGCGGCCATGAACGACCTCATCCGCCCGACCCTCTACGACGCCCATCACGACCTGAAGCCCGTGGTGGAGCCCTCCCCGGACGCGGGCCGCATGACCGCCGACGTGGTGGGGCCCGTCTGCGAGAGCGGCGATTACCTGGCGCTCGCCCGGGAGATGCCCGAGGTGAAGCCGGGCGATCTCATCGCGATCATGTCGGGCGGAGCCTACGGGGCCGTGCAGGCCACCACCTACAACACCCGCCTCCTCGTGCCCGAGGTTCTGGTGCGGGGCGGGGATTTCGCCGTGGTGCGCCGCCGCCCCACCTACGACGAGCTCATCGGCCTCGACCAGGTGCCGGCCTGGGCGTGATCGTCCTCCCTCTCCCCTGGAGGGAGAGGGACAGCGTTGCGCAGCAACGCAGGGAGAGGGGGGAGTCATTCCACCATCTCCAGCAGAGGTGCCGCCGCAAGATTGCTGGGGAGAGTGGCACTCGCGGCCCCCTCTCCCGACCCTGCTTCGCAGGACCACCCTCTCCCTCCAGGGGAGAGGGACATCGCCCTCACGCATCTGTGCCCAATTGACCGCTGGTCAGGCTGACCCTGCGTGCTAGGTTACCTGTGGGGCAAAGGCCGCGGGCAACCGAGGTACAAGGAAATCTGCGTATGAGCGAAGGTCCGAGCCCGGTAGCGCCCAATCCGGCTCCCGAGCGGAGCGCCCTGCAACGCCGCCTCGAAGGGCTCGTGGGACGCGCCCGCTGGACGCTCTGGTGGGAGCGCGCCTGGCCGCTGCTCTGGTACCCCATCACCATCATCCTCGTGTTCCTGACCGTGTCGTGGCTCGGCCTGTGGGTCGATGTCTCGCCGATCATGCGCACGGCGGGCCTCGGCCTGTTCACGGCGGCGCTTCTCCTCTCGCTTCTCCCCCTGGTGCGCCTGCGCCTGCCGGCGCGGCCCCGGGCCCTCGATCGCCTCGACCGGGACGCCGGTCAGGTGCACGGACCGGCGCGCGCCCTCGACGACACCCTCGCGCTCGGCCAGACGGATGCGGGCTCGCGGGTCCTGTGGGACCTGCACCTGAAGCGCTCGGAAGCCGCGATCGCGACGCTGAAGGTGAACCCGCCACAGCCCAACATGCCGCTCCGCGACCGCTATGCGGTGCGCGCCGCCGGCATCCTCGCCGTGGTGGCGAGCGCCTTCGTGGCCGGCCCCGAGATCGGGTCCCGGCTCGGCGCCGCCTTCGATTGGCGGGAGGCCCAGGCCGCCGGACCGACCTTCCGGGTCGACGGCTGGATCGATCCGCCCCTCTACACCCGCTCCCCGCCGTTGATGATCGATCTCGCCAGCGGCGAGCAGCGCCTGCGCGCGCCGGTGAAGTCCACCATCGTGATCCGCGTCGCCGGCGAAGGCGACGTCGCCATCAATCCGGTGCAGGGGCTGACCGCGCTGGCGGCCCAGGACGGTCAGCAGCGCCCGAACGCCGCGCCGGCACCGGACAGCCAGCGCGCGGGCCTGCGCGAGCAGCGCTTCACCCTCGATGGCGATGCGGAACTGTCCATCCGCACCGGACTCGCGAGCCAGCACCGCCTGCGCGTGGAAGCCATTCCCGACACCGCCCCGGAGATCGCCTGGGGCGGGCCGCCGGAAGTGAATGCCCGTGGCACCTTCGAGCTGCTCTATCGGGGCAAGGACGATTACGGCATCACCGTCGTCGAGGGTCTCGTCGCAAAGGGCGAGGGCTTCATGGGCCGTCGCAGCCTCGTGCCGGCCCCGCCGCTGGCCGTGCCCGTCCCCTCCTCCGATCCGAACGCCCCCGACACCAAGGCGCCCGTCGACCTCACGAACCACCCCTGGGCCGGCGCGAAGGTGAAGATCACGCTGACCGCGAAGGACGAAGCCGGCCAGGAGGGACGCACCCAGGCCCTCGACTTCACCTTGCCGCAGCGCCCCTTCACCAAGCCCCTCGCCAAGGCCTTGGTGGAGCAGCGGCGCCGGCTCGTGCTCGATCCGGACGACCGCAAGCGCGTGCAGGTCGCCCTCGATGCGCTCCTCATTGCGCCCGAAACCTACACCAAGGAATGGGGCGTGTTCATGGGCCTGCGGGCGGCCTCCGAGCGGCTGCGGCGCGCCAAGGCCGATCCCGACCTCGTCGAGGTGGCGGATTGGCTCTGGGCCATGGCGCTGCAGATCGAGGACGGCGACCTCTCCGATGCGGAGCGGGACCTGCGCGCCGCCCAGGACCGGCTGCGCGAGGCCATGGACCGGGGTGCGAACCCGGACGAGATCAGCAAGCTCATGAACGAGCTGCGCCAGGCCATGGACCGTTTCCTGCGCGAATTCGCCGAGCGCATGCAGCGCGAGCAGCAGCAGGGCGAAAACCAGCGGAACCAGAGCCAGCAGCCCCAGCGCACCATTACCCAAAACGATCTCAACCGGATGATGGAGCAGATGGAGCAGGCCATGCGCCGCGGCGACATGGCCGAGGCTCAGCGCCTTCTCGAAGAGCTGCGCAACCTGATGGAGAACCTCCAGACCGCGCAGCCGAACTCCCGCATGTCCGATCCCATGGCCCGCGAGATGCAGCGCTCCATGGAGGATCTCGACGCCATGGCTCGCGAGCAGCAGCAATTGCGCGACGAAACCTTCCAGGAAGGCCAGAACCAGCGCATGCAGCAGGGCCCGCGCAACCGCCAGCAGCAGGGGCAGCGCGGCCAGCAGGGGCAGCGTCAGCAAGGCCAGCAGCAGGGCCAACGCGGCCAGCAAGGGCAGCGCGGGCAACAGGGCGAGCAAGGCGAGGGCCAGGAGCAGGCCGAAGGCCAGCAGGGCCAGGGGCAAGGCCAGCAGGGGCAACCCGGCGGCCAGGGCCTCGGGCAGCGCCAGCAGGCCCTGCGCGAACGCCTCCAGGACATGCAGCGGCGCATGCGCGGCATGGGCATGCAGGGCGAGCAGGGGCTCTCGGATGCCGAGCAGGCCATGCGCGAGGCCGAGCAGGCCCTCGGCCAAGGGCAGGATGGGCCGGCCGTGGACGCGCAGGGTCGGGCCCTGGAAGGCCTCCAGCGCGGCATGCAGGGCATGGCCCAACAGA
Source organism: Microvirga sp. (assembly GCA_035944635.1). Taxonomy (GTDB): domain Bacteria; phylum Pseudomonadota; class Alphaproteobacteria; order Rhizobiales; family Beijerinckiaceae; genus Microvirga. The sequence continues at coordinate 10,689 of DASZAZ010000036.1, forward strand.
TGCAGCAGGGCGACGGCACCGAGGAGGCCAGCAACCAGCCCGGCCAGGGCGATCCGCAGGGCCGTGGGCAATCCGCCCAGCGGGACAACGACCCGCTCGGGCGCCCCACCCGCAGCCGCGACTTCTCCGACGGACGCGTGCGCGTGCCGGAGGCGAACGAATCCGCCCGCGAGCGCGCGCAACGCATCCTCGAGGAATTGCGCCGCAAGCTCGGCGATCCCAGCCGGCCGCAGATCGAGCTGGACTACTTCGAGCGCCTTCTGCGTCCACGCTAAGGAGGTTGGCGGCTCGGGCCCTCCCGTGGAGGCCCGAGCCCTGGTCTTGGAACCTCAGGTGCGGCAACGGCGCTGGTTCTCACCGCCTTGCCCGCCGCGCGGCACGCCCCAGGTTGCGGGAATCGTCCCTCGTGAAAGACTTCCATGAATTCGGCTGTTGATGTGCTGGTCCCGGTGGCCGTGGTCGCCGTGGCGGTGGTGCTGTTGCTCGGGCTCCTCAACATGATGCGGGGCGGCAGCGCCAACCGCTCGCAGCAGCTCATGCGCGCCCGCGTGCTCCTTCAATTCGCGGCCATCATCGTGATCATGGGCGTGATCTGGTGGAAGGCCGTCTAGGATCGGCAAATCGTCGGAAAAGGTCGGAGGCCTGGAACGGGCCAGCCCTCGAAACCGCTGAAGGCACGTCCAAGGCAGGGGCTGACGTGACCCCGTGGAAGGCCCGACCCCCGAAGGCTTCCACGCGTATCGGGTGGAGGGCCGCCTCGAGCGGGTGCCTATTCGCCGCTAACGCGGCCCGGTAGCCCAGCATGGGTGGGCGGCCCGCCCCGCGCTCCACAGAAAATCCTCGTCCCGCTGCCTTGGCAAATCTGCCACACGCAGCCGCTTTGCTGACACCCGGGCGCCATATTCTTGCGCCCGGGCCGGATCGGGCCTAAGAAGCTCCAGAACGAGAAACGGCCCTGCTTCGACTTCAGCGAAGGACAGTCCCATGCGTCTCCCCTCGATCATCGGCACGAGCCTCATGATCGGCCTGTTGGGAACAGGGGCTTCCGTTGCGGCAGATGCCAACCGCCTGCCCGTGCCGGTGATTCCCGGCAAGCCCAACTTCTTCTCAGAAGTGCGCGTCGGCGGCTTCGCGCACGACCCCTACAGCCCCGAGGGCGGATCGGTTGATTTCAACGGCGAGATCCTGTTCGCCAAACCGTTCACGGCCGCGGATCTCTTTTCGAGCTACTTCATCCCCCGCCCGCATCTCGGCACCACCCTGAACTTCAGCGGCCGCACGAGCATGATCTATGCGGGGCTGACCTGGACCTACGACGTCACGCCCTGGCTCTTCGTCGAGGGCTCCTTCGGCGGCGCGGTTCACGACGGCAACACCCAGTCGAACCGGGCCCTGGTGGCCGCCGATCAAAATGCCCTCGGATGCTCGCCGCTCTTTCGCGAATCCGTCTCCGTGGGCGTGCGGCTCTCCGCCAATTGGAGCGTGATGGGCACGGTCGAGCACGCCTCGAATGCGGGCCTGTGCACCTTCAACCGCGGCCTTACCAATTTCGGCGCGCGGCTCGGCTACACCTTCTGATCGCCTCCCGCCCTCGCCTTTCGGCGGCACCCGGCTCGCCCTTTCGCCACCGATCCCTAGGTTCATGATTGCCTGCCCGTCCCGGCGGGCAGCATAGGGCGGCGCGCCTCACGCCCGGCCCCTTCCCGAGGAAGCGATGGTCCTTCTGAACCGCATCTACACCCGCACCGGCGACCAGGGCTCGACGGGCCTTGCGAGCGGCGAGCGCCGGCCGAAATACGACCTGCGCATCGAGGCCTACGGCACCGTGGACGAAACCAACGCCTGCATCGGCCTCGCGCGGCTCCACACCGGCGACCACCCGGTGGATCCCATGCTCGGGCGCATCCAGAACGATCTCTTCGATCTCGGTGCCGATCTCGCGACGCCCGACACCGGCAAGCCGCTCAAATACGAGCCCCTGCGGGTCGTGGAGGCCCAGGTGACGCGCCTCGAAGGCGAGATCGACCAGCTCAACGAAGCCCTCGAACCCCTGCGCTCCTTCGTGCTCCCCGGCGGCACCCCGGCCGCCGTAGCCCTGCACCTCGCCCGTACCGTCTGCCGGCGGGCGGAGCGGCTCACCGTGGAACTCGCCGCCAAGCCCGACGAGATCGTGTCGCCGGCCTGCCTGCAATACCTCAACCGCCTCTCCGACTTCCTCTTCGTCGCCGCCCGCGTGGTCAACGACAACGGCGCCCGCGACGTGCTCTGGGTGCCGGGGCAGAACCGGTAAGCGAATGTGCTGCGGGGCCCAGGGCGGAACCGATAAGCGAATGGTGAGTGGCGAATGGCGAATGGACGAGGCATAACGAAAACGGCGGCGCCCCGCTGAAGCGCCCTCCATTCGCTCCTCACCATTCGCCATTCGCCCCCATCATGTTCCTCCCCCTCCACGACGGCGTTCCGCTTCGGCATCTCTCGGCGCCGGTGGCGACGCGTTCGTTGCTCGGCGCCTGCACGGCGGCCTTTCTCCTCACCTTCTGGGGGCCCGTGGGCGCGGACTGGATCGTCGCGGGTTTCGGGCTCATCCCGGCGGTGCTCTTCGGCACCGAGGCCCTGCCGGACGGGCTGCCCTTCGTGCCCGCCGACTTCACCCTCGTGACCTCCGTGTTCCTCCACGGCTCGCTGCTGCATCTCGCGGGTAACATGCTGTTCCTGTGGGTGTTCGGCGACAACGTGGAGGACGCCATGGGGCACGTCCGCTTCCTCGTGTTCTTCCTCCTGTGCGGCGCCTTGGCGAGCCTCGCCCACGCCTTCGTCGATCCGGAATCCGTGCGCCCGCTCATCGGCGCCTCCGGCGCCGTGTCGGGCGTGGTGGCCGCCTATTTGATCCTCTATCCGCGGGTGAAGGTGTGGGGCCTCTTTCTCAAGGGCATTCCCCTGCGCCTCCCGGCCTATTGGGCCATCGGCTTCTGGTTCGTGCTCCAGATCGGCGCGGCCTTCTTTTCGGGCGACGAGGCGGTGGGCTGGTTTGCCCATCTCGGCGGCTTTCTCGCCGGCGCGGTTCTCGTGTTCGTGTTCCGCCGCCGCTTCGATCCCGTGATCGCCCGGGTGCAGGCGACCGAACTCAGAGCGCTGCCCCGATCGTGAGGGCGAAGGCGAGCTTCGGCCCGCCCGCCGCAAACCCCTCGAACCGCGGGCGGGCGCCGTCTGCGCCGCGTTGACAATGCGGAAGCGGCGTCGTTACGGTCCCGCGCCATGTTTTCCCCATGGGTTTGGCTCTGACCGGCTTCGCTGAAGCCAGGCCGCCGCCCCCTGCCTGTGTAAGGACGCTACCGATGAAGGTTCTCGTGCCCGTGAAGCGGGTCGTCGATTACAACGTGAAGATCCGCGTGAAGCCGGACGGCTCGGGCGTCGAACTCGCCAATGTGAAGATGTCCATGAACCCCTTCGACGAGATCGCCGTCGAGGAGGCGATCCGCCTGAAGGAAAAGGGCAAGGCCACCGAGATCGTCGCCGTGTCCATCGGCCCGCAGCAGGCCGCCGAGACGATCCGCACCGCGCTCGCCATGGGTGCCGACCGCGGCATCCTGGTGAAGACGGACGGCATCGTCGAGCCGCTCGCGGTCGCCAAGATCCTCCGGAAGATCGTGGAGCAGGAAGGCCCCGGCCTCGTCATCATGGGTAAGCAGGCCATCGACGACGATTGCAACCAGACCGGCCAGATGCTGGGCGCCCTCACGGGCTGGCCCCAGGGCACCTTCGCGTCCAAGGTCGAGATCGGCGAGGGCTCGGTGGACGTCACCCGCGAGGTGGACGGCGGCCTTCAGACCGTGACGCTCAAGATGCCGGCCATCGTGACCACGGATCTGCGCCTCAACGAGCCGCGCTACGCGTCGCTGCCCAACATCATGAAGGCGAAGAAGAAGCCGCTGGACGAGACCACGCCGGAAGCGCTCGGCGTCGACGTGGCGCCGCGCCTCAAGGTGGTGAAGACGGCGGAGCCCTCGGGCCGCCAGGCCGGCGTGAAGGTGGGTTCCGTGCAGGACCTCGTCGCCAAGCTGAAGAACGAGGCGGGCGTCCTCTAAAGGCGCCCCTCCTCAATCTCACATTCCGTTTCGCAAGGTATCCGATGCCCGTTCTCCTCATTGCCGAGCACGACAACGCCACCCTGAAGGACGCCACCAACAAGGCGCTCTCCGCCGCCAAGGCCATCGGCACGCCCGTGCACGTGCTGGTCGCCGGCGCCAATTGCGGCCCGGCCGCCCAGGCCGCCGCGACTCTGGATGGCGTCGAGAAGGTGCTCGTCGCGGATGCGCCGGCTTACGAGCACATGCTGGCGGAGCCGATCGCAGCCCTCATCGCGGCCCAGGCCGGCCCCTACGACGCGGTCGTGGCGCCCGCCACCACCATGGGCAAGAACGTGATGCCCCGCGTCGCCGCGCTCCTCGACGTGATGCAGGTGTCGGACGTCACCAAGGTGGTCGCCCCCGACACCTTCGAGCGGCCGATCTATGCCGGCAACGCGATCCAGACCGTGCAATCCACCGACGCCAAGAAGGTGATCACGGTGCGGACCTCCACCTTCCAGGCCGCGGGCACCGGCGGTTCCGCCTCGGTCGAGACGATCGGCGCCACGGAGGATCCGGGCGTGTCGAGCTTCAAGGGCTCGGAGATCGCCCATTCCGACCGCCCGGAGCTCACCTCCGCGAAGATTATCATCTCGGGCGGCCGCTCGCTCGGCTCGTCGGAGAACTTCACCAAGTACATCGAACCCATCGCCGACAAGCTCGGCGCCGCCATGGGCGCCTCGCGCGCCGCGGTGGATGCGGGCTACGCGCCGAACGACTGGCAGGTGGGCCAGACCGGCAAGGTGGTGGCTCCCGACCTCTACATCGCGGTCGGCATTTCAGGGGCGATCCAGCACCTCGCCGGCATGAAGGATTCCAAGGTGATCGTCGCGATCAACAAGGACGAGGAGGCGCCGATCTTCCAGGTGGCCGATTACGGCCTCGTGGGCGACCTGTTCCAGATCCTGCCCGAGCTCGAAAAGGAACTCGGCAAGACGGGCGGCGAAGTCGGTTAGTTTAGGTGTGGCCTCTTCACGACTGGCGGCGAGGCCGCTTGATTGGGGGACGGCCACTTCACGGCGAGCGTTAGGACAAGGGCTTCCATGGGCATCGAGATCAAGACCATCGGCGTGATCGGCGCCGGTCAGATGGGCAACGGCATCGCGCATGTGTGCGCGCTCGCCGGTCTCGATGTGCGCCTGAACGATCTGAGCGAGGACCGGATCAAGGCCGGCCTTGCGACGATCAACGGCAACATGGCCCGCCAGGTCTCGAAGGAGGCGATCTCCGACGCCGACCGCGAGGCCGCCCTCGGCCGCATCAAGCCCGCGCCGTCCTACGAGGATTTCGCGGGCTGCGACATCGTCATCGAGGCCGCGACCGAGAACGAGGAGGTGAAGCGCAAGATCTTCACCTCGCTCTGCTCGTATCTGCGCCCCGAGACCATGCTGGCGAGCAACACCTCGTCGATCTCGATCACGCGCCTCGCCGCCGCGACCGACCGGCCGGAGCGCTTCATCGGCATCCACTTCATGAACCCGGTGCCGGTGATGCAGCTGGTGGAGCTAATCCGCGGCATCGCCACGGAAGACCCGACCTTCGAATCGGCGAAAGCCTTCGTGTCGAAGCTCGGCAAGACCGTGACGGT
>DASZAZ010000037.1:0-38375 GCA_035944635.1 Microvirga sp.
TGTGCCAGCTGCACCTCGATCTGCCGCAGCTTCGCGACAATCTGCTCCGCGCTCCAGTTCTTCCGTCTCGCCATCAGGGGCTCCTTCGGTTCGGGTCAACTCTCTCAGTCAGCCCGGTCCAAAATCAGCCAGTCAGGTCACAGGCACCGGGTCCGCTACGGTGAACCGATGGAACGGATTGCGGGTGTTGATCCCGAACTCATCCAAGGAAACCTGAACCACAGCTCCGGCTATCTTGATGGCCTTCTTGATGCTGGCGGGCTTCAGCCCACGGGCTCTCAGGTAGTCGGCAAAGGTCCTGACATTCTCGCGCGTCAGAGATCCAATTGTGTGGTCCTCACCTATGGCTTCCGAGAGATAGTGCATCGACCTCTTTGCCACGTTCGTGGTGTGGCGCTCCTCCTTAGGTGGGAGGGCTGCGAAGCGGTCCTTGTGGTGCCTGAGATAGACCTCAAGAGCCTCCGACAGCGTTGGGTCTGGTCTTTCCAGTGAACCTAGGAGCGCGCGAGCCTCAGGGCTCCTGGCAATTTCGGCATCCCGCGTCCTGGTGTTCGAGAAGTCGATTCTGAGTTTTTCGATCAGAAGACCCTCCCGAAGCTCCCACTGGTCCCTGGTGAGGTCTTCGGTGGCAATGAGCGGAAGCCCTAGGGTCTTCAGGAAGCCGAGGCCGCGATACCAATCATCAACAGAGGTGAGTTGGTCACTAAACGCTCGCGTCCGGTCCAACGGACCAGCTGTGATCTTCAGCGCGCGTAGCCATGCTTCAACATCCCTATGGACCTTCAGGGCCCGAAGCTCTGCCTCAGCGGCATCCTTTGTGTTTAGGGACTGGACGAACTCCCGTCTGCCCGCAGCCTTCTGAAGTTCGGGAGGGATAACACGGCGGTACTTGAAAACACCGTGGCGGGACGCCTGGATGTATCGCATCCGAGAGAACCATAAGCTCATTCAAACCTGCTCTTTTGTATCACCGCTTTGTGACACTGAGCGAGGGCGAGCCTAGGAAAACCAACGGGTTCAGCACCTTACCCGCAGGATAATGGTGCCCAGGAGAGGATTGGGCACTTCGCGGGCGAACAGCAGTAAAAACAAGGGGTTAGAAGAACCCTGTCGGCAGCGTTTGTACCACCGCCTTGTACCTGTGTCGACTGTGGCAGTTCCGCGGGATGAGCCCACCAATGTGCATCTTCAGGGAATCTGTAGCGCACGGGATTTAACCTCAGTCCACCCCTTTGTCCGAGCTTTGCCACGTGGATCGAAACGGGTCCTGCCCTTTCCGATCACGCGAGCCGCGCTACCTGGCCGCTCCAACAAGAGGAGCATCACTTGGACTTCTCCAGAGCCTTTGCTCACATCGTCGCTGGAGTGGGGAGCGCAACTGTCGTTCTCCGACGTCTGCGACACGGCAATCCGTTACCCGCCTTTGGCTTAGCACCTGCCATCCCAACCGGGAGACCTCAAGGAGCGACGCCCACGTTAAAAATGCCAACGGCACGGGGCTGGCAGCCTGGCCAAGCACCGGCGGTTGCACCTGGCCTGAAGGTCAATGCTTTTGCCAGGGAGCTCGACCACCCGCGCTGGATCGAGGTCCTGCCCAATGGCGACGTGCTTGTCGCTGAGGCGAGGAGCATGCCGGGCCCCCCGGGCGGCCTGTTCGATTACGCGATGCAGGTCACGATGGAGCGCGCCGGAGCCCTCGGTGTCAGCGCCAACCGGATCACACGGCTGCAAGATGCCGATGGTGATGGTGTGGCAGAGAGGTCTGAGGTGTTCCTCGAGAACATCCTGCAGCCCTTCGGGATGGCACTGATCGGCGACGCGTTCTACGTTGGTGCAACTGATGGTATTCTGGCCTTTGACTTTGACCGGACCTCCTGGCGCGCTGTCGGGCAGGGGAGGCGGCTGGTCGAGTTCAAGCCTGGGGGCCATTGGACACGCAGTCTCTTGGCCAGCCCCGATGGTTCGAAACTCTACGCGGGCGTTGGCTCGCTCAGCAACATCGGTGACCGAGGCATGGACGCGGAGGAGGGGCGTGCCGCCGTGTACGAGCTCGACATCGCTAGCGGTCACAGTCGCATCTTCGCTTCAGGGCTGCGCAACCCCGTTGGCCTCGCCTGGGAACCATCGACCGGCACTCTCTGGACCGTGGTCAACGAGAGAGACGGCCTCGGCGACGAAACTCCGCCGGATTATCTGACCTCGGTCCGGGATGGCGGCTTCTACGGCTGGCCCTACTGCTACTGGGGCAAGACGGTCGATGACCGAGTCCCACAACGTCCTGAGTTGGTTGCGCAGGCGATCACGCCAGACTACGCGCTTGGTGGGCACACAGCCTCGCTTGGGCTGTGTTGGCTCCCGGAAGGGATCCTGCCGGGGTTCCCTGAAGGGATGGTGATTGGGCAGCACGGCTCCTGGAATCGCAGCAGGCTCAGCGGCTACAAGGTGATCTTTGTCCCCTTCGCTGATGGACAGCCCTCAGGCCCCCCCCGCGACATCCTATGGGGCTTCCTCTCCCCCGACGAGCGTGAGTCATACGGCCGGCCTGTAGGCGTAACGATCGGCCCCAATCGATCGCTGCTGGTGGCGGACGATGTCGGCGATGTGATCTGGCGGGTGACGGGCGCCTGCTGCGCGTAACCCGTTCAGCTGGGGCACGAGCTCCATTACGAGAAGCCCGCCGCGTCCGTGTGGGCACTCCCTGCCTCGCCGCAGCACTCGACTGGTGCACGCCGACGACACACTCTAACGGCTCACGACCAATAGCCACTGAGCGGAATGCTGTACTTTTCCGAAGCCCAGAGGAGGATCCCCGTCGCGAGGGCCATCAGCACGAGGAGAAGTGCTAGGGTGACAAGGAAGCCCGCGTCTCCGAAGATCGCAAAATCCTTCCAAAGTGTGCTTCTTGGTCGCTCAACCATTCTACCCTCCTCCACGAGCTACCGAGGTTGGTACCCGCCAACAGCCCAATGTGTCCAAATCGTCAGCACGCCTGCTTGTCCCGAATGCATGAACCGATTTTGGAGAGTTGATCGCGCCAAATTTGTTCCGCTCCCTCCTTGTGCCCCGCGGGAGCCTTGAGGGCGCTCTCATACGCGTCGCGCCCCATCCTGAAGCGCTGTCTCAGAGCTTCCGTATGCTCCCGGTCGCGATACACGCTCTCCAGCGCAGTGCTGGGGACAATATCGACCGCAACGTAGCAAACGTTCATCATGCAAACCACCTCGCGATCCCCCGGGAGGCCTGACGGCTCATCCACTTTCTGGAAGATCGCATAGGCTCCATCCCCGCTCGTCGTAAACAAGAAGCGGCCATTGTACCGCCTCTCGATATCCTCTGCCAGGAACGGCCGCTCGGAACCGGCGGCCGCTTCGGAGGCGAACGAGGACGCGAGGCTCAGGGCGAGAAGCGCTTTGCATCCTCTCTTCATCGGATCTCCCTATGCCGGTCAGGACCGCAAGCGGCGCGCAATTGCGGCCCACGATAATCCGCTGACCCGTCGCTGATGCGATCCTGACCGGGCTCATGCGCAAACACATGGAGCATTTCGCAGGCTTGTGGAGACCTGTGATGAACGGAAGCGCCGCCATAGTCCAGGCACGCGAGCTTCGCGCTACGTGTCGGCTGGCGCATCCAGTGCATCGGTCCGAGCGACAGGACCGCGACTGCCAGGAGGAACCGGCGGCGAAGAGGCCTGCCACGCACTGTGTCCTGAAGCCTCGAGGGCGTTAGCGGACCTCACTGCCGTCCAACCCGCGCGACCGGCCCCGGTGCCCGGCTCCACCGGCGGAGCGGAAAACGAGCTGGCACGCCTAGCAAAGGCTGTCGAAGCGCTAGTTTCCTCATGCATTCCGCGAGCCGCAGTCCCGGGACTGCGGTCAGGAGGCGCTATGGAACAGCTCAACATCGGGCTTGCCGTCACCGGGCTTGTCGTCATCCTTATCGGCCTCCTCTCCAACCAGCTCAAGAGGAGCCCCCTCCAAGAGCCGATGGTCGCCGTTCTGGTCGGCATCGCCGCCGGCCCCTACGGGTTTGGTTGGCTCGATGTGTCCAAGTGGGGCGACGAGAACACCATCCTGGAACAGACCGCCCGATTGACGCTGGCGGTCAGCCTGATGGGCATCGCGCTGCGCCTTGAGACCCATGCCATTAAGGTTCTTTGGAGACCTGGCGTGCTCCTCATCACTCTGGGTATGGTCGGCATGTGGCTGGCGTCGTCGGCCCTTGCGGGCTGGCTGCTTGGCCTGTCGTTTTGGGCCGCGCTGCTTCTGGGCGCCGTCGTGACACCGACCGACCCCATCGTGGCGAACTCCATCGTCTCCGGCCCGTTTGCCAGGAAGCATCTTCCCTTGCGCATCCGGGACACGATCTCGTTCGAGTCGGGCGCCAACGACGGCCTCGCCTACCCGCTCGTCATGTTACCTGTGCTGATGATGGGGCCCAGCCCTGATGAGGCGTGGATGCGCTGGCTCGTGGAGTCGGTTCTGACCGGTGTCGGAGGAGCCTTCGTGATCGGCATCGTGGTGGGCTATGTGGCCGCCCTCCTCCTGGCCATGGCGGTGCGCTTCAAAATCATCGAGGAGACGTCGCTCCTGAGCTACGCAGTCGCGCTCTCCCTCTTCACGCTCGGCGTGGCGGAGCTCTTGCACACCGATGCGCTCTTCGCCGTGTTCATGGCGGGGATCGTCTTCAACCTCCGGATCGGCGGTCAGGAAAAGGACCAGAAGGGGCCGGTCCAGGAGGCCGTTGCCAAATTGTTCATGCTGCCCATGTTCGTCGTACTGGGCTTGGTCCTGCCATTCGAGGAGTGGGGGCGCCTCGGATGGCCCCTCCTCGCTCTCGCGGTCCTCACGCTTCTTCTGCGACGCCCGCCTGTGTTCGCGGTGCTCTTTCCAGGCCTGCGCGGATTCCTCAATGGGCGCGACGTCGCTTATGTGGGCTGGTTCGGGCCAATCGGCATCGCGGCAATCTACTACGCAGCCTACGCACGGGGGCACACGCACGACCCGCTGATCTGGCACGTGGCGAGTGCGCTGATCTTCGCTTCGATCATGGGGCACGGCCTGACGGCTGCGTCTCTGACGCGGTTCTACGCCCGCCATCAAGCCCCGCCGCCGCGGAGGACGAGGCACCTTGAGGACGAGGAGGACGAATGAGGCGGAAGCCATCGCGGATCATGACCCCTGCTTCGCCGAAGGCTCGGAGCGACGTGCCCGGCCCGTAACCCGGCAGCGCAGATGCAGCCTGAACCGTGGCAGGGGGCGCGGTGTTATGCTTTCGGATCGTTCCGGAGCCTCCGCCATGCGCAATCCGTTGAGCCTCGCCACGGCTTTCCTGGTCTTCTCCTTCGCAGCGCCAAATCTCTCCCAGGCCGCTGATTGCCCGGTCACCCATGACCAACTAGCCGCTGCGCTCAAGGCGAGCGTGAAGGCGAGCGGCGGCCCTATCAACGGCGGCTTCGACACCCATCAATGGGCCAGCGTGGTGACCCGCGACGGGACGGTCTGCGCCGTCGCCTTCAGCGGCGACAAGCCCGACGACCAATGGCCGGGCAGCCGCGTCGTCGCCATGGCCAAGGCCAACACGGCGAATTCCTTCAGCGTCAAGACTATGGCGCTCTCCACCGCCAATCTCTTCGCCCCCGCGCAGCCCGGCCAGAGCCTCTACGGCATCGTGCAGGCGGGCCCGCCCTCACCAGAGGCGAACGCGGGCGACAGCAACCAGTTCGGCACCGCTTCCGATCCGGCAGTCGGCAAGCGCATCGGCGGGGTCGTCGTCTTCGGCGGAGGGCTTGCACTCTATAACGAGAGCGGCATCGTAGGCGGCCTCGGCGTCAGCGGGGATACCTCCTGCGCCGACCACAATGTGGCCTGGCGACTCCGCAATGCGCTGGGGCTCGACAAGACGCCACAGAAGGACGCGATCGTGTACGACCTCGGTCCAGACGGGAAGAGCGCGAGCGGCTTCGGGCATGTGAAGTGCCCCGGTCACGAGGCGGACGTCGCGCATGAACTCGGGGCTGGCATCGGCGGCTATTCCTTAAGCGGGCTCGCCCCCAAGAAATAGGGAACCGGTCGACAACGCGTCAGGAAAACTGCTCTGAACGGGGCCCCTCGTGGGTCGCGTGGACATCGCTCGATCGATGGTCGGCCACAGGGGCGGCCCCGCCTCCGAGCCTAACCTTGATCGGCTCCTAGCGTTGGAGCGACGCTCTCTCGCGACGCTGGTACGATCCCGACCGCGGTATCAGGAGCCGGTGTTCGTGCACCGGCGGAGCCGAAGGGGATGAGGGCCAATCCAAGCCCGAACGCCGCAACGGGCACCCACAAGGGCACGAGGTGAAGGAGTAGGAGCGCTTGCGCCCACATCAGGCCCCAACCCGCAACTGTCATCACCATCGCGGCAGCCAGGATTGGGTTGCAGCGCTGCATTTCGGCGTGCAGCCGCAACCCGATCGCCTTCCACCGCATCCGCTCTTCCGTCCTCGCGTCGTAGACGCGGGCTTCGGCCAGGGGCCACCTTGCCGTGTCGGACTCCCCCCGGCTCAGGTCGCGCGGCTCTCCGAGTTCCTGCGGTCGCTGGGTGAGCGGGGTCGGCATGGCGCGGAGCCGCTCTAGCGAAGGGTGTAGAGATAGGCTGCGACGTGCCGGGCCTCCCGGCTGGAAATGCCCGTAATCGGCATAGCCGTCTTCGGATCCAGGGAGCGCGGGTTCTGGATCCATTGGATCAAGGAATCCGGCGTGTTCGTCGTAATGCCGGCGATGTAGACCCGCGCCGCGAAACCTTCGAGGGAGGGACCTACCTTTCCTTGAGCCCGTGGTACCCCTGGAATGGTGTGGCAGCCCGCGCAGCCGTAGCGCTGAGCGAGCTCGCGACCGCGGTCGGGGTCGCCGGCCGTGAGCGCCACCGCGCGCGTGCGCATCTCGTTCGCGGCCTTCGCCTCGTAGAAGGCGTAGAGGCCGGCAGCGAAGAGGAACAGGAGCGCCAGCGTTCCGATGACGGCGCTGCGCCAGATCCGCGTCGGTCCGGGGGTTCGCGTTTCCGAAGGAGCGGGTGGTTCGATGGACGCGGGGGTGACAGGCACGGACCGGACCGGGGATCGCCTCCCCATGCCGACGGCCGTCGCGGCGCCGCCAATGAGGAGCGTCGCTGCGATGGAGGCGAGGGCTCTAACGTGCCGCGCGGGCATGGCGGCCTCCCGTTGTCAGGTCCGAGGCGGACTGAGCGATCCACAATCCCGCAAGAGCGAGCGCCGCCCCCGCATAGACCAATCCGGCGGGGATCCACATCACCAGGCCGGCGAGTTGCTGATCTTCGAGGGGAGTGAGACCCCAATCCGGCGCGGACTCGGTCTGGATCGGATAGATCGGCTGGCGCGCGATTGCGAGCAGGATCCCGAGGAAACCAGTGTGGAGCGAGGTCACGAACAGATAGAGCACCGCCGCGCCGTAGGCCCGCTCACGCTCCGGTGCTTGTAGCAGAGCGCGCCAGAACAGAAGCGCCGTGATGAAGAAAGTCATGTGCTGCAGCCAGTGAACCCACGCATCGGCGAGTGCCGCCTGGTAGAGAGCCGGTATGTGCCAGACCCAGAGGGCAGCGCCGTGCACGAGCGTGGCCACGGGTGCATTGGTGAGGATGGCCCAGGACCAGGCCAGCGCCGGCACCCGACTGAGTGCACCGACCCCCCGCCGCCAGCTTGAACGCAGCGCCCAGAGTATGGCTCCGACCGGCCGTCCCACCACAATGAGCGGGGCCGACGCGGCCATCAGAATCTCATGCTCGATCATGTGCGCAACGAACAGCCGTTCGCCGAGCCAGTGGAGCGGCGCTACGAGAGCGAGAACGAGCAGAGCCCAACCGAGCGCAAAGCAGCCCATCTGCCAGAGGCGCACGCCCCGGCCGATCCCGGCCCTGTTCCAGAGCCGCGCAACACCGGTGGCATAGAGGCCGCCGGAGAGGGCCAGGGGGAGGACGACCCAGGGGTCGAAGGTCCACGTCGCGCCAAGCTCCGTCCAATGCAGGTGGCCCGCATGGGCAAGCGCTCGACCCGGGAGCAGCATGGCGACGAGGAGCGCGAGCACCCGTATCGCTCGGACCCATGTAAGACCAAGCCGGCCATGCCGTGGAACCAGGAGGAGCGCGGGCATCCTCATCGCTCGCACCCGTGGAACATCATCCCGGCAACGCCGTGGAGAGCGATGATCGCGGTGAACAGCAGAGCCATCCCGATTCCCATCAGCGCCACGAAACGGTGCGGCCGACCGGCGCCGGTGGAGTCGCCATGGGATGCGGGCGCCACCATCACATAGCCGCGCCAGGACAGGAAGCCGCCGAAGAGACTCAGCGCCGCCATCGCGAGGGCGACCACGGGGACGATTTTGATCTGGTGGGCGCACATCCAGGGCACGAGGGAGTAGTTGGCCTGCGTGCTGACAAGCCATGCCAGCGGTCCGGCATAGATGCCGGCCGAAGGGATGCCTCGGGCGAACCAGCCCGCAACCCTGTTTCGCCGGCGTTGAGCCTCAGGTGTTCCGTCCTGGCGTTCGACGGTGTCCATCTCACAACCTCGGGAACAGGAAGACGATCACGTAGAGCGGGATCCACGCGGCCACCACGAAGGTCCAGTAATCGCAGTTCTGCTCGATGTTGGCGAAGCGCTTGCCGTGCCCGTGACGGGTGAACATCAAGACGGTGAGCACGATCGCGTCGACCACATCGGTCAGCAGATGGAGCGTGTGGAAGCCGACGAGCAGCCACACAATGGAGCCGTAGGCGTTGTGATCCCACTTGGTGTGGAGCAGCGCGATCTCGAGCGCGCGCAAGGCCAGCAGGGCCACGCCGAGCACGCTCATGATGACGAGGTAGCGGCGGACCTTTTGCAGGTCCTCGCGCCCGCTGTACTTCCGGGCCAGATAGTTCGGCCACAGGCTGCCGAGCATCAAGACTGTGTGGAATGTGGATGTGTAGATGTCCGGCGGCTTGGAGGAGAGCGGCCACACACCGTTGATGAAGACGAGGTAGAAGTAGGCCCCGAAGGCAAGGACGAAGCCGATGCCCTCCGCGGCGCAGAAGCCCATGATCCCCCACCACTGGGAGCTCCGGGTTCCATGGCCGTAGGTCGGGAGCCGCGCCACGTTGAGGACGACCCGGTGTTGCAGCGGTGTCGAGATCGACTGGAGTGGGCCAGAGGTCATCGTTCGCACTCCGCAGAAACGTTCTGCCGACGGAGCGTCATGTCTCGCTCTCCTTGTCGGCCTTCGGCCAGAACCAGCCCAGCAGCGTGATCATCGTGGGGACACCGCCCCAGACGATGGCCCAGGGGGTGAAGATCGAGCCGACGAAGGTGATGGTGGTCGCGATCGCCGCGAGGAAGGGCCAGATCGAGGGCTCGGGGGACGTCTCCTTGAGGTCCGCCCGCCCAGCCGTCACGGTCGAGACGATGACCTCCCGATTCTCAACGCTGAGGCCCGCAGCGACCGGCAGGGTTTCGCGGTGAGCCCACAGGGGCTCGCGGTTCGTGACTACGGGGATACGGTCGAAGTTTTGTGGCAGCGGCGGCGAGGCCGCCGCCCATTCGAGTGTGCCGGCATCCCAGGGGTTCGGCCCGGCGAGCGCCCCCCGGCGCGCGCTCACGATCACATTGACTAGGAAGACCACGAAGCTCCCGAACAGCATCAGGGCGCCTAGCGTGGAGATGAGGTTCAGGTTCCCCCAGCCCATCTCGGGCAAGTAGGTGTAGACTCGGCGCGGCATCCCCATGAGCCCCGAAATGTGCATGGGGAAGAAAGTGATGTTGAAGCCGATAAAGGCGAGCCAGAAGTGCCATTTGCCGAGGCGCTCGCTCATCATGCGCCCGGTGAACTTTGGGAACCAGTAGTAGATGGCACCCAGCAGCGGGAAGACGTTGCCGCCGATGAGCACGTAGTGGAAATGCGCCACGACGAACATGGTGTCGTGCACCTGCGCGTCGATCGGCACCGAAGCCAGCATGATGCCCGAAAGGCCGCCGGCCACGAAGATGAAGAAGAAGCCCATCACGAACAGGAGCGGCGTGCGGAAGACCGGACGCCCGTCCCAGAGCGTCGCGATCCAGCAGAAGATCTGGATCCCGTTCGGAATCGCGATCAGCATGCTGGACGCGGTGAAGAAGCTCGCGCCGAGTTGCGGCAGACCCGTGGTGAACATGTGGTGCACCCACAGGCCAAACGAGAGAAAGCCCGTCGCGATCATCGACAGAACGAGCGGAATGTACCCGAAGGCCTGCCGCCGCGCGAAGGTGACCACGATGGCTGAGACCCAGCCCGTGGCCGGGATGAAGATGATGTAGACCTCCGGGTGGCCGAAGAACCAGAACAGGTGCTGGTAGAGAAGGACATCGCCTCCCTCTGCCGGATTGAAGAAATGCGTGCCGACCAGCCGGTCCATGATCAGCATCACGGAGGCCGTGACCACCGCGGGCAGAGCGAAGATGATGATGAAGGCGTTGACGAGCTCTGCCCACACGAAGAGCGGGATGCGGTCGAGCGTCATGCCGGGCGCACGGAACTTGAACACCGTCACAACGATCTGAATTGCTACCGCAATGGCGGCGACCTCCGTGAAGGTAATCATCTGCGCCCAAAAATCGGTCCGCTTGCCGGGCGAGAATTCCGGCCCTGAGAGGGGCGGATAGGCGAACCAGCCCACATCCGGGCCGATGTTGAGCATGAAGGCGATCCAGATCATCGCCCCGCCGAACACGTAGACGTAGTACGAATAGGCGTTGAGCCGCGCGAAGGCGATGTTGCGAGTGCCGAGCATGAGCGGCAGTAGAAAAACCGCGAAGGCTTCCCCGATCGGCACACCGAAGAGGAACATCATCGTGATGCCGTGCATCGTGAAGAGCTGGTTGTAGAGATCCGGCCCGATCAATCCACTCTCGGACCGCGCTAGCTGCATGCGCATCGCGATGGCCGACAGGCCGCCGAGGAACAGAAAGACAAAGGCGGTGATGATGTACCGGCGGCCGATGATCTTGTGGTCCACGGTCGAGAGCGCGCCGATGATGCCCTTCGTGGTGCCCCAGGTGGTAGCAAGCCGGGCGGTGAGCTCCGGCCCGTCGACCTGATCGTCGCGCAGCTCTCTGGGATCCGGCGGCGCATCGGCTTCGCTCTTCATGCCCGGTTGGCCGCTGGGGCGGCCTGTGAGCAGGCGGGAGGGCTCGGGCACCGCGTCGAGCGCGGCATCGTGGGGAGCGAGGGCGCGGGTCACTTGAGCCCCTCCAGATAACTTGCGAGCGGTTGCACCTCATCGGGCTCGAGCTGGATCGTCGGCATCTGGACGCCGGGCTTAACCCCGTGCGGATCCACGATCCAGGCGGCGATGTTGCCCCGCGTGGTCTCCAGCGTTCCGGCCGCGATGTACCGGCGACTGCCCACATGGGTGAGGTCGGGGGCAATCTTGCCGCCTGCATCCGTACCCCGGATCTGGTGGCACATCACGCAGGGCTTGGACATGAAGATCTCCATGCCGCGCTGGCGCTCGGGGTCGCTCGGGGGTTGGGCCGAGGCGATCTGGCGGTTACGCCAGCGCTCGAACTCCTCTTTCGGCTCCGCGATCACGAGCACGCCCATATGGGCGTGCTGGAGCCCGCAATATTCCGCGCACTGACCGCGATAGACACCGGGCCGGTCGGCTTGGAGCACGATCTGGTTCTGGCGCCCCGTGATGGCGTCCATCTTGCCCGTCAGGTTGGGGACCCAGAAGGAGTGGATCACGTCCACGGATTCGAGCTTGATCAATACCGGCTCACCGACCGGAATGTGGATTTCGTTCGCCGTCGTAAAGACCCGGTTCGTCTGCGGATCCTCGTAGGTGACCTGCCACCACCACTGCCGGCCCGTGACGAGCAGGCTGATCGCGCCATCCCTGTGGCCGTAGAGCGCCCGTTGGCCACCGTAGCTGATCCCCGTGAGGGCTACGACAGTGAGGAAGGTCAGGCCGATCGCGGTGGAGACCACGATCGTCATGCGCCGCTCGGTGGCAGGGTCCGTGGCGAGCGGGTCCGTGCCGGCGACGCGGCGCTTGCGAAGTGCCAGAAGCAGGGCGCCCATGGTGAGAACCCACACTGTCCCGAGCACCGCGGTGAAGATCCAGAACATGTCGGCGAGTGTGCGCGCCGCCGGGCCGTGCGCGTCCAGGGCTGATTGCCAGCCCTGGCAGCCCGCGAGGGGAAGGACGAGAAGGAGAACTGGTGCGATCCGCTTCATCGCCGCCTCACTGCGGCATCTGGGCGGACGGCGGTATTTGGCCCCCATCGACCACGCTCCCGGGCGGGCGGCGCAGCTCGGCCGGAGCGGGGTGCATGTCGTCGTTACGCCCTGGCGCGACATCCTTGCTGACGTTGCGGCCCATAGAGCGAACGTAGGAGGCTATCTGCCAGATCTGGTCGTCGGGAATTCGGCCGCGGAAGGATGGCATGCCGTTCGGCCGCCCCTCGCGGATCGTCTGCACGATGTTCTCGATCTGCCCCCCGTAAGACCAGCGGTCGTCCATCAAGGGTGGACCGGACCCGCCGCCACCATTGGCGTGGCAGCCGTTGCAGTTGAACCAGATATAGAGCTTCTTGCCCTGCGCGACGTGAAAGGCGTTCTCTTCGTAGTTCTTGCCCATGCCGGTGCGCACCTCCGCCGGCGGGGAGGGGCCGGCCGAGAGGGGAGACAGAGCAATCTTCTCCTGGGACTCAGCGGTGACGGGGTTCGCCCGGTACTCGCGGTCCTCCCGTTGGCAGGACGCCAGGAGGGTCGCGAGGGCGAGAAGCGGCAGGGCAGCTTTCATCGGACGACGTCCGCGTGATGGGAGGGGTGGTCGAGGCGCGGCACCCTGTATTGGGTGAGGATGCGGTCCACGTCCGCACGGCGGCGGGCGAGCGCGGCGTCGACCTCCCGGCGCAGGGCCTCGTCCTCCCGGCGCACCGCCATCGAGATGTCGAACACCATGGGGAGCTTCGGCCCATCGAAGGCCGGCCGGACCGGCACCACCTTCAGAGGCACCGTTTGCTGCGTCGAAAAATACCCCCCCAGCGGACCCCAGACGACGGCAACATCGATCTCGCCCTGCGCGAGCGCGACGAGCATTCGGGCGGGAGGATTGGGCTCGCCGTAATCTCCGTAGATCATGAAGCCGCGCACGTTGTCGACGACGCCTCTGCGGGCGAGCGCATGGGCGGGCGGCGTGTTCGAGCCGTCGTCGCCGATAAGGTGAACGCCGATCCGCGCCTCGCGCAGAACGGGGTCGTTGTAGGATGCGATCTCGGGCCCGTCGGCGCGAGTGACGAACACGTAGCTCGAGCGGTAATAGGGCGCGGTCGTGAGCACGCCCTCGGCGTTCGCGGGCAGACCCGGCACCAGGTCGCAGGTACCGACTTTGAGGGTGTTGCGCAGAAAGCCGCGCCGTTGCGCCCACCAGGTATAGCGCAGCCGTGCGCCAAGCTCCTCGGCCAGGAGTTCGGAGATCTGGTTCTCGAACCCTTCGCCAGCCTCGTTGGAGAAGGGAAGGTTGTTGGGATCGGCGCAGACCCGCAGTTCGCGCGCGCCGGCGGCACCGGCAGCCAGGAGAGCTCCGATCAGAACGAGGGTTCTAAGGGAGCTTGAACACATAGAGTGTTCCTCCTTTGGTGGTCACGTTCTTGAGCTCGCGCATGGCATTGACGAAACCAAGCGCAGCGGTGGCATCACGGGGATCGAGATCGCCTGAAACGATGGCGCCCGCCCAACCTCCGACGCCGGAGAGGATCGCGACGTACTGCTTGCCGTCTGGCCCACGATAGGTGGTGGGCTGGCCGATGATCCCGGACGAGGTCTTGAACTGCCACAGCACCTCGCCCGTGCGCGCATGCACGGCTTTGAACCAGCCCTCCATGTTGCCGTAGAACACCACGTCGCCGGCCGTCGCGACCGCGCCGCTCCAGATCGGGAAGCGCTCCTTGATGGTCCAGAGCTCTTTGCCCTCGCGGATGTCCCAGGCCGAGAACTCACCCATATGTCCGCCGGGCCCCGGGAACATGCGCACCTCCGCGCCGACATAAGGGGTCCCGGCGATGTAGTTGGCCTCAGAGCTCTGCCAGTCCATGCACATGTTCATGTGCGGGATGTAGAGGAGGCCGGTCTTGGGCGAGAAGGCGCTTGGATTCCAATCCTTGGCGCCCGGCGCAGTGGGGCAGATGTCCCGGATGACGCGGTTGTTCACCGGTTCCTTCTCGGGGTTGATCAGCATCCGTGCGGTCTTCATGTCGAAGCCCGTGACGGCGGTATAGGCGTGGAACGGTTTTGCCGAGAGCACCTCACCGGTGGTGCGGTCGATCACGTAGACGAAGCCCGTGCGCCCGGGATGCACGAGAACTTTGCGCGGGCGCCCCTCCCACTCCATGTCGAGCAGGATCATCTCATTGACCGTGTCCCAGTCATGGATGTCGTGCGGCGCAGTTTGATAGAACCACCGGGCATCGCCAGTGTCAGGGTCGCGGGCGAAAATACCCGCTGTCCATTTGTTGTCACCGGGGCGCTGATTCGCGTTCCAAGGACCGGGATTACCGGTGCCGTGGTAGAGGAGGTTGAGCTCCGGATCGAAGGAGAGCCAGCCCCAGACCGTTCCACCACCTGTCTTCCACGCATCCGCGGGCCAGGTGGTGACGCCGAGATCCTTGCCCTTGTCGCTTTCGTAGAAGGGCTTGAAGTTCGGCCCGATCTTCACGTCCTGATCGGGGCCGGTGTTGTAGGCCTTCCAGACGCTCTTGCCGTCCGCTTCGTTCAAGGCGTGGATCCAGCCGCGCACGCCATACTCGCCGCCCGAGATGCCAACGAAAACCTTACCCTTGGCGACGAGCGGCGCCATCGTCATGGTCTCGCCGCGGTTGATATCGCCGAGCTTGGTTCTCCAGGCCTCCTTGCCAGTTTCTGCATCGACGGCGACTACCTGGGCGTCCAGGGTCGTGTAGAAGACGCGCCCGTTCGAGTAAGTCGGTCCGCGGTTGACCACGTCACAGCACGCGACGCCCTGCGCGGCTGCAGCAGGCTGCGGGTTGTACTGCCACTTCATCGGCGCGCCCTCCTTGGAGAGGTCGAGCGCGTAGAGGATGTTGGGGTATGGCGAGAGCACGTACATCGTGCTGCCGACCACGAGCGGCGCCGATTCCTGGCCGCGGTTCACGCCCGTCGAGAACGTGAAGGCGACCTGCAGGCTTTTGACGTTCTCGGTGTTGATCTCAGCCAGACCGCTGTAGCGGGTGTTGGCGTAGTTCTTCTGCGGGATGGTCCACTGCCCATCCTCGTCCCTGCTCACGAAGGGCGGAGGTTGAGGGGGCGTTTGAGCGCTAACAGGGAATAGGGCTGCCAGGGTGAGGCATAAGGCCAGAGAACAGGCTGAGCGCAGTCGACCCACGAGATCTCCCCCGAGATCATGCCGCCACAATAAGGCGTGACTCAACCAAACGGCCGAGCCTGATCCTTGTTCCACGTCGTTGGGACGGAGGGACGGAGTATACAACCACCCCAGGAATTCCCGCTGCGTTTTGGAGAGGGGCTGCCCTTGAGCCCGGCTACTCGGCGCCGCGTCGAGCCCAGAACCCCCGTCCGGGGTCGTAGCCTTGAACCGCGAGGCCGAGAAACCCCGCGAGGCCCAAGATGCAGGCGGCGCAGGCCACCGGCTCGAAGCGCAGGTAGAGCGCGAAGCGGATCAGCTCCGCGGCATGCGTGAAAGGGTTAGCCTGCGCGAGGAGCCCCAAAGCGGGGTTCACCTCGTCGAGGCGCCACAGGGGATAGAGCGCCGTGGAGGCGAAGAACATCGGGAAGATCACGAAGTTCATGACGCCCGCGAAGTTCTCGAGCTGGCGGATCAGCGACGAGAGGGCGAGACCGACGGCGCCGAGCATCAGGCCGGCCAGTGCCAGGGCGGGTAGCACCGCGACGTAACCCAAGGCCGGCGGGCGCACACCCCAAAACCGCGCGATGACGAGGAAAAGATAGACAAGCGGGAGCGCGGCGACCGTATTGGCGATCAGCCGGGCGGTCAGAAGCCACCAGCGGGGCAGTGGCGCCGTCAAGAGCACACGCATGGAGCCCATCTCGCGGTCGTAGACCATGGCGAGCGAGCTTTGCATCCCATGGAAGAGCAGCATCATCGCGGCCAAACCCGGGACGATGTAAACCTCGTAGAGGATGTAGGTCTCATAAGGCGGGATCGTCGAAAGCCCGAGCACGGCGCGAAAGCCTGCCGCGAAAAGCCCAAGCCACACGAGGGGCCGCACGATCGCGGAGGCAAGCCGCCCGGGTTGCCGCACGAGGCGCAGGGTTTCCCGGCGCGTGATGCCCGCAAGCGCTCGAAGGGCGTGGCGCGTTCTCATGCGCCGCCCGTGAGGCGCAAGAACGCCGTCTGAAGGGGCTCGGTGCCGGACAGGTCCGATGCAGGCCCGAGCCAGCGCAGCCCGCCCGCGTGCAGCACCATCAATGCATCGTCGGGCTCGACCTCGTCGAGAAGATGCGTGACCCAAAGAACGCTCACCCCCCGTTCGCGGCAGAGCGCCCGCCCATGCGCTAGAAGCGTGCGACGGGAGGCGACATCCAAACCCACTGTGCCCTCGTCGACGATCAGCAGACGCGGCTCGTGGAGGAGGGCGCGGGCCACCTCCACCCGCCGCCGCAGGCCGCCCGAGAGGGAGCGCACGGCGTCATCAAGCCGATCCGCCATGTCGAGGCGATCCAACTCCGCGCGTCCGCGCGCCAGGGCGATCGTTCGGGTCAGACCATGCAGCGCGCCGTGATAGGCGAGATTTTCGGAAATGGTCAGATCAAGGTCGAGGGTCGGCGCCTGAAAGATCACCCCGAGCTTCGCCAGAGCATGAAGGGGCTCGCGGCGGATGTCATGCCCGAAGATGCGGATGTCTCCTGTTTGGGCGGCATAGAGACCGCTTGCCAGCGAAACCAGGGTGGTCTTGCCAGCACCGTTGGGTCCGAGCAGCACCGTGAAGGAGCCTGGGGCGAGGGCGAACTCCACCGCCTCCAAGACCTGCCTTGTCCCGAAGCGATGGCTCAGGCGTTCGACGGACAGGGCAGTCACGGCGCGACGACGAGCCCCCAGGGGGAGCGCCCGACGCCGATCGACTTGATCACGTCCCCCCGTTCCAGGTCGATCACCGATACATCGCTCGAATTGCCATTGGCGCTGTAGAGCCGGCGCTCGTCCGGGGACAGCGCGATGTGCCAGACCCGTTGCCCGACGAGGTAGAGGCGCAGCACCTTGAAGCTTTGCGCGTCGATCTCAGCGACGCGATTCGAAGGCCCCAGCGCCACATAGGCCCGCCGGCCGTCGCGGGTAAGCTGGATGCCGACCGCTTGAACGAGCTCGCTCGAAACGCCCGGGACCTGGAAGCCAATCTTCGCCAGAGGCTCGCGGCTGCCGGCATCGAACACCGCCACCGAGCCCCGCAGCTCCGACGAGACCCAGATCCGCCGGTTGTCGGCCGACACCTGCGCGACGCGGGGACGGGTATCGACCAGCACGTTGTCGACGAGTTCGAGGGTCGCCCCGTCGATTACGTGCAGCATGCTGGTGGTCTCGGAGGTGTTCACCACAATCCGCCCGTCCGGGCTCACGCCCATCCCCTCGGGTTCGACGCCCACCTCCACCTCGGCGAGGATGCGGCGCTCGGGGATGTCCACGACCGACACCATGTTGTCGTTCTCGTTGGCGACGAACAGCCTGCGCCCGTCCGGGTGCAGAACGAAGAGCTCCGGATCCTCGCCAGAGGGAAGCGAGCCCGTCACCCGCTGCGTCGCGAGATCGATTACGTCGATCCTGTTGTCGTCGCCCACAGCCACATAGAGCTGACGCCGGTCCGCAGAGAGAGCGATGCCCCGCGGACGGCGTCCGACCGGGATCGTCGCTGCGACCGCAAGCGTCGCGCCATCGATCACCGACACCGTGTTGTCTTGTTCGTTCGACACGTAGACAGTTTCGGCCCCGGCGGGTCCGGCAGCGGCAACGAGCAAGAGCAGGACGATCAGAAGCGGCATCGGCTTTCCTCGCGGTCAACCCCTAAGGTATCGAGTTCGGAGCCTCTGTGCAGAAAACCCGGCTGGGGCGAAACCGATACGAGCATGCGGGGGCCGGCAATCAGGATCGGCTGGCGCATCTGCCCATCCCAGGCACGGAAGCTTTGACCCTGCCCCTTGAAGCCGGCGAGCAGGAAATCCGGTCCGCGCATGTACGCCGCGATGGCGGCGGGATCGCTACTCCTGGCGCGAATAGCGGCCTCGCCGATCGAGCGCACGGCGGCCCAGGCTGCATAATCCGCTAGCCCCATGCGCCGCCCTGCCAGACGCTCGAAGCGGGCGTGAAGCTGGGTGGTGCCCCATTGCTCGGTGACGGGGCTGAAGCCTGTCGCCACGAGTCCATGGGTACCGGCGACGGGGCGGGGCCGCGCCGTGCGGCCGGGGAGGTATTCGCCGAACGCGTCCGCCTCGTCGGCCACGACGAGCACGTCATGGTCGGGGCTCTGCGACAGCGCTGGGATCTCCGTCTGCAGGGTCACATGCCCCGTATCGGTCCGGGCATTGCCGGGCCGGAAGGTCCAGGCCTTCTCGATTGCGATCTCGGCCCCGAACCGCTTCGCGGCACGGCGGACGGCATCGGCAAACAGCTTGTCGCCAGGCTCGGGCCCGACCACGAGAAACCACCGGCGCCAGCGCTTAAAGACGAGATACTGAGCTAGGGCATCCGCCACCATGGCGCGGCTCGGGACGACGTGCAGGACGTTGGCGCGGCAGGCCTCGTGGCGCAGGTCATCGTCCGGTGCGCGGCTGTTAAGAATCAAGAGATCGCGCGCCTCTGGTGCGGAGGCGAAGGCAAGGAGAGCGGGCGCATCGAGGTCGGCCACCACGAGCCGGGTGCCTTGATCTCGGAACAGGCGAGCGGCCTGCGCAGCATCGTCCCCGGCCCGAAGGGCTCGCTCTGCGAGGGTGAAGGCTTGCCCCATGAAACGCCCGGTTGTGGCGGTATCGGCAAGCCCGAGGCGCGCGCCCATCAGCCCCTCATCACGGATCTCGCGGTTTAGGGGCGAGACCGGCCGGACCGGTGGGCGATCCTGCCCGATGAAGCCGATCGTGATGGAGCCCTCCGCTAGAGCCGGGGCGCTCATGAGGGCAAGTAGAAGGAGAAGGAGGACCCTCACTCCGCTGCCCTCGAGCGGACGAGCGGGTGGTCGTCGACGATGCGCGCAGGCGAGCCCTCTAGGGTGATCACGCGGTCGGCGAGAGCTGCGGCTTCGGGCCAATGATGGGTGACGAGAAGCGTGGTCGGCCGCAGGCGCGCCAGTTCGCGGGCTACGACGCGTTGCATGGCTTCGGCGGTCGCTTCGTCGAGGGCGGCGAAAGGCTCGTCGAGCAGGAGGAGCTGCGGCTCGATCGCGAGCGCCCGTGCGAGAGAGACCCGCCGCGCCATACCGAGGGACAGGCGCTGCGGATAGACCTCGGCGGCCTCTGCAAGGCCGACGCGGTCGAGCCAAGCCAATGCATCGTCCGGTCGCCCAGGCAGCACGAGCTCTAGGTTCTCCCGTGCGGTCCGCCAGGGCAGGAGGCGAGGCGATTGAAAGTGATAGCCGATGCGCGCAGGCCGGCCCGTCACCGTGCCGTCGTAGGCGCGATCGAGACCCGCCGTGATCTGAAGAAGGGTCGTCTTGCCCACGCCCGAGGGGCCCACGACCGCACACACCTCTCCGGGCGCGAGGGCGAGATCGAGGTTCTCGAACAGCAGGCGGGCCGGCGCGCCTCCCTGTGCCGGGAAGACCTTCCGACCCACCGTGATCCCGACGCCCGTCATTGCCATGGGGGTCTTGAGAGTTGCGCTCCTCGGCTCACCGCCGCCACCTCGCCATCCGTCGCTCCAGAGGTGTGAAGATGAGGGCTTCCACGAGGAGGACGCAAGCCACGAAGGCCGCCGCGTAGGCGACTACCCGCGCCACGTCGAAGAGCTGGAAGTAGGCCTGGAGTTGAAAGCCCACTCCGCTCGATCGACCGAGCAACTCCACAACGAGCACGATCTTCCAGATGAGCGCAAGGCCGTTGCGGGCCGCTGCGAGAAGATAGGGCGCGAGTTGCGGGACCACGATCTCGCGAAGCTTGGTCCAGGGCCCAAGCCGGTAGACCTGCGCGACCTCCTCGTAATCACGGTCGAGTGTCCGCGCGCCCTCGCGCAGGGTGACGGCGACATTCGGGATCTTGTTGGCGGCGACTGCCACCAGCAGGGCGGTCTCGACGAGGCCAAGCCACACATAGGTGAGGATGATGACCACGAGCGCCGGCACGTTGAGGAGGATCACCACCCATGGATGGATCCACCGATCGAGCCACGGGAGGCGGCCGAGAGCAAACCCGAGCATCGTGCCGAGCACCATGGCGATCACGAAGCTCACGGCAACGCGGGCTAGCGTGATGCCGAGATGCGGGAGCAGGTCTCCATCCCGCATTTCTGCGGCAAGGCTTTGCAGCACGGACCCAGGACCGGGAAACAGACGGCTGTCCGCCAGGGCAGCGGATGCGGACCACAGCGCAACCAGGAGGAGGAGCGATGCCGCCCTCTGCCAGCGGTCGGTAGCAAGAGGCAACGCGGCCACCGCCTCAGTACGAGATGAGGGGCGAGAACGTCGCCGGATCGAGGCTGCGAGCGCGGCCGACAAGGCGCTCGCCACCGAGTTGAGCCAGGATGGCGTAGAGGTCCGCCGCTGCCTGGCGCTCCGCCTCGCCCCACCGTTTCGGTACCCCTGCGGCGTAGCCGGCGCGGAGAGCGGAAAGAACGCCTTCGTCGTTGGAGCCGACGAGGGGTGCGAGCGCCGTCCACTCCTGCTGCGATCCCGCCAGACGCTCCTTGGCGGCTTGGGATGCCGCCACAAAGGCCTGGATTGCCTCCCCGTTGCGAGCTGCCCATTCCCCGCGGAACGCGTATCCCAGCATCGGGACTTCCGCCTCGATACCGAGGCGGCGGATGATCTCGGCTACGGAGAGGAGGGGCCTCGCGCCGGCTGCTTCAAGCCTGGCCGCATAGTGCCAGTAGGTCAGCACCGCATCGATGCGCCCGCGCGCGAGCTCTTCGTTCAGGAGCGGCGGCGCGCCGAACACCGGCTCGGCTATCTCAGCAAGATCCTGGCCGAGCTCCCGTCGGGACAGTGCTCGCAGCAAAATCCAGCTCTTGTCGAGCGGCCCGCCCACCACTCCAATGCGCTTGCCCCGCAGGGCCGCCAGGCCGTCGATCGTGGAGCCCCTGGGCACGACGAGGGAGCCCACAGCCTTGGAATAGGGCACGAAGCTGAAATCGGCTCCCTCGGCCCGCTGCCGCGCCACCCAAGGCCAGTCCGTCACGATGACGTCCACCGCGTCGGCCTGCAGGGCCACCTTTGCGGCCTCGTTGGTGGCGAACTCGACCGCGGTGACCGTGATGGCTCGCGCGCGGTCGAGACGGTGGCGGGCTATGGTCTCGATCTCCCAGGCCACGGTCCCGAACTTCAGAAGCCCGACACGAATGGATTGATCCGCGCTAAGAACCGACGTGTTCAAGAAGAGGAGTGCGGTAAGGAATGGGAGCAGCGCACGGAGCATGTGATCTCTGAAAGCATAGCAGCGAGAAAGGACAAGCTCTGGGAACGGCTCCAGATGCATGTCTCGCGAGTTCGTCTTTTCGGCTCAAGTCGGATCGAGGTGCCATGCACCGGTTAGGGCACCTCGAGGCTTCTGTTGATGATAGCTAGAGCGTTCGACGGTGGCTAGCAGGTCGCCTGCAGGGAGACTTATAGTTCCGCACCGTTAGCACGAGACTGAATGTACCACCCTCGTGTACCACCCCAGCAGCTTCGAACAGGCTAGGCTCATAGCGGGTTACGGATCAATGACTTAGTCCGATGTTGGCATCTTGGAGAGGATTGGGCACTTCGCGGGCGAACAGAAACAAAATCAAGGAGTTAGAAGAACCCTATCGGTAGCGATTGTACCACCGCCTTGTACCTCTGTCGACCTATGCAGTAGCGCCTGAAACGGATGCTGCCTGTGTGGGCGTCCGACACCGTGAAGGAATGTCCGGCCAGCGGAAGGCAATGTTGACTAGGGCTACTGTGTAACCGTCCGAAGGAGATGTCGCAGGCCGTCTTCTGCTACTACGAGCGCCGCCTCGTCGGGGCTAAACCAGCGCCGCTCACGCTCGTTCATCTCAGGCCAGCGATCGCGGTGATGCTCGACCCGCAATGGGAACACAGTGACCTTGCAGGGCACGGATGAGCCGGTCCAGAGCCGCTTCTCATAAGAGTACGTGCCCAGAGGCACCTTGCAAACCTTGCCGATCAGCCCTGCCTCTTCATAGGCCTCCTGCTCAGCAGCCCGGTGGGGCTTCTTGCCTTTCATGAGCCATCCCTTCGGCAGCACCCAGCGGCCCGTATCGCGCGAGGTCACGAGCAGAACCTGAACGCGTCCGGCCTCGTCATAGCTTAGCGGCAATGCAGCCACCTGCTGACGGTTCGCCCGCCTTTGTTTCTTTAAATCCCCCATCGGCCCCGTATACATCATGGTGAGACGGCAAAATAGCACTATGTCATCACCGGCTCGTCGCACTAACCTATGTCAGTCCGGTTTTGCGCCAGCATTGCGTTCGCCCACGGAGCATAATCCGGAGCTTGACGCCCACCACCATCGCTTATGCGCATCTGCCTACATTGGGCTGCCGGCCTAGCAGGGCCTGCCGACGTGAGGGGTTTTCTGTTATAGCGAGCCGCCTTCCTGAACGCGAAATGCGGCTCGTCTCTAAGTAGACGGTCCTCGACATTCTCTACCAAGCAGCCGAGGAAGGTGCCCGTCAGCAGTTGGAGCCCACGGTAAGAAGCCATGTCGAACAGCCATGTTGGAGCTCTGCGCCTCGACCCTGCCTCTTATCGCCGCGTGCTCTGGAAGAACGGCCGGGGCATCACCGTCGACATCACGGGCGTCTTTCCGACGGAATCGGAGGCGGCGAGTTGGTCGGGCATGACGTGGCGACTTGGGCGCACGCGCATCGAGCGTCCGGGCCCCTTTTCCGACCTGTCCGGGATCGACCGCATCTTGGCGGTGATCGAAGGGCGTGGGCTGCGCCTCAAGCCTACCGGTGCACCCGCCATTGATGTGCGCGGACCCATGCGTCCCGTGCGCTTTCCCGGCGAATGGGTAATTGATAGCGAGCTCCAAGCTGGGCCGGTTGGGGTGCTCAACCTCATGGCGGATCGGGCGCGGGCCGACATCGATCTCACCTTCATGGCCGGAGCCGGATCCATGTCGGTCCACGCCGATACGGTGGTGATTTATGCCCCCGTCGGATCAGCCGAGGTCGTCCTGAACGGCGAGGCCTTTTCGCTGCCGGCCGACGGCGCGCTCCGCATCGACGGGATGTCGTCCATGCTGGTCGATGTGCGATCGGGGGATGTCGCCGTGGCCACGATCGTGATGAAGCGCTAGGCGCGATCCCGGCGGGTCGGTGTCGCAAGGCCGCTGGCCAAGGCCTGTGTCTCTGCGCCGCGCTCAAGCACGCGGATCATGGTTTTCCTCTGAGCTGCGTTCAGGAGCATCGATTGGGCTTCTTTTACGGGGACCTTCGCCCGCGCTTGGCAGGCGCTCGCAAAGGCCACCGATCAACCATCCAATGGACGGCAGGCCACAGTCTGAGAGCCAGAGGGTTGGCCGGCACGGGGTTTGCATTTCCGCTAGCGGTCGGCTTTGAATAGCGCCTCATGTTAGATTGCTCCCACTGATGACTCGCCCCGCTCTGCGTATCGCCGTCGACATCGGCGGGACCTTCACCGACCTCGAGGTCTTCGAGCCAGCCACCGGAACCGCTTGGGCCTTTAAGGTGCCGACCACGCCCGAGGACCCGTCCATCGGATTGATGAATGCGATCGACGGAGCGGCAGAGCGGTTCGGCTTTGCGGTCGAGGACGTCAGCTTCCTCCTGCACGGCACCACCATCGCGACCAACGCCGTCCTGACCCGGAATCTTCCCGAGGGCGCGCTGATCACCACCGCGGGCTTCGAGGACGTGCTCGAGATCGGCCGCCATGCGCGGCACGACGTGTACGGCCTCAGGCCTGAGCCGCGCGCGCTCCTCGTTCCACGCCGGCGCCGCTTCGGGGTGCAGGAGCGCATCGGAGCCGACGGCGCGGTGATCAAGCCCTTAGACCCCACGGGAATCGATGCGGCGCTGGAGCGAATCTGCACTGATGGCATCCGGGTCGTCGCGGTGGCGCTCCTCCACGCCTATGCCAATCCGGCGCACGAGCGCCTGGTTCGCGACCGGCTGCTCGCCGCCGACCCAAACCTGATGGTGTCGTGCTCCCACGAGGTCAGTCCGGAGATCCGCGAGTTCGAGCGCACGTCGACGACCGTCCTGAACGCGCTGCTGATGCCGGTCGTGCGGGGCTATCTCGACCGACTTGACGCGCGCCGGCGCGGTCGCGGCCTACGGGCGCCGCTCTATCTCGTGCAGTCGAACGGCGGCGCGACCTCACCCGAATCCGCGGGCATCGCGCCCGCAAAGCTCCTCCTCTCCGGCCCGGCAGGCGGGGTGCTCGCGGCCGAGCGGGTCGCCGCGGAGCTCGGGCAGGCGAACGTCGTCGCGGTCGACATGGGCGGCACGAGCTACGACATTTCGCTCATCCAGGACGGCCGCCGGGCGACTGTCACCCAGGGCGAGGTGGATGGGCTGCCGGTGCGTCTGCCCATGGTCGACATGCGCACCATCGGCGCCGGCGGCGG
The DNA here is from genome assembly GCA_035944635.1 of Microvirga sp. GTDB lineage: Bacteria > Pseudomonadota > Alphaproteobacteria > Rhizobiales > Beijerinckiaceae > Microvirga. Next base: position 24,789 of record DASZAZ010000037.1, read on the forward strand.
GTCAATCGTATTCGTGGACGAGGGCGGCCGGCTCAATGTGGGGCCGCGTTCGGCGGGTGCGCAGCCTGGGCCCGTCTGTTACCGCCGCGGCGGCTTTGAGCCGACTGTCACCGACGCCAACGTGGTGCTCGGCCGCCTCGATCCGGAGACGTTCCTCGGCGGCGCTCTGCCGCTCGACGTAGAGGGTGCCCGCGCGGCCCTGGAGACCCGCGTTGCGGCACCCCTCGGACGCTCCGTAGAGGACATGGCGGAGGGTGTGCTCGCCGTAGTGGTCTCGAAGCTCGCCACCGCCATCCGCCTCAGCCTGTTCGAGCGCGGCCTCGATCCGCGCGATTTCGTGCTGATGTCCTTTGGGGGCGCCGGCGGCCTCCACGCCGCCGAGGTCGCGGAGGAACTCGGGATCAACCGGGTGATCTTCCCGCGTAATCCCTCGACCTTCTCGGCGCACGGCATCCTGATGTCCGACGTTGTTCACGATTTCGCCCGCACCTCCATCCTGCCGCTCAGTCCAGCGACTGGGGACGCCATCGCCTCGATCGCTGCGGAGCTGCGGCGTGAGGGCGAGCGTCGCTTGGAGGCCGACGGGATCCTGCCCGCGGCCCGGCGCTTCACCTTGTCGGCAGACATGCGTTACCGCGGGCAGGCCTTCGAACTTGTCGTGCCGATACCTGATGGGACCATTGAGCCGTCGAGCCTCGCAGCCGATTTCCACGCGCTTCACCGGCAGCGTTTCTCGTTCGATGATCCAGACGAGACCGTCGAGGTCGTCACCTTGCGCCTTTCGGCGGTAGGCGGTCTCGGTGAGCTCCGTGAGGCAGCCCTGATGTCGGGAAGCCTGCCCCATCCGCGGGCGGTGCGGCCGTTCTACACCGCGGGTGCTTGGCGCCAGGTGCCGTTCTATGCTCAACTCGACCTCGGGCGCGGGGCGCGCCTTGAAGGGCCGACCGTTATCGAACAATCCTATACCACTATGATCGTGCCGGAGGGCTGGAGCGTATCCCTGACCGAAACCGGCCACATCACGGCGACGCGCGGGAGCGTGTCACCGTGAGGGGCTTCGCGGTCTGGGCCGCGCTCATCATAGCCAGCGGGAGCGTGTGCCCATGAGCGCGGTTGATCCGGTCCTGCTCGAGATCGTCAGCCACGCGCTCGTGGCAGCCGCGGAGGAAATGTCGATCACGGTGTGGCGCACGAGCCGCTCCACAACGGTGCGCGAGCTCCTCGATTATTCAACCGCCGTCTTCGACGGGCGAGGCCGCAACATCGCTCAGGCCGCGCGCATGCCGGTCCATCTCAACTCGATGGAACTCTGTCTCCAGGAGGTAATCACCCGTCACATTCCGCTCGAGGAATGGCGAGACGGCGACGTGGTCGTAACCAACGACCCCTATTGCGGCGGCCAGCACCTGCCGGACTTCCTGGCCTTCAAGCCTGTGTTTGTCGGCGACCGGCGCATCGCCATTACGTGCGCGCTCATCCACCATGTGGACGTGGGCGGGGGCGCCGCCGGTGGCTACAATGCCAGGGCCATTGAAGTGTTCCAGGAGGGTCTGCGGGTGCCCCCGATCCGCATCGCAGAGGGTGGGCGCCTGCGCGACGACGTCATGGCGTTCATCCTCCAGAACGTCCGCGACCCCGAGACCTTCCGGGGTGACTTCCTGTCCCAGATTGCCGCGCTCGAAGTTGGCGCGCGCTCGGTCCGCGCGCTTGCGGCGCGCTACGGCGCCGCGCTGCTCGACGAAGTCGGCGAGGCGATCCTCGACCATTCCGAGCGTGCCATGCGTGCCGCCATCGCGGCCCTGCCGGACGGGCGATACGAGGCGGAGGATTTCGTCGACGGCGATGGCATCGAGGAGGGGCAAAAGCGCATTGCGGTGGCACTGACGGTCGAGGGGGACAGCCTCACAATCGACTTCACGGGCTCCTCGCCGCAGGCCGCAGGGCCGATCAACTGCACGCTCGCCTCAACGAAGTCTGCAGCCTACTACGCGGCCATCGCGGCAAGCGGCGTCGCGGCCGTTGCCAATTCGGGTTGCTATCGGCCTGTCCGGGTCGTCGCACCCGAGGGCTCTCTCGTGAACGCCCGGGCACCGGCTCCAGTCTCCATGCGCATGCTGACAGGCCACAGGATTGCGACCGCGACCTTGAAGGCCTTTGCGGCAGCGGTACCGGAGCGTATCCCGGCCTCCTATTACGGCGTGACATTCAACCACGCGGTCAACATCCTGCACGGGGACGGGCGCCGGCAGGTGTATTTCGACGCCGAGATCGGCGGTTGGGGCGGGCACCCACAGGGCGACGGGCCCTCAGGGCTCGCTGCTGGCTTCCACAACGGCCAGAACGCGCCGATCGAGATGATCGAAGCCCTCTTCCCCCTCCGCTTCGAATTCTACGGCTTCGTGCCGGATTCCGGGGGCGCAGGACGCCACCGCGGTGGCCTCGGCCTTGTCCGGTCCTGGCGCTTCGAGGCGGAGCGTGGGCTTTTCAACGCCAGCTTCGACGCCTTCACGTCGCGCCCCTACGGCCTCGACGGCGGCCTGCCCGGCCGGGGCGGCCGCCTCACCGTCACCCGCAATGGCATCGCTCGGGACTTGCCCCCAAAGGTGATCGGTTTCGAGCTGCGCCGGGGGGACGTGATCAGCATGGAGACACCAGGCGGCGGCGGCCACGGTGACCCACGCGGGCGCGATCCGGCGGCGCTCGCCGCCGACCTTGCGGACGGCTACGTGACCTTGGATGGCGCGGTGGCTTATGCGGGAGGTGACGCCGCATGAGCGCGCCTCATCTCGCCAGCGAACCGCTGCCGCAACGAGCCGCCCGCACCGCAGGCGAGCGGCTCCTTCTCGACGAGCCGCTGCCACAACGGATCTCCCGCATTCTGGCCTGGATTGCCGGCGCCTTTATCCTGTTCGGATGCGGTTTTCTAATCACTCTCGACGTGGTGACACGCACGATCCTGCGCCGGGGCGTGATCGAAAGCTTCGAACTCTCCGGCTACGCGCTCGCCGCAGCGATCGGCCTGGGGCTCGCCTTCACAGTGACCTCGAAGGCCAACATCCGCGTCGACATCGTCCTCGACCTTGTGCCGCGCCCAGTCCGGCGCGCCTGCGACATTCTTGCCTCCCTTGCGCTTGCCCTTATCGCGCTTGCGCTCGCCTGGTATTGTTGGGGCACGCTGGCCCAGTCCCATGCGATGAATGCCAAGTCGGTCTCGTCGCTACAGGTCCCGATGGTACTCCCGCAGGGCATCTGGTGGGTCGGCCTTTTCTGGTTTGCCGCCATGGCCGTGATCGTGCCTATCCAGGCCTTAATTCGCCTAGCGCGCGGGGACGTCGCCGGCTTCGATGCCACGATCGGCAGCTTGCGGGTCACCGAGGAAATCGAGCAGGCAGGGATTGCGGCCGTCTCAGCGGACGGGCCGCGTCCATGATACCTTTCGCGCTCACCTCACTAATCGGTTTCGTGGCCTTGAGCCTGCCGATCGCCGCCGCGCTCGGCCTCCTCGGGTACGCCCTCTCAGCGCGCTACGCGTTCTTCCCGATGACGGGGGCGCTCGGGGAGCTGGCCTGGAACTCCTCGAACGATTTCATCCTTATCGCGGCACCCATGTTCATCATGATGGGCGAGCTCATGCACCGCTCAGGCTTGAGCGAGCGCTTGTTCCAGGCGCTCACGCCCTGGTTCAATAACGTGCCGGGCCGGCTCATCCACACCAACATTGCAGCGAGCGCGATCTTCGCCGCCACCTCGGGCTCCTCGGTGGCAACGGCCGCGACGATTGGGACCGTGGCGCTGCCTAGCATGGAGCGGGGCGGCTACAACCGCCCGCTCTTCCTCGGCTCTATCGCGGCCGGAGGCACGCTCGGGATCCTGATCCCGCCCTCTATCAACATGATCATCTATGCGGTCCTTACTGACACCTCCGTGGCCGACCTCTACGCGGCAGGCTTCATCCCCGGCTTCCTGCTCGCCGGTCTGTTCTCCCTTATGGTCCTCGCCTTATGCCTGTGGCGACCGGCCTGGAGCGGTCCGCCGCTGCCGCGGGAGGGGCTCTGGGCGCAACGCATCGCCGGCCTCATCCACCTGCTGCCGCCGCTTGGGCTCTTTTTGGTGGTGGTCGGATCGATCTATGCCGGCCTTGCGACACCCACGGAAGCCGCAGCGCTCGGGCTGGTGGCAACTCTAGGACTTGTGGCCGCTAACGGCCAGTTCACGCTGCCGGTCCTGCTACGTGCCTTCGAGGGCACCGTGCGGACCACTTGCATGGTGATGCTGATCGTCATCGCGGCGTTCTTCCTCAATTTCGTGATGGTCTCGGTCGGCCTCATCAAGACGATCACCGACCTCGTTCTCGGCCTCGGCTGGTCGCCACTCGCGATGCTGGTCGCCATCATCGCGTTCTACCTCCTCCTCGGCTGTTTCATGGAAACGCTCTCCATGATGATCGCCACGACGCCCGTGGTCGTGCCCGTGCTGACGGCGCTCGGATACAGCCCGATCTGGTGGGGCATCGTCTTTGTGATCCTGATGGAGGCGGCGCTTATCACGCCACCCGTGGGGCTCAACCTCTACGTCGTGCAGGCTGTGCGGCGGCGTGGGCCGTTTTGGGAGCTCTGCCTCGGCTCGCTGCCCTTCGTGGGCGCGATGCTGGTGATGATCGCGCTTCTGATCGCCTTTCCCGGCCTCGCCCTCTGGCTTCCCACGATCCTGAACCCCAAGGCCGGCTTATGAACCCGGCCATCCACGAGCTTGAACCCCGGAGCCAGGCCTGAGGCCGGCCATCCACGAGGAGGAACTGATGAAGACGTTCACGGCAGCCCTGACATTGTCCGCGCTTTTCACGAGCGGCGCGCTCGCCCAGACGGCCGGCCTGCCGCCCACGCAGTTCAACGTCGTGGGCAGCATCGGCAATCTCTCGATGTATACCAACCGCGAGGTGCCGTTCTGGAACGAGACGATCCCGAAGGAATCCGGCGGCGCCGTGAAGGTGCAAGTGAAGCCTTTCACGGAGCTCGGATTCAAGGGGCCGGAGATCTTCCGTCTCGTGTCGACCGGAACAATTCAGTTTGCCTCCACGGTGCTGAACTACAACTCGGGCGAAGTGCCCATGAACGAGGCCGCCGACCTTGTCGGGCTCGTGGGCTCGGTGGAGGAGCTCCAAAAGGTCTCGAACGAGTTCCGGCCGGCGTTCGCGGAGTTCCTGGAGAAAACCCACAACATCAAACTCCTGGGCTTCGGCACCTATCAGGCCCAGGTGATGTATTGCCGGGCACCGTTCCAGTCCATCGCGGACCTCAAGGGGCGTAAGATCCGCGCCTCCGGGGCCTCCCAGCAGGCCTTCGTGCAGCATCTGGGCGCCTCGCCACTCACTATCGCCTTCGCCGAGGTACAGCCGGCGCTCGCCCGCGGCGTTGTGGATTGCGCAATCACCGGCGCGCTCTCCGGCTACCGTTCGAAGTGGCACGAGGCTGCCACGCACATCTCGCCCCTACCCGTGAACTTCGGACTCGTAGCGCATCTCGCGAACCTGACGTGGTGGCGCGGCCTCGATCCCAAGGTGCAGCAATTCCTTGAGACGCAGGTCCGCACCCTCGAGACGTCGATTTTCGAGCAGGCCAAGACCGAGACCCAGACTGGCATCAACTGTAACACGGGTACCGGCTCCTGCCCCGAAGGCCAGCCAGCGGCGATGAAGCTCGTCGCGGTTACGCCGGCCGACGAGGCGCTCCGCAAGGAGGCACTCGAGAAGGCGATCCTCCCATCCTTTGCGCAGCGCTGCGGCACGGCCTGCGTCGCGGTGTGGAACGAGAAGATCGGCAAGCCGCTCGGCCTCAGCATCAAGCAATAGGGCGGCGCCGGAGCGAGCCCGTCGGCCGGGAGCAGCCCCGGCCGGCGCGCCCGCCGGAACAGAGGCGTCGGCGCACCGGGGACCCGCCGGACGCTACTTTTCTTCGCGAGCGAACTACCCTAAGGCGCGGCAAGCCAGCGGCGCCGCACGGTGAGCCCCCCATTCCATAGCAGGCAGGTTGCCAAAGCCCCCGTCAGCGCTGCGACCGATCCAAAGGGAACGCTTGTGAGGTGCAGGACTACAATCGCTGCCGTGAAGCCAATCATGCCGACAAGGGCGTTCACCATCACGGTCGCCGCGGCCGGACCGCCAATGCTAGGGTGAAGGACAAGGGCAAGACTCGTCATCACCACAGGCATTAGAGCAGCGACTCCGGCGGCCTGCGGTCCGATCAGGCGGCCGACCGCGATCACCACCGCCACGAGCGTCATCACGCTAACGGCCCGAGCGGCGACCGCCCACCAGGGTGTTGACCGGCTCGGTACCCGGACCGTCGTCTTGAGGAAGCGGCGGGTTGCGAAGATTGCTCCCCCATAAGCCACCGCATTGAGCGCAATGGCACCCGTGAGCGACCACGCGATGCGACTCGCCAGCCAAGCGGAAGCCAGCCAGAAGGCGATCGCTGCGCCGAGGCTGACTAGGAGGCGGTGCCGTTGCGCGAGCGCCGCGTAAACGGCAATGAAACCGGCCGTGGCGGCGTTCACGACGAGGCTGGCGAGACTGCTCCGTTCGATAAAGGCTGGGCCGTGTTCGTAGGCTAGGAAGACGTAAGCTGGCCCAGCCGAGACCGGAAGCGTGGCGATCATCGCCCCGAGGAACGGTCCGGCGCGCTCGACGATGAGCGAAGCAGCTACCACGATGGCGGCGCTCGTAACCATCTTGAGGGCAAGGGCAAGCAAGAAGGAGTCGAGCACGATGACCTCCGCCGTGATAATCAATGCGGGCCTGACCTCTCTCCACGGTACGCTCGAACGCGCTCATCCGCCCGAGGAAGTCGTAGACGAAAGGAGTCTGCGACCTTCATGAATTCATCAACGTGCAAAGGCCTCGCTGGCGGCAGCCTAGAAGAGACTCGTCGTTTGAAAGTGCTGACCGGGATGAGGCCCCGCCCCTTCAGTGCGTCAGCAGTCTTGTCGTGCCGCTCCGCGTTAATCTCGGCGACAGCGGCTCGCGCGGTCGTCAAGGAAGCGTTCCGCACAAGCTGTCCTAATACCCTGAGCGGTGCCTGTGATGCTCGCCACCTGATCGTTGGGCCTCATGGCTTGGCTCCCCCATCAGGGCTCCATCCTTTCGGGAGCCGGGGCTTTTCGATCCCGGCGGCGTCACACAGCACGTCGACCATCGCCGAGAAGTCCGAACCCGCGTAGCGCCCGGCTCGTGCCAGTGAGAACATCTCCCGTGCCGCAGCAGCAATTGGCACCGGCACCTTGTTCGCGTTGGCGGCCGCCACGATGATCGAGAGGTCCTTGTGCGCGAGGTCGATTGTGAAGCCTGGCGCGATGTCGTCCGCGAGCACCTTGTTGGGCCAGTTCACACGCAGCTGCCCGTTCGTCGCCGTTGTCCCGTAGCAGACCTCCAGTGTCTTAGTCAGATCGAGGCCGAAGCGCTGCGACAGGGCGAGCGCCTCCGCATTCAGCTGGCAATGGATGATGGCTAGGTAGTTGTTCACGAGTTTCGTCCGGATCCCCGTTCCGACCGGACCGCAATGATGGATAGTCGTTCCCATGGCTCGCAGTAGCGGCAGAATACGCTGGAAGTCCGTGTCAGACGCCCCAACCATGAACAGGCTCTCGCCCCGGTCGGCATGAGCGGCCAGACGCCCGACAGGTGCGTCCACCACCGAAACACCCCGTTCGGTCGCAGCAGCGGCGACCAAGTCGGTGGTCTTCGGCTCGACCGTGCTCATGTCCACAATAACCTGCCCAGGCCGGCTGTTGGCGAGGATGCCGTCGGGGCCGAGGATTGTAGCTTCCACCTCTGCGGAGGCCGGGAGCATGGTGAAGATCACGTCGCTGACCTGGGCAACACCAGCGACGCCGTTTGCTGTGCGAGCCCCGAGGCCGGTCAGGACCTCTGTAGCCGCAGGTGCGATGTCGTAGACGATCATCTCGCAGCCACTTCGACGCAGGTTTGATGCCATAGGGCGCCCCATGCGACCCAGGCCAATGAAGCCAATCTTATCCATCATCCACCTCTGGTATTCGAGCGCCGCACTAGGCAGGCGTGGGCATAGATCTCCAGCGGACCGCGGCCTGCTGTAGTCGATCATCGGCTAGGTCACTGGGAACCCCAGATGCGCCCGAAGCCGGTTCTTGAGATAGACGCCATCCCGTGGCGGCAGGGCTCGCTCCGGGTTGTTGGGGCTGATGCGGAGTGTTGCGAACCGAGGGCCACCCGTGACTGCAGCGATATCCCGGCGGAGTGCTTCGATATCGGCCATGTCACGAATATCCATCACGCGTGCAAAGCCTGCGGCGTCCGCGATTCGGTGGAGGTCGAGGCCCAAGCCAGTATGACTGACCTGCATACCAGTCTCGCCGAAGCGGCCGTTGTCCAGGACCACAAGGCTCAAGTTGCCAGGCCTGCGGCTCGCAATCGTGCCAAGACCCCCAAGACCCATCAGCTGTTCGCCGTCCCCAGTCAGCACCACGACTGGGCGCTGCGGCTGGGCTAGAGCAAGTCCCAGTCCCACGAGCGCTGCGCCGCCCATAGCGCCCCAAAGGTAGAAAGAACCGTCATGATCGCCGGCCGCGAAGGCATCATAGCTCGCGGAACCGAGCCCGGTGACAAGGAGCATGTCGCCCCGATTGGTGAGCAGCGCACGAACTGCTTCCCGGCGATCGAACTCTTGGGACGCCTGCGCCGAGCTCATTTCGTCGTCCATTGTTTGCGGCCGATCAGGCGCTGGGAAAGGAGGACCGCGACCGGCTGGTCTGAATCAAAGGCGAGGGCTGCGGCTGCAGAAGCGGCGTCAGCGACCTCCTCAGAGCGGTCGACCCGCATCGTCTTGAATCCTATGGCTGAGAGGACGGGTTCCGTGGCCCGGCTCATGGGGACCTGCCAAGGATTGAATTCCGCCCACTCCCCCCGCATCGTCACGAGCGCCAGGAACGGAAAGCGGCACGCTGCGAGAAGCGACATCATGTTGATGCAGTTGCCAACCCCGCTCGACTGCATCAGGAGCACCGATCGTTGGCCGCCAAGCCATGCCCCAGCACCGTGGGCAACGCCCTCCTCCTCGGTAGTGAGCACAGTGGTGCCGATGTCTGAGTCCGCATGGAGAAGTTCGATCAGACGCGCATGCCCCGCGTCCGGAACGTAGGACGCCTGCCGAATGCCCACGTCCTTGAGAACGCGATACAAGGCGAGAGGCCAATCTTGGGCAGGCGTCTCGTGCTCGGGTGCATTCCTGCCAGTTCTCGGCTGAAGATGAGCGGTCATGAGCGACTCTCTCTGCACTCGTTGTTGTTCGTGGGGCTGCGAGATACTAGCTTGGGGCCGCCTGCACCGCGATTGCCGTCTCGTGCAAATACGGATTCTGACACCACGTTTTGAGTCGCGATCTGATCACAGAAGACAAGCAGCGCCAATACACTGCGTCTGCATATCAAAGCCTGCGGTCAGTATTATACTCGTCCGCTGCGCTCGTCGTGCCGGCGTGCTAGAGCTTCGACGCAGTGCGGGAATTAACCGACATGTCCACACGAGATAGCGTCGCCTAATGGTCGCCTTCCACCCCGAAATCCGCGACGCGGTCCGCAAGCTCTGCGAGGCCTTTCCGGACGAGTACTGGCGTCGTCTTGATCGCGAGAGAGCATACCCGAGTGAGTTCGTGGAGGCGCTCACCCGTTCCGGCTTCCTTGCCGCGCTAATCCCGGAGGCCTACGGCGGGGCAGGCTTGCCCCTCTCCGCGGCGGCCGCGATCCTGGAAGAGATCCAGCGCGCTGGGGCCAACGGGGCAGCGTGCCACGCCCAGATGTACGTCATGGGAACCCTGTTGCGGCATGGATCCGAGGAGCAGAAGCGCCGCCTTCTGCCGCGGATTGCATCCGGCGAACTGCGCCTCCAGGCCTTTGGCGTGACGGAGCCTACATCGGGCACGGACACCAGTTCAATTAGGACCACCGCGCGCCGGGACGGCGCCCACTACGTGGTCGACGGCCAGAAGGTCTGGACGAGCCGAGCCGAGCACTCCGACCTCATGCTCCTCCTCGCCCGCACCGCCGCCAAGGACGCTGTAGCGAAGCGCACGGATGGGCTTTCGGTGTTTATCGTCGATATGCGCGAGGCGCTCGGCAGGGGTCTCACGATCAGTCCTATTCGCACAATGATGAACCACGCGACCACGGAGGTTTTCTTCGACGGGCTGCGGGTGCCGGCCGAGAACCTGATCGGGGAGGAAGGCAAAGGCTTTCGCTACATCCTGTCCGGCATGAACGCGGAGCGCATCCTAATTGCGGCCGAATGCGTCGGTGACGCCAAATGGTTCATCGAACGGGCAACGGGCTATGCCCGCAGCCGACATGTCTTCGGCCGCCCAATCGGTCAGAACCAGGGCGTCCAGTTTCCGCTCACCCGCGCCTACGCCGATACGCGGGCGGCCGAGTTGATGGTCCGGGAGGCGGCTCGCCTCTACGAGGCTGACGAGCCCTGCGGCGCAGAGGCTAACATGGCCAAGATGCTGGCGGCGGATGCCTCGTTTGAAGCCGCTAATGCTTGCATTCAGACCTATGGCGGCTACGGCTTCGCGGAGGAATACGACATTGAGCGCAAGTTCCGCGAGACGCGCCTCTATCAGGTGGCGCCCATCTCGACCAACTTGATCCTGGCTTATCTCGCCGAGCACGTTCTCGGCCTCCCCCGCTCCTATTGAGGTGGACATGGAGAGAGCGCTCGACGGGCTTCTCGTTGTCTCGGCCGAACAGGCCGTGGCCGCTCCGATGTGCACGGTTCGTTTGGCCGATGCAGGGGCACGCGTGATCAAGATTGAGCGGCCCGAGGGGGACACGGCCCGTCACTACGACCAAGCCGTGCACGGGGTCAGCGCCTATTTCGCATGGCTCAACCGAGGAAAGGAAAGCGCCGTCCTCGACCTCAAGGATCCGGCTGATGTCACACTTGTGCACCGGATCCTCGCCCGTGCTGATGTCTTCGTCCAAAATCTCGCCCCTGGTGCAACACGCAAACTAGGGCTTGGCGCGTCCGACCTCGTGGCACTCTACCCACGCCTGATCGTAGTGGACATCGTGGGCTATGGGCAGGACACTCCCTACCACGACATGCGAGCCTACGACATGCTCGTGCAGGCCGAGAGTGGCATCTGCGCCGTGACGGGGACGCCGGACACACCCGCAAAAGTGGGTGTGTCGATTGCTGATATCGCTACGGGTATGAACGCCCATGCGGCTATCCTCGAGGCGCTGATCGCCAGAGCCGTGACTGGTCGAGGCCGCGCCATTGAGGTTGCTATGTTTGACGGTATGGCGGACTGGATGAGTGTGCCGCTCCTGCATCAGCTCTACGCGGGTCGTTCGACGGGACGCCATGGCCTGTCCCACGCATCGATCTATCCCTACAGCCGTTATGCTTGCCGAGATGGCGACATCGTTCTTGCGGTCCAGCACCAAGGCGAATGGGCTCGCTTCTGCGACGGCGTTCTCGGCAGACCCGATCTGACAGACGATGCACGCTTCGCCAACAACGCACGACGGGTCGAGAATCGTAACGCACTCGATACCATCATCGCACCGGTCTTTGCCAACCTCTCTCAAGCAGAAGCCGTGGCGCGCTTGACCACACACACGATTGCTTGGGCGCGTGTCTCCGCCGTTACTGACCTGCCGGAACACCCAGCCCTACGACAGATCGAGAGCTTCCTCGCGAACGGTTCGAGCTTTCAAGTACCTCGACCGGCGGGACGCGATGTCCTCACACCGGGATCTGTGCCCGACTTGGGAGAGCACACACGGGTTATTCGGACAGAATTCTGTTCATCCTGATGATCCCCTTTGTCGGTGCTGGTTGTGGCTGGACCAAGGCGCGCGATCAGCTACGCAAGGTCCCAGGACAACCGAACCATCGGCAAGCTTGGCCGGAGCTGCTGATTGACAGGTGGGGTTCGGGAGGATCAACATTCGTCCTGTGGGGGTGCGCCACAAGGATGGCCACCATGGAAGGTTTTGATCACCTCCTGAACTGGAAGCTCAAGACAGGGTCGCATCCGTTCCCCGGCAAGGACGGCGGCACCTGCATCAACGAGGCGGCCCTCGTCGCTGCCGGGTTCGAGTACAAGCCGATCCGAGCGGCTGAAGAGATGCCGGACTGCTTCTCGCGCCCGATCTGCCGCTTCGCTATGCTGCTGAATGACCATGCCTGTGACGACGACCGGCAGCGGCTGCTCCCCTATGTAACACGGCTGGCCTGTGCCGATAGCCCAGAGGTCGAGAAGGCACGAGCGGCGTACATCAACCGGAACATGCGCCGAGACTACACCCGCTTCCCATTCGACAAAGGACTTGAGGTACTTGAAGGCGCCCTGGCTATTGGGCGGCAGGCTGACCCCTTCCCCACCGATCAGGTCAAGAGCCGAATGGAGGCGGCTCAGTCGACAGCGACGAGCCCCACGTCTGTTCCCGACACACCGCTCTTTGCAAAGATCAAAAGCTGGTTCCAAACCAAAACGGAGGCGGAGCCTACAAGCTGACCCCTCTGCGACTTGCGCTTAGACTGATCAGGACAGGAGCGTCGGTATGAGCACAGAGTGGGATGAACCCCGAATGGAGCTCCTCAAGCGCCTGTGGCTCTCCGGCCAGACAGCTCGCACCATTGCTGACAAGCTTGGGAGGGGCGTGACCCGCAATGCTGTTATCGGCAAGGCCCATCGTCTTGGGCTGACAGGCAAACAGGGCAGCTTGAGAACAGGTCTTGCCTCCCCTCGGGCACCAGCTCCGACGAGCAACAAGCAACCGCAGCGCAGGCCAAAGCCAAAGGGTTAATCTCCAGGATCGGAGACGGCAGCTCCTGTGCTAACAATGACAGTTCGACGACCAGATGGAGGTGGTCTGGTCGCCGCGCCCTAGTGGTCAGTGTTGCCCCCGCTGTCGGTATTGCGTCGCTCCCGCTCAAAACGGCGCAAGGCGAGCAGAAGTTCAATGTGGTCCAGGGGCACCGGCTCACGGGTGAACCCGCGATAGACAGCACGCAATCTTCGCCCAAGCTTGGCCTGAATGGCAGGTTCGATGTGGGCAGCTCGGTTCTGGCTATCAGGTCGACTCACCACAGTCACTCCTGACTTGGTCGGTTCAACCTGAAAAAACTATAATTCACAATACCATAAGGCCCAGTTTGGGAGTGGTGATCACCCGTATGGTTTGATCAACTTTCCTCCCCAGGAACGTCGGTGCGGGAGGCCCGTTGAGGTAGCGTTCAACCACACTCAGGAGATCGCAATGCCTGCCAAGCAGAAGACGCTGGACGACCTCTTCCTCCACACGCTTAAGGACATCTACTATGCTGAGAAGAAGATCCTGCGGAACCTGAAGGTCATGGAGAAGGCGGCGGAAGCCGAGGAGCTCCGCCAAGCCTTTGTCACGCACCGGGAAGAGACCCAGGGCCAGATCGAGCGCCTGGAGCAGGTGTTCGAGCTGCTCGGCAAGCCAGCACGCGGTGTCACTTGCCAAGCCATCAATGGCATCCTGGAAGAAGGCGAGAGCATCTTGGAGGACTTCGGGGAGAGCGAA
>DASZAZ010000038.1:0-104795 GCA_035944635.1 Microvirga sp.
CGGGGTTCCCGCGCCAACAGCCACGAGGGTGCCGCTCGAGTCGTGACCGATGTAGCCGCCGTGAACACCAGCGTAGAAGCCAGTCCAGGTGAAGACCGGAGCCACAACCGGGAGCGGAGCCGGAGCCATGGTGCGGGCGGGCAGGTCAGCGGCCACTGCAACCGACGCAAAGCCGATGAGCGCGACCGAAGAGAGTAGAAGCTTCTTCATTGTTAAACCTCCATTGGAGAGCCCAACGTCTAGCTCATTTCCCGTTACCAATCTGTCACCAAAAGAACACACCGGCGACAGGATTGCCCCTAAGGCAAGAAAGCGGGTCGGACCAACCCATTAACCTCAATGGAACGTGAAGAAGCGTGCCCGGGTACGCGGGGAGGTAACGAGCCGGGCATCGGCCGAGCGGTAGCACGACAGGGATGGTCCGGAGGCGCTCGGCGAGGCAACGCAATAGAGAGAAAAGATGGACCGGCTTTCGGCGCGACCGCGCTGGGGAGCACGTCCGAGGCACGAAAACGGAAAAGCACGCTGGAGAATAAAAAAGGAGCCGGATGGTCTCCGGCTCCTTGTCGTAGGCAGCGATGTAACGTCTGGCGTCAGCGGATCGGCGCGCCCTCACAGGTCTCGCCGACGCCGCGGACGCAACCGCTTCGAGCCGGCGGGGCCTCCCGCGCCCGCGGTGCCGCTTCGACCGGCCGGGGCCCACCCTCGATGGCTCGCGGCGGCGCCGATTCGACAGCACGGGGCCCACCCCCGAACCCACCTCCAAAACCACCTCCCTCGCGGGGGCGCTCGAAGCTTGGCTGCTGCGGCACGACCGTCTCGCGACGGCGGAACTCCTCCGGTACCGGGCGGCGAGGCTCCTCGACCCCGCGCGGGATGATGACGGGCTCGCGCTCCCGGCGACGGGGCTCCTCGATTTGCGGCTGGGGCGTTGGGACCCGGACCACCGGAGGCGGTTGGCGGCGATCATCGTCGTAGTCGCGGCGACGGTAATCGGGCCGGTCCCTCCAGCGCCGATCATACCGATAACGATCGTCGTACCAATCGTAGTCCCGGTAGTACCGATCCCAATATGTGCCGATGTCGAACCGAACGACCGGCACACCGATGCGGGGGGCATAAGAGGGGACCAGGACGCGGCGGCCGCCATAAAGGAGCTCGATGCGTGAGGCCTGCATCCAGCCCCGCACCCGGCGCGCACGCACATCGCACCAGCTGTAATCGCTGAGGCAGCCATAGACGAACACCGGCTCGCCCGGACCGACGCCGGTGATCACGGGATACTCGAAATCCGGCCCGGCCCGAACGTTCGAGGCCGCGCGGGCGAAGCCCTCCTCAGCAGCCGCCCCGGTGGCGCCGGCCAGCAGCACGGACGCCGCAGCCAGCCATTGTTTCAGACTCTGACGCATCGAAATCTCCTCTGAGCCGGATTATCGGCGGCGAACCTGAATGGGTCCACAACACTTTCTGCCGCTCAGCCCGCTCGCGTTAGCTTGATACAACATTCGGGCGCAGCTGAAGCTCTCGCGGCACGACACGCTTGGCTGAGCTAACCATCCGGAATGACAGCGAAGCGCATTGCGCGCGACAACCTCGGAGCCGGGGCCTATAACCGCACCTCGATCTCACCTCCCCGACGAGAACCATGCCGCACCCCCTGCTCGCCTCCTCCACCGAGACCTCACACCCGATCTGGCTCGTCACCGAGGAGACCTGGCCCGGGATCGCCGACAGCCTTGCTCCCCAGGCCCGCGCCTTTGCCGGGGCTCAGGGCTTCGAGGCCAAGTCCGGTTCCTTCTGCCTTCTCCCGAATGCGGAGGGCGGCCTTCTCGGTGCCCTGTTCGGGATCGACGGGCCCGGCGCCAAGCGGGTCGACCCCTTCCTGCCGGGCAAGCTCGTGACCCTGCTGCCCGAGGGCGTGTACCGCTTCGAGACCACGCCGCCGGACCCGACCCTCGCGACCCTCGCCTGGCTCCTCGGAGGCTACAGCTTCACCCGCTACCGCAAGCGCCCCACGAAGGCCGTGCGCCTCGTGCCTCCGAATGGAGTCGACGGCGGCGAGGTGGCGCGCATCGCGGAGGCTGTGTGCGCCAGCCGCGACCTCGTCAATACGCCGACCAACGATCTCGGACCCGATGGCATCGAGGCCGCGGCCCGCAAGCTCGCGGATCGCCATGGTGCCACCTTCACGAGCATCGTGGGCGACGACCTGCTGGCGCAGAACTACCCCATGATCCATGCGGTCGGGCGCGCCTCCGCGACGCCGCCGCGCCTGATTGACGTGACCTGGGGCGCATCCGACGCGCCGAAGATCACGGTGGTGGGCAAGGGCGTGGCCTTCGATACCGGCGGTCTCGACATCAAGCCCTCCGCCTCCATGCTCCTGATGAAGAAGGACATGGGCGGAGCCGCGGCTGCGCTGGCCCTCGCCGACATGATCATGGGATCCGGGCTTCCGGTGCGCATGCGGCTCCTGATCCCTGCCGTCGAGAATTCCATTGCGGGCAATGCCTTCAGGCCCGGCGACGTGCTGCAGACCCGAAAGGGAATCACGGTGGAGATCGGCAACACGGATGCGGAAGGACGGCTCATCTTGGGCGACGCGCTGGCCCTCGCGGACGAGGAGAGCCCCGACCTCGTCATCGATTTCGCAACGCTGACCGGCGCAGCTCGCGTTGCGCTCGGACCCGAACTGCCGCCCTTCTATACCGATGACGATCAACTCGCCGCCGACATCGCCAGGGTTGGCATGGCCGTCAACGATCCGGTCTGGCGTCTGCCTCTCTGGGCTCCCTACACGAGCCAACTCGATTCGAAGGTGGCGGACTTGAACAACACCGGCGGTCCCATGGGCGGTTCGATCACCGCGGCCCTGTTCCTGCGCCGCTTCGTGAGCGCCGCGAAGGCTCACGTCCACTTCGATGTCTATGGCTGGAACGCGTCCACCAAGCCCGGCCGGCCGGAGGGCGGCGAAGTGCAGGGCGCCCGACTCATCCACGCGCTCCTGAAGGAACGCTACGGCGGGTAGGCCCGCCTTCATGTTGACGATCTGTGAGGGGACAGCGCCCTAGAAGTCGCTCATCCCAGGAGCCAACCATGAGCTACGACCGCCGCATCACGCCGTTTCGCCCCGATCTCGCCGATGCCCGCCTGCAGGGCCAGGTGGAGGCGGAGCGCTTCAAGACCGGTACGGTGCGGCGGGTCGTGGCCTCCTCGGCGGCCCTGAGGCGCACGCCGTCGCGGGAGGCGGGCTATGAGACCGAGGTGATCTTCGGCGAATGCGTCACGGTCTACGACGAGCACGAAGGCTGGGCCTGGGGCCAGCTCCATACGGACGGCTACGTGGGCTACCTATCGGCCGAGGCGCTGGGCAGCGCCGACACCGCGCCCACCCACAAGATCGCGGCGCTCCGCACCTTCGTTTATCCCGGTCCCAGCCTGAAGCTTCCGGTGGGCGGTCATCTCACCCTCAACAGCCAGGTCGCAGTGGCCGGCATCGAGGGCGAGTACGCGCGCCTCGCCATGGGCGGCTTCGTCCACATCGCCCATCTGGCGCCGCTCGATGCGCGCGAGCCCGACTTCGTGGCGGTCGCGGAGCGCTTCGTCGGCACGCCCTATCTCTGGGGCGGGCGCACGAGCCTTGGGCTGGATTGCTCGGGCCTCGTGCAAACGGCGCTGGCGGCGGCCGGCATCGCGGCGCCCCGCGACAGCGACATGCAGGAGGAGAGCCTCGGAGCGCCGGTCGAGATGAGGCCGGATCTCTCAGGGCTCCGGCGGGGCGACCTCGTGTTCTGGAAGGGGCATGTGGGCGTCATGATTGATGCCGAACGCCTGCTTCATGCGAACGGCTATGCCATGGCGACCGCGGTCGAGCCCCTGGCGGTGGCTGAGGAGCGCATTCGCACCAAGAGCTACGGCCCGATCACCTCAATCCGGCGGCTGCCGGCGCTCGGCGCCTAGTAGCCGCGCTCGCGGTCGACGACGCCCACCAGGGGCTCGCCGGCCTCGTGACGGCGGATCTGCGCCGCGATGGTGCGCGAGGTCACGTCCGGGTCGCTGATTGCCGCGTTGTGCGGGCTCACGGTAACCTTCGGGTGGGTCCAAAGGGGCGAATTCTGGGGCAGCGGCTCGGTTTCGAACACGTCGAGGGTGGCGGCCTTGAGGGTGCCGTCGTCAAGCGCCGCCAGAATATCGGCCTCCACCTGCAGCCCGCCACGGGCGCAATTGATGAGAATCGGCCCGCCGAGCGGCCCATTGAACGCCAGCGTTCGAAACAGGGGTGCGTTGAGCAATCCCCGCGTCTCCGGCGTCAGCGGCAGGAGGCAGACGAGGATGTCGGTGCGGGCCAAAAACGCGTTCAACTCCGCGGACCCGGCATAGACCCGGATGCCCTCGATTGCTTTCGGTGTCCGGCCCCAGGCCGCCACGTCGAAGCCCATCACGGCGAGTTTGCGCGCGGCGTCCTGCCCGAGCACGC
Organism: Microvirga sp.; assembly: GCA_035944635.1. Taxonomy (GTDB): domain Bacteria; phylum Pseudomonadota; class Alphaproteobacteria; order Rhizobiales; family Beijerinckiaceae; genus Microvirga. The sequence goes on from DASZAZ010000038.1 coordinate 4,478, forward strand.
CGGTGCCGAGCACGCCGACGCGCACGTCCCGCGCGGCGGGCTGCGAACGGTTGTCCTCCCAGACCTTGTCGCGCTGCTGGGCGTCGTAGCGGCGCTGGTCGCGCAGATACATGAGGCAGTGCATCACCACGTATTCGCTCATGCGCGTGGTGAGATCCTCCTGCACGATGCGCACGATTGGCACATCCGGCAGACCGGGGTAGCGCATCAGGTGATCGACGCCGGCTCCGAGCGAGAACAGCACTTCGAGATTGGGCAAGTTGTCGAGGGTGCCGGCCTGAGGCCCCCAGGTCGCCAAATAGCGGACCTCCGAGCGGTCGAAGGCCTCGCCCTGAACCACGATCCTATGGTCGGGCAGGAGGCGGCGGAAGCGCTCGACCCAAGGAGCTGGATCCCAGGAGAGGGCGATGAGAAGGCTCACACGCCGGCTCCGATTCGCTCAAGCACAAGGGCACCGGGCAACGCAGCCGCATCGCCGATCGTGTAGGCGCGGCGGAGCGCTTCGGCGGCGGCATCGGCCGCGGCCTCCGAGCGGGCATGGACGATGCCGAGCGGTCGCTCGCCGTCCACTTTCTCGCCCAACGGCGCGAGGTCGGTGAGGCCGACCGCGTGGTCCACCGGGTCCTGCGGACGGGTGCGCCCGCCCCCAAGCGCCACCACGGTGACGCCCACGTCCCGGGTCGCGATCCGGCTCACGGAGCCCGGACGCTCGGCATGAACCGGCCGGACGACCGGCGCCGGAGCCAGATGGCGGCCGGGATTCTCCAGGAGGTCGGACGGACCACCGAGGGCGACCACCATGCGCTGGAAGGTTTCGGCGGCCCGGCCGGACGCGATCGCATCCTCGATCTTGGCCCGCGCCTCGGCGGCATCGGCGGCGAGCCGGCCCAGCACCAGCATCTCGGCCGAGAGCGCCACCGTGACCTCGTGGAACCTCGGCTCGCGGCGCCGCCCGGTGAGGTAATCGACGGCGTAGGCGACCTCGACCGCGTTGCCAGCCGCGGATGCCAGCGGCTCGTTCATGTCGGTGAGAAGGGCACTCGTCGGCAGGCCGGCCCCGTTCGCGACCAGCACCAGGCTTTCGGCCAACGCCCGCGCATCCTCGGCGTTGCTCATGAAGGCGCCGGAGCCGAACTTCACGTCCATGACGAGGCCCTGGAGGCCGGCGGCGAGCTTCTTCGAGAGGATTGACGCGGTGATGAGATCGATCGATTCCACCGTCGCGGTCACGTCGCGGATGGCGTAGAGGCGCTTGTCGGCGGGGGCGAGATCGGCGGTCTGCCCGATGATCGCGCAGCCGACTTCCCGGGTGACGCGCCGGAACAGGTCGATATCGGGCTGGGACACGTAGCCCGGGATCGAATCGAGCTTATCCAGGGTGCCGCCCGTGTGCCCGAGGCCGCGGCCCGAGATCATCGGCACGAAGCCGCCGCAGGCCGCCACCGCGGGCGCCAGCGGCAGGCTGATCGTATCGCCGACGCCGCCGGTGGAGTGCTTGTCGAGCACCGGCCCCGGCAGGTTCCATTGCAGCACCTCGCCGGAGCGGGTCATGGCGCGGGTCAGGGCCACCCGCTCCTCGACCGAGAGGCCGCGGAAGAACACCGCCATGGCGAAGGAGGCTGCCTGGCCCTCCGACACGCGTCCGGAGGTGAGGCCCTCGATGAAGGACGCGATATCCTCGGCGGCGAGCGCTCCGCCGTCGCGTTTGCGGCGGATGATCTCCTGGGGGAGCATGGTCATCTAGTAAACCCCGATGCTCGGCGCGGCGTCGCGATCCTCGATCGCGGCGATGAGGGCGTCATAGACGCTGCTCGCGCCGATCCTGAACGTCCGAGGCGTGGCCCAACCCGGCCCCATGATGCGATCGGCAAGGCCGAGATAGAGACCCGCATCCTCGACGGTGCGGATGCCGCCCGACGGCTTCAGACCAACGGGTTTGCCCGAGGCCTTGATGGTGTTCAGCATGATCTCGGCGGCCTGGGGCGTCGCCGAAACGGGGGTCTTGCCCGTGGACGTCTTGATGAAATCGGCACCGGCCTGGATGGCGACGCGGCTCGCGCCTTCGATCAGCGCCGGCTCGACGAGTTCGCCGGTCTCGAGGATCACCTTCAGGAGGCGTCCGCCATCCACCACATCGCGCACGGAAGCCACCATCTCGGCTGCCACATCGAGCTCGCCGCGGCGGACCGCCCGATAGGGGATCACGAGATCGATCTCGTTGGCGCCGTCGGTGAGGGATTCGTGCACGTCGTCGATGATGCGGTTGGAATCCTCGCCGCCGGCCGGGAAGTTCACTACCGTGGCGATGGCGACGCCGGAGCCCTTCAAGGGTTCGCGGGCGCGGCTCACGAATTGCGGCCACACGCACACGGCCGCCACCGGCCCGTGGGGCGTCAGGGCCCTGGCGCAGAGCGCGTCGATCGCATGGTCCGAGCAGGTCTCGGTGAGGTCGGTGAGATCGAGGCAGCGCAAGGCCCGACGGGCAATCTCGGCATCAGCCATGCGAAGGCACCTTCCGGTCGGGTGTGATGGGTTCAAGCATCGGGCAGTTCTGCCACAAAGGCGCGAATGAGGCGCTTGAAGCGCTCCGAGGCTTCCGCGGCCGTATCCTTGGTTTCCTGGTGCGAGGGCGAGGCACCCTCGATTCCGGCGGCCAGGTTGGTGACGACGGAAACCGCGGCGACCCTGAGACCGTAATAGCGGGCGAGGATCACCTCGGGCACCGTCGACATGCCGACGAGATCGCCGCCCAGCACCTGCGTCATGCGGATTTCGGCCGGCGTCTCGAAGCTCGGGCCCGACAGCCAGACATAGACGCCTTCGGGCACCTCCAGGCCAGCGGCCTTGGCGGCACGCTGCATCGCGGCCCGCAGATCGTCATCGTACGCGCCCGTGAGCGAGACGAAGCGGCCCTCGGTGTGGTCTCGCAGCAGCGGGTTCGCGCCGGACAGGTTGAGATGGTCGTTGATCGCGACGAGGCTGCCCGGGCGGATATGGGCGCGAACGGAGCCCGCGGCGTTCGTGAGAACGAGCGAGGGGATCGCGAGGCTACGCACGAGGGCCACGGGCACCCGCATGGCGCCGGCGTCGCCGGTCTCGTAGTAGTGCGCGCGGCCCTGGAAGAGCAGCACGCGCTTGGCACCCAGGTGACCGGCGACGAGCCGCCCCGCATGGCCGGAAACGCCGCTGCGTGGGAAATGCGGAATGTCGGCATAGGCGAGCGACACCGGGTTTTCGAGCTCGTCCACGAGGGTGCCGAGGCCCGTGCCGAGCACGAAGGCGGCATCGAAGCGCCCATCGAAACCCCGGGCGCGCACGAATTCCGCGGCTTCCTGAACCAGCTGATCGGCGGGATGCGCGCTCGTCACTTCAGGTGATCCGGTCCGAAGGAGAAGGGGAGCAGGTCTTCCAGGGTGAAGCTCCGCCGCACCCCGTCCTGACCCGCGATGTGGATCGGGGTGTCGGCGGATGCGAATTCCCGGATGCGCTGGCGGCAGCCGCCGCAGGGCGTCACCAGCTCCTCGCCGTTCCCGATCACGAGGATCTCCGCGATGCGGCTCTCGCCGGCCGCGATCATGGACGAGATCGCGCCGGTCTCCGCGCAGGCCCCCTGCGGATAGGCGGCGTTCTCCACATTGCAGCCGGCATAGATGCCGCCACCCGGCGTGCGGATCGCGGCGCCCACCTTGAAGCGGGAATACGGCACATAAGCCTTGGCCTGCATGGCCTTGGCGGCTTCGAACAGGGTATCGAGGCTGGACATCAACGCTCCTTCACGTAGGGCACGCCGGAGGCGCGCGGCGGGATGGCGGTGCCGATGACGCCGGCAAGGAGGATGACCGTCATCAGATACGGCAGGGCCTGGATAGCCTGCACGGGCACCTCGCCGATGCCGGGCACCACGATGCCCTGCAGGCGGATCGCCACCGCATCGAGAAGGCCGAAGAGGAAGCAGGCGCCGAGCGCCGGCCAGGCCCGCCATTTGGCGAAGATGAGCGCGGCCAGGGCGATGAAGCCCTTGCCGGCGGTCATGTTGGGCAGGAAGCCCGCGGATTGCCCAGTCGAGAGATAGGTGCCGGCGAGACCGCAGAGGACCCCGGTGAGGATCACGGCCGTATAGCGCAGGCCTGTCACCGAAATGCCAGCGGTATCGACGGCAGCGGGGTTCTCGCCCACCGCGCGCAGACGAAGGCCGAAGCGGGTCTTGGCCAGGACCCACCAGGTCACGGGCACCGCGAGGAGCGCGATGAAGACCAGCACCGAATGGCCGAAGAGCACGTTGCCGAACCGCTCGTCGCCTTCGAGGGGCGGCGTGCGACCGCCCTGCCCGTACCAGGCATTGCCCACGATGGCGGTCAGGCCCGCGGCCAGCATGTTGATGGCAACACCCGACACGATCTGATTGCCGCGCTGGCTGATGGACGCGAAGCCGTGGATGAGCGCGAACATCACCGAGGCGCCGATGCCGGCGAGGAGCCCGATCCAGGCCGAGCCCGTGGTGTGAGCCGCGGCGGCGGCCGCGAACGCGGCCACCAGCATCTTGCCCTCAAGGCCGATATCCACCACGCCCGCGCGCTCGGACCATAGGCCCGCAAGGCAGGCCGCGAGGAGCGGGATCGAGAGGCGGAGCGCCGAGTCGAACACCGTGACGAGGGTCGAGGGATCCATGGCTTTAAGCCCTCGCCAGGTTCGGCCGCGCGAGGAGGCGCGCCACCACACGGCGGAACAGCCCATCGAGGGCGCCCGCGAAGAGGATGATGATGCCGCCGATCACCACGACCATGTCGCGGGTGATCGCGGGCTGCTCGAAGGCAAGCTCCGCGCCGCCCTGGTACAGGATGCCGAAGAGGAGCGAGGCCAGGATGATGCCGGCCGGATGCGCCCGGCCCATGAGCGCGACGGCGATGCCGACGAAGCCGTAGCCGGAGGTGAACTCCAGGAGCAGGCGGTGCTGGTAGCCCATGAGTTCGTTGACCGCGAGGCCGCCGGCCAGCGCGCCGGAGATCAGCATGGCGATCACGGTGATCCGCGCCGGCGAGATGCCGGCATAGACGGCGGCGGTCGGGTTCGATCCGACAACGCGGATCGCGTAGCCGAGCCGCGAGCGGTAGATCAGCAGCCACACCCCGAGCGCGGACAGGAGCGCCAGGACGAAGGTGAGGTTGAGCTGCGATTTCGGGATGGCGATCCCGAACCACGCAAACGCCTCGTGCATGAAGGGGATGTAGGAGCCTGCGGGAAAGGGGTGCGTTTCCGGATTCATGGAGCCGGGCACCCGCAGCACGTTCACGAGGAGATAGACGAGCAGCACGCTCGCCAACCAATTGAACATGATCGTCGTGATGACGATGTGGCTTCCCCGCTTCGCCTGGAGATAGCCCGGAATCGCGGCCCAGGCGGCGCCGAAGGCGGCAGCGCCGATGATGCCGAGCGGCAGCAGCAGGAAGCCGGGGAGAAAATCGAGGTTCAGGAGAACGAGCGCGGCCCCAAGCCCCGCCAGCGTCGCCTGCCCCTCGCCGCCGATGTTGAAGAGGCCCGCATGATAGGCCACCGCGACGGCAAGGCCCGTGAAGATGAAGTTCGTGGCGTAGAACAGGGTGAAGCCGAGCCCTTCGCCCGAGCCGAGGCTGCCCTGCAGGAGCCAGCGGGTGGCGGTGAGCGGGTTCTCGCCGATGCCGATGACCACGAGACCGGCAACGAGAAAGGCCGACGTGACCGAGAGGGCCGGCACGAGGCCGACATCGGCCCAACGGGGAAGATCGAGGGGTGCGCTCAACGGGGCGTATCCGGCAGGAAGAGGTGGCCGGCATCATCCAAGGGGAAGCCGGGATTCCAGGCGACTTCCCAGATGTGGCCGTCGGGGTCGGCGAAATAGCCGGAATAGCCGCCCCAGAACACATCCTGCGGCGGCTTCAGGCAGCGGGCGCCGACCGCAATCACGCGGGAGAACACCTCGTCGGCTTCGGCCTTGGAGCGGGTGTTGTAGGCGAGCGTCACGGCGGGAAAGCCCGTGGGCGTGTCGTCCACATGGGCGTCCTTGGCAAGATCCGCGCGGCCGAACAGGGCGAGCGCGAGACCGTTGGCCTGGAAGAATGCCACCTCAGGCTGGCTGGCGGCGGACGCCTTCCAGCCCCAGGCTTCGTAGAAGGCGCGGGAGCGCGCGACGTCCGCGACGCCGAGGGTCACAAGGGTGAGGCGGGGCTGCATCAGGCGAACTCTCGGCGGCTCATGCGGCGTGATCCGTGACGCCGGCCATGAGGAGACCGAGGTCCTGCTCGTTGGTTTCGGCCGGACGGCGCTCGCCGGTGATGTGGCCGCCGCACATGGTGAGGATGCGGTCGGAGAGGTTCATGATCTCGTCCAGCTCCACCGACACCAGCAGGATGCCGACGCCGGCGTCGCGCAGGCCGATGAGGCGGCGATGGATGAACTCGATGGCGCCGATATCGACGCCGCGGGTCGGCTGCCCGACGAGCAGCACCTTGGGCTCGCGCTCGATCTCGCGGGCCAGCACGATCTTCTGCTGGTTGCCGCCGGAGAACTTGGAGGTTTTGAGCCGCGGCGCCTGCGGGCGCACGTCGTAATGCTCCATCTGCTCGCCGAGGTGCTTCACCATACGGCCGTGGTCGAGGAGCGCGCCGCGGCCGAGATGCGGGTCGTCGGTGAAGCCGAGCACGGCGCTCTCGAAGGCCTGGAACGCCGGCACGAGGCCCATCTTGAGGCGATCCTCCGGCACGTGCAGGAGGCCTAATTGGCGCAGGCGGTGGGGATTGTGCTCGTCGTGGGGGAGCTTTCGCCCGGCCAGCGCAATGGAGCCGAGAACGGGCTGACGCATGCCGGCGATCGCTTCGAGAAGCTCGCTCTGGCCGTTGCCGGCCACGCCCGCGATGCCGACGATCTCGCCCGCATGAACCTTGAAGGTGGCGTTGGCCACGCGAAGCACGCCGCGGCTGTCGACCACGGACAGGTTGTCGACCTCGAGCACCGGGGTGCCCGGCGCCCGCTCCGCTTTTTCGACGCGCAGCAGCACGCGGCGGCCCACCATGGCCTCCGCGAGTTGCGGCGGCGAGGTTTCGGCCGTCCGGAAAGTCGCGACCATCTCGCCCCGGCGCATGACGGAAACGCGATCGGTCGCGGCCATGATCTCGCGCAGCTTGTGGGTGATGAGGATGACGGTCTTGCCCTGGCCTTTAAGGGCTTTCAGCAGCTCGAACAGGGCATCGGCTTCCGGCGGGGTCAGCACGGCGGTCGGCTCGTCGAGGATCAGGATATCGGCGCCGCGATAGAGGGCTTTCAGGATTTCGACGCGCTGCTGCAGCCCGACAGAAAGGTCGCCGACGCGGGCGTCCACATCGACCTCGAGCCCGTATTCGCGCTCGAGCCGCGCGAGCTCCGCCCGAACCTTCGCCTCGCCGCCGCGGAGCAGCGCGCCGCCCTCGGCGCCGAGCATCACGTTCTCGACCACGGTCAGGGGCTCCACCAGCATGAAGTGCTGGTGCACCATGCCGATGCCGACCCCGATGGCATCGGCCGAGGAGCGGATCGAGACGGGCTTCCCGTTGACGCGGATCTCGCCGGAATCGGCCTCGTAGAAGCCGTAGAGGATCGACATCAGGGTCGACTTGCCGGCCCCGTTCTCGCCGACGATGCCGTGAATCGTGCCGCGCTCGACGGTGAGGGTCACGTCCTTGTTGGCACGGACCTCGCCGAAGCGCTTGTTGATGTCGATGAGTTCGATGGCGGGGGACATGCTCTGCCTTTTCCCTCTCCCCTGGAGGGAGAGGGTGGCCTCGCGAAGCGAGGTCGGGAGAGGGGGCCGTGAGTGCCACGACCCCGGCATTCTTGAATTGGAGCCTGCTTCTGGAGACGGTGGACTGACCTCCCCCTCTCCCTGCTTGCCTGAAGGCAAGCTGTCCCTCTCCCTCCAGGGGAGAGGGACGGGTGCGTTAGATTAAGCCGGGCACTTCGAGTCCGACATGTAGTCGTGCACCTTGATGGTGCCGGCCTTGATGTCCGCGGCGGCCTTGTCGGCGGCGGCCTTCATCTCGGGCGTTACGAGCGACTTGTTGTTGTCGTCCATGGCGAAGCCCACGCCGTCCTCGGCGAGGCCGAGCACGGAGACGCCGGCCTTCCAGGTGTTGTCCTTGGCCTGCTTGAAGGTGTTGTAGGTCGCGACGTCCACGCGCTTCAGCATGGAGGTGAGGACCTTGCCGGGGTGCAGGCCGTTCTGGTTCGAGTCGACGCCGATGCCGAGCTTGCCCGCATCCGCGGCCGCGCGCAGCACGCCGACGCCGGTGCCGCCGGCCGCATGGTAGACCACTTCCGCGCCGCGGTCGATCTGGCTCTTGGCGAGCTCGGCGCCCTTGGCGGGGTCATTCCAGGCCGCACCCGTGGTGCCGGTCATGTTCTGGAACACCTCGGCGTCCTTCTTGGCGTGCTTGGCACCCTGGACGTAACCGCAGGCGAAGCGGCGGATGAGCGGGATGTCCATCCCGCCGACGAAGCCCACCTTGCCGGACTTCGAGGCCTGGGCCGCGAGCAGACCGACGAGGAACGAGCCCTCGTGCTCCTTGAACACGATCGACTGCACGTTCGGCTTCTCGACCACGGAGTCGATGATCGCGAACTTCACGTTCGGAAATTCCTCGGCCACCTTCTTGAGGGCCGTCTCCTGGCTGAAGCCTACCGCGAGGATCGGCGAGAAGCCGTCGCGGGCGAAGCGGCGCAGGGCCTGCTCGCGCTGGGAGTCGTTCTGGGGCTCGAAGTCGCGGTACTCGATGCCGGCTTCCTTCTTGAAGCGCTCGGCTCCGTTGAAGACGCCTTCGTTGAAGGATTTGTCGAACTTTCCGCCGAGATCGTAGACGATCGCGGGCTTCACGGCGCCGGCTTGAGCGAAGGCCGCGGTGGCGGAAAGAGCCAGGCCTGCCAAGGCGAGGCCGAACTTGGTGATGGTCATCGGCTTTAGGTTCCCCTGTTTGCGCCCACGGGCACGTACGGCCCGGTTGGCTCAGACGATGGCATGGGAAGGGCATGACGCCAAGCGCCCTGTCAAGCGCATGGGGTGCCCCTCCCCAGCGCAGGGCGTCACAATCCTGTTGCCGGCCGGGGACTGGCCGCTATGGTCGCGCCATGGCGCTGAACCCTGACGAGATCGACCGCTACGCCCGCCATCTCGTGCTCCGGGACGTGGGCGGCCCGGGCCAGGCGAAGCTCAAAGCCGCCCGGGTGCTGGTGATCGGCGCCGGCGGTCTCGGGGCCCCGCTGATCCAATACCTTGCCGCCGCCGGCGTCGGCACCATCGGCATCGTGGACGACGACACCGTGTCGCTCTCGAACCTTCAGCGCCAGGTGATCCACGGAACGCCGGAGGTGGGCCTGCCGAAAGTGGAGAGCGCCGCCTCCGCCGTGGCGCGTCTCAATCCCCATGTGACCGTCGAGGCGCATGCCGCACGGATCACGGCCGCCAATGCGCGGGCGCTGATCCGGTCCTACGATCTCGTGGCCGAGGGCTCCGACAATTTCGAAACCCGCTACGCGGTGTCGGACGCGTGCTTTCACGAGGGCAAGCCCCTCGTGACGGCGGCGCTCGGCCAGTTCGACGGCTCGCTCACCACGATCCGGGCCCACGAGAGCGGACCCGACGGCACCCCCAACCCCACCTATCGCTGCCTGTTCCCCTCCCCACCCCCGCCGGGTGCGATCCCGACCTGCGCCGAAGCCGGTGTCCTCGGCGCCCTGGCCGGCGTGATGGGCAGCCTCATGGCCATGGAGGCCATCCGCGAGATCGTGGGCTTCGGCGAGGGGCTGGTCGGCCGGCTCCTCATGGTGGATGCCCGGGGCATGCGCTTCGACGTGATGCGCTACGGCTGGGACGAGACCAACCCGCTGAACGGCTCCGCGGCGCGCTAGACCTTCGCCGTCTTGCTCTCTTGGCCGCCCCAAGGGCAACGATGCTAGACAGCCCTGCCCCAAGCCCAGAGAGATGCACCGCGTGAGCCCCATCGACCGTGACGTCGCCATCATGATCTGCAGCCGCGGTCGCGAGGCGGTTCTCTCGCGCCTCTTAAGCGACCTGCGGCACCACTTCACCCCCGCCCTCGATGCCGCCGGCCTCTCCTGGTGCATCTGGGTCTATGCCCAGGGTTACGGCCCCGAGTACCTCGCGGAGGTCGATGCGGCGTTCGGCGATCTGGTGGCGACGCAAAGGCTTGTCGTGACCGCCGCGAGCCGCCAGCACAACCGGATCGGGGACGTGGTCCATACCGCCATCGAGGCGGTCCACGAGCGGGGACGCTACCGGCTCGCCATGCTGATGGACGACGACAGCGTCTATTATCCCGACCCTGCCGTGGATCGTAATCTCCAGCTCGCCGCACGCCGGTTCATCGATGAGGGCTATCGCGCCTATTCGATCAAGCTGGGAGATCACCGGGAACTCGAATACGTCCCCTTCCTGCACACGGTCGATCCGATCATGCCCTTCAAGGAGAAGATGCTCTGGGTGAGCCGCCCGGTGCTGGACGATGTCCTCGCCCAACCGCGCTTCCGGGAATTGAGCATCGGCGAGGACGCCGTGATCGCGGCCCTGGCCTGGCTCTCCGCCCCGCAGGCCTGCCTCGGCGTGTTCGGCATCGGCACCTTCCTGCATCTGGGCTTCGAGGAAACCCCGGAGTTCCGCGGTCAGGAGATCGAGGGCGGCTATGCCGATCTGATGGAATATCGCGGCCCGCAGCCCGGGGTGGAAATGCGCTACGGCAAGTACGACGAGGCGCTCCGCAGCGGCGTCACGCCGTACCACGTCATGCCGGACGTGTTCGTGCCGGAGGATCACCGACACTACGAGTTCAACGGCGTGCGGCCCGAGGTGATGGCGCGAGTCGAGGGCGGAGAAGCCGCGAGGCTCGCAACAGGCACCTGAAGGGCCGAGAGTTGGCGAGGCTCGCGACGGGCTCCTGAACGGCGTGAGGCCAAGGCCGCCTAGTGCGGCACCCGATCCGGCTCCTTGTGGGGCTGATCGTCCTCCTTCTTCTTGATGATGCTGATCCGCCCGTCGCCCTCGATGAAGGCTTCCTTCACCTCGTCGCAGCTCTCGATGCCCTGCTGGCGCAGCTGCGAGTTCAGCTCCTCGGGCGTGATCATCTCCTGGCGCATGTTCTGGCGGAGCATGCGGCCGTTCTCGATGAGTTTGAGGGGCGGCGGGCGCACGAAGCGCTGAAAGATCGGGAAGCGGAAGCCGAGCCAGTCCAGGAAGTAGTTCCAGAACACGATGGTGAGGACGAGGAGCGCGCCTTCCGTGATCGACTTGTACTCGCTCGCCATGGCGTTCTGCGCCGCGTCCGCAATGAGCACCACCACGAGAAGGTCCGCGATCCCGATCACGCCGGATTGCCGCTTCAGCAGGAAGCGCAGGATCAGAAAGAGCATGAAATAGGTGAGCGTCCCGCGGACGATCACGCCCGCGAGCGGACTCTGGGGCACGAAGATTTCGTGCCAGTCGATCTCGGAAAATCCCATCCGCGTCTCCCCTTCCGGGGAGGACAACGCGAAGAGGGGCTGAGGGATGCAGGACCTTCCCTCCCCGCTCAGGGGAGGGTGGCCTGCGCAGCAGGTCGGGTGGGGTGGAAGCATCCACCTCCCCACCTTGAGCTCTCATCCCACCCGGCCCTTCGGGCCACCCTCCCTTGGCAGGGAGGGATAAGGGTGCTCACCCCCGCAACACCGCCCCGGTCTTCTTCGCGACCTCGGCGACGATCTTCTGGGACACGGCCTCGATCTCCGTATCGGTGAGCGTCTTCTCCGTCGGCTGGAGCGTGACCGCCACCGCAACCGATTTCTTGTCGGCGTCGATGCCGGGCCCCTGGTAGACGTCGAACACGTCGGCACCGACGATCAGGGCCTTGTCGGCACCCTGCGCGGCCCGGAGGATGTCCCCGGCATTGACGTTTTGCGCCACCACGAAGGCGAAGTCGCGGGTGAGCGGCTGGAAGTCCGGCAGGGTCAGGGACGGCTTGATCTTGGTAGGCTTGGCCTTCGGGAGCGGCAGGGCATCGAGGACCACCTCGAAGGCCACCAGCGGACCTTTCAGGTCGAGCGCGCGCAGAACCTTCGGGTGCACCTCGCCGAAATGTCCGACGACACCCTTGGGGCCGAACTGCAGGGTGCCGGAACGGCCGGGATGGAACCAGGCCGGGCCACCCGCCGCCACCTGCAGCCCGCCGGTCGGCACGCCGAGCGCGGTCAGGAGGGCGAGGGCATCGGCCTTGGTATCGAAGGCGTCGACCGCCACGGCGCCGCCGTCCCAATGCCGGCCGACGCCCGCAGCGCGGGCGGTGCCGCGCCTCACCGCCGCCGCATGGATGCGCTGGCCGTCGGGCTCGTCCGAGAGGAAGCACTGGCCGACCTCGAAGAGGGCCACGTCGCCGAAGCCGCGATCCGCATTGCGCTGTGCCGCCTTCATGAGCCCGGGCAGCAGGCTCGGGCGCATGTCGGAGAGATCCGCCGCGATGGGGTTCGCGAGCGCCAGGCGCTCGGAGCCGCCGCCGAACAGCACGGCCTCGTCCTTCGCGATGAAGGACCAGGTGACGGCCTCCACAAGGCCGCGGCTCGCAAGGGTGCGCTTCGCCAGCCGCGTGCGCTTCTGCAGCGGGGTCAGGATCGGCTTAGCGACCACGGCCTCGATGCGCGGCAGCGGCTCGGGAAGGATGTTGTCGACCCCGTAGATGCGGGTCACCTCCTCGACGAGATCCGCCTTGCCCTCGATGTCGGGACGCCAGGTCGGCGGCACCACGTCGGCGCGCTCGCCGCCATCCGCAACCTGGAAGCCGAGGCGCTCCAGAATCGCGTGCGCCTCCGCCTTCGGCACGTCGAGGCCCGACAGCCGGCGCGTCTCGCTCCAGGGGAACGCGATGGTGCGCGTGGTGGCCGGCACCTCGCCGGCCACCAGCACCTCGCTGGCCTCGCCGCCACAGAGCTCCAGCACGAGTTGCGTCGCAAGCTCGAGCCCGGGCAGGCAGAAGCTTGGATCGACGCCGCGCTCGAAGCGGTAGCGAGCATCGGTTATGATGCTTAAGCGACGACCGGTCTGGGCGATGTTGAGCGGATCCCAGAGGGCGGATTCGATGAGCACGTCCGTGGTGCCCTCGTCGCAGCCCGAGTGCTCGCCGCCCATGATGCCGCCGATGGACTCGATGCCGTTGTCGTCGGCAATGACCACGTTGCCCTCGTCGAGGCGGTAGGTGCGCCCGTCGAGGGCCAGCACCTCTTCGCCTGCCTTGGCGCGGCGCACGACGAGATCCCTCTTCACCTTCGCGGCATCGAACACGTGCAGCGGCCGGCCGCGGTCGAAGGTGAGGAAGTTCGTGATGTCGACGAGCGCATTGATCGGCCGAAGCCCGATGGAGGCGAGCGCGCGCTGCATCCATTCCGGCGAGGGGCCGTTCTTCACGCCGCGCACGAGGCGAAGCGCGAAGGTGGGGCACAGACGTGCGTCCTCAGGGGTGAAGTCGAGACGCACATCGACGGGGCACGGGCCGGAGCCCGGCACCGGGGCGACCGAGCCGTCCTTGAGCGTGCCGAGGCCCGCCGCCGCCAGGTCCCGGGCGATGCCGTAGATCGAGGTACAGTCGGGCCGGTTCGGCGTCAGGTTGATCTCGATCACCGGATCGTCGAGGCCGGCGTAAGTCGCGTAAGCCGCGCCCACGGGCGCATCCTCCGGCAGGTCGATGATGCCGTCGTGATCGTCGGAGATTTCGAGCTCCGCTGCCGAGCACAGCATGCCCCGGCTCTCGACGCCGCGGATGGTGCCGACGCCCAGCGTGATGTTCTTGCCCGGGATGTAGGTGCCGGGCGGCGCGAACACGCTCTTCATGCCGGTGCGGGCGTTGGGCGCGCCGCACACGACCTGGATCGGCGCACCCTCGCCGGTATCGACCATGCAGACGCGCAGGCGATCGGCGTTCGGGTGCTGCTCGGCCGAGATCACAAAGGCGACCTTATAGGCGCTCAGCGCCTTCGCCTTGTCCTCCACGCCCTCGACCTCAAGGCCGATGCGGGTGAGCGTCGTCTCGATTTCGTCGAGGGGCGCGGAGGTGTCGAGGTGGCGCTTGAGCCACGAGAGGGAGAATTTCATTGCAAGGGCCTCCCGTTACGACGTCAGGCCGCCGACGAGCGACGGGATGTCGAGGGGTCGGAATCCGTAGTGGTTCAGCCAGCGCACATCGGCCTCGAAGAACGGGCGCAGATCCGGCAGGCCGTATTTCAGCATGGCGATGCGGTCGATCCCCATGCCCCAAGCGAAGCCCTGGAACTCGTCCGGGTCGAGACCACAATTGCGCAGCACGTTCGGGTGCACCATCCCGCAGCCGAGGATCTCGAGCCAGTCGTTGCCCTCGCCGAAGCGGATTTCGCCGCCGCGGCGCGAGCACTGGATGTCGACCTCGGCGGAGGGCTCCGTGAAGGGGAAGAACGACGGGCGGAAGCGCATCTTCACCTGATCGACCTCGAAGAAGGCCTTGCAGAACTCCTCCAGGATCCACTTCAGATGCGCGATGTTGGCGCTCCGGTCGATGACGAGCCCCTCCACCTGATGGAACATCGGCGTGTGGGTCTGGTCGGAATCGTGCCGGTAGGTCCGGCCCGGGATGATCACGCGGATCGGCGGCGCCTCCGAGCGCATGGTGCGGATCTGCACCGGCGAGGTGTGGGTGCGCAGCACCTTGCGCTCGCCGCGTTCGTCTGGGGCGAGGAAGAAGGTGTCGTGCATCTCGCGGGCCGGGTGGCCGACGGGGAAGTTCAGCGCCGTGAAGTTGAGTTCGTCGGACTCGATGTCCGGCCCCTCGGCGACCGAGAAGCCCATATCGGCGAAGATCGCGGTGAGCTCGTCGATCACCTGGGAGATCGGGTGGATGCGCCCGCGGGTTTCGGGTCCCTCCTGGACGGGAAGCGTCACGTCGATGCGCTCGGCGGTAAGCCGGGCTTCGAGGGCGGCTTCGGCCAGAGCGTCGCGGCGGGTCTGAATCGCGGATTGGATGCGGTCGCGCAGGCCGTTGATCTGGGGGCCACGCTCCTTGCGCTCCTCGGGGGTCATGGACCCCAAGGTCTTGAGGAGGTCGGAGACGGAGCCCTTCTTGCCGAGCGCCGCCACGCGCACGGCTTCGAGGGACGCCTCGTCGGAGGCGCCTTCCACCTGCGTGAGCAGGTCGCGTTCAAGGGTAGTGAGATCGGTCATCGGTCCCTGCCGGAATGAGCTGCGCTGTGGTGAGGCGCGGGCCGGGGACCGTCAAGCCTTCCGAACCGCGAACGAGACGGGCAGCCATGAGCGGCCGCCGGGAGCGGGGAAGGTCTCGGGAGGGGGGAAGAGGCGGCGCGGAGCTCGTCGCTCCGCGCCGAAGAGGCGTCCGGTTTAGGCGGCCTGCTGCTGCTGCGGCAGGGCGGCCTTGGCGCGCTCCACATAGGCCGCGAAGGCGGCCGGCTCGTGGATGGCCATTTCGGACAGGACCTTGCGATCGACCTCGATCCCAGCCTTGCCGAGACCGTCGATAAATCGGGAATAGGTCAAGCCGTGCTCGCGCACCGCGGCGTTCAGGCGCTGAATCCAGAGCGCGCGGAACGTGCGCTTCTTGTTCTTCCGGTCGCGATAAGCATATTGCATGCTTTTCTCGACCGCCTGCTTGGCGATGCGAATGGTGTTCTTGCGGCGGCCGTAGAAACCCTTGGCGGCCTTCAGAACCTTCTTGTGCTTGGCATGGGCGGTAACGCCCCGTTTGACGCGGGCCATATCAAAACTCCTTCAAGATCGTGCGGGTGAGAGTGCTTCAGCCGTTGGGCAGGAAGTACTTCTTCACGTTGTCGCCGTCCGTCTTGAAGAGGACGCTCGTGCCGCGCAGGTTGCGGATCTGCTTGTTGGTCCGCTTGATCATGCCGTGGCGCTTGCCGGCCTGGGCATAAACGACCTTACCGGTCCCGGTGATCTTGAAGCGCTTTTTGGCGCCCGACTTCGTCTTCAGCTTGGGCATTTGGCTCTCCTTTGACGGGCGAAAGCCGGCGGAGACCGCCGCTCGAACCCTGGAAATTGCTGCTAGGAGCAAAACAAACCGCCACGGCAGCCCTTACGGCCGGGCGGTTCGATGAGGCGCGGCTTATGGCAGAAGCCGCCGCAAAAAGCAATGGCCGCCGAGGGTGCCCGGCGGCCTTCATGGAAGCGCGGGAGGCGCCTAGCGAGGGGCCAGGACCATGACGACCTGACGGCCCTCGAAGTTCGGCTCCATCTCGACCTTGGCGAGGTCGGACACGTCGGTGCGCACCCGGTCCAGAACCTTCATGCCGATGTCGGTGTGGGCCATCTCGCGACCGCGGAAGCGGAGCGTAATCTTGACCTTGTTGCCCTCTTCGAAGAACGACTTCATCGCCTTCATCTTCACGTCGTAGTCGTGGTCGTCGATGCCGGGACGGAGCTTGATCTCCTTCACCTCGACGGTCTTCTGCTTCTTGCGGGCTTCGGCGGCCTTCTTCTGCTCCAGGAAGCGAAAGCGGCCGTAATCGAGGATCTTGCAGACCGGCGGGGTGGAGTTCGGCGCGATTTCGACGAGGTCGAGGCCGGCCTCTTCAGCGATGCGCAGGGCATCGAAGAAGGCCATGACGCCGCGGTTCTGTCCGGTGTCGTCGATGAGTTGCACCTCGCGGACGCCGCGGATGTCTCGGTTAGCGCGGGGGCCGTCCTTCTGCGGCACCGGCATAGCTCTCATGGGTCTGCGAATGGCTCAAATCCTTCAGTTCAAGGCCTGCGAACGCTTGAAACGATCAGCGCCCGCTCCGGGGACGCTGCGCCGCTGATGCCTTTGTGTCGAACGCGTCGACATTTTGCGTAAATGCGCCCGAAGTCAACTCAACACCCCGTGCAACGCCCATAAAATAAGGCGTTCCCGGCTCCGTTTCACCCCCGGGCGGAGGGGGCGGGCCGCCGGGTCCGGTCGAGAAGCTCGGCATAGACCTGCAGGGTGCCGGAGACCATGTGCTCGAGGGAGAACTGACGCTCCACATGAGCGCGGGCGCGGTGCGCGAGGGAGCCTCGGGCGCTGGCGCCCACGGCCAGCGCAGCCCCCACGGCCTCCGCCAGAGCTGACGCATCGCCGGCCGGCACGCGCCAGCCCGTACGCTCATGGGGGGGAACGGCGGGCGGGGCGAGCACCGTCTCGGGCACGGCGCCGAGGTCCGAGACCACCACGGGCGTCCCCATGGCCTGCGCCTCGACGGCCGAGCGGCCGAAGGCCTCGGGCTCGGTGGACGGGACCGTGACCACGGAAGCGGCAAGAAAGGCCGCCGGCATGTCGGTGCAATGGCCGACGCGGCGCACCGTGCCCTTCAGATTGCGCGCGGCGATCAGATTGTCGAGGTCGCGGGTGTAGGAGTCCCGCCCCTGCGGATCCCCCGCCAGAACGTAGGCCACATCGGAAAGGCCCTGATCGCGAAGCTTGGCAGCGGCCTCAATGAGCACCTTTTGCCCCTTCCAGCCCGTGAGCCGAGCGGCCAGGAGCACGATCCGCTCGTGGGGCGCCACGCCCCAGGCCTTCCGCAGGGCCTCGACCCGCTCGGGGGCCACCGCGGCGGGGGCAAAGACCGCAAAATCCGTCCCGCGATGGATGACCCGGATGCGCTCCGCCGCCTGAGGATGGACGCCGCGGATGAGCTCGGCCGTGTAGTGGGAATTGGCGATCACCACGTCGCCCCGGGCCATCACGGAATTGTAGAGAACCTTGACGGAGGAGCGGCCGGAATAGGAGCCGTGATAGGTGGTCACGAAGGGCAGGTTGAGGGCGCGGGCGGCGCCGAGACCCACCCAGGCGGGGGCGCGGGACCGGGCGTGGATCAGGGACACGCCCTCGTCGTGGCAGATGCGCGCGAGGCGGCGTACGTTGAGGAGCATGGAAAATGGGTTCTTGGTGGCGGCCGGAAACGGCACCCATACGCCCCCTTTGGCCTGCAGTTCGCCCACCAGCCGGCCGCCCTCGGTAGCGACGAGAGCCCGCGCGCCGGCGGCCGCGAGACCCGCGGCGATGTCCACGCTCGTGCGCTCGGCTCCCCCCGCTTCGAGTTCGGGGATGATCTGCAGCACGGTTTGGCCGGCGAGCGGGTGAAAGCTCGTCGGGAAGGCCGTGCCGGATCGTGCCGGATAGCTCAATGCTGGATCAACCCCTCTGCCCTGGCCCTTCTCCGGTGCGAATCAGTACCCAGGCCGCGCGCTCAGCGTCAGCACGAAGCCCTTGCCAGCCGGTTAACCATAGGGCGCATCGCCGCGATGGGCTCCCTCGGCCGAAGCCGGCCCCGCAAACCCTTGACCCCCTTCACAAACGCTGCAGGTGGTGGGACCGACGGGGCAGCCCTGGAGGCACGATGCACACCCTCGAGATGGAGGAAACCGAGGCCGACGGGCTTACGCGCCATCGTTTGCGGGTGAACGAAAATGGGGAGCAGCGCTCAATCGCGGTGCTCGTCCGGGCCGGCAAGGGCCCGCCCCTCGTATGGCTCACGGGCTTTCGCTCCGAGATGCGCTCCGTCAAGGCCACCGCCCTCGACGCGTTCGCGGCGGCCCAGGGCCGTGCCCTGGTGCGGTTCGACTACACCGGCCACGGTGCCTCCGAGGGCCGCTTCGAGGAGGCCGGGCTTTCGGTGTGGTTTCGCGATGCGCTGGCGGTGCTCGGCGCCTTCGTGCCGGAGCCGCCGGTTCTGGTCGGGTCGTCCATGGGGGGCTGGATCTCCCTGCTCGTCACCCGGGAATTGCTGCGCGTCGCGCCGCACAGGGCACCGGCCGGGCTCGTGCTGATCGCACCAGCCACCGATTTCACCGAGGAGCTGATGTGGAAGCGCTTCCCGGACAGCATCCGGGAGACGGTGCTGACCACGGGCGTCTACGAGCGGCCGTCCGTCTACGGCGACGGCCCCTACCCCATCACCTTGAGGCTGATCGAGGATGGGCGGGGGCATCTCCTGTTCGGGGCGCCGCTGCGCCTTGGCTGCCCGGTTCACATCCTTCAGGGCATGGAGGACCCGGACGTGCCCTACACCCATGCGCTTCGCCTCGTGGAGCACCTGCCGGGCGAGGACGTGCAACTCACCTTCGTGAAGGATGGCGATCACCGCCTGTCGCGCCCGCAGGACATCGAGCGCCTGCTCCAGGCGGTGGCGGGGGTGGTCGAACAAGCAGAACGCCGGACCGCAGAAGCGGCCCGGCGCCAAGAATCGGTTGCAACGGGTGGCCCGGAAGCCGGGTAGCAGAATTAGTGCAGCGGAACGGTTTCGAGATCGTGCTGCCAGGCACTCGCGACGGCGGCGTCGCGGGAGTCGGTCAGCATGATCGGCGCGCCCGACGCCGAAAGCAGCGCGAAAAGCTGCAGGCCGGGGGCCATCTGCGGCGCCTGCGGGAACAGGCGGCGGACCTCGTCGGACCGCACGGGCCGCACATAGGCGACTTGGCCCTCGCCGAGGGTGGCGAGTTCGGCCGGGTCGAGCTGGAAGGTGATATCGTTCTGGTTCATGGCGCTCTCCTTCGCGCAAGCGGCGTTGTCACGCCTTTGTCCGATGGCCCTTGGCTTCTCCGATGGCTGCCGCTCTCGCCGCAGCGGCCGAGGGGCCTCAAGCTTTCGGCCGGTGGCTGATGTCGATCTTGCGGACGATCCGTTCCGGCTCGGGCCGGGCGAGATCGATCGACAGGAGCCCGTTGGACAGATCCGCGCCCAGCACCTCCATGCCGTCGGCAAGAAGGAAGGTGCGCTGGAACTGACGAGCGGCGATGCCGCGGTGAAGGAAGTGCCTGGTCTTGTCTTCGGTCTGCCGGCCGCGGATCACGAGCTGGCTTTCCTCCAGCGTGATCTCAAGCTGGTCCTGGGTGAAGCCGGCGACCGCAAGAGTGATGCGGAGCCGTTCCGGATCGCGCTCCGTACGGGTCAGACGCTCGATGTTGTAAGGGGGATATCCATCCCCTGCGGCCTTGGCGACCCGATCGAGCGCCTGCTCGATCTCATCGAAGCCGAGAAGAAACGGGTGCCCGAACGGCGACTGACGCGACATGATCGAAGCCCAAGGTTGACGGCACTTCGGTGGTTGAGCCCGCACAGGCGGCGCTCGTTGAAAGAGATATGGAGAGCGGGAGAGCCCGCATCAAGGCCCGCCGCGAGGCCTCCCGCAGCGGCTTTCACACCCGAATTCAAAGCGAGTCCAGGAGCCCTCAGGTCGGGATTCGCGGGGGGCTCATGGGCGCAAGGGAGAAGCGCAGACGGTAGGTTGAGCCGCCGGGTGCCGGGGCCTCCAGGGTACCGCCGATCTGCTCCACGAGCTTGTGCACGAGGGTGAGCCCGAGAGGTCGCTTGCGGCCGCTGACCGCGGGAACGCCGACGCCGTTGTCGGAGATCACCAGGAGCCCCTCCTCGCCGTCCTGTCGCGCCTCGACCTGGATGACCCCCGAGCGGCCCTCCGGGAAGGCGTGCTTGAAGGCGTTGGTGAGGATCTCGACCGTGATGAAGGCGAGCGGCACGGCGGTGTCGAGGGGCACCCGCATAGAGGAGGCGTCGAGGTCCAGCCGGATGCCCCGTGCGTCGGCCCCGAAGCCGTCGGCGGTCTCGCGAACCACCTCGTCGAGGTAGTCCTTGAAGTCGATGGAGGCGAGATCCGGCGAGCGGTAGAGAAGCGTGTGGACCCGGGCCATGGCGCCGATGCGCATCACCGCAGCCTCGAAGGGCTCGCGCTGCTCCGGTTTGAGGTCCCGGGAGCCGAGCCGCAGCAGGCTCTGGATGATCTGCAGGTTGTTCTTCACCCGGTGATAGATTTCCCGCAGCAGCACCTCGCGCTCGGACGCCGCCTTGCGCTGCTCGGCCAGCGCCTCCTGCGTGGTGGCGAGAAGGCGCGCATCGAGCTCGCTCAAGGCCCGCGAGGCGGCGTAGCGCTCGTCGCTCACCCGCCGCTCGACCACGTTGTAGAACAGGATCACCCCGAGCATGATCGCGATGGTGAGTGCGAGCGCCCCTGTGCCGATGAGGGTCCAAGCCGAGCGGTCCGAGATGGCGTCGTATTGCTTCTGGTCGGTGGCCGCCACCGAGAGCCAACCCGTGACGGGGGAGCGCTGAAATGCCGTGAACACCACCTGGCCGTCGAGGGTCGGCGCGCTGAAGAAGCCGCTCTCCCGGTTGGCGGTGGACGCCCGCAACTGCTCGTTCGATTGGCGACCCTGGAACTGCTCCAATCCGCGGGACCGGGCGAGGATGAAGCCGCCCTCGTCCACCACCACCGAGAGGAGGCCGGGATCCTGCAGCGAGGGCTGCATCAGGTTCTGGATCACCTCGGCGCGCATGCCCGCCGCGAGCACGTGACGCACGGCCCCCTCACGGATCACGGGCACGAACAGCAGGACGGTGTTCTGCGTATAGACGCCGCCCTGCCCCGCGTAGCGGGTGCGAACGGCCGGCAGGCGCGTCTCCGCCACACGCTTGACGATGTCGCCCGCCGTGGAGAGGGGCAGCTCCGCGCCGACGGGACGGAGCGTGTTGACGAGCTGCTGTCCCGTGGCCGGATCGAGGAGCGCGATCACCGCCCATTGCGGCATGGACCCCACCATCCGATTGGCGGCAGTGTGGAAGAGGGGGAGGTTCGGCTCGTCGAGGCTCGGCAGCGCCGCGATGGCCTGCAGCACGGAGAGCTGCTGCTGGATTTCCGCGTCGATGCGGCCCGACAGGCTCGCGGCGCGGGTGGTGAGGTAGGATTGCAGGTCGCGCTCGGACTCGGTCAGCTCCGCGCGCACCCACAGCCCTGCGAACAGGATCAGGGGCACGAGCGCCGCAAGCACTGCGGCTGCGATGAAATAGAGAGTGCGGGCCCGTCCCGCGGCGCCGTTGGGGCTTCGCGTCCGTGCCACTGTGTCAGCGGTGTTCAATCCGCCTGTCCTCATCCGTCCCTGTGCCGTCCCACCCCTTCGGAGTTGCGGGATTGCCGTGCCTGCGGCAAGGGCCAAAGCACGCGGACGCCTCGAATTTTAAACGTTTCCACATTCTCGGTGGAGCGAAGTCGAGACAACTCGGCTCCGTGACCTACGTTCCGGCCCGGGGCCAAAATCCACAGATTCGGCACGGGCCTCACCCGCATCCCCGGACGAGACGCGTGGCGAGAGGCCGGTGCCGATTCGCGAAGGCGCGCCTACAGGCGGCTGCGCCACCAGGACGCCTGCTCGGCCACGCGCTGGGGCGACGTGCCGCCGAAGCTCAGGCGCGAGCGCACGGAATTCTCGACGCCCAGCACCTCGTAGACCTCGTCGGACACGATGCGCGGCTCGATGGCGCGGAAGGCGGAGAGCGGAAGCTCTTCCAGGTTGCAGCCGCGCCGCTCGGCCTCGGCCACGACCCGGCCCGTGATGTGGTGCGCGTCGCGGAAGGGGATGTTGAGGTGGCGCACGAGCCAGTCCGCGAGGTCCGTCGCGGTCGAGAAGCCAGCACCGGCCACGGCTGCCATGCGCTCCGGCACGGGCTCCAGGTCCTGGATCATGCCCGTCATGGCGGCCAGCACGATTTCGAGGGTGTCGGCGGCGTCGAAGAGCTGCTCCTTGTCCTCCTGCATGTCCTTGGAATAGGTGAGCGGCAGACCCTTCATCATCGTGAGCAGGGCCATAAGCGAGCCGAAAATGCGGCCCGACTTGCCGCGCACAAGCTCGGCGGCATCGGGATTGCGCTTTTGCGGCATGATGCTGGAGCCCGTGGTCCAGCGGTCCGGCAGGCGCACGAAGGAGAACGGCGCCGACATCCAGACGATGATCTCCTCGGCCAACCGCGACAGGTGCACGGCCGCGATGGAGGCCGCGGAGAGAAACTCCAGAATGAAGTCGCGGTCGGAGACGGAATCGAGCGAGTTGCGCGTGGCCCGGTCGAAGCCGAGCGCCGCCGCGACGGCCTCGCGGTCGAGGGGGAACGAGGTGCCTGCCAGCGCCGCAGCCCCTAAGGGGCATTCGTTGAGGCGGGCGCGGGAATCGCGGATACGGCTCCGGTCGCGGGCGAACATTTCCACATAGGCGAGCATGTGGTGCCCGAAGGTGACGGGCTGCGCGCTCTGGAGATGGGTGAAGCCCGGCATCACCGTGGCGGCATGGCGCTCGGCCTGGGCGATCAGCGCGTCCATGAGCGCGGTGAGCTGCGCCTCGGTGCGGTCATGCGCATCGCGGGTCCACAGGCGCACGTCGAGCGCCACCTGATCGTTGCGGGAGCGGGCCGTGTGGAGCCGCCCGGCCGGTTCGCCGATGATTTCCTTGAGGCGGCTCTCCACGTTCATGTGGATGTCCTCGAGGGCGGTCGAGAAGGTGAAGGTGCCGCCCTCGATCTCGGCCTCGACCTGACGCAGGCCCTGATGGATGGCGTCCCGGTCCTCGGCTGTGATCACGCCCTGCCGCGCCAGCATGTCGCTGTGGGCGAGCGAACCCTGGATGTCCTGTTTCGCCATGCGCTTGTCGAACCCGATGGAGGCATTGATGGCCTCCATGAGCGCGGCGGGCTGGGCGGAAAAGCGCCCGCCCCACATGGCGTTGGCTTGCGTCTTGGGGGTTTCGTCGGCCACGGGCGGGGATCCTGATCTCACGTTGCGGCCGTGCCTTTGCCACGGGCCGCCACGCCCGCCAAGCCCAGGATGGATCGGCAGACAGCACCGCGGGGCCGCCTGCCGAGCCCGTGATTTACACGCGGGGCTCGACAAATTGGGGCGGGATTTGCCAGTCTGCCCGCTTATCGCCCCAGCCTCCGGGCGCGATGTTCAGGGGAAGAACCGATGAAGATGCTGAAAACCGTCGCCATGGTGGCTGCCCTCGTGACCACGATGGCAACCTCCTTCCACGCCGTGAAGGCCGCGACGCCGCCCGATACCCTCGTGATGGCCTGGCAGATCGATGACATCATCTCGCTCGACCCCGCCGAGGTGTTCGAATTCACGGCGTCCGAGATCATGGGCAACACCTATGAGCGCCTCGTGACCTTCGACCCCAAGGACGTGTCGAAGATCTCCGGTGAGGTGGCCGAGAGCTGGAAGGTCTCGGAGGACGGCAAGACCTTCACGTTCAAGATCCGCGAGGGCAAGAAGTTCGCCTCCGGCAATCCGGTGACCGCCGAGGACGCGGTCTACTCGCTGCAGCGCGCCGTTTCCCTCGACAAGTCTCCGGCCTTCATCCTCGGCCAGTTCGGGCTCACGAAGGACAACGTGAAGGACAAGATCAAGCAAACCGGCCCCATGGAATTCACCATAGAGCTCGACAAGGCCTACGCCCCGACCTTCGTGCTCTATTGCATGACCGCAACCGTGGCGTCGGTGGTCGACAAGAAGCTCGTGATGCAAAACGAGAAGGACGGCGATTTCGGCTACGCCTGGATGAAGACCCGCTATGCCGGTTCCGGTCCGTACTCGATCCGCGACTGGAAGGCCAACGAGGTCGTGGTCCTCGAGCGCAACCCGCACTACGCCAAGCCCGCGCCGCTGGCCCGCGTGATCTACCGCCACCTCAAGGAAACCGCGACGCAGCGCCTGCTGCTCGAAAAGGGCGACGTGGACGTGGCCCGCAACCTCGGGCCCGAGGAACTCGTGGCGCTCGAGAAGAACGCGGACGTGAAGATCGACAAGGGCTCGAAGACTTCCGTCTACTATCTCGGCCTCAACCAGAAGAACCCGAACCTGGCGAAGCCCGAGGTCCGCGAGGCGCTGAAATACCTCGTCGATTACCAGGCCATCGCCGACACGGTGATGAAGGGCAAGGTGGAGGTGCACCAGGCCTATCTGCCGAAGGGTCTGCTGGGCGCCGTGAACGACACCCCCTACAAGCTCGACGTCGCGAAGGCCAAGGAGCTCCTCGCCAAGGCCGGTCTGCCCAACGGCTTCACCGTGACCATGGACACCCGCAACACCGCCGACATCACCGGCATGGCGCAGGCGATCCAGAACACCTGGGCCCAGGCCGGCGTGAAGCTCGAGATCATCCCGGGCGACGGTCGCCAGACGCTCACCAAGTACCGCGAGCGCCGGCACGACATCTATATCGGCCGCTGGGGCGCGGATTATCCGGATCCGAACACCAACGCCGACACCTTCGCGGCGAACGAGGACAACTCGGACAACGCCAAGGCGAAGCCGCTCGCCTGGCGCAATGCCTGGGATGCGCCGGAGCTCACCAAGCAGACCCGCGCCGCCGTGCTGGAGCGTGACGCCGACAAGCGCACCGCCATGTATGTCGACTCGCAAAAGAAGGTGATGGAGACCGGACCCTACGTGATGATGTTCCAGGAGACCGACGTGTGGGCTCTGCGCAAGAACATCAGCGGCTACGTGATCGGCCCGACCTTCGACATGAACAGCGTCGCCCAAGCGAAGAAGAACTGATCCATCATGGCCGCTTCGGCTTTGACGTTCGACGGAGGGCGCTTCGGCGCCCTCCCCTCTTTTGCGTGGAAGGTTCTGCGCTTCCTCGGCATGGTCGCCGTGACCCTGCTGGGGCTCATCGCGGTGACCTTCTTCATCGGCCGCGTGGTGCCCATCGATCCCGTGCTCGCCATCGTAGGCGACCGGGCTCCGCCCCACGTCTACGACCGGGTCTACAAGGAACTCGGCCTCGACCTGCCGCTCTACGAGCAGTTCTACGTTTACGCGAAGAAGATCCTCACCGGCGATTTCGGCAATTCCGTTCTCACCACGAACCCGGTGATGAGCGACATCGCCCGGGCCTTTCCGGCGACGCTCGAACTTGCCACGCTCGGCACCCTCATCGGCACCCTGCTCGGCGTTCCCTTCGGCGTGCTGGCCGCGGTGCGCCGGGGCAGCCTCATCGACCAATTTGTGCGGATTCTCGGGCTTGTGGGCTATTCCGTGCCGATCTTCTGGCTCGGCCTCATGGGCCTCCTGCTCTTCTACGCCAAGCTCGGCTGGGTGGAGGGGCCGGGGCGGCTCGACGTGACCTATTCCTACCTCTACACGGCGGTCACCGGCGTTGTGCTCATCGACACCGCCATGCAGGGCCAGTGGGACGCGTTCTGGAACGCCGTGTCGCACATCATCCTGCCCGCGTCCCTGCTCGGCTTCTTCTCGCTCGCCTACATCTCGCGCATGACGCGCTCGTTCATGCTGAACGAGCTCGCGCAGGAATACGTCACCACGGCGCGGGTGAAGGGCCTTTCGGAGGCTCGCGTGATCTGGCGCCATGCCCTGCGCAACGCCGCGGTGCCGCTCATCACCGTGATCGCGCTCTCCTACGCGAACCTGCTGGAAGGCTCCGTGCTCACCGAGACCGTGTTCGCCTGGCCGGGCTTGGGGCAATACATCACCAACTCGCTCCAGAATGCGGACATGAACGCGGTTCTGGGCGGCACCATCGTGATCGGAACCGTGTTCGTGGCGTTGAACCTCTTCTCGGACCTGCTCTACCGCCTGCTCGATCCGAGGACGCGGTAATGGCCGGTTCCCCTGCCCTTCCCCCGCGCAGCCTGAACGACTGGCTGCTCACCAACGAGCCCGCCTCGCGCACCCAGGCGCGGCTCGGGCGCGCCTACCTCAACTGGCGTGCCTTCTCGCGCAACCCGCTCGCGATGGTGGGCCTCTTCATCGTGCTGGCCCTCGTGGTCGTCGCGCTTCTCGCCCCTTGGATCGCGCCCTATTCGCCGATCTCCGGCGGCGATCTGCGCACCCAGCGCCTGCTGCCGCCGAGCAGCACCTACCTCTTCGGCACCGACGATCAAGCCCGCGACATCCTCTCGCGCCTCGTCCACGGCGCCCGCATCACGCTGTTCGTGGTGGCACTCGTCTCCATCATCGCCACGCCCATCGGCCTGCTTGTCGGCACGGTCGCGGGCTATATGGGCGGCTGGGTCGATGCGGTGTTGATGCGCATCACCGACGTGTTCCTCGCCTTCCCCCGCCTCGTGCTGGCATTGGCCTTCGTGGCGGCGTTGGGCCCTGGCATCGAGAACGCCGTCATCGCCATTGCGATCACAGCCTGGCCTCCTTACGCCCGCATCGCGCGGGCGGAGACGCTCACAATCCGCAACTCCGATTTCATCGCCGCCGTGAAGCTGCAGGGCGGGTCTACGGCGCGGATCATCTGGGGCCACGTGGTGCCCCTGTGCCTCTCCTCCGTGATCGTGCGCGTGACGCTGGACATGGCCGGCATCATCCTCACCGCTGCGGGCCTCGGCTTCCTGGGTCTCGGCGCGCAGCCCCCCACGCCCGAATGGGGCGCCATGGTCGCCACGGGCCGCAACTACCTGATCGATCAATGGTGGGTCGCGGCCGTGCCCGGCCTTGCTATCTGCATCGTGAGCCTCGGCTTCAACCTGCTCGGCGACGGCCTGCGCGACGTGCTTGACCCGAAGGCCGCTCGGTAGGCGAATGGCGAATAGTGAGTGGCGAATGGACAAGAACGCCGACAGCATGCCGACGACGATAGGCGAGGCTCCGTCCTCCATTCGCCATTCGCCACTCACCACTCGCCCCCTCCTCGAGGTCGAGGACCTGCATGTGCGCTTCCATCTGCGCACCGGCACGGTGCATGCGGTGCGCGGCCTCTCCTTCGCGCTCGGGCGCGAGCGCCTCGGGATCGTGGGCGAATCCGGTTCCGGCAAGTCGCAGACGGGCCGCGCGATCCTCGGTCTCACGCCACCGCCCGGCGAGGTGACGGCGAAGCGCCTCGCCTTCGACGGCATCGACCTCCTCACGGCCTCACGCCGTCAGCTGCGGGAATTGCGCGGCGGGCGCATGACCATGGTGATGCAGGACCCGAAGTTCTCGCTGAACCCCGTCATGACCATTGGCGACCAGATCATGGAAGCCTACCGCGCCCACGCGCCCCGCGCCGGCCGCGGCGAGGCGCGCGACAAGTCTCTCGCCATGCTGGAGGCGGTGAAGATGCGCGATCCCGGTCGCGTCTTCGCGCTCTATCCGCACGAGGTCTCGGGCGGCATGGGCCAGCGCGCCATGATCGCCATGATGCTTGTCACCGACCCCGACCTTCTCATCGCGGACGAGCCCACCTCGGCGCTGGACGTCACCGTCTCCATGGAGGTGCTGCGCATCCTGGACGAGCTCGTCTCGGAGCGTGGCATGGGGCTGATCCTGATCTCGCACGACCTGAAGCTCGTCTCCTCCTTCTGCGACCGGGTGCTCGTGATGTATGCGGGCCGCGTCATGGAGGAGCTGCGCGCCGGAGCCCTGCACCAGGCCCAGCACCCCTACACGCAGGGCCTCATGCGCTGCCTGCCGACCCTGCAGGGCGACTTGAACCCGTTGCCGACGTTGACCCGCGATCCGGCCTGGACCCTGTAGGATGCGCTCGCTCCCACCCTCGTTCGAGATGTGGCCTGAGCCCTGCTCGATGCGGTCACGCACCAACCAACCTTGCACCCCAGCCTGGGCGCTTTGAGCATGCTCGACATCTCGAACCTCCATGTGGTCTACGGCACCGGGCGCCTGCGCGTGGACGCCGTGAAGGACGTGAGCGTCCGCGTCGCGCCCGGCGAAGCCTATGGGCTTGTGGGGGAGTCGGGTTCCGGCAAATCCACGGTGCTGCGCGCCATCACGGGCCTCGCCCCGGTGGCCGGCGGAACGATTGCGGTCGGTGGACAGCCCGTGCCGAGCCCACGCAACAAAGCGTTCTACCGCACGGTCCAGATGGTGTTTCAGGACCCCTACGGCTCGCTTCATCCCCGTCATACGGTGGATCAGACGCTGGCCGAACCCCTCGCGATCCACGGCGAACGCGATGCGGAAAACCGCATCGTCGCGGCGCTCCGCGAGGTGGGCCTCGCGCCCTCGTTCCGCTTCCGCTACCCGCATCAGCTCTCGGGCGGCCAGCGCCAGCGTGTGGCGATCGCCCGCGCCATGATCCTGCGCCCCAAGGTGCTGCTCCTCGACGAGCCGACCTCGGCGCTCGACGCCTCGGTGCAGGCCGAAATCCTCAATCTTCTCGATCAGCTGCGGCGCGATCTCGGCCTCACCTATGTGCTGGTGAGCCACGACCTCGCGGTGGTGGCGCATCTGTGCGACCGGCTCCTCGTGATGCAGCACGGCGCGGCGGTGGAGGAGACCACGGCAGCGGCCCTGCGCTCGGGACAGGTCGGCAGCCCCTACACCCGCTCCCTCATCGAGGCGAGCCGCGGCTTCACCCGCGTGTCGGCCATGCAAAACGCCGGCTAGGCGGCGCCAGCACGGCCCTGTATCTCCTTCTCCACCCCTCCTTCCGGCGCTCCCATGACCTCCTCGCCCGTTCCCGTTTTCGATGGCCACAACGACGTGCTGCTCCGCCTCATGCGGCGCAGCGGCCGCCACCCCGAGCGCGCGTTCCTGGAGGGCGAGAGCATCGGCCACCTCGACCTCCCGCGCATGCGCCAAGGCGGCTTCGCAGGTGGGCTCTTCGCGATCTTCGTGCCCTCTGAGGAGGATGCGAGCGTCGACGACCTCATGGCACGCCCACAATACGACATTCCCCTGCCCGGCCTCGTGCCGCTGACCGAAGGCCAGCGGGTCACGCTCCACATGGCCTCGATCCTGTTTCGCATCGAGCAGGCCTCGAAGGGCGCCGTGAAGGTGTGCCGCAGCGCCACCGACATCCGCGGCTGCATCGGGAACGGCGTGCTCGCGACCGTGCTCCACATCGAGGGCGCGGAAGCGATCGACCCGGACCTCCATATGCTCGACGTGCTGCACCAGGCGGGCCTACGTTCGCTCGGTCCCGTGTGGAGCCGGCCCACGATCTTCGGCCACGGCGTGCCCTTCCGCTATCCTGGCACCCCCGATACGGGCCCGGGGCTCACCGAGCGGGGTCAGGCGCTGGTGAAGGCCTGCAACCGCATGCGAATCCTCATCGACCTCTCGCACATCAATGAGCGCGGGTTTTGGGACGTGGCGCGGCTCAGCGATGCGCCGCTCGTGGCCTCGCATTCCAACGTGCACGCCATCTGCCCGCACACCCGCAATCTCACCGACAAGCAGCTCGACGCGATCCGCGAGAGCCGTGGTCTCGTGGGTGTCAATTTCGCCACCGCGTTCATCCGCCCGGACGGGCGGCGCGATGCCGATACGCCGCTGATCGAGATGATCCGCCACATCGACTACCTCATCGAGAAGGTCGGCGTGGAAGGCGTCGGTCTCGGCTCCGATTTCGACGGCGCCACGGTGCCGCTCGAGATCGGCGATGCACGGGGCCTGCCGCGCCTCGTGGAAGCCATGGAGAAGCACGGCTACGACGACGCCACGATCCGCAAGATCTGCGGGGAGAACTGGATCGACGTGCTGGAGCGGACCTGGGGCGGGTAGGGGTCCGCTTACACAGCCTAATGCCACCCACTCCCCTCATCCTGAGGAGCGGCGTAGCCGCGTCTCGAAGGATGCTTCCAGAACCCACCAGCGTACTGGAGCCCTCCTTCGAGACGGCGCTACGCGCCTCCTCAGGATGAGGGGGTGGGTTGGACGGCATCCCCAAGCCACCCCGCATACCGATCCGCCGCCCGGTTCAACCGTGCGGCTTCCGTCTCGCAGCCCGCCAGCGCCTGCGCCGCCATCGTCGCCGCGCCGAGCTGGAAGGCGAGGTAGCAGGGGCGGTAGAACGCAACGAGACCGGTATCGACCACGTGCCCGGCCTCGCGCTGAACGCGATCCACTAGGCCGGCCGTCTCATCCTCCGTCAGCCCCCATTCCACCGCCGCTCCCACCACATCCCAGGCGATGTCCTGGCAGCCCACGAGATCGTGCGCGGCGCTGTGATCGAGGGCATCGGTCTTGAGGATGCGGCCGTCGGGGAGCGCCAGCCATTCGTGGCGGCGCATGCGACTGTCGGTGTGCACCCGCCGGACCTTGGCTTCGAGGGCGGGAACGAGCGCACTCCAATCCTCCAGCCGCCGCGCGACCTCGGGCCCGAGGCGTTGCTCGGTGTTGTAGCGGGCCATGGCGAGCAACTCGGTCAACGATGCGCCGCGGCCCTTGGGCACCTCGAAATGATGGCTGCGGAAGGCGAGGTAGCGACCGAGGGTGTCGAGAAGCACCGCACGATCGACGTCCATTGTGTCGAGTGGCCGCGCGTCTTCGATCCAGCGCTCGGCGAGGAAGCCATGCCGATAGCCGCGCACCTCGGGCGCAAAGTCCGCTGCGTGGAGCGCTTGGGCTCGTTCGAACGTTCGAGCGGGGTCGGGGCCGAGGCCAACGAACTTCAAAAGCCAAGGCCCGTCGTCGGTACGCAGGAGATATTTGCGGCGCTCCTGCTGGATGTTACTCGCGGGCCAGGCGCTCTCGCCGTCGTAGACGCGGTAGCGCCATGCTCCGCCGGATAGGTCGTCAAGGGGAGCAATTGGGTCGCCGAGGGCATCCGAGAACCACGCCTGCAGGCGCTGCGCGGGGTGGCCCGGGTGCAGCAGCAGATCCTCGAAATCGGTCACGTGCCGAGGCAGCACCGCCCAGCGCTCCCGATGCGCTGCGCTCGCCTGGGGCCCCAGATCGCCGCGATGGCTTGGAAAAACATGGATGCGATCCCGTGCGATCCCCTGCTCTTCCAGCCAGTCGATCACCGCCCCGAAGGAGCTGCCCGACAGGCCCGGCCCCTCGTCCACGACGGCGAAGCGGGCCCCGCCGTCGCCCGCGATCTCGGCCGCAAGGGCGGGCGAGATCGCCAGCCGCCTTTGAAACGGATGCCCGACGGGACGCACGGTCATCGGCGCCCGATCGCCGAGAGCGGCCGCCACCATGGCGGCGAGGCCCACGCCGATGCTGCGGATGCCGATAACGCGCCAGCGCCCCCCTTCGAGCCCGGATGCGGCTTCGACGAAAGCTTCCGGATAGAGGGCGTAGAAGGCGTAGCCTTCCGCCTGCTTGGTGCGGATGGCTTCTGGCAGATCCGCTGCGGCAAGGGCATCGAGGTCGTCGGTCGATACCTCGCCCCGCTCCGCGAACCCGCTCCGCCAGGACCGGCCGATGCCGGCCGCGAGGGCGAGGAGAAGGCCCATGCCGGCATCCAGCACGGGGGAGCGCTCGTCGAAGCCTCGCGCTTCGAAAGCGGCATCCGCGAGGCCCTGTACGAGCTCGCTTGCCTGGATGAAGGCGGTGACCAGGGCGCTGTGGCGCTCGATCCCGGGAGCCGCGCGCGAGACGTCATCGAGAGCGCCACGAAGGGACGCGAGGGCGTCCTGCGTCGCGACCACACGCTCCGCATCGCCGTAGACGAGCATCGGAAGTGTCCCGCAGGAGCCCTCGGGGCTCCTGCTTCAGAGGGGAAGAGCGATCAGACGTTGACAGCGCGATCGATCAGCACCGGCGTGCGGATCGCCTCGACCTCGTTGCGCTTCATCTCGTCGGAGAACCACGCCACGGTGGCTTTCAGGCCGGTTTCGAGGGAGGTCTTCGGCGCCCAGCCCAGCAGCTTGCCCGCACGGGTGATGTCGGGTCGGCGGCGGCGCGGGTCGTCGATCGGGAGCGGGCGGTTGACGACCGCCGAGCGCGAGCCCGTCATGGCGATGACGCGCTTCACGAGATCGCCCACGGTGAGCTCCACGGGGTTGCCGAGGTTCACGGGGCCGGGCAGCTTGCCGTCATAGGCCATGAGCCGCAGGAAGCCGTCGATGAGATCGGCCACGTAGCAGAAGGAGCGCGTCTGCTGTCCGTCACCGTAGACCGTGATGTCGTCGCCCGCGAGCGCCTGGCAGATCACGTTGGAGACCACGCGCCCGTCGTCGGCGCGCATGCGCGGCCCATAGGTGTTGAAGATGCGCGCCACGCGCACCTCCGCGCGGCCCGCGCGCTCGAAGTCGAAGGCGAGGGTTTCTGCGGCGCGCTTGCCCTCGTCGTAGCAGGCGCGGGGGCCGGTGGGGTTTACGTTGCCCCAATAGGTTTCAGGCTGCGGGTGAACCTCCGGATCGCCGTAGATCTCGCTGGTGGAAGCCTGGAAGAAGCGGGCGCCGGCCTTCTCGGCAAAGGTGAGAAGATTGTGGGTGCCGACCACGCTCGTGAGCAGGGTGTGCTCAGGATTGGCCTGGTAATGCGGAGGAGAAGCCGCGCAGGCGAGGTTGTAGACCTCCGCGATCTTCGTCCGCCCTGAGCGCAGACGCGCCGGCAGGGGCTGGATGATGTCGGCGTCGATCATGTCGAAGCGGGGCTCGCGCTCGAGGTGACGCAGGTTCTGCTTGCGCCCGGTCTGGAAGTTATCGAGGGCGATCACGTGCGCGCCGTCGGCCAGAAGGGCATCGCAGAGATGCGACCCGAGGAATCCGGCACCTCCAGCCACCAGGACGAGCTTGTTTTTCCCGTTCTTCATGGGACCGAATCCTTTCTCAACGCAAAGGCAACCCCTAGGAAGAGGCTCACAAAGGTAAGTACCTTTCGGACCTCAACGTTACAGCTTGGCTTTGGTTCATTGTAGATGATGAAGATTCTGCAGGGCTCCACAGACTTCCGCGTCGCAAGGTTTATGCCGTCCGCTTCAGCGCGGGCCTGTCGGCCGAAACCCGTTTACCGCTCAGGGCTTTGAGGAGGCCGTTCTCGAGGGTTTCGGCACGATGGGCGGCGGTGTGCTCGGCCAGCACGCGGCCCCGTGCGCCCGTGGCGAGCGCCCGTCGCTGGTCCTCGCTCCCATCGACCAAGAGGGCGAGAACATTCTCCGCGTCGCGCGCGAGAACGATCTCGCGATCGGGCTGGAACAGGGTCTCGATGCCGTCCCAGATGTCGGAGACGATCGGCGTCCCGCAGGCAGCGGCCTCGAACAGGCGCACGCTCGGCGAGAAGCCGGCGCGGATCATGTCGGCGCGGGTGATATTCAGCGTGTAGCGGCTCGCCGCATAGAAGGCCGGGTGCTCGCTCGGCGGCACGTGGTCGATCCGCTCCACGTTGTCGGGCCAGGCGATGTCATCCGGGTATTGCGGACCGGCGACGACAAACCTCAGGTGCGGTGCCCGGCGGGCGGGCTCCAGCAAAAGCCGGTCCAACGGAGGCTGGCGGTCTGCGCTGTAGGTGCCGAGATAGGAGAGGTCCCAGCGTTTCTCGGCATCGAGGGGCGGATAGGCCTCCGGATCGACCGAGCAATAGAGCGCGCGCGCGGCCGGCGAGCCGTAATGCGCCATCAGGTGGTCGAGGGTCGGCCCGCCCGTGAAGGAGAAATAGACGTCGTAATCGGGGATCAGGTCGGGGGCGAGGTATTCGTAATCGCCCCGCTTCAGCTTCGCGATGGTCACGGGCGTGTCGATGTCGTAGAAGGCCACGACGCCACGTGCGGCGGCCTGCACCCAGCGGCCGACGGCAACGCCCTCGGGCACATAGGAGCCGACGATCACTGCATCCGCGTTCGCAATGGCGTCGCGGTAGCGCTCGAGGTCGGCGAGGCTCGTGTAGAAGGCGAGCCGACAGTAATCGGGATCGCTCAGGTCGCGATGGGCGGCGTACCAGGGCACGTCGCGCTCCAGAAACAGCACGTCGTGCCCCCGCGCCGCGTAGGCCTTGAGGAGCGCACGGAACGTGGTCGCGTGCCCGTTGCCCCAGGAGGACGACAGGCTCAGTCCTAAGACAACGACGCGAAGACGGTTCGTCACGCGACGTTCCTTTCGCGCTTTACCGTTGATCGATCCAGCTTGCCCTTTATCACGCGACGTTCCTTTCGCGCTTCTGCGCCGCTTCCTCGCGCAGGATCGCGTCAACTTGAGCGCCGCGCAGCGTATAGGTGTGCTCCCGCAGGATGCGCGCACGCGCGGCCTTGCCGATGGCAGCGGCACGCTCGGGCGTGAGCGTCCGCACATGCTCGGCGACATCCTGGCCGTCGCGGGCGACGAGCACCTCCTCATTCTCGTTCAAGAACATTTCGAGGCCGATCCAGGCATCCGTGATCAGGCAGGCCCCGGCGCCGCAGGCTTCGAACACGCGGGTTGCGGGCGAGAAGCCGGTGCTCGCCATGGAATCGCGGGCGATGTTGAGCACCGCGAGCGGGCTGGTGTTGAAGGCGTTGTGATCGCGCGTGTAGACGTGGCCGATGTGGCGCACGTTCGCCGGCATGCCCTTCGTCTCCCAGCCATTGCCGCCGATGAGGAACGAGCGCTCCGGCAATCGGGCTGCGGGTTCGAGGAAGAACTGCTCGACGCGAGCCTCGCGGTCCGGCAGCCGGTTGCCCAGAAAGGCGAGATCCACCTTGAAGCGGTCGTCGGCCGGCACAGGATGGTGGGTCGAGGGGTCGAGGGCGTTGTAGACCGGGATGCAGCGCCGCGCACCGAAGCCCTCATAGGCCGCGATCACCGGCGGACCGCCGCCATAGGTGAGCACGAGGTCGAGGGACGGCATGGCGCGGTGGAGCGCATGGCCCGGATTGGCCTTGAGTTCGGCCAGGGTCGCGGGCGCATCCACGTCCCAGAAGATGCGGATGGCGTCGGGCCGCGAGGCCGCGACCACGCCCTCCAGGAGCTCGTCGTCGAACACGCCGACGCCGGAGGCCTTCACGACCACATCGGCCAAAGCCGCTTCCGCGATGACGGCGCGGCAGGCCTCGGGCGTCGCGGCATAGACCTTCACCTCGGCCCAATCCGGCGGCTCGATGTCGCGATGCTTCTGGCGGTCGAAGGCGTCGGGTTCGTAGAACGTCACCTGATAGCCGCGGCGGGCCAGATCGCTGAGCAGCCCGCGGTAATAGGTGGCGGCGCCGTTCCAGTAGGAGGACAGGAGGCTCGACCCATAAAAGGCGATCTTCATGCAAGCATCTCCAGGGGCGCCCGGGCGCCAAGCGTGGGGTGGTGGCCGTCGAGCGACGCCAGGATGGCGAGGAGCTGATCGACCCGGTGCGCGCAGGAATGCCGCGCGCGGATGGTTGCAAGCCCGCTCTCGACAAGAGAGCGGCGGAGATCCGGATCGTTCCGCAAAGCCGTAAGGTGGCGCTCCATGGCGGCCTCGTTCTGGGCGAAGAGGAAATCGCGGCCGGGACGGAACAGGCCCTCCGCATCGCTCCAGGGCGCGGAGACGAGCGGGATGCCGCAGGCCAGCGCCTCGAAGACGCGGATCGTCGGGATGCCGGGCAGCATGGTGACGTAGAAGCGCCGCGGCACATGCACCGTCGCGAGATGGCGCGCGAACACCTCCGGCGCGCGGGCGTTCGGCAGCCAGCCGCGATAGTTCACCCCGTAACGATTGAGGGTTGCGAGCGCATGGTCGGGATAGCGCACGCCGTAGATATCGAGGGGCAGACCGACCGTTTGCGCCGGACGGAAGAGGTAGCTTTCGAGTTCGGCGCTGCGCTCCTCGTCGCCCCAATTGCCGATCCAGACGAGGCCGTGGCGCTCGCGCTCTTGCGCCGGCGGCTGGAAGAGGCGCGTGTCGGCGGCCTCGTGCCAGGTCCAGACCCGGTCGCCCCAGCCCCAGCGGCGATACACCTCCGACAACGCTTCCCCGAAGGCCAGCACACCGTCATAGCCGTCGAGGTCGAAGGCACGGATCGCGTTCTCGTCGCTCACCGCGCGGTGGTGGGTGTCGTGGAAGAGCAGCGTGAAGCGCGCACCCTGCCGGCGCAGGCGCCCGATGGCCGCGACGAGCCAGGGCTCGTTCCATTCGTGCACGATCACGAGGTCCGCATCGTGCAACGTCGCGCCAAGATCGATATCGGCGTCGAACACGGTCGACGAGAGTTCAGGATAAAGGGTGCGGTAGGCGTCGAGACCGGCCTCGCCATGGTCCTTCAAGAGGTTGTCGAGGCTCCAGGCACCGCGCGGCTCGTAGGCCATGACGTCGTGACCGCGAAGGACGAGATCGCGCAGCACGCCGCGCAGGAAATGCGCGTTGCCGTGGTTCCAGCACGAGGCCAGGGAGTGGGTGAAATACGCGATCTTCATGCAGCAGCGGTCTCGGCGGTTTTGGCGAGAAGCGAGCGGTAGACGGCGAGAAGGCCATCCGTCATGGCTTCCACCGAATAGGCGCGGGCTCGCTCGCGCGCTGCCGCTCCAACATCGAAACGGCGTGCGGGATCGTCGGCGAGGCCCTGGATGGCGTCTGCGATCGCAGCCTCGTCGTCCGCCGGGACGAAGAGGGCCGCGCCGTCCCACAGCTCGCGGAAGGTCGGGGTATCGGAGAGCACGAGCGCGCAGCCGGCCTGCGCGGCCTCCAGCACGGCAAGCCCGAAGGGCTCGTAACGCGCGACGGACACGAAGATCGGCCGCCGTGCGAGGCGCGCCGCAACGGCCTCGTCGCTCAAGCGCCCGAGGGTGCGAAGATGCTGGAGTGCAACGCGGGCGCCGTTCGGCCCCTGCAACGGTCCCGCGGCTTCGACGGGGATCGCGAGCCGTGCAGCGGCGCGATCGAGCGTTGCGAGGTTCTTGCCATCGTCCCACAGCCGGCCGGCCGTGAAGGCGGCGTCCTCCGGGTCGCCCGCGGAAGCGGTGGCTGGGCGGCGGCCGTTGCGGACGATCATCGGGGCCTGGGGCAAGCGGTAGACTTCCGCGGTCGCGGCGGCGAAAGCGGCGGTGGGCGCCGTCAGGGCGGAAGCTGCCGCGTAGCCCTGGCGCACCAGATCGGTCCGCCAGACGAATTCTTGGGGCAGAGCCCCGCCACGCACGGCCGCCCACCAAGTCGCGACGCAGGAATGGCAGACCGCCACCACGGGCGCCGGGAAGCGCGCCTCGGCCGCAAGCGCCGGGCTGTTGAGGTGAACGAGATCGGGTGCATGCTCGGCGGCCAACTCCGCTATCACCCGGCCGGCGTGGAGCACGGCCTCCGGGGTCTCGGCGGTCCAGTCGAGGGGCAGATCCGTTTGGATGAGCGTTACGCCTGCTGCCAGCGCCTCGGCCTGCTGATCGGCGGATGGGCCGGGGCCCAGCACGGCGAGTGTCGTTTTCACGCCATGCAGGCGCAGGCCCCGCGCGGCGTCGAGGGCATATTGCCAGACGCCCCCGACCGCATCGGCGGTCATGAACACGCGCATGGGGCGGCCGGGTTTCACACGGGCCGCCACGCCA
This sequence comes from Microvirga sp., assembly GCA_035944635.1. Lineage (GTDB taxonomy): Bacteria > Pseudomonadota > Alphaproteobacteria > Rhizobiales > Beijerinckiaceae > Microvirga. The sequence goes on from DASZAZ010000038.1 coordinate 42,424, forward strand.
CCGCTCCGAGCTCGTGCGTGAGAAGGGTCAAGGCCGCGCCTCGGCGGTGCGGGCCGCAGGCGCGACGGGAAGCGCCAGGCCCCGTTCCTCTTGCAGCCAGTGCGCCAGCGCCGCCACGCCCTGCCGCCACGGGGTCGGCGCGCGCAGGCCCAGTTCGCGGGTGGCGAGCCTCGTATCGGAGACGTAGTAGCGCTGATCGCCGGGTCGCCAGTCCGAGTAATGCGCCTCGACCGGGCGGCCAATCAGGCTCTCGATATGGAGAATGAGCTGCTTCAGCGAGATGGCGTTCACGGGCCCGCCGCCGAGATTGAACGCCCTCCCCTGTACGGCTTCGATCCGTCGCCAGGCCGCGAGATAGGCTTCGACCGCATCGGCGACGTTCAGCACGTCCCGCACCTGGCAGCCGTCGCCGTAGATCGAGATCGGCTCGCCCTTGAGCGCGCGGATCAGGAAATGTGCGACCCAGCCCTGGTCTTCGGTGCCCATCTGGCGCGGGCCGTAGATACAGCTCATGCGTAATACGCAGGTGGGCACGCCGAAGGAGCGGGCATAGTCCAGAACGTATTGGTCGGCGGCACCCTTCGAACATCCATAGGGCGTGTGGAAGTCGAGGGGCCGGCACTCACCGATGCCGGTGGCGCGGATCGCCGGATCGCGCGGCACATACGAGTCGTTCGTCTGATCGAGCGCCACGTCGGCAAGGTCGCCATAGACCTTGTTGGTGGAGGCGAACACCAGGGGCACGGGCTCGTTGCGGCGGCGCAGCGCTTCCAGCAGGTTCAGCGTGCCGCGGATGTTGATGTCGAAATCCTCGCGAGGATCGACGAGGCTCGTCGTGACGGCCACTTGGGCGGCAAGGTGGAACACCGCCTGCGCCTCGGCCGCCGCTTCGCTCAACGCGGCATCGTCGCGGATGTCGCCGATCACCGCCGAGATGCGCTCGGGATGCCGTTTCCTGAGCCAAGCGAGGTTCGTCTCGACGCCGGGGCGCGCGAGCGCGTCGTAGATGAGAACGTCGTGCCCTTCGCGGGCGAGCCGGTCGGCGAGGTTCGAGCCGATGAAACCGGCACCGCCGGTCACCAGCACGGGGCGCCGGCCGACAAGCGTCGGCGCCCAAAAGGAATCGGGGGCTGCCGTCATGCCACCAGGCCCCGGGCCTCGAGTTCGCGGCGCGCCTGGCTCACGCGATCCTCGGCCTGCTGCTGCGCCACCCATTCTGAGAGTTCGGCCAAGCCTTTTTCGAAATCCATCTTAGGCGCGTAGCCCAGTTCCGTGCGCGCCTTGGTGATATCCGGAATGTTGTGGCGCACGTCGCCGATGCGGGTCTTGCCGGCGATTTCAGGCTCGAGGTCCGCGCGGCCCATGGCTTTGGCGAGAAGGCGCGCCACGTCGTTGACGGAGCGATCCTCCCCCGAGGCAATGTTGAACACCCCACCGGGCGCCCGCTCGTGTTCCAGCGCGAGCAGGAAGGCTTGAGCGATGTCTTCCACATGCACGAAGTCGCGGCGCTGATGGCCGTCCTCGAAGATCACGGGCGAATTACCATTGAGGAGGCGGGAGGCGAAGATCGCGAGCACGCCCGTATAGGGATTCGAGAGCGCCTGGCCCGGGCCGTAGACGTTCCACAAGCGCAGCGCCACGCCCTCCATGCCATAGGTTTGCGTGAGTGTGAGCGTGAGGCGCTCCTGCACGTATTTCGTGATGGCGTACACCGAGGCGAGCGCCGGCTTCTTCCATTCCGGCGTCGGCACGGGGATGAGTGCGCGGCCCTGCTTGTCGAGGGGGTCCCAGGGGTCGGTGTCGCGCGTGCGGGGCACGCGCACCACGTCCTCGATGAGGTCGCCATCCACGGTGCGGTAGAGCCCCTCGCCGTAGATGCTCATGGACGAGGCCACGACCACGCGCTTCACCGGATTGTCGATGAGCTGCTGGAACAGGTTCGCGGTGCCGAGGTCGTTGACGGAGACGTAGCGGTCGATGGCGTACATGCTTTGCCCGACGCCCACCTCCGCGGCGAGATGCACGACCTTGTCGACGCCCTTCAGCGCGCGCCGCATCTGGGCCTCGTCGCGCACATCGCCGATCACGACCTCCACGGAGGGGTCGAGATGGTCCGCCGTGCTGCTCGTGCCGTGAACCTGCTCGATGAAGCTGTCGAGCACGCGTACCCGGTGGCCGCGCTCAAGCAGGGCACGGGCCACGTAACGGCCGATGAAGCCGGCCCCACCGGTAATGAGAACAGTATCGGTCACGCGCGATCTCCGAAGGAACAAGAGGCTGGGAATGCGGGGGTTCGAGACTGGACGGCGGACGGCCCGGTTTCGGTGGAGAGACCGAGGGATCGGCCGAAACGCTCTTTCCAAGGGCCTCGGACCGGTTCATCCTCAAAGATCTCGGCGGCCCGGCCCATCGAAACTCCACGCAAGCTTGGCTGTCAGCTACAAACGTCGCAGCTTCATCTTTGTTCCTTTAGGGATTTCCAGGAGGGTTAACGGCCTCCACATGCCTGGAACGGGCATATACCGCTCGGGCAGGCAGAAGCCGGGGCTTACCTAAGGCGCTCCGGACACCTTTAAGGTTATCCCCACTTCATTGTAAGGGGGCACCTTCCCCAAAGGAACAACTTACCTTTGCCGGCGTTGATGGCCAAGCTTGAGCATTCGCTCGGGCCCTCGACTGTCCTGTTTCAGCGGCATTGGCGCCCTTCCGACGATCCCCTCGTCCAGCGCCTTTCATGCCCGCCGCTGCGCGACGCCTGCAAAGGAGTGCCGCCGATGAGTTCAGCTGCGTTGGGTTCCGCCGCCCGCAAGGTCCGCGTCGGGATCGTCGGGGTCGGCAATTGTGCCTCGTCCCTCGTGCAGGGGCTCTCCTATTATCGTGAGGCGAACGGCAACGAGCCGGTGCCCGGGCTCATGAACGTGGAGCTGGGCGGCTATCACGTGAGCGATGTGGAAATCTCGTCCGCCTTCGACGTGAACGCCTCCAAGGTCGGGCGCGACGTGTCCGAGGCGATCTTCGCCAAGCCCAACAACACCCAGCGCTTTGCGCTCGTGCCGCAGAGCGGCATCCGCGTGCATCGCGGGCCGACCCTCGATGGCTTGGGCAAATATCTGCGCGACGAGATCGACGAAGCGGACGAACCCGAGGCCGATGTCGCCGAGGTGCTGCGGGAATCGCGCACCGACGTGCTCGTCTCCTATCTCCCTGTGGGCTCGCAGCGGGCGACCGAATTCTATGCCGAGAAGGCGCTGGAGGCAGGCTGCGCCTTCGTGAATTGCATTCCTGTGTTCATCGCATCGAACCCGGACTGGCGCCGCCGCTTCGAGGAGCGCGGCCTCCCGATCGTCGGGGACGACATCAAGAGCCAGGTCGGCGCCACCATCGTGCACCGGGTGCTCGCCAATCTCTTCCGCGAGCGCGGCGTGCGGCTCGACCGCACCTACCAGCTCAATTTCGGCGGCAACACCGACTTTCAGAACATGCTCGAGCGCGAGCGCCTGGAATCGAAGAAGATTTCAAAGACGCAGGCCGTGGCGAGCCAGCTCGACATGCCGCTCGCGCCCGAGGACATCCATGTGGGCCCGAGCGACCACGTGCCGTGGCTTACGGACCGCAAATGGGCCTATATCCGCATGGAGGGCACCACCTTCGGCGGCGTGCCGCTGAACGTTGAGCTGAAGCTCGAAGTGTGGGATTCGCCCAATTCCGCCGGCATCGTGATCGACGCGGTGCGCTGCGCGAAGCTCGCCATGGACCGCAAGATCGGCGGCGCGCTCACAGGTCCGTCGAGCTACTTCATGAAGTCCCCGCCGCAGCAATTCACCGACAACGAGGCGCGGGAGTGCACGCAAGCCTTCATAGACGGCGACGAGTAGAGCCCCTGGGTTCGCGTGTGACCACCGTGTTCCATCTCGTGCGCCACGCCGCTCATGACCGGGTCGGCTCCACGCTCTGCGGCCGCATGCCGGGCGTGAGCTTAGGCGCGCTCGGCCGGGAGCAGGCGGGCCGCTTGGGCCAGCGCTTCGCCCGCGAGAGCATCGCCTCCGTGCAATCGAGCCCCTTGGAGCGCGCGCGCGAGACCGCGGAGCCGATCGCGGCTCAGACCGGCTGCACGATCGAAATCAACGAGGGCATCGTCGAGATCGAGTTCGGCGCTTGGTCCGGCCGCACCTTCGAGGAACTCGGCTCGGATTCCGCCTGGGCAACCTGGAACGGGGCCCGGGCCGTCGCCCGCCCTCCTCGCGGCGAGACGATGCTGGAAGCCCAAAGCCGCATCGTTCACGCCATGGAGGCGCTGCGCGGCGCTTACCGGGACAAGGCGGTGGTGCTGGTCTCCCACAGCGACGTCATCAAGGCCGCCCTCCTCTACCATCTCGGCCTGCCGGTGGATGCCTATCCGCGCATCGAGATCGAACCCGCCTCCATCAGCACCCTCGTGGTGGGCGATTGGGGCGCGAAAGTCGTGCGTTTGAACGAGGTGGTGGCGTCATGAAGCTCGTCGTGTTCGGCCTCACCATCTCGTCCTCCTGGGGCAACGGCCACGCGACGCTCTGGCGGGGCCTCGTCCGCGCCCTGACGCAGCGCGGCCATCGCGTGGTGTTCTTCGAGCAGGACGTGCCCTATTACGCCGCGCACCGGGACCTCCACGAAATCGCCGGAGGCGAGCTGGTGCTCTACCGCGACTGGGCGGAGATCCGCGCGCGCGCGGCCCGCGAGATTGCGGATGCCGATGTCGCCATGGTGACCTCCTATTGTCCGCACGGGATCGAGGCCACGGAGCTGGTTCTCGAAGGCCGTGCGACCCGCGTCTTCTACGATCTCGATACCCCCGTGACCCTGTCGCGGCTGAGGGCTGGCGAGACCACCACCTATATTGGACCTAGGGGCCTCGCCGGCTTCGATCTCGTCTTGAGCTACACGGGCGGCGCGGCCCTCGATGTGCTGCGCGACGAGCTCGGCGCTTCCCGCGTTGCGCCCCTCTACGGCCATGTGGACGCGGGCGTGCACCGTCCCGTCGCGCCGCAGGCGCCGTTCGCCAGCGACCTTTCCTATCTCGGCACCTATGCGGCCGACCGGCAGGCGGCCCTGGAGACGTTGTTCGTCGAAGCCGCGCACCAACGCCCGGAGCGGCGCTTTCTCATCGGCGGCGCGCAATATCCGCAGGACTTTCCCTGGGCACCGAACATCTTCTTCGTCCAGCACCTGCCCCCGCCCGACCATCCGGCCTTCTTCTCCTCGTCGCGCCTCACCCTCAACGTCACGCGCCAGGCCATGGCCGAGATGGGCTGGTGTCCCTCGGGCCGCCTATTCGAGGCGGCGGCCTGCGGCACGCCGATCCTGAGCGACTGGTGGGAGGGCTTGGATGCCTTCTTCACACCGGGAAGCGAGATCCTCGTGGGGCGCACGACCGACGATGCGGTTGCGGCCCTCGACCTCTCGGACGCGGAGCTGGAGCGGATCGCGCAGGCGAGCCGCGAGCGCGTCTTGAGCGAGCACACGTCGGATCACCGGGCCGCGGAGTTCGAGGCGCTGCTCGGCAACTCCGCCGAGGCGCCGCGATTGATGGAGGAGGTTTAGCATGTGGGGCATCGTTCCCGCCGCCGGGCGCGGCAGCCGCATTCAGCCCCTCGCGTTCTCGAAGGAACTCCTGCCCGTGGGCAGCCGCCTCGATGCGGGGGTGGAGCGGCCCTGCGCGGTGAGTGAATACCTCGTGGAACGCATGATCCGCGGGGGCGCGACGAAAATCTGCTTCGTGATCTCGCCCGGCAAATCCGACATCATGGAATATTACGGCGCGGGGTACGGCGACGCCTCCATCGCCTATGTGGTGCAGCCGCAGGCGAGCGGCTTGTGCGACGCAATCTTTCGCGCGACGCCGCTCATCCCGCCGGATGAAAGCGTGATCGTCGGGCTGCCCGATACGATCTGGTTCCCCGAAACGGCCCTGGCCGATCTGCCGGACGACACGCTCTCCTTCCTGCTCTTTCCCGTGGAACAGCCGGAATTTTTCGACGCGGTCGTGATGGATGCGGGCGACCGCGTGCAGGAAATTCAGGTGAAGCAGAAGGGCGCCACGTCGAATTGGATCTGGGGCGCCTTCAAGATGCCGGGCCGCGTGCTGGCCGAGCTGGAGCAGCTGTGGCTGCGCCGGGAGCGGCAGGACGAGTTCTTCGGCACCCTCGTGAACGCCTACCTCGCGGAAGGCGGGCAGGCGGTCGGGGTGAAGGCCGGCGTCTCATACGTCGATGTGGGCACGCTCCACGGCTACCGCTCGGCCATCGGGCTTCTCACCGAGGCCGCGCATGCGGAGGGCGACGCGGCCGCGGGGGCTCGTGTGGCGCTCGGCTGGCCGGCGGGCCGGGCGGCGCAGGGTCTGCACGATGTGAACCGCTAAGCGGCAGGGATTGTCGAACGGGCCGGTTCAGCACCGGCGGGGTGACATCAAGGAGTTCGAGGCAACGATGAATGCGATCGACCTGACCCATAAAGACGAGATTCGTCGCCGCGCCGAGGCGCTCGGCCCCTGGTTTCACAACATCAATCTCGGTGGGACCTGGACAGCGCCCGACCATTTCCTCGGAGATTACCCGGCGGTGAAGTGGAGCGGCTTTGCCGATGCGATCCCGCAGGATCTCACCGGCAAGTCCGTGCTCGATATCGGCTGCAACGGCGGCTTCTATTCCATCGAGATGAAGAAGCGCGGTGCGGCGCGCGTTCTCGGCGTCGATTTCGATGACCGCTATCTGGCTCAGGCACGCTTCGCCGCCGAGATCACGGGTCACGACATAGAGTTCCGCAAACTCTCGGTCTACGACGTGGGCGCCCTGGGCGAGCGCTTCGACGTGGTGCTCTTCATGGGCGTGCTCTACCACCTGCGCCACCCGCTCCTCGCGCTCGATCTCATCCACGAGCACGTGGCGGGCGACCTCCTCGTGTTCCAGTCCATGCAGCGGGGCTCCAAGGAGGTCGATCCGGTCGAGGAGAACTACACCTTCTGGCAGGAGGATCACTTCGATAGCCCAGGCTATCCCAAGATGCACTTCATCGAGCGCCGCTACGCTGATGATCCCACCAATTGGTGGGCGCCGAACTCGGCTTGCGTGGAGGCGATGCTGCGCTCCTCCGGCTTCGAGATCATCCAGCACCCGGAAGCCGAGGTCTATATCTGCCGCCGGAGCGAGCGCTCCGATGCCGGACCGGTCTACCCCGCGGGCGGCCCGAAGGGCTGACGCCTCACAAAAACACCTGCACAGCGTTCAAGGAGTGCTTGGATGATCGAAGCTGCGATGATCTGGAACGAGCCCAACAACAAGTCCCATTGGGACCCCGAAATCGATCCAGGTTGGGTGAAATTCGCCGATATGGCGATCGCGGCTGGCAAAGCCATCAAGCAGGCCAACCCGAACGTGCCGCGCGTGCTCGGCGGTATTTCGCCCATCGATCCGGGCTTCATGACCAACATGAAGAACCGAGGCGTGCTCGACCACATGGAGGTGGTCGCGGTGCACGGCTTTCCTCTCGATTGGAACCTGTGGCAGATCCACGAATGGCCGGCAAAGATCGACGAGATCCGCGCCGTCACGGACCTGCCGATCTGGGTCTCGGAGGTCGGGATCTCGACCTTCGGAGCCGAGGAGGTGCAGGCCTGGGGCTTGAAGCGGACCGCCGAACTCCTTATCGGCAAAGCGCCGAAAATCCACTGGTACTCCCTCTACGACCTGCCCCGCGAATGGGAGGCGACGACGCGCCACCGGGAGGCGGAGGGCTCCTCGTATTACCGGCACTTCTACATGGGCATCCTGCGCCAGGACGGCACGCCGAAGCTGGCGCTGGAGGAGTTCGCCAAGCACACGCCCGAAATGGGCCTGTGCCAGTGGTTCCACTACGAGGACCACCGTCTGGACGATGCGGTCGCGTGGATGAAGCGCCTCGGCGTACGATACCTGCGCACCGGCCTATCCTGGGCCGACAGCTTCCGCCCCAATGCGCTCGACTGGTTTGATCGCCAGATGGACGCGTTGGCAGACTTCGATGTCACGGTAACGTTCTGCTTCACGCCAGAACACCGCGGCATCGCTCCCCACCATACCAGCGCGCCGCAGGTGAACGAGGAGTTCGCGGAGTTCTGCGCGAGGATGATCGAGCGCTATGCTCCTCGGGCGGGTGCGACGGCGGGCACGCAAGCACTGCGGCTCGCCGTCTAGGCGCCGATCGAGGGAAACGGCGCATCGGCTTTACCGATGCGCCGCAAACCACGCGGACTACAGCCTTTGTGCTCAGGCCTTAAGGCCTGGTGGCCGGAGGAGTCGCAGCCGGAGGCGGCGAGGAAGCCGGAGGACGGGCTGCGGGAGGCGCAGCCGGGCGCGCTGCGCCCGAGGGAGGCTGGGCGGCATTTGGCGGCGCTGCCTGTGGTCGCTGCGAAGGCTCCGCCGGTGCAGTGCTCCCCGGTGGGGGTACGAGGTTGATCGATATCCCGAATAGCCGCCAGCGATTGTCCACGGGTGCAAACAGCAGCTTGAAATTCACCTGCGCGGGCGTCGTCGGAAACAATCCCTCGATCAGCATCATGCCGGCCTGATCGATCTGGGGAACATTCGCGAGTTGAGGATCGAGAACCGACAGGGCTGAGAGGTCGATCCTCTGAGAGCGCAGATTTGCGAAGATTTCCGACAGGCGCGAGGCGGTATTGGCGGCCTGGAACCCAGGTGCGCCGATGTCGCGCAGGACTGTGTAATTGCCGGTATCGTTGGCGTGCTGCAACGCGAGCATCACCGACCTGACGAGGATGATGACCGCCGTCCGATCGATTTGCGCCGGCTGCATCGCCGCCGCTTGTGGAGCCTGCTGACCCGCAGGCTGTGCCGATGCGGGTGCTGCGGGTGCTGGACGTCGGCCCTGTGGCGCCGCGGGAGACGAGGCAGGCTGGGCCTGACAAGCATAGCTCGCAAGGAGCGCGGCGGTTGCTACCACTGCAGCGGCCGTGGAAGCGTATCGCACGTTTTTCATCGTTCTCACTTCAACAGCACCGAAGGGCGGACAGGCAAACCGCCCTCCAGCACTATAGTGGTCTTAGAACTCACCCATCAAGCCGGCGCGGACGCCGTGGCTGCGGCCGCCGCCGTTGCTGTAGCCGAAGGTCACGGCAACCGGTACGGCCGTGTTGAGGCGATGAGCCACGGAGAAGCCGGCGCCGACTTCGCCGCGGAAGAGGGCCGTGTTGGCCGTCCAGGAGGTCCGTCCACCAGCCGACGGCATCGCAGCAGAAGACATCGCCATCGCGGCTGCGACGCCCTCACGAGCCTCTCGCCGTGTGGCCACGGCGTAGTTGGCGACGTCGTTGACCTGACCACGCAGGCCCGCGATCTCGGATCCCATCGCAGCCATGGTGTTGCCGAAGCCTCCAACCTGGTTCCCGAGATCGTTCAACCGCGTGTCAATGCCGTCCACGCGCTGACCGAGGCTGGCGACCTGAGCGGCACCGGCGGATGTTGAGCCCTTCAGCTGATCGATATCAGTGGTGTTCTGGGACACGCGGGTATCGAGGTTCCGGATATCGGTGGTGTTCTGGGTCACCTGATTGCCGATGTTGGTGACGCGGTTGTCGACGTTGGTCACGCGGCCATCCAGGTTCTGGATGTCCGTCGTGTTCTGGGTCACGCGGCTGTCGATGTTGGTGACGCGGTTGTCGATGTTCGTCACGCGATTGTCGACGGTGGTCACGCGGTTGTTGAGATTCGTGATGTCGGTCGTGTTCTGCGTCACCCGCGCATCGATGTTGGTGATGCTGGAGTTGATGTTGTTGAAGATGCTTGCGAACGAACTGACACCGAGATTGCCGGCAGCATCAGTGGTCACAACCCGTGTGTCACCGGTTGCGTTAGCGACGGGTGAGGACCCCAATCCCGCAAGCGTGTACGTGTTGGTCGCCGTGCCGATGGCCACTTGGTTGGCCGCAGCGGTCTGCACACCGACACCGATGGCCATCGAATTATCGAAGGTCGCCTGAGCGCCCTGTCCTAAGGCGATCGAGTTGGCTCCTGACGCGAGGCTCCCTGCGCCCAATGCACTCGAGTTGAGCCCGAGAGCAGCTGCTTGAGAGCCTGTTGCTGTCGCGAAGTCAGCTTCTGCGCGGGAGCTCGCACCTAATGCAGTGCTCCGGAAGCCCGTTGCATTAGTATTGAAGCCCACGGCGGTGGCGCGATCCGTCAACGCTCTTGCCTGATCACCGAAGGCCGACGTGGCCTCAGCCGTTGCACGGGCATCCCCGCCAGCAGCAACAGCGAAGTTGCCTGCTGCTTGGCTCAAGCCGCCGACAGCAAGTGCACGGTCTCCATTTGCAGAGGATGTATCGCCAATTGCGATCGAGCGCTCGTTGCCTACGACACCTGTTGCAACCGCACCATCGCCGATCGCGATGGCACCCTCGATGTTGGCCAGCGTGGCATTGCCGACTGCGATTGAGGCACCGCTCAACGCTTGTGCGTTTAAGCCGTTCGCCGTTGCTGCCGCCCCCGCTCGCGTGTTGAAGCCCGTCGCTGTTCCCCCATTGCCAAGGGTCTGGCTTTGCGCACCAGTAGCAGTCGAGTTCAAACCGTTCGCTGTGGCTTGAAACCCGCTTGCGAGGCTGAGTTCACCTTGAGCGATGGCACCGCGGCCGAGGGCGGTTGCCCGCAGACCCGTGGCCTGAGCCTCTGAGCCAACGGCCGTCGAACTGATAGTCGCGGCGTTGGCGCCCTGACCCAAAGCCGTGCTGTTGCGGCCAGCCGACGTGCTGCCCGCACCAACGGCGAGGCTCGAGGCACCACTCGCTACGCTTGTGTGACCCAACGCCGTCGAGCTTGAGCCGCTAGCCAAGGAGCTGACGCCCACGGCAGTCGTGTTCGCAACCGACGCCTCGGCGGCGGCGCCGAGCGCAACGCTCTCCCGTCCAAGCGTTCTGCTTGATCGACCCGCAGCAGTTGAATTTTCGCCAGCCGCCCGGCTACCGAAGCCGGTAGCCGTCGCGCCGAGCGCTTCTGCAATTGCTCCAGCACCCAACGCGGTCGAATTCTGGCCCGTTGCGTCGCTATCATACCCCACTGCCGTGGCGTTCTGAGCCGTTGCAACGGCTGCGACACCAACAGCCGTGGTTTGAACATCCGTCGCCTGGCTTCCAGCACCGAGCGCTGAGGACCTAAGCCCGGTCGCATCGGCCGAATAGCCCAAGGCCGTTGCATTCTCAGCTGACGCGAGGCTGCTCCGGCCGATAGCAGTGCTTTGGATGGCAGTGGCACGCGCGACCGCACCGAGCGCAGTTGCATGAGTGTCGGACGCCTGCGATTGAACGCCGATGGCCGTGGATGACAGCCCCGATGCGGCGGCCAAGACACCAAATGCACTCGAACTCTCGCCTGTAGCCCCCGCGGCATGGCCGACCGCCGTCCCATTGGACTGAGTAGCCGTGCTCTGGCCGCCGATCGCAATGCTCTGAGTCCCTCGGGCATTAGCAACATTGCCAATTGCGATGGAGCGGTCTCCCGTCGCATTCGTGCCGTTGCCGATTGCGATTGCTCCTCCATTCGTCGCCTGCGTAGCGTTGCCAAATGCCAATGATCCTACGCCGGAGGCAGCCGCGTTCGTTCCGAGCGCGATGCTGCGCTCTGCACTGGCAAGGGCTTGAAAGCCTATGGCCGTTCCGAGCGTGCCGGTTGCATCAGCGCTAAAGCCTAGCGCTATCCCGCCAGCACCGGAAGCGACAGTAGATGCGCCCAATGCTGTGGTTTGCGTGCCGGTGGCCTGGGCTTCAAATCCGGAAGCTGTGGAACTTGCAGCAGTTGCAGCAGCACTTCGGCCCAAAGCGGTCGCGCCGTTCGCGCCAGCGGTGGTACCTTGACCGAGTGCGACAGAATTGGGACCACTTGCCGAACTCGCCGTACCCACAGCTGTGCTCGCGCCCCCCAAGCCGTGCTGGTCTGCCCAAGTGCAACACCACCCGCTCCCGATGCGACACTGCCTTGGCCGAGTGCGGTAGCAATCTCACCCGTTGCCTGCGCCCCCTGCCCGACAGCGGTCGTTCCCTGGTTTGTTGAAACTGTGCTCCGGCCTATTGCGATGGAGAGTTCGCCGGTTGCCTGGCTGCCTTGGCCGACGGCGACGGTGCTGGTGCCACTCGCCGTACTAGCAGTCCCAAGCGCGGTGCTGGCGCTGCCTGATGCCGTGCTGGTCTGTCCGAGGGCAACACCACCTGCCCCCGACGCAATAGTGCCTTGACCGATGGCTATAGCGATTTCCCCAGTGGCTTGCGCAGCTTGGCCGACCGCAACTGTCCCTTGGTTAGTCGCTTTTGCGTCCTGACCGACGGCGGTTGACTGGGTTCCTGAAGCTTCAGCATTTATACCACACGCGAAACTGGTGGTGCCTGTCGCAGCTCCACCTTCGAGACAAGCCTGCGCAAAAGCCGGTAGCACAGTTACTGGTGAAGCGGATGCAACAACTGCAACTGAGACTGAGCCGAGCAGCGCCTTGAGCGACGAATTAAGCTTCATGGATTAATACCGTGGTCCCCCAACGATAGGCCCGTGCGCCCCAGAGAATGCAATACGCCGTTAGCCTTAACGGTTTGAAAACGGGGGACAGATGCAAAAAGATCACGTTTCGAGCCTGGAACGGCTGCCGGAGAGATGACGATGGCCGAGCACGGCCACCGCTGCTTCAACCACCAATAAGACTTTCGTCGAAACGGCGGCTGGTCCTTGGCACCGGAATCACAACCTAGGCGCGGTGCCACAAGAGCGTTGATCCGGGACCAGCCTTCGTGCAACCGAGGAACGCTTGGGCTCGGCCCGTGTTTGCCGCGAGGCACAATTCGTGAAGGAGCGAACCCTCTTGGCCACCGAAAACCTCAGCCCGCGCTATCTGGAACTGGATGCCTGGTCGAGTGCCGACGCTTTGACAGCTCTCTATGAGGGGCAGCTGGCTGCCGTCGCCGCCGTGCGCGAAGCCCTGCCAGCCATTGCTGCCGCGGCGGAAGCGGCGGTGCCGGGGCTCCAGCGCGGCGGACGCCTTGTTTATGTCGGCGCCGGCACCTCCGGCCGGATCGGCGTGCAGGACGGGGCCGAGTTGCCGCCGACCTTCGACTGGCCCGACAACAAGCTCGTTTTCGCGATGGCCGGCGGGGAGGCTGCCTTCCTGCGGGCGGTCGAGAACGCGGAAGACTCCGTTACGGAAGGAGTGGCGGCAATACGCAACGCTGACGTAGGGTCGGACGACGTGGTGATCGGGCTTGCGGCCAGCGGGACCACGCCCTTCACGATCGCGGCCCTCAAGGAGGCGGGCTCCCGCGGGGCTGTCACGATCGGGCTCTCCAACAACCGGGGCGCGCCCCTGCTCGACGCCTGCTCGCATCCCATCCTCGTCGAAACCGGCGAGGAGGTGGTGGCGGGCTCCACCCGGATGAAGGCCGGCACGTCGCAGAAGATCGTGCTGAACCTGCTCTCGACCCTCATCATGATCCGTCTCGGGCGCGTCTACCGGGGCATGATGGTGCATATGCGCGCCACCAACGCGAAGCTCCGGCGCCGCGCGGAGATCATGGTGGCGCGGATCACCGGCTGCACGGAGGCGCAGGCCGCCGAGGCCCTGGCGCAGGGCGACGGGAGCGTGAAGCTCGCGGCCGTCATGGTTCGGGGCATGCCGCGAGCCGAAGCGGAAGCTCTCCTCGAACGCCACGGCGGCAATCTGCGCGCCGCCTTCGGCGAGTTGGACGCGGCACGGCTCCTTTAATCATCTCCCAGAAAAACGGGACGATTCTGTTCAAGCGGCCCGCTTTGCGCTTGCGCAGGCCGGCGGGCTCGGGAGAGTGCGCGCATGATCCTCTCCCTCGTGGCTCATGTTACCGAAGCCTCCGGCCTTGCGAACGAAGACATCGCGGGCTTCTCCGGCCGTTTCGCCTGGGTGGTCGATGGAGCCTCCGGCGTGAGCGCCCGGACGCTCGCCGAGGGCGCCACCGATGCGGCGTGGCTCGCAGGCACTATCGACGGGGTGCTGCGGGAGCGGATCGGACAAGGCGACGATCCGGACCTTGCAACCCTCATCCATGATCTCCAGGCCGATCTCGCCGAGCGCTTTCAGGCAGGTGCCACAGGCTCGCTGGAGAACGACACAGATGGACCGTCGGCCTGCCTTGCTCTTTTGGAAGCCCGTGCGTCGGGGAACGGCTCGATCGCGCTCAAGGGCGCGGTGATCGGCGATGTGGCCGTGTTGGTGCCGGGGCAACCGCGCTGGACGGACGAGCGGTTGAAGCCCTTCGAGGCCGAGACCCTGGACGTGTTGAGCCAGTCCGAGCGAATCCCGGTCGGCATTCCAGAGCCTGTGATCGCCCAGATCCGCCGCAACCGTCTGCACCTCAATCGGCCCGGCGGCTACCATGCCGTCCACCCGAGGCTCCCCTGGGCCGATGCGATGCTGCCTTTCGAGGCCGAGGTCGAGGCTGGCACGAGAGTTATCCTCGCCACCGACGGCTTCCTTCGCCTGTGCGACCTGTTCGAGGCGGTGAGCGAAGCCGACCTCGTTCGAAGGGTCAGCGCAGGCGAAGCACCCGCCCTTCTCGCGGCCTTGCGGCAGCTCGAACGCGCCGATCCCGACGGACGGCGCCACCTGCGGGTCAAAACGCACGACGACGCAACCGTGTTGGCGGTCGCGGTCAACCTCAACGAAACCCCATGACCCGTCTTGGGCTCGGCATTGACGCCGGCGGCACCGCCACCCGCTGGTGCCTTGCCGATGCGGAGGGACGCGCCCTCGCGGAGGGACGGGCCGATCCGCTGTCCGGCCATATCTTTTCGGACGCGGCCGAAATCCGGGCCCGACAGATCGTCGAGAGGATTCGGGCGGCGGTTCTGGAGACCGCACGGCCGGACGGCATCGTTGCCGGCATTACGGGCCTCACCCGCGGTGCCCCCGCCGAGGCGCTGATGCGAGGCCTGTTTGCCCAAGCCCTCCGCCTTCCGCCGGAGCGCGTGCAGATCGCCGAGGATATGTGGATCGCCTATCTCGCCCGGTTCCGGCCGGGCGAAGGAATCCTGGTCTATAGCGGCACGGGTTCGATCGGCTACTACCTCGCCCCGGATCAGCAGGCCATTCAGGTCGGCGGTCGCGGCAACCTCATCGACGATGGGGGCTCCGGGTTCTGGATCGCCCGGGAAGCCATCAAGGCCGTGCTGCGGGCCGAGGAGGAGGCCCCGGGCTCCGGCTGGTCCACTCCACTCGGGCAGGCGCTCGCGGGAGCGATCGGCGGCACCAGCTGGAATGCGATTCGCGCCTTCGTGTATGGCGGCGACCGGGGCAAGATCGGGGTCCTGGCCCGCGCGGTCGCCGAGGCGGCGTCGGATCCCGTGGCTCGTGCGATCCTGCAGGCGGCCGGGCAGGAATTGGCGCGGCTCGCCAACAGCTTGTTCAAACGGGTCGGCCCGCGCCCGGTGGCCGTGACGGGCCGGGCGGCCCATCTCCACCCCCTCATCCTCGAAGCCTTCAAGGGAGCGATTCCGCCGGGCTCCGAGGTGCTCGTCGCGGATGTCGACGCGGCCCACGCGGCCGCGCGTCTGGCCGCTGCCCTACCCTAGCGCCTGCACGAAGCGTCGCGTGATCTCGCGCGGGTTGGTGATCGCGGTGCCGACCACCACCGCATGGGCACCGCGGTTGAGGGCCTCCCGCACCTGATCGGGCGTTTCGAAGCGCCCCTCTGCGATGACGGGGATGTCGAGACGCTGCGCCAGGGCGGAAACGAGATCGAGGTCCGGGCCGCGCTCGCGCAGATGTGCGGTCTCGTCCGTGTAGCCCGAGAGGGTGGTGGCCACGGCATCGGCCCCCAGGGCCGCGGCGTGCTCGCCTTCCTCGAAGGTGGTGATGTCGGCCATCACGGGCAGGCCTGTGCGGGAGCGGATCAGCGGCAGCAGCCGCTCGATCGGCTCGCCGCGCCGGGGGCGAGCGGTAGCATCGACCGCAATCGCCCTGGCTCCGGCCGCGGCGATCGCGAGGGCGCTCGCGAGGTCTGGCGTAATGTAAACCGGGAAACCCTCGTCGAAGCGCTTGGCAATGCCGATGACCGGGAGCCCCGTCGCGGCTCGGATCGCGGTAATATCGTCAACGCCGTTGGCGCGCAGGCCCACCGCGCCGCCCTGCTCAGCGGCCCGGGCCATCGCGGCCATATGGCCCGGGCCGTGCAGGGGATTGTCGGGGCGCGCCTGGCAGGACACCACGAGAGCGCCCCGCGGGATCGGGAAGGGCGCGACGCTCACGGGGCGCCAATCACTTCACGGCGCCCTGCGTCATGCCGGCCACGAACTGCCGCGAGAGCACGATGTAGACGATCGTGATCGGCAGGGCCGCCAGGGTGAGCCCCGCGAAAAGCACGCCCCATTCCGTATTGTACTCGCCCATGAACACCGTGAGCCCTTGCGGCAGGGTTTTAAGGGCGTCGCTCTGGATGAACACGAGCGGAAAGAAGAAGTCGTTCCAGATCGGAACGGCATTGTTGATGCCGGCAATCACCATGGCGGGCCGGGCAAGCGGCAGCATCACGGACCACATGATCCGCGCTTCGCTCGCCCCGTCGATGCGGGCAGATTCCTCGAGTTCACGTGGCAGGGTGCGCAAGTAGCCCGTCAGGATGAACACCGCCGAGGGCAGGCCCATGGCGGTGTAGACGATGATGAGCCCGATCCGGGAGTCGACGAGATTCAAGGAGGTGAGCTGGATGAAGAGCGGGATGATGGCGAGCTTCAGGGGCAGCATCAGCCCCGCCAGGAAGAACATGTAGATGAATTCGTTGCCGCGGAATGTGTAGCGGGCGAGCGCATAGGCCGCCATGGTCGCGACGACGAGGATCAAGGCCACCGATCCAGTGGTGACCGCCAAGGAATTGGCGAGGTAGAGCGGAAAATTGGTTTCCCGCCAGATGGTCTCAAGGTTCGTGAGATTGAAGGATTGCGGCAGGCCGAACGGCGTCGTGTAGATCTCGCTCGTGCTCTTGAAGGCCGAGAGCACCACCACCACCACCGGGTAGAGCATCAGCAGGGTGTTGAGCCAGAGCACCGCGTGAACGAGACCGTTGCTCACCGCCTCGCGGCGGCCGCCCGCCCCCGCCAGGCTGGACGAGCCCTGATCCGCTTGAGCCACCACGGACGCGGTCACTCCTGGATCTCCCGCCGGCGCAGGGCCCGGGTCCAGAAGGTCGAGACTACGGCGATGAGGATGAACATGAGAACCGCGAGCGCCGAGGCGCGGCCGAAATCCTGCAGGCCCGAGGTCGCGCTGCCGAAGGCCGTCCGGTAGAAGTAGAGGCCGAGCACGTCCGTGGCCCCGCCGGGCGACCCGTCGAGCCCCGTCATGACATAAGGCAGTTCGAACCAGTTGAACGAGCCGATAAAGGTGAGGATGACGACGACCGTCGTCGCCGGCGCCACGAGAGGCCAGACGATCTTCGTCATGAGCTGCCAGTCGTTCGCTCCATCGAGGCGCGCGGCCTCAATGGCCTCCCGGGGGATGCGCTGCATGCCGGCGAGGAACACGAGAGCCGGGAAGCCGAGCCAATGCCAGGTGTTGACGAACACGAGGCTGCCGAGCGCCGTCGAACTCTGGCCGAGCCAGGGCTGAGCCCAGGAGGTGAGCCCGGCGGCCAAGAGGGCTTGGTTCACGAGGCCGAAGATCGGGTTGAGGAAGAGCTTCCACATGGCGCCCACGATGACGGCGGAGAGCACCACGGGCAGAAAGATCGCGACCTGATGGAAGCGGTGGCCCGGCAGGGCCTTGAGGAGCATGAACGCAATGAGGAACGCAGTCCCGTTCTGCACCACCATCAGGGACACGAAGACCACGATGTTGTGCCACAGGGCAGCATAGGTCCAGGTGCTGAAGGGCTCCTGGAAGAGCACCGTGCGGAAGTTTTCGAACCCTACGAAGCTGCCCCGGGCCAAACCGTTCCAGGAGAACACGCTATAGAGCAGCGCCGAAATCATCGGCACGGTGACGAACACGGTGACGATGATAAGGGCCGGGGCAAGGAGCGCCGCGATCCAGAGGCGTCGTCCGAGGTCGTTCTGGAGCACGTCTATCCCTTAAGAGAGGCGGCCGGACGCCGTCAGCGCACGGCCGGGTGGTCCTTCGCGAGAAGCGGCGTGCCGCCGATGCGCCAGCGCTCCGGGGCGACGAGCACGCGGCGGCGGCGATCCGCTTCGAATTCCAGCGGCGGCCGCGAGTTGTCGATGAACCGGCCGATCTGCTGCTGGAAATCGGCACCGGCGCGCCAGATGCCGACATTCACATAGGTGGTCCAGTTGGGATCGAGGCCCCACACCATCCAGGGGAACTGGTTCTGGTCCTCGACCTTGCTCAAGAACTCGGCCACCAGCCCGGAGCGATCTTCGATCGTGGCGCGGGTCGACCAGTAGTCCAGGAACTGCTGCTCGGAACCCTTCTTGATGCGCCATTCGACCATGACGATGCGGGTCGAGGTCGATTCAGCCGCTGCGTTCTCGTTGGCGGCTTGCGGGGCGCCGGGTTGCGGTGCCGACGGCGCCGGAACCGCCTGCGCCCAGGCAGTCTGGCCCGCCGCCAGTAGCCCAAGAGCCAGCACAGCCGCTCTCATATACGGTAGGTTCTCGGCACGACGGACCCAGGACAAGCAGCACCCCCATCACGATTGTTGTCCCTAATCAGGCACAACCCTGACCGAAGAACAAGCATGGGGACGGCATTCGCGCTCACGAAGCTTGGGTGAGGCTAACGAGATTGGCTAACGGCGGGATTCAGCGGGCTGGCGTCCGCTGAATCCCGCCGTTAGAGGGGATCAGCCCTTTTTGAACGGCTCGTGGTAGGTCGCGATACCTTTCGTGACGTCCGACGCCACCTGTGCGGGTGTCGCCTGTCCGTTCATCATCTTCTGAATGCCCTGCTGCAGAAGCGTCGAACCGGTGGGATCCTGGAAGCGGAAATACACGGCCATCACGTAAGGAACGGAGCTCGCGTTGAGTTGCGAGACCCGCGCCAGCATCGGATCGGAGATTTCCACGCCCTTGATCGGGGAGATGTTGCCGAGCAATGCCGAGAACTTGTCGCCGAATTCCTTGGTGCCCATGTAGCGCACCAGCTTCATCGCGGCGTCCTTCTTCTCGCTCTTCGCATTCACGGCATAGCCGCCATCGTAGAAGAGGGACACGTAGCGGGGTCCACCGGCCTTCGCGGCCGGGGGCGCATGGAACTCCATCTTGATGCTGGGGTTCTGGCGCCGGAAGTTAGCGATCTCGAACGAACCGCCCGCAAACATTCCGGCCCGACCCGACAGGAACAGCTGCTGCGAGGTCGGGTAGTCGATGCCGCCGAAGCCCGGGGGCATGTAATCCCTCAGCTCCAGAAGCTTTTCGAGGGCGCCCACATAACGGGGGTCCTCGAAAGTCGCTTTGCCCGCGGCCACATCCTCAATGAATTCCTTGCCGTGGAAGGCGGGCGCGAACACGCTGGTGAAGACCTCCACCATCCAGACGGTGCTCATGCCGTTGGCGATGGGGATGACCCCCTTGTCCTTGAGGGTCTTGCTCACCTGGATGAGCTCGTCCCAGGTCGTCGGGGCCTTGAGGCCGTGTTTGTCGAACACCTCTTGGTTGGTGAAGAGGCCGAGCGTCTGCGACGCGAAGGGGACCGCGTAGACCTTCTTGTCGGCCCGCAGGGAATTGGAGAGCAGGGCCTCGTCCGAGAAGTTGGCGAGTTCGGGCACCGCCTCCCGCGAGAGCGGCTCGAGATAGCCGGACTTCGCGAACTGCTCCGTGCCGCCATAGGCACGAACGTGGATCACGTCCGGCCCCTTGCCGGCGGCCAGCGCGGTGGAGAGCACGGTGCCGTAGTTCTGCGCCTCGTAGCCCTGGAAGTTCACCTTGATGTCGGGGTTCTTCTTGATGAAGTCGGCGAAGAGCTGCGCGTATTGCGAGCGGTCCTCCTGGCGCCAGGTCCAGAAGCTCAGTTCTGTGGTCTGCTGCGCAAAGGCCTGACCGGATCCGAGGCTGCCCGAGGCAGCGGCGGTTCCAGCGAGCGCCAGAGTTTTGATCGCCTGCCGGCGGTTCATCGGCAACGTCATGGTGGTCCTCCCGTGGTGGATTTGCGATTGGCCAGGGCTCTTACCTGAGATGGCAGATCCCGTTCGGCCCGCTTGTGCGGGCCTCCTTGCGCGGATGCTTGCGCGGTCCCCGGGAGGTGTCAAGGACGGTGCGCGGGGCGCCTTCCGAGAACGTGCGCGGTGAGGAACGTGCCTCGCCGGAGGGGATCGAGCTGGGCGCGATGAGAAGCGTGCGGCTGCAACGATGGCGTGAGACGGCCGATAGGGGCTGCGGAATTCCTGCTTCGTTGCCGACGGCATGCGGCCTTTATATACACCCCGGACCGAGGCCCTATGGAGCTCATTGGAACCTTCCGCCGCTCCAGGCGTCGGAGAGCTTGACCGCATCGTCGTGCCCCTTCCCTGTGCGACGACCGGCTTTTTTTCGGATGGTGCCCATGCCAGATCCCGCCCCTCGCAAAGCCGGCATACCCTGGTACGAGCGCGAGGATTACCCGCAGATCCTCGCCCTCGTGGAAGATCCGCATGTCCTCGCGCCGGCTTACGACCAATGGCTCGCGGCGGCCCGGAACAACGAGCAGGAGGCGGAGCGCGCCGGCGTCACCGTCGTGCGCGTGGCCGTCAAGCCCGACGTTTTCGCGCGCTGGTGCGCCGAACACGGGCTGCGCCTCGACAGCCGCGCCCGCATGCGCTTCGTAAACGAGGCGATGCAGCGGGGAGCCTAGGGCTCGGGACGGGTGGGGTCGTCTATACGACCCACTCGCCCCGACGCATCACGGGCTCTGACCGGCCGTCGGCCGTGATGCCGTCCACATCCACCTCACCGGAGCCAATCATCCAATCGATGTGGATGAGGCTGCTGTTGGCGCCGCGGCGGGCGAGCTCGTCCTGCGACATAGAGGTGCCGCCACGAATGCACGAGGCGTAGGACTGGCCCAGCGCGATGTGGCTGGCGGCGTTCTCGTCGAAAAGGGTGTTGAGAAACAGAAGCCCGCTTTGCGAGATCGGCGACGAGAAGGGCACGAGGGCCACCTCACCGAGGCGCCTTGCGCCCTCGTCGGTGTCGAGGACTTTGCCGAGCACGGCCTCGCCCGTGCGGGCCTTCGCCTCGACGATGCGGCCTGCCTCGAACCGTACGGCAATGTCCTGAATCAAGGTGCCGTTGTAGGAGAGCGGCTTGGTGCTGCGCACGATGCCGTCCACACGGTCTTTGTGGGGCGTGGTGAACACCTCTTCGGTGGGGATGTTCGGGTTGCAGGTGATGCCGTTTTGGGCCGTGGTCGAGCCGCCGAGCCATTCGTGCCCCTCCGAGAGGCCGACGCGAAGGTCGGTGCCCGGTCCCCTGAAGTGGATCGCAGCGTATGACCTCCCGTTGAGAACGGCCGTGCGCTTCGCCAGCGCCTGGTTGTGGGCGTTCCAGGCGGCAACCGGATCGGGTTCGTCGACGCGCGCGGCGGCAAAGATCGCGTCCCACAGGCGAGCGACGGCGATCGCCTCGGGTTCATCCGGGAACATGGCCTTGGCCCAGGCGGGCGTCGCATAGGACAGGATGGTCCAGTTGATCACATATTGGGTGATGAGTTCGAGGGCCGGGCGGTAGGCCTTCGACTGGGCGCGATTGGCCCGGGACACCTTGTCTGGGTCCTCGGACGCCAGCAGCGCCGGGTTGTCGCCGCGAATCGCCAAGCGCGCGGCACCGCTCCGGAAGGCGGCCGCCATGCCATCCAGCAGCCAGCCATGGGTGTGATCGAAGGCGCTGTCGGGGGCGTGCCGGTAGCGCAGGAGCGTCAGCTCGTCGTCGCTGAAGAGGGTGGTCACCAGCGTGGCGCCGGCGCGGTAGGCCTGCTCGGTGATGCGCCGTACGAGCGGCAGGGCATCGACCGGCGCCGTCATGACGAGTTCCTGCCCGGGCCGGAGGCCAAGGCCCACCTTGACGGCCACTTCGGCGAGGCGGTCGAGGCGCTCCTCGTGGGTGCGAAGGGCGGCCTGCGCGGCGTGCATGTTCATATGAATCTCCCGAACGGGGCATCAGAGCATGCCTCAATGGGGCATGCTCCGGCAGCCGGCGCAACCCGCTTTCGAGCGGGTCAGGCCCTCGGGCGCGGTCTGGAGCGCGCCCTCTTAAGCGGCGTTCATCCGCATCTTAACCGCATGACCGGCGAGCGTCTTGCCGAGAGACCAAACCGAGCCCGGCACCTTGTGGCTTTCTGCGATCACCGCATCGAAGGCATTCTCGATCCACTCGCAATCGGCAGATTGGATCGTGAGCGGGGGCAGGAGCTTCACGCAATGGCTGGCATGGCCCGCCACCTGGGTGAGAACCTTGTGCTCCTTGAAGAGCGGCACGGTGATCATCTGGCAGAAGAGGCCCGCATTCATGCTCTCCAGCGCGCCCCAGGCGGCTTTGAGCTTCAGCGACCGCGGCGGCCCGAATTCCACGCCGATTATTAGGCCCTTGCCGCGCACATCGTGGAGGAACTCGTAGCGGTCGCGCATGGCCCCGAAGGTGCGCATGAGCCGGTCACCCGTAGCGGCGGCGTTCTCGACGAGGCGCTCGGCATCGAGCACCTCCAGCGTCGCGATGCCGGCCGCCATGGCAAGATCGGCCTTCGAGAAGGTGGAGCCGTGCACCACGGCGCGGTCCATGCGGTTGAACACCTTCTCGAAGATCCATTTCCGGCAGAGCACTGCGCCCACCGGCACATGGCCGCCGGACAGGGCCTTGGCGAGGAGCACCATATCGGGCTCGACGCCCCAATGCTCCACAGCCAGGAACCGCCCGGTGCGGCCAAGACCCGTCTGGATCTCGTCGGCCACGAAGAGCGTGCCGTATTTGCGGCAGAGCTCCGCCACCCCTTTGAGGTAGCCGTCGGCGGGCATGTTGACGCCCTTGCCCTGGATCGGCTCCACCACGAAGGCCGCCACGCGGCGCGAGGAGAGGGCGCGGTCGAGGGCCTCCAGATCGTTGAAGGGCACCTCGGCGCAATCGGGCAGCAGCGGGCCGAAGCCTGTGCGGAACACGTCGTCGCCATTGAGCGACAGGCCGCCATAGGTCAGCCCATGGAAGGCATGGCCGCAATAGACGATCCCGGGGCGGCTCGTGGCGGTGCGGGCGAACTTGATCGCGGCCTCGACGGATTCGGCGCCTGAATTGGCGAAGAACGCCTTGTCGAGATAGGGCGCCCGCTTCAGGAGCCGCTCGGCCAGAATGCCGGCGAGGGGAGACACGTCCATCTGGATCAGGTTCGGGAGGTCGGCGTCGAGGGCACTCTTCAGGGCGTCCCGCACGGTCGGGTGGTTGCGGCCGAGCGCGAACACGCCCCAGCCGCTGAGAAGATCGAGGTAGCGGGTGCCGTGCCGGTCCCAGAGATAGGGCCCCTGCCCTCGGCTGAAGCCCACATCGTAGCCGATCACCTTCAGCACGCGCACCATCTGCTCGTTGAGGTGTTCCGTGTGGAGAGCGTAGCGGTCGGCCTCCGCGGCAGCGAACAGGGACGCGATATCGAGGCTCATGCCAGTCTCCATGCCGGGGCGCCGGCATCCTTGATGGGGGTGACCCGCGGCCCGTCGGGCCTCGGATGAGGGGTGCTGAGGGGGTGCCCGCCTGCTCTGCCGCCGTCAACCCTAACGGCAGCTTCAGCCGCCGGACAGGTTGGCCGCAGCGCCAACAGCCCTATTGTTCTAACAGGTTTCCGAACCAATTTGGCCCCGGCGACTTCTCGTGTAACGTAAAAAACGGCAAGCATGAGGCGTCCGGCGGCAAGGGCAGCTCCAGCAAAGACCCAGCTTGAGGCCCGCCTTCGGAAGGGCTGCTCTAGCGAAGACCGAGTGCATGTGAGGATTCATGGCTGTTGCCAGCGAACCTGAAAAGAGGGCTCTGCGCATCCTGCTGGCTCAACCCCGTGGATTCTGTGCCGGGGTGGAGCGCGCCATCGAGACCGTCGAGCGGGCCCTCGCCCTCCACGGGGTGCCCGTCTATGTCCGGCACGAGATCGTTCACAACAAGCGGGTGGTCGAGAACCTGAAGCGCAAGGGAGCGCGCTTCGTGGAGGAAGTCGACGAGATCCCTCCGGGGGCCGTCACCGTGTTCAGCGCCCACGGGGTCGCGGAGCGGGTCGAGAGCGACGCCGCGAAGAGGCGCCTGCGGACCGTGGACGCCACCTGCCCACTGGTCTCCAAGGTCCACCAGGAGGGCCGCCGCTATGCGGAAAAGGGCTTCGAGGTGGTGCTCATCGGCCATGCGGGCCACCCGGAGGTGGTCGGCACCATGGGGCGGATCCCGGGGCGCGTGCACCTCGTGGGGTCCATCAAGGACGTGGCAGCGCTGAGGCCTCGCGATGCCTCGAGAATCGCCTATGTCACGCAAACCACGCTGAGCCTGGACGATACGCGGGACATCATTGCCGCATTGAGGGCACGTTTCCCGGCGATTGTCGGCCCCGACACGCGCGATATTTGCTATGCGACGCAAAATCGGCAAATTGCTGTGCGTGATCTCGCCCAGCGTGTGGACCTCCTCCTCGTAGTGGGGGCCCGCAACAGCTCAAACTCCAACCGGCTTCGCGAAATCGGCGAAGCGTCCCGTGTTCCCTCCTATCTTATTGAGGATTCGGGCGAACTCGATCCCAAATGGCTCGAGGGGGTCTCGACGGTTGGCATCTCGGCCGGCGCTTCGGCGCCAGAGGAACTGGTCCAGGAGCTCCTGGACCGGTTGACATCGTTGTTCGCCACGCACATCGAGACGCTGTTCGGCGTCGAAGAGCGTGTTCAATTCAGGCTGCCGGACGAGGTCACCCTCGCCACGGCGGACAAGAAGCTTCAGGAGATCGGGACGTGAGTGTTCCTCTGAGACAGCAGATCAAAGTCGGCGCCTACATCATGAAGAAGCGCCTGACGGGTCAGAAGCGCTACCCGCTCGTGCTCATGTTGGAGCCCCTCTTCCGTTGCAATCTCGCCTGTGCGGGCTGCGGTAAGATCGATTATCCGGACCACATCCTGAACCGGCGTCTGTCGGTGGAGGAATGCGTGCAGGCGGCCGAGGAATGCGGCGCACCTGTGGTCTCGATCCCCGGCGGCGAGCCGCTGCTCCATAAGGAGATCGGGCAGATCGCGGCCGAACTCGTGAAGCGCAAGAAGTTCGTCATTCTGTGCACGAACGCGTTGCTCCTTGAGAAGAAGCTGAACCTCTTCACCCCGAGCCCGTACCTCACCTTCAGCGTCCACCTGGACGGCCTGAAGGAGGAGCACGACAAGTCGGTGTGCCAGACCGGTGTGTTCGACAAGGCCGTGCAGGCCATCAAGGCCGCCAAGGCCAAGGGCTTCCGCGTCACCGTGAACGCCACCCTTTTCGGCGGCGTCGACCCCGACCGGGCGGCGGCCTATCTCGATTACGTCACAGACGAGCTTAAGGTCGATGGCGTCACGCTTTCGCCCGGCTACGCCTACGAGCGCGCGCCCGACCAGGAGCACTTTCTCAACCGTCAGACTTCGAAGAACCTCTTCCGGGAGATCTTCAAGCGCGGTGAGGGCCGCAAGAAGAAGTGGCGCTTCGTGCAGTCCACCATGTTCCTGGACTTCCTCGCCGGCAACCAGGATTACCGCTGCACCCCATGGGGCACGCCGACCCGCAACGTGTTCGGCTGGCAGCGCCCCTGCTATCTGCTCAACGAAGGTTACACCAAGACCTTCAAAGAGCTGATGGAAACCACGGAGTGGGACAGCTACGGCACCGGCGTCTACGAGAAGTGCGCCGATTGCATGGTCCATTGTGGCTACGAGCCGACGGCGGTGAACGACACCGTGGCGAACCCCCTGAAGGCGCTGAAGACCGTTCTGCGCGGCATCAAGACCACCGGCCCCATGGCTCCGGAGATCCCGCTCGAGAACCAGCGCCCGGCCGAGTACGTGTTCGACAAGATCGTGCGCGAGGTGGCCGACACGACGCCGCCGAAGAAGAGCGCCCGCAAGGAGCAGCCGAACCACGCGGCCTAAAAAGAAGAGCGGCGCGCTTCAGGAGCGCGCCGTTCCAACCGCTAGAGCTTTTCGTGAAAGCCGGCTGCCCTCAAGCGGCCGGCTTTTCCATTCCGGCAAGGTAAGGCGGCAGCAGCGCGCCCGTATGCACGACGCCGCGCAGGGTCGCGAGCGCCGCGCGCGTCTCCATGGCCAGGCGGGCGACAGCCGGCCATTCCCGGGGGCTTGTCACGAGCGCGTGGGCGATCGAGCCCGCGCTGATGCCGCCGCAGGGGCGTAAGGGAACGCGCGCCACGCGCGGCAGGGCGCGGGTAGCGCCATCAGACACCGCCCGCACCACCAGGAACGGCAGGCCGGCCTCCTCGGCCACGGTAGCGACCGCGCCGCTCTCCATATCGCCGGCGATGCCGCCCGAGAGTTCGCAGAGCTGCCGCTTTTCGGCCGGCGTCACGAGAAGGCGGCTGGAGGCCGCCACGGGACCGATCACCGTCTTGTGCCCCGGCTTGCCGAGGCGCTGACGGGCTAGGCGAACCCAGGCCGCATCGGCGGCAATGGCCCGGCCATCGGCCAGAATGACCCGATCGGCCAGGATGAGATCGCCGGCGTCGAGGCTCGGGCAAAGGCCGCCCGCGACCCCGAAGCTCACCAGGGCCGAGACGCCGGCATCGACGAGGTCTTCCGCCTCGCGGCGGGCCCGCTCCGGATCCGCGCCCGTCCGGACGATCCGGAGTTCGGCCTTGCCGTCGAACAGCACATTTGTGAGCAGCCGCGCCTCAGCCGCGAGGCCTGTGAGAACCCCCACACGCATGGAATCCGTTTGCCCTTTCGGCGCGATCGTTCCCGCGCCAACCCCGTTGACCTTATTGGCAGCCGGACCGGAAAACCGTGCGCTGGCAGGAGCTTGGGGCCTCTTGCGGGCCCCCTGGTGCTTACATGCCGACTCGCACGCGCCGATCGTTGCTGCGCATCAATCCCTTATAGCGCGCGAGAGCCCAGAGGGGGAAGTAGGCCGCATAGCCGTGGTACTTCAAATAGAAGACCCGTGGGAATCCGGTACCACTCCAGAGGTTCTCGTCCCAGCGCGCGCCGGTCCGTGAGGCGTTTTCGAGGTAAACGGCGCCGCGCTGGGCCGCTTCGCCGTCGACCCTGCCGGCCGCCATGAGGCCGAGCATGGCCCAGGCCGTCTGCGAGGGGGTGGAATCCTTCACCTCTCCGCGGCGCTCCTGCCAGTAGGTGGCGCAATCCTCGCCCCAGCCGCCGTCGTCCCGCTGCTGTGCCTCGATCCAGGCGGCAGCCCGCTGGATCGCGGGGTCGTCGTGCTCGATCCCGACCGCATTCAGGGCGCAGAGCGCGGACCAGGTACCGTAGATGTAGTTCACCCCCCAGCGGCCAAACCAGGAGCCGTCCGGCTCCTGCTCGCGGCGGATGAAATCCACGGCCCGGCGAACGCCTTCATGCTCAAGGCCATACCCAAGCTGCGCCAGGAAGCTCACGCACCGCGCCGTGACGTCCACGGTGGGGGGATCGAGCAGGGCGCCATGATCCGCGAAGGGGATGGCATTGAGGTAATGGTAGGTATTGTCGACGTCGAAGGCGCCCCAGCCGCCGTTTTCGCTCTGAATGCCGAGGATCCAGGCCGCCGCCCGCTCGACGCTGTCGCGATACCGCTCGGGGTCGATCCGGTGCAGCGCCATGCCGACCACGGCGGTGTCGTCCACGTCCGGGTAGTGGTCGTTGCGGTACTGGAACGCCCAGCCGCCGGGCTCGAGGTCCGGCCGCTTCCACGACCAGTCGCCCTTCACCCGGATCTCCCGGTCGAGGAGCCAGCGGGCGGCCTCGTTGAGCACGTCCCCGTCCACCGGCTCGCCGGCTTCGAGGAGGGCGTGCATCGCGAGAGACGTGTCCCAAACCGGCGACAGGCAGGGCTGGCAATAGGTGCGCTCGCCCCGAACGAGAAGCTTGTCGATGGAGCGCTTGGCGATCGCGAGCGAGGGGTGATCCGCCGGATAGCCCAGGGTGTGGAAGGCCATCACGGCATTGGCCATGGCGGGGAAGATCGCGCCGAGACCGTCTTCGCCGTTGAGGCGCTCCTCCACGAATTCGACCGCCCGCTTCATGGCGCGCTCGCGGGAGCCGCCCGGGAGCCGCGGCTCGACGACGCGCAGCACCCGGTCGAGGGCCACGAAGGCTTGGCCGAGGCGGTCGTCCTTGTGGGCCGAAATGTAGTCGGGCTCCTCCTCGGGCGGGCGGAGGAAGAGTTCGCGGATATGCACGTTGCCCGGGTTCTTGGCCTGCGGGCGAAGGGCCATCAGGATCAGGAGGGGCACGATCACGGTGCGCGACCAGTAGGACACCTTCTCGATGTGGAAGGGAAACCACTTGGGCAGCAGCATGATCTCGATCGGCATCACCGGCACCGCATGCCAGGGCACCTGCCCGAAGAGGGCGAGAGCGATGCGGGTGAAGACGTTGGCCCGCGCTGCGCCGCCCCGGGCGAGGATCACCTCGCGGGCGCGCCGCATATGGGGCGCGTCGGGATCGTCGCCCGCGAGCTTCAGGGCAAAATAGGCTTTTACGGTCGCGGAGATGTCGACATCGCCTGCATGGAACAGGGGCCAGCCGCCATGCTCCCCCTGGACGGAGCGCAGATACGTCGCGAGACCCCGCTGGAGGTCTTCGTCCACTTCGCCGAGGAAGTGCTGCAGGAAGATGTGTTCGGCCGGAATGGTGGCGTCGGCTTCGAGCTCGAACACCCAATGCCCGTCGGACTTCTGGAGGCCCTTCAGGGCCTCGCGCGCGTCAACGACGACGTCCCCAAGGACGTCCGCAAGTCGATCCCGGGCGGGAACGAGCGTACCCGCATGCATCATCATGTCAGCTCCTTGTGAGGAACGGCTTTATACACAAGCTTTCCTTTGCGGTCGAACCCCGGTCCACAGCTTTCGGCTGGCGTCAGGCCTGCCCTTGCCGGGCGCTGCTTTGAACCCTGTCTTTCCAGGCCCCGCCCCAGTGCCGGTCTGACGGACGGGAGCCGGTGGAACGGCCAATCACCTCGGCCGCATTGCGGGCGGGCACCACAGCCACTACGTCCGGCCAAGCCGACAGAGCCGAAGCCCGATCGTCCAGCCCCTCGCGCGTGCGCCAGAAGCCGCCCCGCGCCAAGAGCAGGACAAGCCAGATCGCCACGCCAACGAGAGCTGCCCCGATGAGAAGCGGAACCATCAAACCTCTAACTGCACCTCAGGGAGCCCTTGGCCCGAGCACGGGCCCCCGTCAAGCCCAGAGCCCTGCACAGCCATCAAGGCAGGGCAGCACAAGGCCGCACTTCAAGTGATCGGGGCCGCTCCTGGAGCGGATGGTCGCTCGCCCTCACACTCCTATTCGCCTTGATCTCCGCCCTCGGGACCAACGATTGGACCGAATGACCCAGCCAACGATGCCGCCCACGAGCCCGCACGGGCCCGCGCGCCGGTTTGACACCGCGGCCCCTCGTCGCCAGGGTGCCGCCCGCCAATCCAAGGAGAGCGTCTCAATGAAGGGAACATGGGTCCCACGCGGCCGTTGGGCTGCGGAAATCGTTATGGCAGGCGCTCTCGTGCTGGCTGGCTCCGTGCCGCTGGCGCAGGCTCAGACGGCCGAGGTGCCCGCCATCACGGTGGTGCGGGCCGGCAATGCCTGCCTCGTGGACCGGCTCTACTTCACCGGCGCCTTGTCGCCTCGGAATGAACTCGTGGTGACGCCACTCGCCGAAGGTGCTCGGGTCAACGAGCTCCTCGCCGAAGAGGGCCAGGAGGTGAAGAACGGCGACCTTCTTGCCCGCCTTCAGGGGGTCCCCTCCCCTGGCGCCCCGCCGCAGAACATGCAGGTCACAGCGCCCGCGGACGGCGTGGTGTTGAGCCGGGGTGCGCGGGTCGGGTCCATTGTCGCGGCAACCTCCCCCGAGCCCCTGTTCCGCATCGCATCGGGCGGTGTCGAGGTCGAAGCCTCCGTCCCGCCGGTGCGCCTGGCGCAGGTGTCCGCGGGCCAGCCCGCGCGGGTACAGATCCCCGGGGCCGGCGAGGTCTCGGGCACTGTTCGGATCGTCGCCGCCGAGATCGACCGCCAGACGCGGCTCGGCAAGGCGCGCATCACCCTCGAGGGCAATCCGACGGTGCGCTACGGCAGCACCGTGAACGGCTTCATCGAGACGGGCCGCGGCTGCGGCGTGGTGGTCCCCGTCCCGGCCCTCGTGGCGCGGGGTCAGGACACCTTCGTGCAGCGGGTTCAGAACGGCCGCGTCGAAACGCGCCGGGTGCGCCTTGGCCTCGTGGAAGGCGGGCAGGTGCAGATCGTCGAGGGCCTGGCCGAGGGCGACACTATCGTCGCCCGCGCAGGCGCGTTCCTGCGCGACGGCGACGTGGTGCGGCCCGTGGAGACGCCACCCGCCCAGGCACAACCCGGTCAAGGTGCGTCTGCCGCGCAGGCCGCCGGAGCCCGGCCATGAGGATTCCTATTTCGGCCTGGGCGATCCGTAGGCCCATTCCGCCCCTGGTGCTCTTCCTGGTTCTGGTGGCGCTCGGGATCATGAGCTTCCGGCACCTGCCGGTCACCCGATTGCCGAACGTCGATCTGCCGATCATTTCGGTGGCGGTGCCCCAGTTCGGAGCGGCGCCCTCCGAGATCGAGCCCCAGGTCACCAAGATCGTCGAGGACGCCGTCGCGGGCGTCGCCGGCGTGCGCCACATCTCGTCCAAGATCACGGATGGGCTGTCCACCACGATCATCGAGTTCCGTCTCGAAACTGACCCCGCCGTGGCGGTGAACGACGTGAAGGACGCGGTTTCACGCATCCGCGCCAATCTTCCCCAAACCGTGCAAGAGCCGGTAGTCCAGCGTGTCGAGATCGCCGGCCTGCCGATCCTCACCTATTCCGTCGTGGCGCCGGGCCGCACGCCCGAGGAGATCTCCTGGTTCATTGACGACGCGGTGAAACGCACGCTCCTCGGCACAGGGGGCGTGGCCAGCGTCGAGCGGATCGGCGGGTTCGAGCGGGAAATCCGGGTCGCCCTCGACCCAGCGAAGCTTGCCTCTGCCGGGGTGACCGTGAGCGAGGTGAACCGGCAGCTGCGCGCCGCGAACGTCGACGTGGCGGGCGGGCGCGTTGCCATCGGCGGGCGCGAGGAAGCGATCCGCACGCTGGCGGGTGCCCGCACCGTCGAGCAGCTCGGCGCGGTTCCCATCACCCTCGCGACCGGCGGCGTGGTCCGCCTCGATGACCTCGGCACGATCATGGACAGCGTCGCCGAGCCCCGCACTTTCGCGGAGGTGAACGGCGAGCCGACCGTTGCCTTCTCGGTGTCGCGTGCGAAGGGCGCCAGCGACGTCTCGGTGGCCCGTGACGTCGCCGCGAAGGTGGCCGAGATCGAGGCCGCCCATTCGGGCTTCGACCTGCAGCTCGTGGATTCGCCCGTGGACTACACCGTGGGCAATTACCAGGCGACCATGAGCACGCTGCTCGAAGGCGCGGCGCTCGCGGTGATCGTCGTCTTCGTGTTCCTGCGTGATTTTCGCGCCACGGTGATCGCCGCCATCGCTCTGCCCCTGTCCATCATCCCAGCCTTCTGGGCCATGGACATGATGGGCTTCTCGCTCAACCTCGTGAGCCTCCTCGCCATCACCCTGTCGACGGGCATCCTCGTCGACGATGCCATCGTGGAAATCGAGAACATCATCCGCCACATGCGGATGGGCAAAAGCGCCTACGAGGCCGCTATGGAGGCCGCGGACGAGATCGGCCTTGCGGTCATCGCGATCACCGCCACGATCATCGCGGTGTTCCTGCCTTCGAGCTTCATGGGCGGGATCGCGGGACAGTTCTTCAAGCAGTTCGGCGTCACGATTGCGGTGGCGGTGTTCTTCTCGCTCGTCGTCGCGCGCCTCATCACGCCGATGCTGGCAGCTTATTTCCTAAAATCCTCCAGCCACCACCATGAGGAGCGCGAGGGTTGGCTCCTGCAGCGCTATACCCGCGTGGTGCGCTGGACCGTGCATCACCGCTTCATTACCATCACGGTTGGGTTGCTGCTGTTTGCAGCCTCCATCGGCAGCGCCCTTCTGCTGCCGACCTCCCTCCTGCCCCTGGAGGATACCGGCCGTTCGCTCGTCGTCGTCGAACTGCCGCCCGGCTCCGGTCTCGACGACACCCGGGCTACCACCGACCGTATCGCCGAGCGCCTGCGGGCCATCCCTGAGGTGAAATCCGTCTTCGTCCAGGGCGGGCGTGTGCCGATCGGCGCGGCGGAAGCCCGGCAAGCCTCCGTGATCGTGAACTACACCGATCGTGGCGACCGGCAGCGAACGCAAAGCGAGCTGCAAAGCGCCACCGGGCTCGAACTCGCGAACGTTCCCGACATCCGCTTCTACTTTCTAGACCCGAACGGCTTGCGGCCGGTGACCCTGATCGTGCGTGGGCTCGATCCCGAGGCGGTTACGGCGGCAGCGGCTGAACTCACCGGCGAGATGCGCCGCCTGCCGCAGCTCGCCCACGTCGCGTCGAGCGCCGCGCTCGACCGGCCTGAGATTCGCGTCCGTCCCCGCCCGGAGGCGGCCGCCACGCTCGGGGTTTCGACGGAAGCCCTCGCAGAGTCGATCCGCGTCGCCACCATCGGGGATGTCGGCCCCAACCTCCCCCGCTTCAACGCCGGCGACCGCCTCATTCCCATCCGCGTTCAGCTCGCCGAAAGCGCCATACCCAACCGTCGCGCCATCGATGCGCTGGGCGTACCGACCCTGCGCGGCGGATCGGTGCCGCTGGGTGCGGTCGCCGATGTGGAACTCGGCCAAGGCCAGGTGAGCATCGAGCGCTATGACCGCGCCCGCAGCATCACCATCGAGGCGGACCTTGTCGGCCAGACGGCATTGGGCGAGGCCATGGATGCGGTGTTGGCCTTGCCCGCCGCTCGCAACCTGCCGCCGGGGGTAACCGTGCGCCAGGCCGGCGATGCCGAAACCATGACGGAACTCTTCGAGAGCTTCTCGATCGCCATGCAGGCCGGCCTTCTGATGGTTTATGGCGTGCTGGTGCTGCTCTTCGCCAACTTCCTGCAGCCCATCACCATTCTGCTCTCGCTGCCGCTCGCAATCGGCGGCGCGGTGCTGGGCCTCCTGGCGGCGGGCGAGCCGATCAGCATGCCGGTGGCAATCGGCATCCTGATGCTGCTCGGCATCGTGAGCAAGAACGCCATCATGCTGGTGGATTTCGGGCTCGACGCCATGGCGCAGGGCCTGCCGCGGGACGAGGCCATCGTGGATGCGGGCCGCAAGCGTGCGCGCCCCATCATCATGACGACGATCGCTATGGTGGCCGGCATGATCCCTTCCGCCCTCGCCTTTGGGGCCGGCGGCGAGGCCCGCGCGCCCATTGCCATTGCAGTGATCGGCGGGCTGATCCTGTCGACGCTCCTGTCCCTCTTCTTCGTGCCGGCCTTCTTCGTGGTCATGGAAGACATCAGCCGCACGGCCCGTCGCTGGGCGGGGTTCGAGCGACGCCGGGAGGCAGCAGCAGGCCTGAAGCCGGAGGCAAGCCCGTAAGATGACGCTCGCCGTTCCATAGGAGCGGCGGCCACGTGAACCGATGGAATCTTGCCGTTGCTCTCCCTGTCGGCGCGACCCGGCGTCGCCTTCGGCGTGAGGCTTGAAGGCCCTCCTTTGGCGTTCACGCCCTGAACTGCAAACGTTGGACGCAGGTCCACCGGCATGCACCGCGTGCAAGGCTTGCGCCCATCCGTGCTGTCGTTCACAGGCTCGCGGGGACTGCGGCTGGACATCCGCTCGCTCCCGTGGCCCCTTCTGCGACCTGATTACGCTAACGGGGGGCACGGCATGGCGGGGGAACGATTTGCACTGGTGACGGGAGCCGGCAGCGGGGTCGGACGAGCCGTTGCTCTGGCTCTGTCGGGCGCCGGTTACACCGTGGCGCTCACCGGCCGCCGGCGCGAGCCCCTGGACGAGACGGCAGCGGCTGCTCCCGGCCGCACCCTCGTGGCGACCGCCGATGTGGGCGACCCCGCTTCTGTCAAAGACCTGTTCGCTCAGGTGAAGGCCGCGTTCGGCCGCCTGGACGTACTCTTCAACAATGCGGGCATCGGCGCCCCGGCGGTGCCGCTTGAGGAGCTCACCGTCGAGCAATGGCGGGCCGTCGTCGATACGAACCTCACGGGTCCCTTCCTGTGCACCCAGGAAGCGTTTCGGATCATGAAGGATCAGAACCCCCGCGGTGGGCGCATCATCAACAACGGCTCGATTTCGGCCACCACCCCGCGCCCCTTCTCGGCTCCCTATACGGCCACGAAGCATGCCATCAGCGGCCTCACCAAATCCACGTCCCTGGACGGGCGCGCCTATGACATCGCCTGTGGTCAGGTCGACATCGGCAATGCGGCGACGCCCATGACCGAACGCATGACGCAAGGGGTGCTGCAGCCCGACGGTTCGATGAAGGTCGAGGCCCGCATGGACCCCAAGCATGTGGGCGACGCAGTCGTCTACATGGCGAACCTGCCCCTCGACGCGAACGTGCTTTTCATGACGGTCATGGCCACCAAGATGCCCTTCGTCGGACGCGGCTGACATGGAGCGGCGGCCCATCGCTGCCGTGACGGGGGCCCGGCAGGGGATCAGGCGCGGCATCGCTTTTGCTCTCGCGGAAGCCGGCTTCGACGTGATCGCCCTGGACCTCGTGGAGGACGAGCCGGCGGCGGAAACGCTCGCGGGTTTGCGCGAGCGCGGCGCCGGGGCGGCTTTCGTGACCGCCGACATTGCCGAGATCGAGCGCCGCGAAGCCGTCGCCGACGCCCTCTTTGCCGCGTTCGGTACCCTCGATTGCCTCGTCAACAATGCAGGCGTGCAGGTGAAGGTTCGGGGCGATCTCCTCGACGTGACGCCGGAGAGTTACGACCGGGTGATGGGCATCAACCTGCGCGGCACCTTCTTTCTCACGCAGGCGGTTGCCCGTCGCATGGTGGCGGAGGAACGGCCCGAGGGCGGGCCACATCGGAGCATCATTTCGATCTCCTCCGCCAATGCCTATCTCGTCGGCCCCGACCGCCCGGAATACTGCTTCTCAAAGCTGTCGCTCTCCATGATGACGAAGGCTTTCACGCTGCGGCTCGGGCCGCACGGCATCGCAACCTACGAGATCCGCCCGGGCCTGATCCGAACCGACATGACGCTGCCAGTGCGCGACAAATACACCCGCCTGATCGCGGAGGGGCTAACGCCCGTGCCGCGTTGGGGCGAGCCCGCGGATGTGGGTCGCGCCATCGCGACGCTCGCCTCCGGTGCCACCCCCTTCTCGACGGGTGACGCCATTCACCTTGACGGCGGCCTGCATATCCCGAAGCTCTGAACGCAAAAACCGGTAACCGGCCGGAGCTCATCGAACCAGCAACCATATGGGGGACCACGCAATGGATATGCCAAGCAACC
Organism: Microvirga sp.; assembly: GCA_035944635.1. Classification (GTDB taxonomy): domain Bacteria; phylum Pseudomonadota; class Alphaproteobacteria; order Rhizobiales; family Beijerinckiaceae; genus Microvirga. The sequence continues at coordinate 77,942 of DASZAZ010000038.1, forward strand.
GTTTCAAGCGCGCCCTCGCCTCGGGTAAGCGCCAGATCGGCATCTGGAGCTCGTCGGGCAGCCCTGCGGCGGTCGAGATGATTGCCCATGCGGGCTTCGACTGGGTGCTGCTCGATACCGAGCATGCGCCGAATGAACTGCCTGACATCATGCACCAGATGCGCGCCATGATGGGCAGCACACCGGAGCCGATCGTCCGCCCAGCCTGGAACGACCTCGTGCTCCTCAAGCGCTTCCTGGACGCCGGGGCGCAGACGCTCCTCATCCCGTTCGTTGAGAACGAGGAGGAAGCCCTCGCGGCCGTGCGGGCCACGCGCTATCCGCCCCATGGCAATCGCGGCGTGTCGGTGAGCACCCGCGCCAACCGCTACGGGCGTGTCACGGAGTACTTCCGCCGGGTGCACGACGAGATCTGCGTTCTCGTCCAGCTCGAAACCGGCGCGGCTCTGGAGCGCCTGGAGGCCATCGCTGCGGTCGATGGGGTCGACGGCATCTTCATCGGCCCCTCGGATCTTGCTGCGGCGCTCGGCCATCTCGGCAACCCGGGTCATCCTGAGGTGCAGACGGCCATCCGCTCGGCGATCGAGCGCTCCCAGGCCGCCGGCAAGCCCGCCGGCATCCTGGCCCCTGTCGAGGAGGATGCCAGGCGCTATCTCGAATGGGGCGCGCTCTTCGTCGCGGTCGGCGCCGATATGGGCCTGCTCCGCAAGGCCGCGGACGAACTCGCCCGCCGCTTCAAGGCTTGAGACCGCCGCCCGGCTCCATCCACAGGTTCCTGAGGATTGGAGGCGAACGACGGCCGCGCTTACGGCGTTTCTTGTGGGTGCGGCATCGCCCGCCCCCGGCGGGGCTTCACAAGCCTGTCACGATGTTTGTAGACTTGAAGGTACGGGGGTTCGACTCTTCCCATCGGAGGAGGTGGAGTGACGGTACACGTCCAACCTGTGGTTCGGCCGGATGCTTGCCCGGCTTTGGTGCTCAACGCCGATTATCGGCCTCTGAGCTATTACCCTTTGTCGATCTGGTGCTGGCAGGACGCCATCAAGGCGGTGTTTCTCGACCGGGTGAACATCGTTTCGGAATACGACAAGACGGTTCGAAGTCCCACCTTCGAGATGCGGCTTCCCTCCGTGGTCTCGCTCAAGACCTATGTCAAACCGTCCCGCCACCCCGCTTTCACCCGCTTCAACGTTTTCCTGCGCGACCGCTTCACCTGCCAATATTGCGGCACGCGGGACGAACTCACCTTCGATCACGTGATCCCCCGCTCCAAGGGCGGGCAGACGACCTGGGAGAATGTGGTTGCGGCCTGCTCCCCCTGTAACCTGAGGAAGGGCGACCGCCTCCCGCGCGAGGTCGAGATGTGGCCCCATCAGGCGCCCTACGCCCCGACCTTGCAGGATCTCCACGCCAACGGGCGGCTCTTCCCCCCGAACTATCTCCACGACAGCTGGCTCGACTACCTCTACTGGGACAGCGAACTCGAACCGTAGCGGGCTCGCGGAGCCCTGCCGGGCTAACCAGCGGTCCGCGTCAGCCGTGGGCGGTCCGGCGGCGCAATGCCACGGCGGCAAGGCCGGCAAGCCCGAGAGAGATCAAGACGTTCCAGCCTGCCAGGGACAGCCCAAGGAAGCGCCAGGCGGCTTCCGTGCAACTCACCACGCGGGTGTTTTGGAGTTGGTTGAGGAAGTCGTTCATGCTGCCGGCCGTGGGCGCCGGTGCCCCACTGCAATCGTTGGGACCGGCCCAGAACCCCCATTCGACGCCCGCGTGGTACACGCCCATTCCCGCGCTCACGACGAAGACCAGCGTCAGCAAGGCAAGCGCGAGGCGCTGCCACCAGACCGGCAGGAAGAGCCCGATCCCTGCGACGGCCATCGCGACGTAATAGGGATTGCGCTGCTGGAGGCACAGCTTGCAGGGGCGCAGCCCGTAGCCGTGCTCGAACACGAGTGCGCCGCCAATCGTGGCGACCGCAGCCACGAGGATGGCAGCCAACACGGTCCGGGGCGTGAGGGTCGGGCGCATTGGTCAGAACATAGAGCGGAAGGCCACAAAGCCTCCGACGATCGCAACGATGAAGGCAGCGGCCACCTTGTAGAAGTGCCGATCCAGGATGTCGCGGATGAAGGGTCCGAAGCGCCCGAGCAGCGCGGCGAGGACGAAGAAACGCCCGCCCCGCGTGACGAGCGAGAGCACCACGAACCAGAAGAAGTCGTAGCTTGCGAAGCCTGACGTGATCGTCACGAGCTTGTAGGGGATCGGGGTCAAGCCTTTGAGCAGGATGATCCAGTGCCCGTATTGGGCGTAGGAGGCCCGAAAGGCCTCGGCGCCTTCCGTGAGGCCATAGACCCTGAACAGCCAGGCACCGACGGAGTCGTAGAGTAGCGCCCCGATGAGGTAGCCGAGCATGCCTCCCGCCACCGAGGTCGCGGTGCAGACCGCGGCATAGAGCCAGGCGCGGTCGGGCCGCGCGAGCGCCATGGGGACGAGCATCACGTCCGGCGGCACGGGGAAGAAGGAACTCTCGGAGAACGACACCGTGCCGAGCGCATAGGGTGCGGACGGCCGGGCGGCGAGGGACAGCGTCCAATCGTAAAGGCGGCGGAGCATGGGACCGGTGGGCACCTGAGGAGGGTCGGGGCGAAGCGGCCCGGACCGCGGCGCCCCTTTGAGCATAGGGGGCCCGCAAAGGCGAGGATTGCAGGCCACCTCGCCCTGCCGCGGATCGCCGCGATGGCGCATGAGGGTGCCGACCTCCAGCAGAGCCCCGGCCGATTGACCCCGCTTCACACGCCGTGATACCTCGCTTTGGGCATGCCCCTGTGGCGGAATTGGTAGACGCGCTCGACTCAAAATCGAGTTCCGCAAGGAGTGCTGGTTCGATCCCGGCCAGGGGCACCAATTTCCCTCTAAGTTATTGATTTCGCTGCCACTGAGTGCCGGAATCCTAAACCATAGAAGAAAACCATAGAAACTTTGGACTTGGTCCGTTCTTTTCCGAGCCAGCCAGAGCGCCAACAAGCGGCATCGCCAGTCGGGTGCCAGTGCGGCCCATGGAAATTGCGAGATTGGAGCGCCCCCCTCCCCTCGCCCGGACCTCTCCAAGCGAACTCATCAGTTTGGCTTAGGGAGCGTTGTGCCCCACGCCGGCTAAGGTTCGCTGACCGCCTCTCTCCAGTACCTGAGGCTCTGAGGGTTGACCGGGGCTCCAGCGCCCTCGTGCCGCTCCAGGACGGCCTCATAGAAGCGCCGTGCGGCCTCCGGGCAGACCAGGAGCCGTAAGCTCTGGATGATCCGGCTGATCCTCAGGTGATTGTGGTCGTAGCGGGCAAGCCAGTGGTCCGTGCTCCTAAAGAGGCGGATCAGGCGCTCTGAGGCAGCCTCAGCGACAACGAGCGTCTCGCTATTCGCCAGCGGCTGCACTCGGCGCTGAAGACCTTCATCTGCAAGGTCCGGTTCAGAGGCACCGCTAAAGCCTACCACGTGATCCTGTTAGAGAGCCTGAGGGCCTACCGGTTCAAGGATGCCGGGGAGCGCGGCGTTGACCGAAAGGTGACCTGGAGCGGAACCGCCGTGGCCTGGATGATGTCTACAGGCAACGCCCGGAGCTATTTGGCCCCTTCATGCGTCCGGGGGACGAGGCTGCTATGGAAGCCATAGTGCAATCGGCTGAAAAAAAACTTCGTCAAAAAAAACTTAATATTTTCAGGCCAAAATCCAAGTTGTAATCATATACAGTGGCCTCGAATTCCCCCCAAGTTGCTTTGGAAGTATTGACTAGATCGGCGCACGATCACATCCTACTCTTCGGTAGCCTGCTGTGAGGATAGATGAGAGAGCCGATGCGCCACCTGAGCATATACGTCACCGAGGACCTCAAGACCCGGATGGATGCGATCGTTGGCATGAACTGGAGCGATCTGGTCCGTCCCCTGATTTCCCGTGCCGTGACCCACCACGAGAACCTCAAGGAGCCCACTATGGACACTGTCATCGAGCGCCTACGCGCCTCGAAGGAGGAATATGTGAGCGAGACCGAGAAGCTGGCGAAGGAGAGCGGTCACCATTGGGCCAAGACCGAAGCCGAGTATCGCGACCTCAAGCGTCTCGCGGCGATCGCGGGGGATGCCACCTTCGACGAGTTCAAGGCTGCTATCGACCCGGAACACGAACTCGGGCGTGGAGAGATCGCCGAGATGTTCGGTGACGACATCTTCGAGGCGAAATACGTCGCGGCCTTCGTCAAGGCAGCCGTCGAGGTCTTCCAGGACGTGGCTGACCAACTTTAGAGCTTAGTCAATTATCTAATCTCGCAAGGAGGCTTACCGTGAATAAGCTCACCAACCTCAAGAACCTTATGGACGAGCCGGTCCGCATCTCGCAGCGGGTGTCGGGCGACGCCATACGGGTGCGCTATTACGTGAAGTTTGACGACATCATTCGCTTCCGCTCGACCCAAACACCCCTGAGCATCGGCTACGTTGAGGTCGTTGCACCCGAGGTCCTCTCCGGCACCGCTGAAGAGATAGCCAACGACCTGCACTTCATCCTCCGTGAAGCCTTAGAGGAGGCGGGTGTGATCGAGAGGAACGACTTCTACTACTACAAGCTCTCGGATGAGGGTGAGAAGCGGACCGGCCTTACTGAGGAGGAACTCAGCGCCCGGAACGCCCGGTGGAGCCGCTTAACAGCTTAATCAATTCGCTAATCTTATAGGGAGCAAACCATTGGCTCAGACCCCCGGCAGCATCATCGATGTCGCGTTCGACGCGAACTTCACCCCAAACCCGAGGCAGATCAACGCCATCAGGGGCCTGTTCATCGCCGCGTTCGACGACGACTCCTACTTCAACGGCAGCCTCGGGGGTATCTTCCCCGAGATCGACTTTATGTGGATCAAGGCGAATATCCCCAACGGTAACGCCCGGATGAACGAACTGATCGAGGCAGGCTTCGTTTGGCAGTGGCGCGCCTTTGAGGGCGACTACGCCCTGGGCCTGACCACTGGAGCCCTGGAGTGGGCACAGAGTCATCTTGGCATGCCTGCGATCCCCGACGACAAGAGCCTTCAAGACGTTCCCGAGATCGAAGCCTGGGCCAAGACCCTGGACTTCAAGCCCAAGGCGAGCGTCGAGCGTGAGGGTGCGACCCGCGCGGGCAAGAAGGTCGGCGTCGCCAGTGTTGGCGTGTGGGTCCAGCACGAGCGCTATTCCCCTGCCATGGCGAAGGAAGCTCGCGAGCGCATTGATGCTGAGGTCGAGGCGGGCCGCATGTCCGTTGCAAGTGCCCGCGCCTATAGCGCCCACATCTCCCGCCGCTCGGTCTAAGACTAAGCTGCCCCTGCCAGTCACAGATTTCGTTCGACAAAACGCGAATCTGTGAGAGCCTCAATCATCGGAGGCTTTCACGGAGCAGCCATTGCAGCAGTCTCAATCTCCTAAACCTCACCACCTTCGAGCTTTCGACGGGTGGGCTCTCTCTGCCGCCATCAAACTCGATCACTGTCGCCCTGGCTTCCTGTCCGCCGGCCTCTCCGGTACCAACCTGTCCCGACAGGTCCACTTCGCCGCTTTTTCGATCCTCGATCTGAATCAGCCCGAAGCCCTTCTAGTCCGCCTTCGCATGGCGGCGGACGATCAGGTCACACCGGCCAATCACCACCCCCTTGCACAAATCGCACAGTACCTTCTTGAACTCTCACCCCGAGCCGTTCTGGAGGGGGTGTTCGGCTCCTGTCCTGGGGGCCTGATCGGTCTCTTCGCGCGACTCGGCGACAGCCCGATCTCTCTCGACCCCGGCATCTACCGCCTCGCCTGGAGCCTCTATGCTGATCCTCGTCACGAACAACGTCGCAAGCTGCTGGCGCAGACTGAGGGCGTCGTTACCGCCTCCCGAATCCGTGTCGTAGCTGACCTCGGTGACCTCCTCCTTCGACGGCCAGTGCTCGACCGCGTATCCCACCCAGGTGAGGTGCGCAGCCTGCAAGAGGCCGTGCGCCTGATCCAGTCTCTGGTCCCGGAAGCTACCGACGAGCGCTTGGCTCAGTCCCTCGATGCCCTGGGACCTCACAACAGGAGCCACGTCAGCGGTGTGAGGAGCCTCGCCAAGTGGACCCTCCGATGGCTTGCGCGAGCAGAACGTGCACCCGTCGCGGGACCATTCGAAGATGACCCGGACTTCCGCCTGCTCCGAGCGTGCGACCTCGCGCAGGTGGGTCAGCGCTTCTACAACTGCCTCAGCCAGTACGTCGGCCATGTCGCTGCCGGGCGACGCGTGCTCCTCGAACACATCCGAGAGCCGGAAGCGATCATCGAACTCTACTGCCTGCACGACGGAGCAGGTCGCACGCACTACACCGTTGGGCAGATCAGGAGGCCCCACAACGCTCGCCTCCTGCCGCACGACCTCGATCTCGTTCGTGCGCGGCTGAGCCGGCATGGTGTTCTCTTCGCGGGTGCTTCCACCAGACCCCGCGCTTCGATCTCTGACCTGCTCGAAATCTACGATGATGACGATGTCGTTGCTGGGTTTCTGGATGAACTGGAGGCCGAGGTTGAGGGGCAGGTCACGGAGGCGGCGTGATGGACATCATGCCACCGGCTCTGGAGATCGCCGCCCCCGCTCGGGAGACGCTCCGCGATCGGCGCGGGGTGGTCCTCGGCACGATCGAGCGCCATTCCTCTAGCGGCATGCTGGTCGCCCGAGACGCTCAGGGTCGGCTGATTGGCCGCTTCGACCCACGCTCTGGCACGAGTCGCGATCGCCACGGACTCGTCGTCGGGCGTGGGAACCTTCTCCCCGCACTGATCGTGATGAGCCGCTGATGCGGACCCTTGCGCTCCTGGTGATCGGCATCTGGATGGTGAGTTCACCCTGGACGACGCTCGGCGTCATCGCTCTCGCGCTATTAGCCATCCACGTTTGGGGTGTTCACCAGGGGAGCTTGCGTGTCGCCCCGCCTCCCTGGCCACGCACTCGGGTCGAGCCGCACTTCGACTTTGCACCCGAGCAGGATCGCAGGCCAGGGGTGCAGCATCTGCTGATACAGGTGCAGGAGCTTCAGCGCGATCTCGATGCAGCCCGTGGGGTGATCGAGGTGCTCCGAGCACAAAGGGAGGAGGTTGAACGTGACCTTCGGGCGGCGAGAGCCGCTACACAGAGCGCCGCCTGCCTATATGCTCGCGTTGGGTTGGTGGAGGCTGCGCCAGATTGGCTCGTTGTAGCAACGCAAAGAGCTTACAGGATACGCTTTCATCCCGATCGGCACCCTAACGATCGCAAAGCGGAAGCCGAGCGAACGCTGAAGGCAGCGGAAGAAGTCTTCTTTAGGATCGCTTCCAAGCGGGGTGTAAGACCAGAGACAAGGAACTAACGCCTAAGCGATAGGATTTTTGTTTTCGTTTTGTTCTTTCTGGCTTAGGATGTCGCTACCACTTGAACTGCGCACCCGTGCCAGGATTCGGGTAGATAGGTGTGCAACCAAGACCGTTGCAGAGGCGGGTTAATGGAACGGGTAACAGTCGAAGTCCAAGGTGATCACCTCCGCAAGCTCGCCAGCACGCGTCCAGTCCAGGCTGTCGCGGAACTCATCTGGAATGCAGTAGATGCTGATGCGACTTCAATCGCGGTTGAAATTGAGCGCTCAGATTTCGGTATGAATGCCATCGTTGTACGAGACAACGGTCATGCGATACCAAGGGTTGAGGCAGCCGCACTGTTCAAGAACCTTGGAGGTTCTTGGAAAAGACACGGCAGCCGATCAAAACTGAAAAACCGTATGTTGCACGGGCAAGAGGGGAAGGGGCGCTTCAAAGCCTTCACCCTCGGACGGGTAGTTGATTGGACGAGCACCTACGTGAGCGACGATGGGGAGTTCCGGCGCTTCCCCATCAGCATGGTTGAGAGCAACCTACGAGAAGTCAGGATAGGCGACGAACAGATTGTCGAGCACGGTCCGGGCGGCGTGGAGGTCCGTATCACAGAACTCCATCATGAGTGGCGGTCGCTAGAAGCCGAGGACGCTCGACAGGAGTTCACCGAAACGTTTGCTCTATACATGACGGATTACCCGGAGGTGGTGATCTCGCTAGATGGCATCAGACTCGATCCGAAGCTTGTGATCGCTGGCCAGCGGCATTTCGAACTCGCGCCCATCGAGTGCGATGGTCAAACATACAAAGTTAACCTTGACCTTATCGAGTGGAGGGCGCTCAGCCAAAAGGCACTGTACCTGTGCGACCGCAACGGCTTCCCGCTTGCGCGGACGCAGAACCGGTTTCACACGGGCGAGTACCAGTTCTCAGCCTACCTGCGCTCGCCATTTGTCAGTGTCCTACATGACGAAGGAACACTCGACCTCGTAGAGATGAACCCACCTCTACAGGCAGCCTGTGACGAGGCGGCTGATAAGATTAAGGCTCACTTCAAGACCCGATCCGCTGAAGATGCCCAGGCGATTGTGTCAGAGTGGAAAAGAACTGACATTTATCCATATCGAGGCGACCCACTGAACCGGATCGAGGAAGCCGAGCGACAGGTTTTTGAGATCGTTGCTGTGAACGTTAGTAAGCACATCCCCGAGTTCACGCAGACTCCGCACCGAAACCAAGCCTTTCATCTCCGTATGCTTCGGCAAGCAATCGAGCGGAGTCCAGAGGACCTCCAATTGATTCTGTCGGAAGTGCTTGAGTTACCTCAGCGCAAGCAGCAGGAATTGGCCAGACTCCTGAAGGAAACTTCGCTGACGGCAATCATCAGCGCCGCAAAAATGGTTGCCGATCGTTTAAAGTTCATCACTGGCCTAGAGGCAATTCTGTTCGACCCTGAGCCAAAGAAGCGCCTCAAAGAGCGGTCGCAACTGCATCGCATCCTTGCAGAGAACACCTGGGTCTTTGGCGAGGAGTTCAACCTCTCTGTCGATGATCAGTCTCTCACAGAGGTCTTGCGGCAACATGCTCGCAGGACAAAGCGTGAGATCAGGATCGATGAGCCAGTCAAACGCATCGACGGGAAACAGGGCATCGTTGATCTAATGCTCTCGCGCTCGATCAAGCAGAACCGCGAGGACGAGCTTGATCATCTCATCGTCGAGCTTAAAGCCCCGAAGGTTAAGCTCGGCTCGGATGAACTTACACAGGTAGAGAGTTATGCGTTCACCATAGCGGGTGACGAGCGTTTTCGTGGGGTAAGGACTCGTTGGACGTTTTGGGCTCTTTCGAACGACATGGACGATTATGGAAAGAGGCGTAGCAACACCAGCAACTTGCCCCCAGGAGTCGTTTACAAGTCAGACGACCCCCTGATCACGATCCACGCCAAGACGTGGGCTCAAGTCATCCAAGAGAATAAGAGTCGATTGAGGTTCTACAAAGAGCATCTTGAATATACTGCTGACAGAGGCTCATCCTTACAATTCCTCCAGCATACGTACGACGCCTACCTGAAGGGAGTGCTTGAGGAAGATGAAGAGGAGCCCTTGGAGGCGCGGGATCAGGAGGCTCCTGCCGAACAAGAGGACCAGCCAGTCGGCTGATATTCCTTACCAAAGCTCTCGTCATTGAAGCTTGGCCTCGCCAGCCACGTCTAGCGTTTGGTCAAGTAGCGCCTGAGCCCTCTCAAGGGAATTCATTGAGCATGGACCTGCCGCGCGTGATCGCCTTCGATGGTGACGACACCCTCTGGCACAACGAAATGCTGTTTTCGATGACGCAGAACCGCTTCTGCGCTCTCCTGACCCGGCACGTGGACATACCCGCACAGGTCATCCATGCCCGCCTCCTGGAGACCGAGCGGCGCAACCTCTCGGCTTACGGCTACGGCATCAAAGGCTTCGTGCTCTCCATGGTGGAGACCGCCATCGAGGTCACTGAGAAGCGCATCCCTGCCGAGGATATCCAGACGATCCTCGCCTTCGGGCGCACCATGCTGGAGCACCCCATCGAGTTGATCGAGGGAGCCCGTGAGGTACTGGAGGCGCTCCGGGCACGGGATCACGAGCTATGGTTGATCACGAAGGGTGACCTGTTCGACCAGGAGAGCAAGATCGCCCGATCAGGGCTCGTGCCGCTGTTTGACAGGATCGAGATCGTATCCGAGAAGGATCAGGTCACGTACCAGCGGCTCCTAGACCGGCATGGCGTCAGCCCCGACGAGTTCCTCATGGTCGGCAACTCCGTGCGGTCTGATGTGCTCCCCGTGGTAGAACTCGGAGGCAGGGCCGTGCACATCCCGCATGAGATCACGTGGGAGCACGAGCGCGTCGAGGGCAATCTCCCTGAAGGCGCTGTCGCCCTGGAGCGCCTGAGCGGATTGCTCCAGGCTCTTCCTTTAGCGGGCACTCAGGTGTGAGGCGAAACGTAAGCTCAGCCTCAAGCCAGCGCCACAAAGAGGCTATCGGCACACATCGGGAAGGCGGCGCTTCCAGCGTTCTCCTCGTGGGAGATCGTCCACCTTCCGCGTCCAGGTGCGCTCCCGGCGATGACGCGTTTGAACAGCAGCCTCTAGCGCGAGCATCACGGCGGACTGGCGCTCGGCAATATCCGCGCAACTGGTTGGATTCGTGCTTGTGAGGGATGCTTCAGGAGCGTCCTCCGATTCGATCCGAGCGACGGTCTCGACCCCTGTGGCCGGCGTCGTCTCAGAAGGGAGGTCTGAAGCGGCGGAGGCAGTCTCGATCTGATGCTCGACCTGCTCCTCAGAACTGCCTGATACTACCGGTTCTCTCTTCCTGTGCACGCGACGCTGTTTCACAGGGGTCGCGACAACCTCCTCGGTGACCTCAACCCGCGCAATGCGAAGGTCCGGGAGGACCCGGCGCACGTCTACGGCGAACTTGGGCTCCGGTGCTACAATGGGCGACGACTGCGAAGCATCGATTAGGTCGGGGGCGACGATCGGAGCCTGCTCTGAAGGGGTTCTGAAATGGTCAACTGCATCGCCCCATATAGAAGCCGGAAGTGTCGGTGTAGAGCGTCGCTTCGTCTTATGTTCGACCGCGAAGGGTCGATGATCGCGTGATTTCATCTAGGTGGAGGGCTCGAAGGCTGGTGGGGGCTGCACAGCATATGCAGCGGTGATTGAGGTATGCGTAGGCAACTTGGTTGTCCAGAGATGTTTGGTATTGGTAGTGTCTCAGTTTCAAATTGAGACCCGCTCTAGCACCCATTGCTGCGCCTCATCAGGTGTCTTGAAGAGGCGGTCAGTTCCTGGCCTTTCCACGCAGGGTCCATAGCCAGTTTCCAGGTACCAGAGCCCGCGAAGTTTCTCGTCATCCACTGAGCCTTCAAGCTGCATCACAACAGCCATTAAAGCGTCATCAGCAAAGATGAGCATGCCCTCCTCAACCTTGCTAGATGGGGTAGCAGGGACAAGAACTGTCTGGCAAGTAATGTGCGGTGCCATCCCGTAAATATGCCACTATCCCAAAGCCTCCGCTCCTACCTATGTTATGCTTAGCGATGTAAGGGCATCATCAAGACGCGGATTGAGGGCAAGCCCGATCTTGCCCACGTCAGCACGTCCTATGCTGAGCGTCAGAACCTCACCATACGGATGCACATGCGGCGGTTCACTCGGCTAACCAATGCGTTCTCAAAGAAATTCGAGAACCACGTTCACATGGTCGCGCTCTATACGGTTCTGTACAACTACGTGAAGCAGCACAAGACGCTGAAAGGCATCTCGCCTGCCATGGCAGCGGGTGCCAGCGATACACTTTGGAGCATGGAAGACGCGGCGAACCTCGTGCAAGCCGCTGCCCCGAAGCCTGCCAAGCGCGGACCCTACAAGCCTCGCGCCGTCGCGCCGGCAAATTTAAACTAAGACACTACCTTGTTATTAGATAAGTATGTTCTTGCGATAAACTTGTCTGTTGCGTGCCCTCAAGGCTCCCGCCAGTACCTTTCCTTGAGAGCTTTCCTGGTCAGCAGTTCAACGGCCCACCGTCCTCCGGCGCTATTGCCATGATCGGGTCCGTGGCGTGAGCGAAGCTGCTCGGCAACTTCGGCTCGGACGCGGTGGTAATGCTGCTCAACGATCTCGCGCCAGCGGGCTGTGCGTACTTCCCGGAGGTACTCCGCCTTAACGTCGAGCAGCGGCAGTTGCGCTTCTCGGCGGAGAGCCTGACGATCGAGAATGGCAGTAAGGATACCGGCGCGGTCCATGTTGCAATGATAGCGCAACTCTCCCTTTCGTCACCGGTTGAACTGAACCGGAGTCGAGCCCTGCCGCCGCCCGACAGCCGCATTGGGCGGCAGGTGCACACAGTCGAACTGCTCCAGCATTCGGGCGATCACCGCACTATCTGCACCATAGATCACTACGATGTTCCCGAACGGGGCGACCGACCGGGGCAGTCCAGGACGATCGTAGGCGATCTTGCCGTTGAGAAAGAATACATCTCCGCTCCCAACGACAACTCTATGTGCGTCTGTACGGGCAGCAACATGAGGATCGTCTGGCAGTTCCCTGATCGCCAGGAGGCATGAGCTTTTGCAACAAACGCTGCTGTGGCTGAGTAGGGCGGGTTTACGTAGACGGTCGGGGCTCGCCATTCCTGGGCCAGTCCATCATCCTCGGCATAGTACACGGTCTCAGCGACAACGGCGCTGTCCGGGTGACCGCATGGGTCCAGACCTATGGGACCGATGACGGCCTTGATGCGGGCCAAGAGGTCGGTTGGCGTGAAGCGCTCGTCGCGTGATCCTCGGCCCCAATTTGAGATGTCCGGCTTTCTGACGCGGACGTTCGGAGCCAGGATCGCCAGAGCCGTGCTCAGCGTGTGGATTCGGGTGTTCCCGTTTTCCAGGCGAACAATGGCGGGTGTCGAGACACCTGAGGCATGGGCAAGGCGTTGCTGGCTCCAGCCGCGACGTTCTCGGAGCGTCCGAACCTGCTCGGACAGTGTGTTACCTTTGGGCAACCCCGCGAAGCGGAGATCAAGAGCGCGGATGAGCTTGCTCAGTACAGCAACCGTCCCGCTGCCTCGGCTCTCTAGCTCCCAAACGGCGTTAGGGCTGACGCCGGCTCGCCCGGCAAGTGCAGCGAGAGTCAGCCCCGACGATGTCCGGGCATCTCGGATGATGGTGGCGAAGTCCATAACGAAATGGATGAAAAGTTTGAACCAAATTGACAGAGCGGGTGCCGGGGGGACGCACCTCTTCGCCTCCAGAATGTTACCGAACCAGATGACGGAAAGGTTACCCGTCGAGGGGCACTCCCCGACGAACGATGATCGGTAGCGGCCTCGCCTCATCGCTGCCGCCTGAATTGCACTCGCAGCGCCTTCTCAGGCAGAACCCGCAACGCGAGTTGTCCATTGGCACCGTTGCAGTGCCACAGGTACCTGACGGTCTATGAGCTATGCCAGGGCAAGAAGCGTGCCTCGGCTTGACCAACACCCCGCGAGGCGGAAAGCTTTGATCAGTTTTCCGCCGATTTCCTCCTCATGATCTTCGCCCCTCTGATCCGCACAGCACGGTGGCAAGCCGGTCTAACGCAGCACGACCTTGCCCGGCAGGTCGGCACCAGCGAGCGTGCCATCTGGCAGATCGAGCAGGGATCAGGGTCGCTGAAGACCCTGCTGCCGGCCATGGAGGCGCTCAGGGTTCCCGTACTCGGACTGCCGCCCGGTGCGAGCATCGGGGCTCGCGTTCGAGCCGCCCGCCTCAAGAAGATGTGGTCACTTCAAGAACTCTCCAGGAGAAGTGGCCTGTCCGTGCCCACGGTCCGTAGCCTTGAGGTGCGAAGCGCCGGTCGCGTTGCGAGCCTCGAAGCGGTCATTCGCGTGCTTACACCTGCCGCCACACGGCGACAGCGGCCCATGCGCCCGGCTGTTGAACGCCAACCCGATGCCGGAGCGCCTCGCGTCGCTCTTTTTCTGAATGCCGACTGCACTGAAGTGATGCCGACCATGGTTGCTGGTTCAGTCGATCTCGCGGTCACCAGCCCACCCTATCAAGCCGGCAAGGAGTACGAGGAGGCGGTCTCGATCGAGGAGTACACCGCATTCGCCGATCGTTGGCTGGCGTGTGTTCCTCGTGTTCTATCCGAGACGGGGGCACTCTGGCTCAACGTCGGATACGTGAAGCTTTCCGAGACGACCACGCTTCCGCTCACCTATCTCTACTATCCTCTCGCGGTGAAGCACGGCCTCCATCTTATCCAGGAGATCGTCTGGCATTATGAAGGTGGTCTACCTTACACGAGGCGCTTCACGCACAGAACTGAGCGCTGGATGTGGTTTGTGAAGGACCCAAACAACTACGTCTTCCACCTGGACTCTGTTCGAGACCAAACCCTGAACCGGACAGCCGATCGCCGAAATAGCGACCTCGGCAAGAACCCAACCGATCACTGGACCAGCGACGACTGGTACTTCGACCGGGTCGTGGGTGGCCGAGGCCGGAGCAGCGAGAAGACAGAGCACCCGGCTCAGTTCCCGGTGGCGATGATCGAGCGCATCATCACGGCATGCTCGCATAAGGGCGACGTGGTCCTCGACCCTTTTGGCGGCGCAGGCACCTCGGCAGAGGCAGCAAGCCGGAATGGTCGCGGGTTCATCAGCATCGAGAAGGACGAGGGGTACCACGAGATCGCGCGGGCTCGGGTTGCTCGAAGCAGGTAAGGCAGCATCGCCGTACTACACGGCGGCGACCACCGGCTTCGTGCCGAAAGAGGCGTTTCCGTTGGTGCTGGTGAAAAGGGACGTTACCGTAAGCTGGTACGGCTCCATGCTCCTGGTCCGCTGGCAAAGTAGAACAGTAGCCCGCCCATGATGGCGAGGCGCTCGAAGAGTTCTCCATGCTGTCCTGGGCGGAGGACCATGCTGAACATGGACGGTCCATGGGTGAGCCAGAGTGATGTGGCGCTGAAGGCAATCAGAGCCAGCGCCGTCGCACGTGGCCAAAGGCCAATGATCAGAGCCAGAGGACCCACGAACTCAGCAGCCACCATGACGCCCGCGATGATCGAGGCGTAAGGCACACCCTTTGCCGCGAGTGAGGCCGAGAAGGCGGAGAAGGCCATCAGCTTGCCGAAACCGGATGGCAGAAACAGCGCCGCTACGAACACGCGGCCAAGAAGTAGCGCTCCATCTTCTCCCCGATTCAACACGTGCTCGCTCCTGGCAGGCTACTGCTGCCAAGAGAGAACCTGAACTCGATGAGAAAAGGGTTACCCGTCGAGGAGCTTCAACCGGCCAGGATCAACCCACCGCCAGCATCGCACCGAAGAGGTCGTTCTCATTGGCGCAGATCAGGATCGGCCCCTTCTCGTCCCATGATACGCAGCCCCAATCCAGAAGCATCGTATCGACCCGCTCTTCCGCCTCTTCGATGCTGATACCCTCCCTGATCCTCACGAAGGGCATCAACACCGTTCGACGAAGGATATAGGCGGGGCCACGGATTGCATTGTCGCCGAGCCGAACGGGACCCTTGAGAAGCATCGTAGAGGGCTGGTTCAGAAGAGCGGTCGCTCCTGCGTTGACCCGTGTGGGGCAGCGGTCCGACAGAATGCTCGGCTCTGGCTCCCACATCAGTTTCACCCAGGAGGACCCATACTGGACCAGAGCAACCGCATGATCGCGGAACTCGGTTATCGGGGAGATAAAGGCAAACGGCTCCTCACCGGGCTCGATGCGATGAAGGATGCCGACCTTCTTCTTTGAGCGCTTCGTTCTGGCTGAGACGTGTGTAATGGCTTTGGTCATGGGAAAAGCTTTCGGTCAATGAATGTAAGATCATCGTACCGGAGCACCCGCCGAAACACCTAAATTGAAATGCTGGCCTGCTCGCCGAATGAATTGTGCAGGTCTGAGGACTTCATGCTGTGGGGAGGGCAGAAAAGGCGTTCGCCGCGTGTCTGGAAGCGCGCCGCCTTCGGCGGCGATTCACTCAAGTTTCTTGGCCGATGAGCCAGACGAAACTCTTCTGACCTGAAAACCTGATAACACCGGTTCGTTGAAGCCGATGAGGTAGGAACCCGCCGCTCGGGCTTTGGCGGAGCCGAGGCGCTCCGCGCTCGGTGATGGCAAAGGCCGTATGCGGCATGCTGATCGCGAGGCGCGCTACGCGCGGGAGCGAGCGGCATCATTCGTCGTCTGGACGGCAACAGGTAATCGAACCCACGACGGCATCCTGACCGTATCCTCACGACCTCATCCAGGCCAGAGAGGACTAAGACGAGGGGCGCTGGCGCACCCCGTCGTGACGAGGGCAACCTCGCTCACCCGCTCAACGCGGCTTCGCGAGGCTGCTCCTCGTCCTTTCACGAATAAATAGACTTCTCACCTATGGGGTGAGTATCAAGTAATTACGTTCGCAATTGCTACTATATAGACACGCAGCGAACGCTATTTCCTTTATACCTATAGAGGTCTATTTTGCCACGCGTACTTATTGGCCCGCCAGGATGCGGGAAGACACAACATCTACACACAACAATGCTATCCACTCAAGGAAGATGGCTGCTGGCGTTGCCCAGGAAAGACCTGATCGACGAGCAGACTGCCACCCTCACGTCAAAAGCTTTGAAACAGGGACTCCATGTTGCCGTCCAGGGCATTCACTCGGAGCAGAACAAGCGCGAGAGTGTCGGACGCCGGGTCCAGGATGCACTTCAGGAGCAATCACCGTCAGCGCACGCCATCCTCGTCGTCAGCCACGAGTGTCTACTCGAACTCGACCCTACGCTCCTGAAGGGCTCGAACGTCGCCATCGACGAGGTACCGGAGAGCAGCGTGCTCTCCGGGGCATTCAAGGCCGGCACACAATGGCGCACTCTCGCAACCTTGTACGATCTCGTGCCAGTCGCCGAAGGAAGCCCCTGGTATCGTGTTGCTCCTCGCCGCGATGCTGAACTGCCCACAACGGGCGAGATCATCAACGAACCCGCTAAAGCACTGATCGCCTTCCATAAAGCTGTTCGGTCCATGGGCCGATCTGTCTATGTCGATCTCGACTGTTGGGAGGCAGCCAAGAGCACGAGGAGAACGGTGCGGTGGTACTCCTTCTGGACACCAGAAGCCCTGGTCGAGCATGCCACGTCGGTCACGTTCGCGGGTGCGGGTTTCCTATACAGCCTTGCGTACCATGCAGCCCAACAGGCACCCTCAGGGCCTGTGACATTCGAGGTGGAGGACATCGGCGCTCAGTCCCCGAGGACGGGCCGACCACGGGTGGTCATCCACTTCTACACGCACCACCAGGGCTCGACGACTTGGTGGGAGACAGATGAAGGCGTTGACTGCGTCGTGGCGATCTCCCGCCATTTGGAGAAGATCGGCTTCAACGGCTACTGGTCAGGGAACGACGCGATCCGCGCGTACTTCCGCAAACGCTTTCCAGGACAGGAATGCCGACCGAAGGTCGCCGGCACCAACAGCCTTCGCCACCATACTCAATGTGCGTTCTTCTACAGTAACAAGTGTCAGTCGGCAGACAGCGCTGCCATCGAGGTCCTTGCGCTGCATGCTGACATCGTTCGCCGCGCCCGCGAGGACGAGGACATCGTCCAGTTCGTCGGTCGGGGCGCGATACGAGACCGTACCTTCAGCGGCGACTACGAGGTCCACCTCTACAGCAAGGATCAGGCCGAGCGCCTGGGAGAGTACCTGAAGTCCAGCGGGATCGCAGACGACGTAACGATCATTCCCGTGGATGCGGCGGGCATCATGGACATGAAGCGGCCCGAATCGAAGATGGCAACTCGGGCGCGAGGCGAGGCTGATCCGGTGACCGTTGCTGCGAAAGCTGAGCGGTTGCGGGTGGAGGCTCTACAACGAAGCCAGAGGAACCGCGATCGCAAAAAGGAGAGGGCAATTGCTAACGGAACGGCACGTGGTCCGGGTCGTCCGACGAAGATGGGGAGCGCCAAGGCTCGCAAAGCTCCAGCACGGCGCGCCGCATAGATTGGCGAAGGTAGAAGGGGTCGATTACCACTGAACTCCACGTCAGAGGGCGATCGGCATCGCTTCGACAGCATCGGACAACCGTACCGCTCGTGGCCCGCGAGCCGTGACCGCCTGTGACCTCATCCTATGGGGTTCGACCGCCACTCTGATCCCCTGATAGCGACCGCCTTGCGGCCCGGTGTCCAAGATGACGCCGGGCCGCAAGACGTGGAGGTAGGCTTCAGACCGAAGGTCCTCGATCGAGATATGGGTGAGCTTCACCGGCCACCGTCGCCCCACAGCCTCGATGAACTCCTCCTCTGTCACCGCGCCGAGGCTGACGATCCCTAGAACCTGACCGTCTGCACTGAGCCAGAGCCACAGGCCGACTTCCCGCCACCAGCGGCATGCGCGTCGGCGGTAGTCCAGAAGGTTACGAACCTGAATGCGCCAGGACCTGAAGTCAGTCGGCCCCTGGAGAGTGGCGTCGATCGTCATCCTGTGCAGTGAACGGGCACGAGTCGCGATGATGCGTCGGCTGACGTGAAGGGCGTAACGCCAGGAACAGGGCTCACACGAGGTGCGGGCGCAACGATGGGCGGAGGAGCAGGGAAGCGTCATCCGGTATTTACGTTATGGGCGGTCAAACCTCCATTACTAACATTTCGATCTTTGCATTCAGAAGAGTGCTCCATCGGGACTTCGTCCGCACCGGCTGTTCAGAGCAACTTCTCGAACCAGTGGTGGGCGTAAGGCTCGTCGTTGAACCGCTCGACCTCAGTGTAGCCCTCCATCCGGTAGAGTGCCTGAGCCTCTATCAAAGACCGGTTGGTCTCCAGGCGTAACCGCGTCAGTCCCGCCTCACGCGCCGCTCCCTCCAGCCATCGCAATACCCGGCGCGCGATCCCAAGCCCTCTTACATTCGGGGCCGTCCACATGCGCTTGACCTCGCCCATCGCTTCGGCTCCGACCTTCAGCGCTCCGCAACCCACAGGAGCACCATCGAGCCATGCGACCGCGAAGTACCCTTTGGGCGGTGTCATCTCCGTGATGCTGGCTGAATTGCTCCGGGCTGGTTCAAAGCCCGTGTCGAAGCGTGCAGCAAGCTCGGTGAAATACTGCTCCAGGCACCATTGTGCGGCAGCGCTGTCCGGGGGCTCAGCGCGCACGTCTACGGCCCCAGCGCGAAGCAGGCGCTCAACCTCGCCCATGGCGCTCACCAGCTTGTCGCGCTGTGCAGGATCAAGGGGCTCTAGGAAGGAACAAGCTAATTCATCCGAGAGCCGGTCGTAGGTAGCCCGTTCGGCAGTACCCTTCGGGGTCAGCACCACGCGTCGGACCCGACCATCGCTCGTCTGAGCATCGGTCTGGACAAGTCCCTGAGCCTCAAGCGAGCGCAACAGACGGCTAAGGTACCCTGAGTCGAGCTTGAGGCGCTCGCGCAGGGTACGCACGTCGATGCCATCAGAACCTACCTCGTGCAGGAGTCGGGCCTGCCCGAGCGGACGACCTCGTTGGAGGTAGCTATCTTCGAGTGCCCGCACACGCTGCGTGACAACGCGGTTGAAGGCCCGGACGAGGCTGATCTGCTGCTGATCCATTCTCTGACTTTAGTCAGGAATATTCGTGATGCAACAGGTTGCTCAGGGCTCTGGCTCGACGGCGCAATCTGCTTGTTAGATCGGGCTTAAGCCTCAACCATCGTCTTCACGACTTTGGCGTTAAACGGTGTGGCCTTCCCACGCGTTGTATGCCCTTCAGCAGCCAGCGTGGAGGCGATCGCTCGAAGAGACATCCGCTTGTAGCGGTGAAGATACTTCGCCCTTTTGGTGGCCTCAGGGTAGACGACATCCACCGTCTTCCGCACGTCGATCTTTCGACCGAGTTCGGCAGACTTGCGATCACGGGCGACCTTCAGCTTATGGACGAGACGGGCCTTCTCCAATTCGCTGAACACGCCTGCGATCTGGCGCATCGCCTTCTTGAACGGATCACTTGTGTTGGTGAGATCATCGCCTGACGAGGTCATGACTGTCACACCCAACTTGATGAGTGCGATGATGCCAAGTTCCTGGGTTACGAGGTCACGGGCGAAGCGCGAGGCGTCCTCCACGATAACGGTATGGACGCTGTTATCAGCGATGTAGTCGAGCATCGCGATGAAGCCGGGCCGCGTCTCGATCGGGTCAGCGCCGCTGACGCCAGGGTCGTAGTAGGTGGCAACAACCTCGAAGCCGGCGAACCGGGCGAAGTTCCTGATGGCCTCGGTCTGGCGCTTCTCCGAGTCCCTGTCCTGCCCGACATTGGTCTGGCTGGAGGTCCTGAGATAGGCAATCGCCTCGATCAAACCTTTGCGCGCCATGGACCTCCGCTGATTCCCGTTACCTATCCTTGAGGCAAAGTAACAGCCCCGCTTCGGAATGTCAGGAGCGCAGGTCGTTGTGCGGCGCAGCATTGCTGGATTGAGTGGTGATATCTCGTCTGTCTTTAGGCTGGTTACGCCGTCATGCTGTCCAATCGGTCCGCTCGTGCGCGCCTCAAAGCCGAGCACAACCAGAACAACACCAAAGCCTCGATACGGCGGACGATGTCAGCGTGCTCGACACGATTGCTGACCTGCACAGTCAGATGTGGGCGGCTAATTTCCGCCCTGTTGCTGTTTACAGATATGATGCCAACGTTACGCCATGGCTGATTGAGGCGGAGACGACCAAAAGATTGAGAGCGACGGGCTGCCGATGACCGGCGCTGCCCGAAGGCGGCAACCGAACCTTTTCAGCCACGGTTCGGCTGATTGGTTCCACTGGACGCTCTTATGGGCTCACCTTCGCTCTGTAGCCGTTGAATCAATCCGTAGATGTCGCCGAGAACCCAAAGGTCGCGCACCTTCCCATTCTCAAAGGTGAAGATCGGGGCACCGTACCACCAGACGTGGTAACCGGACGGAGGAACGCCAAACATCTCCTGCTGATGATAGCCGTGGAAGCGGAGCTTACCGGTGACCCGCTCGTCCTCCTCAACGAGGGCGAGGATGTCGGACGTGTAGTCACCGAGCGCGCTTGTCACCCAATCTACGTAGCGCCCGAACTCCTCATGCCCCCTCAGCATCGGGCCGAGCGAACCTCGGAAGGTGAAGTCTTCATGGAAGATCGCCGGGATGAGCGACTTGTCTGCGTGGTCCCACATCTCCTTGTAGAAGACCCGCACGACCTCCTTCTGAGGTGAGAGGACAATCTTATCGTTGAAGATCAGAGCCGGTTCGTGCTCCGGCTCGCCGCGACTGCTGGGCATGTCGAATGACATCGTCACCTCCTCGAAAGGCAGCGCTACTCGGTGGGGTTAGTCTCCAGGTGCCCAAGCAGGAGATCACGCAGCGTGCGCAGGGCTTGCACGAGCACCGACTGCTCCGGGGATGCAAGGGCCAAGCGGACCGCCGAGGGCGCATGCCCCGGCGTCACAGCAAACGCGCTGCCGGGGGTGAGAGCGATGCCAAGACGAAGCGCGGCGGCCACGAAGGTCTCCGCACGCCAGGGCTCCGGCAGGGGAAGCCAGAGGTGGTAGGCGCGGGAGTCGCCTTTAATGCCAAACTCCTGGAAGACCTCTCGTGCGATGGCCTGACGCGCTCGGGCATCCGCTCGCTTGGCCACGACGATGGCATGGGAGCGGTGGTTCGCCATCCAGTGAGCACCAGCGGCGACGGGGAGCCCGGAAGCCGACCAAGCACCTGATCGCACGGCAGACGCCAGCCGACCTGCAAGTTCGGTCGGCCCCGCAATGAGCCCGAGCGTGAGGCCCGGCGCGATCCGCTTTGAGAGGCTGTCCACGTAGATGACGCGCTCGGGCGCGAGGGCGGCAATTGGAGTATCGTCAGTCAGGAACGAGTAGACCCCGTCCTCGACCGCAACGAGGTTAGCCTCGCGAAGTGCCCGCACGACATCATTCCGGCGAGCCGTGCTCATCGTCGCGCCGGTTGGGCTATGCAGGCTCGGTTGCAGATAGACCGCTGCAAGATGCTGGGTGCGGTGCGCGGAGGTAATCGCGTCCGGGACGAGCCCTTGGTCGTCGATCGCGAGCGGAACCAGAGTTATGCCAAGCCGAGCGGCCAACCCTTTGACCACGGGGTAGGTCAACGCCTCGACACCCACACGGTCACCCGGCCTCGCCAAGGAAGCGATGGCTGCTGCAATCGCCTGCCGACCGTTGCCGGTGAACACGATGCTCTCGGGAGCCGGTCTCCAGTCCGCCCTACTCAGGAGCGAGGTCGCAGCTTCCCTCGCCGCAAGCGTTCCGCCAGAGCCGATCGGTCGAAGAGCCTCAGCAAACGTGGGTGCGTGGGCGATCTCAGAGAGAGCCTGAGCCAAAACAGCCCCGTGCTCCGGGAGGACCGGGAAGATCAGTTCAAGATCAATGGGGGCTGCTGTCGGTTCGACGAGCGGCATGCGAGCGGGTGAGGACTTCACACGAACGAAAGTACCGCGCCCAACCTCGCCGCTCACCAGACCGCGTCGAACAAGCTCCCCGTAGACACGGCTTGCCGTCGAGACCGCGATTCCCTGCCGGTAAGCGAAGTCACGTTGCGGGGGCAGGCGCTCGCCCGCTTGCAGCCGACCGGCAGCGATGTCGGCAGCGAGCCGGTCTGCGACGGCGATGTAGTCCGCCTTCACTGGAATTGCTCCGAGGGCATAACTGGAGTTGATTTGAGCTATCGTTCTATGTGAACCCAATGTCAACGGACTGCCGCGAGCGCAGTTGAGGAAAGCCGTATGCTGGATGCCGCCAGTCACCACAAGGTTGTCGCCATGCTTGCCAAGGCACAGGCCGATAGAACCGCAATGCCCCTGCCGAGCGGGTTGTTCACACCTTTCAGCCTGGAGGATGGCTACGCGGTCCAACACGCTTGGGCTGGGTTGAGGATCGAAGCGGGCATTCGGCATGTGGGCTACAAGGTTGGACTGACCTCGCGTGCCATGCAGAGCGCGCTCGGTGTCAGCGAGCCCCATTACGGGCACCTGTTCGATGACGGTCTGCGACAGAGCGGGGCCGCCATCGCGATGAATGCGTTCCTGAGGCCGAAGCTGGAAGTCGAACTCGCCTTCATCATGGGGACAGACCTCGAAGGCCCTGAGCTAATGGTGACTGATGTACTCAGAGCGACCGAGTTCGTGCAGCCTGCCCTTGAGATCGTGGATTACCGAACTGCCGCTCCTCGTCCAGCACCAGACATGGTGGCCGACAACATGGCGGGTGCGGGCGCGATCCTCGGGGGTCGCCCGGTCAGACCCTTTGACTTTGACTTGCGCTGGATCGGCGCGACGCTCAGCAGGAACGGCGTCATCGAGGAGTCGGGCGTCTCGGCAGCGGTGATGGGGCATCCAGCAGCGGGAGTCGTCGCGCTGGCTCGGGCGCTCGCAGCGCATGGACGCGCGATCAAGCGCGGCGATATCATCCTGTCCGGGTCGTTTACCCGCCAGATCGAGTTCGCCGCTGGTGATGTGATCCACGCCGATTTTGGCCCGCTCGGCAGCGTCGCTTCAGCTTTCATCGCTGGCGCAACCTAAGCTGATTGTACCGAGAGCAATAAACCCTTTGCTCCGACCTCTTTGTCAGGACATGAGTAGATCGAGTTCATCATCTCGGAGCTACCCATGTCGCTCGCTACCCTCTCCAACCCCTCTGCCTCGACCGTTCTTACGCGTGCGAGTACGACCGACACCCTCAAGAGGCTGGTGCGTTACAAGGCGTGGGCCGACGAACTCACCTTCACCACTGTGATGAACTTGCCGGAAGGCGAGGCGCTCAAACCCCGGCAGACGCGCTTTGGCAATATGGTCCATACCCTCAACCATGTGTACGTCGTGGACGACATCTTTCGGCACCACCTTGAGGGCCGCCGACACGGCTACACGGCCCGCAACACCGAGGCGACCCCGACCCTCGACGATCTCTGGTGCGCGGTTCAGGAGATGAACCGCTGGTACATTGAGCAGGTGGACCGCTGGTCCGAGGAGGATTTGGCGGAGGTCATGCGCTTCACTTTTGTCGGGGGCGGCGAGGGCGCGATGACTCGCGAGGAGATCGTCCTGCACGTCGTGAACCACGGCACGTACCATCGCGGCTTCGTGGGAGACATGATGTATCAGGTGCCCTTCATGCCCCCGTCAAACGACCTGCCGGTCTTTCTGCGCGACCACTATCAGCCCAGCCGCTGATACCTGTTCGCATCCATGCCGGTGGACAGCATGACCGCACCCTCACGCTCCGAGACTAATCACCATCCTTATGGCACCACACAGCCTATGCTGTTGGCAGGCGAGTGGGTCACTTCCGACGAAATCGCGGAAGTCCGTGATCCCGAAGACGGCGCGCTCGTCGGATTGGTCAGCCACGCGAGGACGCAGGATGCTGTGAGAGCGCTCGACTTCGCTGCTCGGGCGCGTACCACGGCAGCGGCCATGGCAAGCCACCAGCGCGCGACAATCCTGAGCAAAGCCGCCTCTATCGTCGAGGCAGAGGCGGAAAGTTTCGCAATCCTGATCGCGTCGGAGGGCATCAAGACCATCCGCGAGGCGCGGGCCGAGGTTGCGCGCTGCGTGATAACATTCAGGCTCTCGGCAGATGCTGCCCAACGCGTGACCGGTGAGACCATCGCTTTCGATCAGAGGCCAGGAAGCGAGCGCCGCACGGGCTACTACACACGTGAGCCACTCGGAGTCGTATTGGCAATCACGCCCTTCAACGACCCCCTCAACCTCGTCGCGCATAAGGTCGGACCAGCCGTCGCATCAGGTAACGCGGTGATTCTGAAGCCGCACGAGCAGACACCACTCACGGCGCTGAAGCTCGCCGACGTGCTGCTCAGGGCTGGGCTGCCACCGCCTGTTCTTCAGGTTCTTCCCGGACGAGGGCACGAGATTGGCCCCCTGCTCTTGAGGGACGACCGCATCCGCCTCGTGTCATTCACGGGCGGCTACGAGACCGGCCAACGGATCGCAGCGACAGCGGGCCTGAAGCGCCTGGAGATGGAGCTTGGGAGTAACTGCCCCACTATCGTGCTCGGGGACGCCGATATCGAGCGGGCTTCCCGATCCATCGTGTCGGGCGCGTTCTGGGCGGCTGGTCAGAACTGCCTCCATGTCCAGCGCGTCCTGGCAGAACGCTCGATCGCTGGCGAGTTGCGGGACCGCCTTGTGGCTCTGACGGAACAAGTATTGGTCGGCGAGAAGCGGTCTTCAGCGACGGACATGGGCTGCCTTGTGAGTGAGGCCGCCGCACACCGCATTGAACGGTCAGTTGCCAGCGCGGGCGCGGCGGGGGCACTGCTGCTGACCGGTGGCAAGCGGCAGGGAGCACGGTTTGCGCCGACGCTCATCGAGCAGGTTCCCGATGATCACCCCATTGCTCGCGATGAAGTCTATGGACCGGTCACCGTACTACGGGAGGTTGGGTGTCTCGACGACGCGATCAACGTCGCGAACGCGACGAGCTTCGGCCTTCAGGCGGCAATCTTCACCCGCGATCTGGAGCACGCACACCGGGCCGTACGGGAGTTGGAAGTTGGTGCGGTGATGGTGAACGAGAGCAGCGACTATCGAATGGACGGAATGCCGTTTGGTGGAGTGAAGGCATCTGGGCTAGGGCGGGAGGGCGTTCAGGCCAGCATCTTGGCCATGACTGAGCCCAAGGTTGCCTGCTTCACGTACTGAGCGCGGCTACGAGGCTGGCATAGCCGACGATCGCTGCCGAGTGCTCCAGCGGACGCGGCCCGAACGGATCGTCTCCCGGAGTTGCGCCAACAAGGTCTCCTCCGGGGTTCCACGGGCGCGGTAGGCCCGGTTGCGGGCCACCATACGGGCACGGGCGTAGTCGATCTTGCCATCCCGCTCCGGGCACACATTGTCATCGATCTACGTGCGGATGATCTGCTGTATGGCTTGGCGCGAACAGGGGTCTTGCTGTTTTTCCAGTCTCCCATCTCAGCGTTACGACCCGTGCCAACTCGATGAGCTTGGATCAGGCTGTGCAGCCAATTGCATCTAAGATGCTCTGACGCGAGCCTGCCTTTGATTGAGGGCCATAGGTGTGGCGCTCCCCGTTGCCCTAGTGGCAGCCCCATCCACCCGTGACATTGGGGCAGGGTCTCGTGGCGCTCTCGTCGAGTTGCTGGATTACAATCTACCCCTGACCGATCACCCCGGAACGCCGGCCCTCCGAAGCTCATCGCAGAAATGCCCGAGCACGGGCCAGTTCGGGACAATCCGGTACATCGGAAACACGTTTATGAACTGGCGGGCGACAGCCTCTGCCTCGGTGACCTGCCCCAGGCGTACCAGTGTGACGATCGAGATCAGATAAGACGGGGTATGGGTGGGGTAAATCTGGAGCGCTCGCCGAGCGCAGCGCAGTGATCCTTCGAAGTCCCCCATCATCAGAAGAGCACCTGCCTTACCCGCTAACGGCATGACGCTGAGCGGATCGAACGGAGACAGCCTGAGGGCACGATCCGCGAGAGCGATCGACCGCTCATACTGGCCAATCCACGTGCTGATGACCGACCCGTGCCCGTGAGCATGGACCGAGTTCGGGTTGAGGGAGATGGCGTGATCGATCAGGTCCAAGGCTGAGGCGTAGTCTCGCGTGGTGAATGCAAGCGCGATGGCAGCATGGGCCAGGGTTGTTGCATCCTCGCTCTGGAGGGTCTGAACCGCACGGGCGTGACGAAGGGCACCCTCCCGGTACGCGTCAGGGAAGCCCCCTTCCCAAAGAGACTTGGCGAAGTAGCACCATGCCGCCACTCCATGGGCTTCGGCATAGTTCGGATCGATCGCGAGAGCCTTCTGGACGTAGCCCAAGGCAGCCTCTCGACCCTGTGGAGTGACCTCATACATGTGGGCGACAGCACGCAGGTAGAGATCATAGGCGTCGAGATCGTCGGGTCTCTTGCGTTTGACGCGAGCGATCTCG
>DASZAZ010000039.1:0-32533 GCA_035944635.1 Microvirga sp.
GATGTTCCTGAGCCAGCTGTATGGCGGCATGGATGAGCCTGAGGTGAAGATCATCGACGTGTTCATCTGCAAACTGCGCAAGAAGCTTGCCAATGCCAGCCAGGGCAGGAACTACATCGAGACCGTCTGGGGCCGCGGATACATCCTGCGGGACCCAAACCAGGCGAAGATGGTGGGCTGAGGGATCGTTAAGGTTGAGAGACGGCAACCAGGCCGCCTTAGCCTTCTGTTCATGCTCTGCCCCCACGCTCCCCGCCAGTCAAAGGAGGTCCGGATGGCTCGGGATGCAAGATCCACCTTTATAAGCGAGCTCCTGTCTGAGTTCGTAGAAGACCACGTCAGGCGGGCTCCGCAGTACGCATTTGGGATCAGAGACGTGAAACAAGGGCTCGCGGGCATGCTTGACGACGCTGGTCTGCTAATCGAGCTGCACTCGGCAGACGATAGCTGGATTTCAGCCTCGCTTGATGAACATCCTCTTCTGCTGAGGCAGCCTGCGAGTGCGGCAACCTGGAAGCCTGGATTGAACAAGGGTGGTTCGAGAGCCGTTTAGACGGCGCAACGACCAGTTATAGCCAAGATTCCCTGCCGTTCTGTTAGGGTTCGAGCATCGGTGGCAACCAGTGGGTCGGTCGAAATTCAACCTCGTGACAGAGGCGCGTGCGCCACCGACCTGCCGACCAAAACCCCGTGTACCAGCCCTCCTGCTCGGGTGAATAGAGGAGAAGAATCACAGGATAATCGTCGTCCAGGGTCATCTTCGGGGCGGTGGTGATGGGCTGGGGCGGTAGTGGAGGGTCAAAAGGTAGGGGAAGGATGGCAGCGCTCCTCTTCGGCCGAGATCGGATGAGCGCCTGATGCTGAGCGGCTTGCAGAGCCTCGGCAACGGCCCACTCGAGCAGAAGATCTCTTTGCTGCTGTGTGAGCGGCTCGGAGGCAGAGCGGTGGTGTGCAGCCTGAAGCTCAGTTCCGAGCCGAGCGAGGCTGGTGCGGTCGAGGCGAGGTTGATCTTCTGGCACTGGGCTAGCCTCTCGTGAGTGGATCTCAAACAAGAACAGCCCGGTGAGCAAGTTCCGCTCGCACGTCGATAGGACTTCTTCTTTCGGGGCTGTCTAGAACCAACAGTGAGCAGAATCGCTGCCATGAAAGCAGTGCGACATCCTTTGTAGGCAGCCCTGGCCGCAAATGTGAGTTCTTGTCCATCACCGGGCAGGAGAACGCGTGATGCAACCGTGGTGGCCGACAGCTCTTGGCATGGTGGCAGGGCTATGCACTAGCTTCAGCTTCGTGCCACAGGTGATCAAAGCTTGGCGGCAGGGAGACACAGAGGCGATCTCGAAGCGCATGTACGTTACAGCGCTTGCGTCTTACAGTCTCTGGATCGTTCATGGCCTCATGATCGCCAGCACCCCGGTGATCCTGTTCAATGCGCTGAATGTAATCTTCGCCGGAATTGTGCTGGCGTTGAAGATGCGGGTGCTGAAGCCCGCTCGGGCACGCTAAGCCATGGAGGCCATGCTCCCCACCCTCATCGGGCTCGCTGCAGGCTGCCTTGGGATCTACGGATTCGTGCCACAGATTCAGAAGTGTTGGAGAACCGGCGAGACAGCGGCTCTCTCGCTGCGCATGTTCGCCGTGCGTGGGTTTGGCGCTGTGCTCTGGACGATCTATGGCTTTGTGGTGGGCAGCCTGCCTGTGCTGATCTTTAGCGCACTCGGTCTGGTTCTGATCTCAGCCATTCTGATCCTCAAAGTTCGCGGAAACGGTCATGCTCCCGCTGACGCTCCTAAGCAGCTAGTTTGAGTCCTATGCTCTCGATAGACCCGGAGCTAACCATATCGCACCGCAGCGCTTGTGGGGCCCGCTGAGACAATAACCAGCAACTTTGACTCTGATCGTGTGAGGACGGCTCTCATGTCTTATCGTCTCTCGAAGCTCGCTCCCGGCAGCTATGATGTGCTGCTCAATGGAGTGATTATTGCCAGTCTCGTTCGCAACGGCGACAGCCCTGACGCACCCTGGACGGCTGAACTTCTCCTGGACCTGCCATTTGGAAAGATGCCGGAGCCTTTCACCGCACCAGAGCACACCTTTGGCTGCCTGGAGGAGGCTCAGGCATGGTTAGGCGTTACACAGACCAGAAGCCCAGCTCAGGAGACGCTGTGATGGTCCACGATGTCGAGGCCTTTACCGCCACCCTTCTGGCCTGCAGACCTGAGCTGGGCTCGCAGGATACTGCTGACCTCCTGTCGGACATCTCTGCCACGTTTCGCGACTATGCGGAGACGTTGAAAGGCTCCGAGCAGATCGCTCCTGCCGAGAACGTTGATCGACATCGCCCCAGAGGCTGTTATGAACCTCAAAACCGCGGAACACTCTGATCGTCCTGGAAATCGATGGATCTTATCTGGACTGAAAGCTTAGAGGGGCAGCCAGAAGGGTCGAGATGGTGCCCCTAAAGGGGCCAGTAGCGGTCGCCTGAGGATAGATGAGGGATCACTACAAGCTCTTGGGCAGTCGCTGGAAGTCTCGGGCCCGCATCAGGTCCATAACAGCCTCTAGAGCGTTTTCCGTCTGACGTGAGTCGACGGAATGGCCCTCGGCTGATTCACTGCCTTGCTCATGCGAGGAGCAGGGTATGGGTCGACCCTACAGTTTGGATTTGCGCGAGAGGGTCGTGGAAGCGGCCGCGATCACGTCATGCCGTCGGGCGGCTGCGCGCTTCAACGTCGGGATCGCCACGGCCATCCGCTGGGTGGCGGCGGTCGAGCAGACCGGGACGGCGGCCGCCCGGCCGCAGGGCCGGCCGCGCCGCTCCAAGCTCGATGCGCACGAGACCTACCTGCGCGGCCTCATCGGGGCGCAGGACGACATCACCCTAGACGAGATGCGCGTCCGGCTGCGCGACGAGCGGGATGTGACGGTTGGGCTCGGCATGCTGTGGCGCCTCCTCGATGCGCGCGACCTGACCTACAAAAAAAGACCGCCCACGCGGCCGAGCAGGACCGGCCGGACGTAAGGGCGGCGCGCCAAGTCTGGTTCGAAAGGCAGCCCGACCTCGACCCAGCCTGCCTCGTGTTCGTCGACGAGACCTGGACTGCCACCAACATGGCCCGAACCCGCGGGCGCTGCACCCGCGGCGAGCGGCTGCGCTCGGGCGTACCCCATGGCCACTGGAAAACAACGACCTTCGTGGCCGGCTTGCGCCTCAACGGCATCGCCGCGCCCTTCGTGCTCGACGGGCCGATCAACCGCGAGGCCTTCCAGGCCTACGTCGACCAGGTGCTCGTGCCAGAGCTCAGGCCTGGCGACGTGGTCGTCATGGACAATCTGGGCAGCCATAAGGGACCGGCCGTGCGCGCCGCCATCGAGGCGGCTGACGCGCGGCTTATCTACCTCCCGCCCTACTCGCCGGACTTCAACCCAATCGAGATGGCCTTCTCCAAGCTCAAGGCGCTGCTGCGCAAGGCGGCCGAGCGCACCGTCGAGGGCCTCTGGACAGCCATCGGCCGCCTCCTCGACGCCTTCACGCCAAGCGATTGCGCCAACTTCTTCGCCGCCGCTGGATACGATCCAGATTAAAACGAAAATGCTCTAGTGGCTCAGATGATCCGCTATTGAAGGCTGACCACTTCTTCCAGCACCCTGTTCCAGCATCACGCAAGGGCTCTTCTCACAACGCTTGGGAAGGATCATGTCTCATCGTGATACCGATCTCATCTGCTCAACTGTCTCTCGTATTAGCTGCAAGATAGTGGATCGTAGGAAGCGTTGAACCGGGCAGAACCACTGCTGGATCAAACCACCACTCGTTATCCCACTACTCCACGACGCCGCGGCGTCTGAGGCTTGCTGTGATCACAGCAACGCGGCGCTCGTGCGCCGCCCAATACTTCTCACCCTTGAGCTTGCGTAGGCTCTCCTGTTCACGAGCTAGAACAACGATGCTGCGCCCAGGCAGGGTTGGCCCAGTTGTACTCGGCGGTGAGCCTCCGGGGACAGCCGGACTGATGGCCATCGGCAGGGCTCCTTGTGCAAGCGGTGACCCTATGGCGGCAAGATAACCCTTTGCGCGGCGGCAATACTCAACCGAGAGCGGGCTCATACGCTCCTCGCCATGGCCTGCTCGGTACTTCATCAGCGTGCGGCATACATCGCCGTCGGTCCTTCGCCACGCGCCAGCAAGATACGTCACCGAGTACCGTACGTTCGTCTCAGGCACGAACAAGGCTTCAACGTCGCCCTTATAGCCCAGCATGGCAGCGGTCTGCGGCCGAATCTGCATCAGGCCGACTTCGCCGACGGCTCCAACAGCTCTGGGATTGTAGGAACTCTCGACGTAAGCCACAGCGTCGGCAATGTCAGGAGGTAGGCCTTGTGACTCAGCCTCACGCCGCACCAGAGCAACGTAAGCGGCTCGAATGGTGGAGGTCCTCGGCAGGATCTCAGGCGGTCCCTCGATCACCGGCGGAAGCGGCAGGTCAGGAAATGCGATCGGAGCTGGGGCCTCGGCACGCGCTTGGGTTTCACCCGCACGCCCTGCCTGGCTTCCCATTAGGAGCATGGCAGCGCATGGAAGCACCAACGACATAAGCCAAGGAAAAGAGAGGCGAGTGATCATGTACTGCAGCATACCCCGCGAGGCAGTTAGGGGTCAGCCCTCCTTGATGGAGTGATCCGCGTGGCGGCTGACAGCCAAGCTCAAACGAATCCTAAAGCCTAATGTTCCTAGATTGACCTTGGCTGAACGAGGATCAACAAGCACGTTGCTCCATTAGCCACCCCATGCTGCGGTCAGCTTTTCGCAGACCCTAGGGGTTGCTGTAGCCAATCCGGGTCTACACTGATCGAGGTCGGCACCGGCCCTAACGAATAGGCCACATGGCCTAATCCAACATAGCCCATTGTGATTAGTATAAACGTGTGAGACTGTCCCTTCGTCAGCTCACCCTGTAGGATTAGTCTGCAGGTGCTGAAGGGAGAAGGTGATGTCTCACTGGAACACCCTTATGTCAGTCGCCCAAGGATTGCTGACCATTGTGTTGGTGATCGCTGTGTCAGTTTTTACTGCCACTTTCGCCTCAGCTCTCGTGAGCTTCTCCAAGGAACTCGCCAGTGCCGTAGTAGCGGCCGGATTTGTGACAGCCATGAGCTTGGCTGTTTTTGCGTTCGGAGAGGTCTAGCGGTCATGGCAACACTCCTGGCTCTCAACCCTCCTGGCCTCACATTCCAAGATCTAGTGGGTCCCACCATGACCAAACCGTTATCCGATCAGGCTTGCCGTGCGGTACACGATGATACCAGCGTGACCGTTGGATGTGATCAGGCCATGCGCATCTATCTGCCGCACGGTGAGGTGAAGATCATGCGGCTCACCGAGTACCAAGAGTTCCTCCAGTCCTACCGCATTGAAGAGGTGAGCTTAGAGGAGCCCAGCAATGACACTCGCGTCCATGGTGGGGCTTGGTCGGTCGCTGAGAGTTCTGCGTACTAGCCGTCGGTAACAAGCCACCATCAGAACCTTCGGCGCGCCACGGCAGGCCTGATCACCCTCGACCGAGCCTCATGGCTCACGCGCTGAAGTATGGGCCCCGCCGTAAGGGCAGGGCGGGGCCCACTTTCTTTGACATACCAGCTGCAGCCAAACCGCCGTGTTTAGGCAGTGTCTTTAGCCAAGGAGCATCGGATGCGTTCGATCTCGGTTGAGGGCTTCGGGAGGCCGCGTGCTGTCAGAGCCACTCTGGCTTCCATGCTGCGGTGAATCAGCATCGCCGACCTTGTGGTCGACCCGGGCCACCAGCGTAGCACCTGAGGTGAGGCACGCACGCATTTAATGCAATTTGCTGCAGGGTGAGTACAGCGATGCCTTTGTACTATTTCCACGTTCGGACTGGCACGTGCCTGGTCGAGGATGAGGATGGTGTTGAGCTCCCCGACATTTCATCAGTGGTGACTGAAGCTCTGGTCAGTGCTTATGGCTTCCTCATTGATGTTGACCCGATGGACCTGATGTCGTTCGAAGTGGTCGATGATTATGGGCGGATTGTGCTGCGACTGCCGATCCAAGACCTAGCATGGGCGTGGCAGCGGCTGATTATGCTGGGCCGGGAGCATGACCTTGTTGCCCTCCATTAGATGCGTGAACTTCTCGTGCCTCCTGCCGTTGGCTTGGCGGGCCGCCGGGTGCGGCCCGAGGAGGCCTGCGATGGTCGAGAAGGTTAAAACCGCTGTTCTGACATTCATCCTCATGGCGTGGAGCAGCTGGGCGATGGCCCAGGGCGCCACGTCGCCGACGGGCACCACCACGAGCGCCAATCCGGGCGGCGCGTCTTCCGGTGTCACCACCAACGCCAATCCCGGCGGGGCGCCCTCGGGGGTGACCACCAACGCCAATCCGGGCGGCACGTCCGGCGACGGGCTCAACTGGGTCTGGATCATCCTGGCCCTTGTGGTGGTGGCAGGCCTCCTCTTCTACTTCCTCGGCCGGCGGCGCTCGACCAACCGCATCTAGGGCCAAGCCCCGCCGCGCCGGCGCGGCGGGCGCGACCATCGAGCCGCAGCGCCACGTCTTGTAGGCGCGGCCCTCAGCCACGAGATGGGTTGCAGGGCTGCCCTGCCACGCCCTCATGCAACGAACCGGTGGGAAAGGCGTTGATCCTACAAGGTTTTGCGCCAGATGGAGTCTAGTCCATGAAGAAGCTCGCAGTTCTGTCGGCCGCTGCCCTCATCGGGCTCGGCACCGTTGCCTCCACGACCTCGGCCGAGGCCCAGTCCCGTCGCGGCGCCGCCGTTGCGGCCGGCGTGATCGGCGGCCTCGCGGCCGGTGCCCTCATTGCCGGAGCCGCCAATGCCTATGCGGCTCCCCGTTATGGCTACGGTTACGGCTACGGCTACGCCCCGGCCCCCGCTTATGGACACGGCTATGCCCCGGCCTATGGCTACGGCTATGCGCCCGTGGTCCAGCAGGTCTATGTCCCGCCGCGCCGGGTCTACCGCACCACCCGCGTCGTACAGACCTATCCTTACGCGCCCACCTATTACAGCCGCCCGGCCGTCAGCATCGGGCTCGGCTTCGGTTCGCCGTACTATCGCTGGTAACCCCGGCAACACCCGGCTTCCCGAGCGGCCCCGCCCTGTGCGGGGCCGTTTTCGTTGGGGCTGAACGCCAGCTCCGTCCTCAGTGGAAGTCCCGCGACTTCGGCAGGATCCGCACATCCCTCGGATGGCGGGAGCCGGGGGCGTGGCGGGGGTTCACGAGGGCGTCGTCGGGAGGGCCGGGAATGGCGGCATCGTCGGTCAGGCGCGCGAGTTCGGCCGTGCGGTCGAAAACCCGCTCGCCGATCAGATGCACCACCCCCTCGGGGCTGCGCTGAGCCCGGCCCTCCACCAGGAGAAGGCGCGCGCCCATCACCTCCCGGCGGAAGCGCTCGAAGGTGCGGGCCCACAGCAGCACGTTGGTGATGCCGGTCTCGTCTTCGAGCGTGATGAAGATCGCGTTGCCCTTGCCCGGGCGCTGGCGCACCAACACGAGGCCTGCGGTCTTCGTCCAGGCGCCGTCCGGCCGGGCGCCCGTGCCCGCGCAGCTCGCGACCCCTTCCGCGTCGAAGAGCGGGCGCAGGAAGCCCATGGGGTGCCCTTTGAGGGACAGCCGCAGGGTCTGGTAATCGACCGCCACCTGCTCCGAGGCCCGCATGGCGGGGAGCGCCGCATCGGGCTCCTCGCCGAGTTCGCGGGCATCCGCCGCGGCGAAGAGGGGCAGGGGCGCGTCGTCGGGCAGGCGCCGCACGGCCCAGAGCGCGTCGCGCCGATCGAGCCCCAGCGAGCGCACCGCATCGGCATCGGCCAGCCGCTGCAGGGCCCGCACGGGAAGCGCGGTGCGCGTGGCCAACTCCTCGACGGAGATGTAGCCGGCGCCGCGGTACGCCACCAAGCGCTCGGCCCATTCCTGGTGAAATCCGTCGATCTGGCGCAGGCCGATGCGCAGCGCGAGCGCGCCGCCTCCGTGCGGCTCGAGCGTGCTGTCCCAGCAGCTCCCGTTCACATCGACGGGCCGCACCTCGACCCCGTGCTCCTGCGCGTCGCGGACGATCTGCGCGGGCGCGTAGAAGCCCATGGGCTGCGCGTTCAGCAACGCGCAGGCGAAAATCGCCGGGTGGTGACATTTGATCCAGGACGAGATGTAGACGAGCTTCGCGAAGGAGGCCGCGTGGCTTTCGGGAAAGCCGTAGGAGCCGAAGCCCTCGATCTGCTTGAAGCAGCGCTCGGCGAAATCGCGCTCGTAGCCCCGCGCCACCATGCGCTCCACCATCATGGCCTCGAAGCGCTCCATGGTGCCCACATGGCGGAAGGTCGCCATGGCGCGGCGCAGCTGGTTGGCCTCCACGTCGGTGAATCGCGCGGCCACCATGGCGAGCTTCATGGCCTGCTCCTGGAAAAGCGGCACGCCCATGGTCCGGTGGAGCACCTGGTAGAGTTCGTCCGCGGGACCGTGCTCCGGCGCGGGGGAGGGAAATGTGACATCCTCCAATCCGGCCCGGCGCCGCAGATAGGGATGCACCATGTCGCCCTGGATCGGGCCCGGCCGCACGATCGCGACCTGGATCACGAGGTCGTAGAACTCCCGCGGCTTCAGCCGCGGCAGCATGTTGATCTGGGCTCGGCTCTCCACCTGGAACACGCCGATGGAATCGCCGCGGCAGAGCATGTCGTAGACCTCTGCGTCTTTCTCAGGCACGTCAGCCAAGCCCCAATCCGCGATGCCGTGCTCCCGCATCAGATCGAAGCTCTTGCGGATGCAGGTCAGCATGCCGAGCGCCAGCACGTCGACCTTCATGAGGCCGAGTTCGTCCACGTCGTCCTTGTCCCATTCGATGAAGGTGCGGTCGGCCATGGCGGCGTTGCCGATGGGCACGAGTTCGTCGAGGCGGCCGCGGGCGAGGATGAAGCCGCCCACATGCTGGGAGAGATGACGGGGAAAGCCGATGAGCCGGTTGGCCAATGCGACGGCGCGCCGGATCACCGGGTTGTCGGGATCGAGCCCCGCCTCGCGCACCTGCTGTTCCGGAATGCCCGTGCCCCAGCTGCCCCATACCGTGCCGGCAAGCCGCGCGGTTATGTCCTCGGTGAGGCCCAGCGCCTTGCCGACATCGCGGATGGCGCTGCGGGGGCGGTAGCTGATCACGGTGGCGACGATGCCGGCGCGATGGCGGCCGTAACGCTCGTAGATGTACTGGATGATCTCCTCGCGTCGCTCGTGCTCGAAATCCACGTCGATGTCCGGCGGCTCGCGCCGTTCGGTGGAGATGAAGCGGGCGAAGAGGAGATCGTGGTCGTTCGGATCGACGCAGGTGATGCCGAGCGCGTAGCACACGGCGGAATTGGCCGCCGAGCCGCGCCCCTGGCAGAGGATGCCGCGGTCCTCCGCGGCGCGCACGATGTCGAGGATGGTGAGGAAGTAGCGCTCGTACCGAAGCGTCTTGATGAGCGCCAATTCGGTGCGGATGAGCGCCTGCACCTTGCCCGGAATCCCGTCGGGATAGCGCATGGCCCCGCGCCGCCAGGTCATCTCCTCGAGCCAATCCGTGGCGTTCCAGCCCGGCGGCACGGGCTCGTCCGGGTATTCGTAGCGCAGCTGGTCGAGGGAGAAGTCGATGCGCGAGAGAACGTGCCCGATCTCGGCCACCGCCTCCGGGGCATGGCGGAAGAGGCGCGCCATCTCCTGCGCGGGTTTCAGATGGCGCTCCGCATTGGCTTCCAGAATCCGCCCGGCCCCCTCGATCGTGACGCCCTCATGGATGCAGGTGAGCACGTCCTGCAGGTCGCGCTGCTCGGGGTGGTGGTAGAGCACGTCGTTGACGGCCAGGAGCGGCACGCCCGTCTCGCCCCCGATCCGCTTCAGCCGCGCCAAGCGGCGCTCGTCGCTGCCCCCGCGGTTCATGCTGGCGGCAAGCCATACGGAGGCGGGCGCCGCATCGACGACCCGCGCAAGCCGATCCCGCAAACCGTCGAGCCGCCGGGCCGGCATGACGACGAGGAGGAGATCGTCCGTCCATTGCGCGAGATCGTCGAAACCGAGAAGGCAGCGGCCCTTCTCGGCGCGGGTCTTGCCCAGGGTCAGCAGCCGGCAGAGCCGCCCCCAGCCGTCGCGGTTCTGCGGATAGGCGAGGATGTCGGGCGTGCCGTCCGCAAAGACGAGGCGGGAGCCGACCGCGAGCTTGAAATGCTGCGCCTGCGCCTGAAGGATCGGAGACGCCTCGGCGAGTTTCTGCACGCCGGGCTCGTCCACCCAGCTGTGCTCCCCCGGCCCCGAGCCCTCGCGCTCCTTCTTGGGCAGCGGGATGCCGTGCTCGCGCACCTCCCGCAGGGCCCTGTGGGCCCGCACCACGCCCGCCACCGTGTTGTGGTCCGCGATCCCGAGACCCACGTGGCCGAGCAGCAGGGCCTGCAGCACGAGATGCACGGGCGCGGAGGCGCCGCGCAGGAACGAGTAATGCGTGGTGGCGGCCAATTCCGCGTAAGGGATCATGGGAAGAGCCCGTGCAGATACCAGCGCGGCGCCTCCGTCTCCCGCTCGTAGAGGCCGGCGCGAAACACCCAGAAGCGGCGGCCGTTCACGTCCTCCAGGCGGTAATAGTCGCGGGTCGGCGCGCCCGGTTTGCGGCGCCACCATTCGGGCGCGATGCGCTCCGGGCCTTCGGCGCGGGCGATCTCGTGCAGGGTCTTGCGCCAGCGAAAGCGTAAAGGGGGTCCGTCCGGCACCTCGGCGATGGTTTCGATGGGCTGCGGCGGATCGAAGAGGCGCAAGGGCCGCAAGGGCGGCTCGTCCGGTTCGGGCGCCGGCCAGGGCAGGAGGGAGCGGGTTTCGCCCGCGGCGGTCACGAGACGCGCGGCGCGCTCGGGCTGATGGGTGTCGCGCGGCGCGAAGCGCAGGACCCGCTCTTGGCCGAAGCGGGCGATGAGGCGCTCGACGAGGCCGTCCACCTCATCCCCCTCGACGGTGCGCCGGTCGAGGCTTGTCTGAGCCGCGTTCAGGGCTTCCGTGGCGGGCACGGCGAGGCGGATGAGGTCGAAGCCGAAGCCGGGGTCGAGGGGGTCGGCAAGGGCATCGAGCCGCTCGCGAAACAGGCGCAGCACCGCACGCGCCTCCCGCAGGGGCCGCACGGTCTCGACCGCGATGCGCCGCACGAATCCGTCGGCCCGAAAGAAGGCCGCCTCGAAGGCGCGCCCGCCTTCGCCGCGCTGCTCCAGCACGCCCGCGGCCTCGACGACGAGGCACACGAGGGTGCCCTCGATATCCTCGCGGCGCGCGACGGGCTCCGGGAAGCGCTGCTCCACCACGTAGGCCGGCGGAACGCGACGCGGGGTGATGCGGGCGTCCTCGAAGCCCAGCACCCGTCGCACCCGTCGCGTGAGCCCCTCGCCGAAGCGTGCCGCCACCGGCAGGCTCGGTCGGTCGGCGAGGTGGCCTACGGTCTTGAGGCCGGCCCGGATGAGCGCCACGGCCGCCTCGCGGGGTGCGTCGAGGGCTGCGACCGGCAACCCGCGCACGGCCTCGGCCTCGTGGCCCGGCGCCACCACCGCGACACGGCCGAAACGGGCCAGGGCCCGCGCGCTCTCGGGGGTCCCCGCGACGGTGGCGCGGGCGTGAAAGCCGTTGCGCTTCAGCCGGGCGAGAAGCCCCGCGCGCATCGCGGCCTCGCCGCCGAAGAGATGGGCGCAGCCCGTGATGTCGAGGATGAGCCCGTCCGGCGGATCGAGGGCCACGAGGGGAGACCAGCGGTCGCTGTCGTCCGCCAGGCGCTCCAGCAGCGCGGTGTCCGCCGCGGGATCGTGATCGGCCACCGCGAGATCCGGGACGCGGGCGCGGGCATCGGCGAGCGTCAGCCCCGGCGCGAGGCCGAGCGCAACGGCCTGCCGGTCGAGGGCCGCGAGCCGCAGCGCTCCCTTGACCTTCTCGACAAAGGCGAGCGGGCGCTCATCCGGCGCGGTGGCGCGACTCTGCCCCGCGAGAGATCGTGGCGCGCTGACGGAAGCGAGCGGGCGCTCATCCGGCGCGGCGCAGCCGTTCTCCTTCGCCGATGATAGCCGTCTGCTTCGCCGCAGCCGGTCCGCCGGGAGGAACGGCAGCCACACGGCGAGATAGCGGCGCGGCGTCGTCGAAGGCGCATCGGTCACGGTCCCACTCCACAAGCCAGGTGCGAGGGGCGAGCCCGGCGCGGTGGCGCAGCAGGCTTGCCTTGAAGACGGGGAAACCGGGAGCGTTCGCCTCGAGGGCGAAGGAGGCGCCGGCCTGAACGGACCAGCGCGTCGTGGCGGCGCTCGGCCTCGGTCGGGCCGCGATGCGGATGAGAAACGGCGTCACGCCGGTCTGGCCTGCGGCGAGCGCCAAGCGGCAGGTGGCGGTGAGATCGAGCAGGCGGGGCTCGCCCCAGGCCTCCAGGAGCACGGCGCCGAGCGCTCCGCAGCGCAGGGCCTCGGCGCCCGCGCGCAGGACGCCCGCGGCGTCCGGAACCTGGATCAGGATCAGGCGGTCGGGATGGAGCCCGAATTCCACGAGGCCGGGCGCATGAAGCAGTCCCGTCTCGCCATCGACCGCATCCTGCCTCACCCAGGCCAGCGGTGCGTCATGGGCGGCCCGCAAGGCCAGGGCCGCCGCAAAACCGGAAGCCGCCGCCGTATCGGCCGGCGACTCCGCATGGATCTCGTGCAGCGCCCCCCGCGCGAGGCCGCCCCCGAGAGCCTCGTCGAAATCGGCTGCGCCGCTCGCGAAAAGCCCATGCGGCGCGGACGCGAATCCCTCTCCGAGAGCGGCAATGCCCTGCCGTAATCCGGAGAGGGTCTCTCGAGACGC
Source organism: Microvirga sp. (assembly GCA_035944635.1). Lineage (GTDB taxonomy): Bacteria > Pseudomonadota > Alphaproteobacteria > Rhizobiales > Beijerinckiaceae > Microvirga. The sequence continues at coordinate 12,851 of DASZAZ010000039.1, forward strand.
GCGCATCTTCGTTCCTGTTTTGTTCTAGCAATAACGACCTGGAGCCCGAAAGGAGTCAAGGGAGCGTAGCCGTGCCTGTGGATAGCTGTGCATAGTTGGGTGCGCGCGACCCCGATTTGTTCTCCAATCCGCCTTTCGCGCTCCGGACCTCAAGCCCTATGACCCTCCTGATCCTCGGCCTCGTGCTCTTCCTCGGCACCCATGCCTTCACGATGGCACGCGGGCCCCGCGCGCGGCTGCGGGAGCGGTTGGGGGAGGGCGCCTACAAGGGCGCCTACTCGCTCCTCTCGCTCGTCGGCATCGTGCTCGTTTCCATCGGCTACGGGCAGTACCGGGCGGACGGCTACATCCCCGTGTGGGATCCGCCGGTTTGGACGCGGCATCTCTCGCTGCTCCTCGTATGGGTGGCCTTCGTGGCTTTCGTGGCCGCCTATCTGCCGGGGCGCATCAAGAGCCGGCTGAAGCATCCGATGCTGGCGGGCGTGAAGATCTGGGCTCTGGCGCACCTGATCTCCAACGGCGATCTCGGCTCCATCCTGCTCTTCGGCTCGTTCCTGGCCTGGGCGGTGGCGGCGCGGATCTCGATCAAGCGGCGGGACGAGGTGGTCTATCACGGCGGGCCTGCGGCCGCGCCCATGGGCTGGCGCAACGACATCGCCGCGATCGCCATCGGCACGCTCGCCTACATCGCCTTCGCGTTCTGGCTCCACCCCTGGCTCATCGGCGTCGCCGTGGTGCCGACGCGGGGTTAGGCCTGTCTAGGTCCTCGCCGTGGTGCCGACGCGGGGTTAGGCCTGTCTAGGTCCTCGCGGTGGTGCCGACGCGGGACTAGAGTTGGGTGTCTCTGGCGCGAACAAGGGTTAGGGCTCGGCGCTCACCGGCTTCTGAAGGCCCTGCGGGCCCGCCGCCTCTCGCCATGACCGGAGGCCTATGCTAGGCGACCCCCCTCTCAAGGTTTCACGGGCGAGAGCCCCGGGCTCGGCATGGCACAGAACGACGAATTCATCCGCGAAGTCGACGAGGAGTACCGCCGCGACCAGATGTTCAAGATCTGGTCGCGCTACAGCGGCTTGATCGTCGGCGTGGCGATCCTGGTGGTCGCGGCCGTGGGCGGCTGGCGCTACTGGGAATACCGGCAGGAGCAGCAGGCCCAGGCCGCCGCCATGCGCTACGAGGATGCCCTTCGTCTCGCCCGGCAGGACGGGCAGGAGCAGGAGGCCCAGCGGGCGCTGGAAGCGGTCGCCAAGGACGCGCCGGGCGGCTACGGCCTCCTCTCCCGCTTCCGCTTGGCGGCCGAACTCGGCCAATCCAACGCGGAAGACGGCGCCAAGGCCTTCGAGGCTCTGGCAGCGGATTCCGCCGTGTCCGCGCCCTGGAACGATCTCGCCCGGCTGCGCGCCGCGATGCTGCGCATGGACGGCGCCGATCCGGCGGCCGTGCGGCCGGCCTTGGAGCGGCTCGCCACCCCGACCAATCCCTGGCGCCACACGGCCCGGGAACTTCTCGGCCTGTCCGGCCTTAAAGCCGGCGATTACGGTTTCGCCGGCCGCTGGTTCGAGCAGATCGCCGCCGACCGCGACACGCCCCAGGCGCTGCGCAGCCGGCTGGAGATCTACACCGCGCTCGTGGCGGGCGGTCCGGTTCAGGCTACGCAGTAACCTGTCCGTGCAGTTGTTAAGAAGGATCCGCCCATGACGCCCCTCGTCGCCATCGTCGGGCGGCCGAATGTCGGCAAATCCACGCTCTTCAATCGCCTCGTGGGCAAGAAGCTCGCGCTCGTCGACGATCGCCCGGGCGTCACCCGCGACCGCCGCGAGGGTGAGGCGACCCTGGGCGATCTCTCCTTCCGGATCGTCGATACGGCGGGCCTTGAGGAGGCCACGGAAGAATCGCTCCTCGGCCGCATGCGCGCCCAGACGGAAGCCGCCATCGCCGATGCGGACGTGATCCTCTTCGTGATCGACGCGCGCGTCGGCATCCTGCCCGCCGACCGCCCCTTCGCCGAACTCGTGCGCCGCTCCGGCAAGCCCGTGATCCTCATCGCCAACAAGGCCGAGGGCGGGACCGGCCTGTCCGGCGCCTACGACGCCTTCTCGCTCGGCCTCGGCGATCCCGTGCCGCTCTCCGCCGAGCACGGCGAGGGCATGGCGGACCTCTTCGAGGCGCTGATGCCCCACTTCCCCGATCCGGACGCGGAGGCCGAGGAAGAAGACGACCCCAACAAGCCCCTGAAGGTTGCGATCGTCGGCCGCCCCAATGCGGGCAAGTCCACGCTCATCAACCGCATGATCGGCGAGGAGCGCCTGCTCACCGGCCCTGAGGCCGGCATCACCCGCGATTCCATCTCGCTCGATTGGGAATGGCGCGGGCGCGCCTTCAAGCTGTTCGACACCGCGGGCCTGCGCAAGCGCGCGCGGGTGGAGGACAAGCTCGAAAAGCTCTCGGTCGCCGATGCGCTGCGCGCCGTGCGCTTCGCCGAGGTGGTGGTGATCCTGCTGGACGCCACGATCCCCTTCGAGAAGCAGGACCTCTCCATCGTCGATCTCGTAGAGCAGGAGGGCCGCGCCCTCGTGATCGGCCTCAACAAATGGGACCTCGTGGCCGACCAGCCGGGCCTCCTGAAGGACCTCAAGGAGAAGGCCACGCGCCTCCTGCCGCAGGTGCGCGGCGCCCCGGTGGTGCCGCTGTCGGGCCTTGCGGGGCAGGGCGTCGACCAGCTCATGCGCGCGGTCGTGGAGGTGTACGAAACCTGGAACCGCCGCATCTCGACGGCGCGTCTCAACCAGTGGCTCAGCGATGCGCTCTCGGCCAACCCGCCCCCGGCGGTGTCGGGGCGGCGCATCAAGATCCGCTACATGACCCAGGTGAAGGCGCGCCCGCCGCATTTCGCCGTGTTCGGCAACCAGCTCGACGCGCTGCCGAAGAGCTACACGCGCTATCTCGTCAACAATCTGCGTGAAGCCTTCGAACTCCCCGGCGTGCCGATCCGCGTCTCGCTGCGGATGGGAAAGAACCCGTTCGACAAGGAGCGCTAGGTCCCTCTCCCCCGGAGGGAGAGGGTGGCGAGCGGAGCGAGCCGGGAGAGGGGGAAGTCGGGCCACCAGATCAAGGAGGGGCGCCGCTGCAAGGTTCTAAGGGAGAGTGGCACTCACGGCCCCCTCTCCCGACCTCGCTTCGCGAGGCTACCCTCTTCCTCCAGGGGAGAGGGACGATTTCAGTCCGGCGCCCCCGGCGTCAGCACGCGGCCGCCTTGCGGAAAATCGTAGATCTTGCCGGTCTCGCTCCAATCCGAGAGCGCGAGTTTCACGATGTGGGGTGCCAGCTCTTCCGGGGTCTTCAGGGTCAACGGGTCCTCGCCCGGCATGGCGGCCCGGCGCATGGCGGTGCGCAGGGGGCCGGGATTGAGGAGCATGACGCGCAACGGCGTCTTCACGGTCTCGGCCGCGTAGGTGCGCACCAGCGCTTCGAGCGCCGCCTTCGAGATCGAGTAGGGGCCCCAATAGGCAAGGCATTTGTGCGCTGCGCCCGACGACACGAACACCGCGCGGCCCGCATCCGACGCGCGCAGCAGCGGATCGAGGGAGCGGATGAGGCGGTAATTCGCCGTGACGTTCACGGCCATCACCTCGTCCCAGACCGGCTGGTTCACATGGGTGATGGGCGCGAGTTCGCCCAAGATGCCCGCATTGCCGACGAGGATGTCGAGCTTGCCCCAGCGCTGATGCAGCGCGGCGCCGAGCCGGTCGAGGGCCTCGTAATCCTTCAGATTGACGGGCACCAGCGTCGCCGAGCCGCCGCGTTCGCGGATGGCGTCGTCGAGCTCCTCCAGGGCGCCTTGCGTACGGGCGAGCGCCACGATGTGGGCGCCGGCTTCGGCGAGCGCCAAGGCGGCGGCGCGGCCAATGCCGCGGGAGGCGCCGGTGACGACGGCGACGCGGTTTTCGAGGGGCTTGGCCATCGGTCTAATCCGCTTCCGCCAGCAGCGAGAGGCGCTTCGGCGTCGCCACCGCGAGGTCCGTCAACGGCGTCGGGTAGTCGCCCGTGAAGCAGTGATCGGTGAATTGCGGCTGGTGCGGGTTGCGGGCCTCCTCGCCCATGGCGCGGTAGAGACCCGGGATCGAGAGGAAGGCCAGCGTATCGGCGCCGATATACTCGCGCATGCCCTCGAGGTCGTGCGTGGCCGCGAGCAGCTTTTCCTTTTCCGGCGTGTCGATGCCGTAGAAGTCCGGATGCGTGATCGGCGGGCTCGCGATGCGGAAATGCACCTCGCGGGCGCCGGCCTCGCGCATCATGCGCACGATCTTCACGGACGTGGTGCCGCGCACGAGGCTGTCGTCCACGAGCACGATGCTCTTGCCCGCCACCGCCGCGCGGTTCGCGGAATGCTTCATGCGCACGCCGAGTTCGCGCACCGATTGGGTCGGCTGAATGAAGGTGCGGCCCACATAGTGGTTGCGGATGATGCCGAGTTCGTAAGGAAGCCCGCAGCCTTGCGCGTAGCCGAGCGCCGCCGGCACGCCGGAATCCGGCACCGGAATCACCACGTCGGCCGGCACGTGCGACTCGCGGGCGAGCTCCGCCCCCATGGCCTTGCGGACCTCGTAGATCGAGCGGCCGTTCACGATGGAATCGGGGCGGGAGAAGTAGATGTATTCGAAGATGCAGGGCCGCGGCGGCTGGCGCGGCGCGAAGCGGAAGGACTCGATGCCCTCCTCCGAGATCACCACCACCTCGCCGTTCTCGATGTCGCGCACGAAGCGGGCGCCGATGATGTCCAGCGCGCAGGTCTCGGAGGCCAGGATGTAGCGGCCGTCGAGCTCGCCCAGCACGAGGGGCCGGATGCCGAAGGGATCGCGCGCGCCGACGAGCTTCTTGTTCGTCATGGCCACGAGGGCATAGGCGCCCTCGATCTGGCTGATCGCCTCGATGAAGCGGTCGATGAAGCGGTTGCGCCGGGAGCGCGCCACGAGGTGGACGATCACCTCCGTGTCGGTGGTGGACTGGCAGATGGCGCCGTCCGCGATGAGGTTACGGCGCAGCGTCAGGCCGTTCGTCAGGTTGCCGTTATGGGCCACCGCGAAACCGCCGCCGGCGAGTTCGGCGAAGAGCGGCTGCACGTTGCGCAGCACCGTCTCGCCTGTCGTCGAATAGCGCACATGGCCGATGGATTGCAGGCCTTCCAGGCGCTCGATGGTGGCGCGATCCGAGAAGGAGTCGCCCACAAGCCCGAGCTTGCGCTCCGAGTGGAAGACGTGCCCGTCGAAGGACACGATGCCCGCCGCCTCCTGGCCCCGGTGCTGCAGGGCATGGAGGCCGAGCGCGGTGATCGCGGCGGCATCCGGGTGGCCGTAGATGCCGAAGACGCCGCATTCCTCGCGCAGCGTATCGCCGTCGAGATCGAGATCGAAGCCGGGGCGTTCACCCGCGCCGGACGGCTCGGCCGCCCGCGCAACCGCGTAGGTCTCGGAGGACCGTGAAGGCATCTGTATTGTCCCAAGGAAGCGCCGAGGCCGGGCGCTAAAGCGGTTATGTAAGCACTTTTCCCCGTCCCGCCAATGTTCCCGGGTGTTGGGTCGCTTGCGTTATGCGCAGGCGCAACCTTAGCCGCGGCGGGGCGGCGCCGGCGGCTGCGCCGGGGCGGTGCCCGGGCGCTGCGGATCGGGCTCGGCGGGTTCGGCCGGGTCGCCGTCGCCGGGCTTGCGGATCTGGCGCAGCAGGCCCTCGGGGTTGTCGGGGAGCATGGCGATGAGGTTGTTGCCGGTGTTTTCCAGCATCGGACGGGTGCGCGAGGTCACCGCCCATTCCGGGTTCTTGCCCTGCAGGAGCCAGCCGAGGAAAATCCAGCCGATGGCGCAGATCAGGAAGCCGCGGGCGGCGCCGAACACGAAGCCCATGGTGCGGTCGAGCGCGCCGATGCGGGAATCCAGGATCAAATCCGAGATCTTCACCGTGATGATCGACACGATGATGAGCGTCAGGATGAAGATGCCGCCGATGGCGGCCGCGAGCGCGACCGTGTCGGACTTGATGTAGGGCTTCACGAGGGGCAGCACCATCGGGTGCAGGAACCAGGCCGCCGCGCCGGCCGCCACCCAGGCTCCGATCGCCAGCACCTCGCGGGTGAAGCCGCGCACGGCCGCGAGCAGGGCGGAGATCACCACGACGCCGATAACGACGAGATCGAGAACCGAAAAGGGCATGAGGCGGGCCTTGGGAGAAGCAGGGCCGAACGGCCCAGTTTTCTGGGGTGCGGGCGGTGTATAGCGGCAACGAACCGCCCCGTCACCCTGCCGCGATGCGGCCCCGAGCGCTGCCCTCGGAAGCCTGCGTCACTCCGCCGTGACCCGGCGCCGGCCGGGCTCGACCCCCTCGCGGGGCTTGGCCCGCGGGCGGCCCGCGGCGATTCCGGCCACGAGATCGGTGATGTGGGCCATGGACGCGGTGGCGAGCGGCAGGCGCTCGCCCTTCTCGGTGCGCGGGGGCGGCGCCACGGCCTGCGAGAAGCCGAGCTTCGCGGCCTCCTTCAGGCGCGCCTGCGCATGCGCCACGGGGCGGATGGCGCCCGAAAGGCCCATCTCGCCGAAATACACCGTGTCGGAGGGGAGCGCCGTGCCGGAGAGCGACGAGACGAGCGCTGCGGCGGCGGCGAGATCGGCTGCGGGCTCGGTGATGCGCAGGCCCCCGGCCACGTTGAGATACACGTCGTGCATGCCGAGCCTGAGGCCGCCATGGGCCTCCAGCACGGCCAGCACCATGGAGAGGCGGTTCTGATCCCAGCCCACCACGGCGCGGCGGGGGGTGCCGAGGGCGGAAGGCGCCACGAGGGCCTGGATCTCCACCAGCACGGGCCGGGTGCCCTCCATGCCGGCGAAAACGGCCGTGCCGGCGGTCGCCATGTCGCGGCCGGCGAGAAACAGCTCGGAGGGGTTCGGAACCTCGCGCAAACCTAAATCCGACATCTCGAACACGCCAATCTCGTCGGTGGGCCCGAAGCGGTTCTTCACCGCGCGCAGGATCCGGAAATGGTGGCCGCCTTCGCCCTCGAAGGAGGCGACCGCGTCCACCATGTGCTCGACCACGCGGGGCCCCGCGATCTGCCCGTCCTTGGTGACGTGGCCGACGAGGATGACCGCAGTGCCGGAGGTCTTGGCGAAGCGGATGAGCGCCTGGGCCGAGCCGCGCACCTGGGTCACGGTACCGGGCGCGGATTCCACGGTTTCGGTCCACATGGTCTGGATCGAATCGATGATCGCGAGCGCGGGCGGCGAGCCCTGCGAGAGCGTCGCGATGATGTCCTCCACATTGGTCTCGGAGGCGAGCTCCACCGGCGCGCCCGCGAGGCCTAAGCGCTCGGCCCTGAGCCGCACCTGCGCGACCGCCTCCTCGCCCGAGATGTAGACCACCCGGTGCCCGCGAAGCGCCAGGGCGGCGGTGGCCTGCATGAGGAGGGTGGATTTGCCGATGCCGGGATCGCCGCCGAGCAGGATCACGGAGCCGCGCACGAAGCCGCCGCCGGTGACGCGGTCGAGTTCGGCGATGCCGCAAGGCGTGCGCGGCGCATCCTTGGCCTCGCCCGTCAAGCCTTCGAGCGGGAAGACCCGGCCCTTGGCGCGGGCCGGGCGCGTGGCGACGGGGCCGACCATCGGGTTCGCGGAGCCGGTTTCCTCCACGATGGAATTCCAGCCGCCGCAGGCCTCGCACTTGCCCTTCCAGCGGTTGTAGACGGCGCCGCAGCTCTGGCAGACGAAGTTCGGTTGACGTTTGGCCATGACTACTCCGGGTCGGATTCGAAAATCTCGTCCAGAATGGCCTGGAAGTCCCGGGCACCGTGGAGGACGCGGAAGATCGTGATCCTGTCATGTGTGGGTGCGTAGAACACCACAAAAGGGAGTTCGACGATCCGCCGCAGCTCTCGGCCGTTTCGAACGCCCACCAGCCCGCCGCGGCGCGGATGCTGCGCGAGAGAGAAGCACCGATCGCGGACGCGACGAATGATCGTGGCCGCCGCTTGCGGATTGCGGGACTGAAGATAGACGAAAATGCTGATGATGTCGGCGTCGGCGGCCTGGGTGAAAACCACCCTCATTCGGCAGCGTCGCGACCGGTCCGCCGCTCCTCGATCATCCGCTCGATCTTCGCGAACACCTCCTCGGCCGGAACGACCCGACCCGCATCGATATCGGCCAGACCCTCGTCGATCTTGGCCCAGAACTCGGTCCGCTGCCGCTCCCGTTCCTCGTGGTGCTCTTCCAGCAGCCGCAAGCCGGACCGCACGACCTCGCTCGCATTGGCGTAGCGCCCGCTCTCTATCAGCTTCTGGATGAAGGCTTCGAAGTGGGGTCCGACCGAATAGCTCGACGGCATGCGGGGCTCCTGCGTTTGTTATCAACTATTATCACAAAACGCGTCATCGGCCCAGCCGTTCAGGGGCGGACATAGCTTCGCGCGTAGCGTCTCCCTAAGCTCGTGAGCACCTCGTAGCCGATGGTTCCGGCCCGGCGGCCGACCTCGTCGACGGTCAACTCGTCGCCGATGAGCACCACGGGATCGCCCCGTTTCACGGCGCCCTCCGGCACCGCGGTCACGTCCACGATGATGAGGTCCATGGAGACCCGGCCCGCGAAGGGGCAGCGGATGCCGGCGACGATCGCCTCGCCCATCGGCGTACCGGACTGCGCCTTCGCATCCGTCGCGCTCGCGGCGCGCGCATAGCCGTCGGCATAGCCGATCGAGAGGGTGGCGAGGCGGCGGGGGCCGCGGGCGGTCCAGGCGCCGTTGTATCCCGCCGTTTCGCCCTCCGAGATCGTGCGGAGCTGGATGACGCGCCCTTCGAGGCGCACCACCGGGCGCATGGGATTGGGCGCGTCCGGCGTCGGGTTGCCGCCGTAGAGCGCATAGCCCGGCCGCACGAGGTCGTGGTGGGTGCCGGGCAGGAAGATGCCGGAGGAATTGGCGAGCGAGGCGCGGATGTGCGGCAGGGCCTGCCGGAGCGCCGCGAAGGCCTCGATCTGGCGCGCGGTGACCGGGTTGCCGGGCTCCTCCGCACCGACGAAGTGGCTCATCAGCAGCGCGGGCTCGAAGTCCTGCAGGCGCGGGTCGCGGGGGAGGGCCAGGCCCTCGTCGAGGGAGAGGCCGAGCCGGTTCATGCCCGTATCGACATGGAGCGCTGCGGGGCGCTTCGCCCCTTCCGTGCGGCAGAAGGCGGCCCATTCGTCGATTTCGCCCTGCGAGCCGAGCACGGGCCGCAGGTTCAGCCCCGCATAGGTGCCGGCGGTGCCGGGCAGGAAGCCATTCAGCACGTAGATCGCGGCATCCGGGCAGACCTCCCGGGCGCGAATGGCTTCCGAGAGATGCGCCACGAAGAAGGTGCCGCAGCCCGCCCCACGGAGCGCCGGCACCGTGTGCTCGATCCCGGTGCCGTAGGCATCGGCCTTCACGACGGCGGCGGCTTCGGCCCCCGCCGAGCGATCGCGCAGGAGGCGCCAATTCGCGACGATGGCGCCGAGATCGACGGTGAGAAGGCCGCCCGCTTCCGCCGCGGGGATCTCGGGCTGTTGCAGGCTCTGAGCCTCGAAGGCGATGTCGTTCACGCACGCTCCTGGGGCGCTCGCTGTCCCAGGGACATCTCTACCGCACCCTGCCCCAGAGGGGGAGGGCGGCAACGCGACCTCGATGGAGAGTTCGCCGGGAGTTTCGCCCTCGTCGCATACGGGATCGTCCGCCTCGGACACAAAGGCGGCCTAGGCGAGCCAGGCCGGCGGCTCCTTGGGAGCCCTGCCGCCGCAGGCGGCCTCCACGCACGACGCCAGGCTGCCGAAGCGGACACCGCGCCCGACGAGGCCCGGCGCGTAATGGGCGTACTTCCCGGAATTGGTCATCAGGGTGCGCACCTCGGGCGGGATCACCGGCTCGCCGATCATGCACCAGCAGGTATCCGTGACGAAGCGTACGCCGAAGGCTTCGGCGGCTTCCACATGCCCGGCCCGGGCGGCCGCTTCGTGCACCGCTCGCCCGCAGGTCACGACGACCGCAACGTCGGCCGCCTTTGTCCGACCCTGCACAAGGGCTGCGAGGCTGGCGCATTCTTCGAGCGAGAAGTGCGGGTTGCCGAGGCTGACGAGCCCCACATCCGGCGATGCGGCGGTGTTCAGCGCCTCCCAGGCCTGCCGCAACGCGCCCAAATCGATGCGCAACCGCCGCTCGGGCCTTTGCTCACCCGCTTCCGGCGTGACCCCGGCGATGTGGAACATCGGGGCGGCGGCCACCGTCGCGAAAGCGGCCCCGAAGGCCTTCAACTCCACGGCCCCGGCGCCACTCCCCTCGAGACCCAGGATCAGGAGGATCTCGGTGCCGCAGACGGAGCCGCAGCAATAGCCGAGGAGCGGCCAGAAGGCGTCGTCGGCTCCCGGCGGCATCTCGACCTCGAGGGCGAGCGTCGCGCGTCGTCCCGCATCGAGATGGCAGCCCGCCAGCGGTGCCCGGCCCGTGAGGGCGATGCAGATGTCCAGGTAGTCCGGATACTTCATCGTGCGCGCGCCGATCACGCTGTTGGCATAGACCACCGCGTTCGACTCCGCCCAGCCGATGTGCTCACCGAATCCCGGGGCGCTGTCGAGCAGGTAGGGCGCGCAGGTGAAGCTCGGCCTTGCCCCCATGGCCACGTAGGCGTCGGCGAGGGCGCTCGCAGGAACGCCCAGGCTCTCCGCCACCCCCTGATCGCGCCAGCGACGCTGATCCACGGAGATCGCATTGAGCGTTGTCGGCACCCGCACGCGCGCTCCCCACTCGGCCAGCATCTGCGCAAAGCGCAGGCTCGCCGGACCCGTGTAGATGCAGCCGTCGACGTGGACCTGGGACACGTCCATGAAGGCCTCGGCGTCCTGCACGGCCGCCATCCGGAGCAGCAGGCGCATGGCAGCCTGCGCGGCCTTGCCATGCTCCCCTGCAAGGAACGCGTGGTCGATCGGGTCCAGGCGGATCGTGCTGCCTTCGTGGCTCCCGTGCGGCGCCGGTCCGGGCTGCCAATCCCCAGCGGGCGGCTCCTGGAGGAGTTGAAGGCTGGGCCCCGCCACTCTGGCATATCGGTAGGCACTGAGGCGCGCGAACACCTCCCGGTCGATCCGGAGAACCGGGATCGAGCGCTCGAAGACTTCCTCGGCGACAAGAGCACCGAGGGTGAGGATCTCCTCGCGCTCGCAGATCACGATGGCCGCCGGCGCATGGCCGTTCAGGATCAGCTCCAGAAGCACGCCGCTTCCGGAGCATGATCCGCGACCGCTCGGGATGGCGAGCACGCGTCCCGCGAGGTTTGCGCCGCACAGGGGGTGGTGCCGGTCGATGACGATTCCGGTTTGCGGGTCCACGCCGCCCCAGAAGCTGAGCCCCACGGGGGCGCTGAGCAATTCGCCCCTCGCATCGCCCGCCACCAAGGGCCTGCCGTGACTGATGAACTCCACGCGGTCACCTCCTTGGCCTGCGGGTCGTGGTTGTTCGGGCTTTGGACCCTTGTGGCAAGCGCCAAGGCCAGCGCGGGGCGGCAGGCCGCCCCTCGTCTCCCCACGGACTGGCTCCGGTGCAGAAGGGGCCAACCGAGTTCGGTCTCAGGTCCGATCAGGCGCCGGTGATCGCCGCCGCGCTCAGTCCCCATCCGCACGCACGGTGATGACTTGCGCGATCAGTCGCCCATCCGCTCCGGCAGCTTGTCCTCGTCGGCGAGATCCGCGAAGCGCGTCACGTCGGCCTGGAAGGCCAGCTGGACGGTGCCGGTGGGGCCGTGGCGCTGCTTGCCGATGATGACCTCGGCCTTGCCGTGCACCTGGTCCATCTCGGTCTGCCACTTGAAATATTCCTCGGTGCCGGGCTTCGGCTCCTTGTTCTTCAGGTAATACTCGTCGCGGTAGATGAACATCACCACGTCGGCGTCCTGCTCGATGGAGCCCGATTCGCGCAGGTCCGAGAGCTGGGGCCGCTTGTCGTCGCGGCTTTCCACCTGACGCGAGAGCTGGGACAGCGCCAGGATCGGCACGTTGAGCTCCTTGGCCAGCGCCTTCATGCCGGTGGTGATCTCGGTCAGCTCCTGCACCCGGTTCTCGCCCTTCTTGGCCGAGCCCGAGAGCAGCTGCAGGTAGTCGATCACCAGGAAGTCGAGGCCGCGCTGGCGCTTGAGGCGCCGCGCCCGGGCTGTGAGCTGCGCGATCGAGATGCCGCCGGTCTGGTCGACGTAGAACGGGATCGTCTGCATCTTCCGGGCGGCTTCCGTGATCTTGTAGAAATCGTCCTCCCGGATGTCGCCGCGCCGGATCTTGTAGGAGGGCACGCCGGCCTGCTCCGCGATGATACGGGTGGCGAGCTGCTCGGCGGACATTTCGAGGGAGAAGAAGCCCACGATGCCGCCGTTGACGGTTTTCATCGTGCCGTCCGGCTGCTTCTCGCCCTGGTAGGCCTCGGCGATGTTGAAGGCGATGTTGGTGGCGAGCGAGGTCTTGCCCATGGCGGGGCGGGCCGCGAGGATCACGAGGTCCGAGGGCTGCAGGCCGCCGAGCATGCGGTCGAGATCGCGCAGACCGGTCGAGATGCCGGAGAGCTTGCCCTCGCGCTTGTAGGCCGCGGCCGCCATGTCGATGGCGCTTGTCAGCGCGTCCGAGAAGCGCACGAAACCGCCGTCGGCACGGCCGGTCTCGGCGAGCCCATAGAGCTTGCGCTCCGCCTCCTCGATCTGATCCCGGGGCGAGGCCTCGACCGGCGCGTCGTAGGCCGTGTTGACGATGTCCTCGCCGATGGTGATCAGGTTCCGGCGCAGGGCGAGATCGTAGACGGTGCGGCCGTAATCCTCGGCGTTGATGACCGTGGTGGCCTCCGCGGCGAGGCGCGCGAGGTACTGCGAAACCGTGACGCCGCCGAGATCCTGGTCGCCCAAAAACGTCTTGAGCGTGATCGGCGTCGCGACCTTGCCGGCCTTGATGAGGGTCGTCGCGATCTCGTAGATGCGCCGGTGCAGATCCTCGAAGAAGTGCGTGGGCTCGAGGAAGTCCGAGACCCGGTAATAGGCGTCGTTGTTGACCAGAATCGCACCGAGCAGGGCCTGCTCGGCATCGATGTTGTTCGGCGCCACCCGATACTGCGGCTCCGCGGTCTCCAAGCGGGCAATCAGGGCATTGGCAGCCATAGGGCGCTCCGACGTTCAAACAGGCTCTCGAACGCGATTCATAAACGCCGGACCGTTAACCAATTGGCGCCCCCAACGGTCCGACCACGCAATCCTCGATTCCCACACGGCAATGGGGGCCTCGCCTTGACTCGGAAAGCCAAACGAGTCCGTCCGCGCGAGTCTTTGCCCGCCGCGAAAACCGCATGAAAAAAGATCCCTGCCGGGACTCGGCAGAGAGCTTGACTTTAGAACAAAGAGAGAACGATTTCAACCGGGGGCCAGGCCCTCTCCTCCGGCTTGGGCCGGACGAGGGGGCGGTTGGGCCCGTGACCAGGGGAGGGGTTCGCCCCTGGTCCGGCGGTCGTCGACCTGCGTGCCTTACGCGGCGTCGTCGTCGCCCTCGGCGTCCGCGAGCGCGGCGCCGACCTCGAGGCCGAGGTCGTCGAGGTCGAGCTCGTCACGGGTCGTGACGCTCTCGCCGCGGGCCTGGCGCTCGGCTTCCTCGGGCGAACGGGCGATGTTGATCGTCACCGTCACCTCGACCTCCGGGTGGAGGGCGACCGGCACCTTGTGGAGGCCGAGATTCTTGATCGGCTGGTTCAGCGCGACCTGATCGCGGTTCACCGAGAAGCCGCCGGCGGTCATCACCTCGGCGAGGTCGCGGGTCGACACCGAACCGTAGAGCACGCCGGTCTCGCCGGACTGGCGGATGATCGTGAAGCTCTGGCCGTCGAGCTTCTCGCCGACCTTCTGGGCTTCCGAGCGGCGCTCCAGGTTGCGGGCTTCGAGCTGCGCGCGCTGAGCGGCGAAACGGCCCTTGTTCTCTTCAGTTGCGCGCAGCGCCTTGCCGCGGGCGAGGAGGAAGTTGCGCGCATAGCCGTCACGCACCTTCACGGTCTCACCCATTTGGCCGAGCTTGGCGACGCGCTCGAGCAGGATCACTTCCATGGTTAGTCTCCTTTGGTTTCAGTTCTAGAGGGGAGGGGTTTTCGGTCCCGCGGCGCGGGAGGCGAGGCGTTGGCGCAGGGCCATGGCGATGTCCGCCATGCCGAGCACGGCCAGGAGCGGCAGAACCGTATGGCCGACGAAAACGATGAGCACGTAGAGCCCGGTGAGGATCGCGACGCGGGCGTTGCGGCCCCGGGTGGTCTCATGCACGAAGGCGAGCCCCTGCAGGGCGAACGCGATGGTGAGCGCGCCCGCCAAGCTCAGGCCCGCGACCCCGATGAAGCCGGGCGCGAGGCTGAGAACGATGGCGCCGGCCATGAGAAGCAGCGCCTGGCGCGGCATGGCGGTGGCGGGCAGATAGGGCCAGGGGCGGATCAGCCGCTGGGAGGTCTGCACCACGCGGGCGGCAAGCCAGAGATTGAGCGTGAACACGAGGGCGAACACCGCGGAGGCGATGTACGGGACGGCGCTCACGAGGGTGTCGACGAGGTTCTCGACCGTATCGGGCGCGGCGCCCTGCGGGGGCGGCGTCGCGCCGGAGCGCAGGATGGCGGCGAGGGACGTGCGCAGCGCCGTGCGGTAGCCCTCGTAATCGCCGGAGCCCAGCGCCATGACGCCGGCCAGGGTCACGAGGGCGGCGGCGGCCGCGACCCAGAGCAGGAGACGGCCCACGGGGTACCATTCCATGGTGCCGTCGGCATTGGGCCGCCCGAGCAGGGCGAGATAGGCCACCCACCAGGCCGGCAGCGCCGAGCCGACCACGAAGGCGAGGCCGGCCTCGAAGCGGAAGGCCAGGGCGGTCGCAAGCCCGCCGGCCACGGCGGCCACGAGGCCCGAGCGATGGTTCCAGCCGAGCGCGGTGATGAGAACGGGGAGGGGGGCGACGTAGGACAGCAGCATCGCGAGCGGCGATCCCGTGATCACCACTCCGAACAGAAGCGCCGAGACGAGGCCCGCGCCGATGCCGATCGCCAAGAATTTCATCGGTCTCGCTGTCCCGCTGCTGGAAGCGCAGGGTTAGGGGCGACTGCCCCAACAAACCCAACGGGTTTTCACCGCCGGGTGACTTGGTCTCTCCCTCCCCGCCAGGGGAGGGTGGCGCCCAAAGGGCGACGGGTGGGGTGGAGGCACGAACGTCTCAGAAGGTGCTTCCATCCCACCCCGCCGCTGCCTTCGCAGCGTCGACCCTCCCTTGGCAGGGAGGGACGGTTCTTAACGGATCACGTAGGGCAGCAAGCCCAGGAAGCGGGCGCGCTTGATCGCCTGGGCGAGTTCACGCTGCTTCTTGGCCGAGACGGCCGTGATGCGCGAGGGCACGATCTTGCCGCGCTCGGAAATGTAGCGCGAGAGCAGCTTCGTGTCCTTGTAGTCGATCTTCGGGGCATTCACGCCCGTGAAGGGGCAGGTCTTCTTCCGGCGGAAGAAGGGACGACGGCCACCGCCGCTAGCAGCACCCATAGCCATGGTTTAAGCCTCCTCGCTGTCGTTGCCGCCGAAGCCGCCGTCGCGCTCGCGACGCTCACGCTCCTTGCGCTCGTCCCGGTCGCGCTTCTGCATCATGACGGAGGGATCCGTCTCGAGCTCTTCGACGCGGATGGTCATGAAGCGGAGGATGTCCTCGTTAATGCCCATCTGGCGCTCCATCTCGGCGACAGCCGCCGCCGGAGCGTTCAGGTTGAACATCGCGAAGTGGGCCTTGCGGTTCTTCTTGATGCGGTAGGCGAGGGACTTCACGCCCCACATCTCGGTCTTCTCGACCGAGCCGCCATTCGCCTCGATGATGCCGCGGAACTGGTCGACCATTCCTTCGACCTGCTGCGGCGTCACGTCCTGGCGAGCCATGAATACGTGTTCGTAGAGAGGCATGATGGGCCTTTCTTGAAGTGAAAATTCAGCTCTGTTGGGGAGCCGGTTTCGCGCGTCCGATCGGCGCCAAGCCCTTCGAGCCGAGAGGCCCGAGCGGTTGTTCGAAGGCGGAGACACCGGACGACGGGTTCTGGAGAAGAGCCCTACAAGCGCGAGGCTTGCCGTCCGTTCAGCCCCCGGCCGGAGCGAACGCGAAGGCGGCCCTCTACACGCTTTGGGGGGATATGGCAATCCGCCCGGACAGGGGTGCGCCAACAGAACCTGGCCAAGCTGCTCGAAGCCCTGCGCAATCCGCCCGAGCGGGGCTGCACCGGTAGCACTCGGCCAAGCTGCCCCTATCTAAGGGAAACCGGGCCATGCTGAACCCCAGACCCGGATGGATTGACGGGCTTTCATGATCCTCGGCATCGGCTCCGATCTTTGCGACATCCGCCGCATCGAGCGCTCGCTCGAGCGCTTCGGCGAGCGCTTCACCCACCGGATCTTCACGGAAGGGGAGCGTCGGCGCAGCGAGCGGCGGGCCGCGCGTGCGCCGTCCTATGCCCGGCGTTTCGCGGCCAAGGAGGCCTGCTCCAAGGCGCTGGGCACCGGGCTGCGCAGCGGCGTGTTCTGGCGCGACATGGAGGTCGTCAACCAGCCGAGCGGGCAGCCCACCATGCGCCTCAGCGGCGGCGCCCTGGAGCGCCTCAAGGCCATGACGCCGCCGGGGCACGAAGCCGTGGTGCATGTGTCGCTCACGGACGATCCGCCCCTCGCCCAGGCCTTCGTGGTCATCGAGGCCCGGCCTCGGTGAACGGCGCGGCGCCCGTTCCGAAGGTAGGGATCGGGCTCCGATCTCCGATCCGTGACCGCGCCCGGAAGCCCTCGCGTTGCGGGATCACCGCCGTTCGGCTATGCCGCCCCGCGGACCGGGTGCCGGCTCGCCCCGTCCGGGGCGCTGTTGGGCCCGCCTGACACCTCGAGTTGAGCCGGAATGTCGAACCAAATGGATCGGGTGCACGTGAGCGAACTCTCCAAGAAGGACGAGGGCGGCCTCTGGGAAACCGTGAAGGTCGTCGTCCAGGCGCTCCTCATCGCCGTGGTGGTGCGCACCATCCTGTTCCAGCCCTTCAACATCCCCTCGGGCTCGCTCATCCCGACCCTGCTGATCGGCGACTACCTGTTCGTCTCGAAATACACCTACGGTTATTCCAAGCACTCGATCCCCTTCAGCCCGCCGCTGTTCTCGGGCCGCATCTGGGAATCGGAGCCGAAGCGCGGCGACATCGCCGTGTTCAAGCTGCCGAAGGACAATTCCACCGATTACATCAAGCGCGTGATCGGCCTGCCCGGCGACCGCATCCAGGTCGTGAACGGGGTCCTGCAGATCAACGGCCAGCCCGTGAAGCGGGAGCGCGTGCAGGATTACGTGACGAGCGATCCCTTCGGCCGCCCGCAAGCCGTGCCGCAATACCGCGAGACCCTGCCCAGCGGCACGAGCCATTTCATCATCGAGCGCGACGGCGACCGGGGCTACTGGGACAACACCAACGTCTACACGGTGCCGGCCGGCCACTTCTTCATGATGGGCGACAACCGGGACAACTCCACCGATTCCCGCGACGAAGGCAGCGTCGGCGCCGTGCCCCTGGAGAACTTCGTGGGCCGGGCCGAGATCATCTTCTTCTCCATCGACGAGAACGCCTCGGCCTGGAAGATCTGGGAATGGCCCTGGACGGTGCGCTGGGACCGCCTGTTCCAGCCCATTCGTTAGACCGTGGCCCGTCGCACGCCCGATCCGCGCGCGCTTGAGGAGCGGCTGGGCTATGCCTTCAAGGACCCCGACCTCCTGGTTCTCGCGCTCACCCATGTGAGCGCGCCGGGGGCCGGGACGGGCGTGAGCTATCAGCGCCTCGAATTCCTCGGCGACCGGGTGCTGGGCCTCGCCATCGCCGAACTCCTCTACCGCACCTATCCCGAGGCCGCCGAAGGCGAACTCTCCCGGCGCCTGGCCGACCTCGTGCGCCGCGAGAGCTGCGCCGAGGTGGCCCTGGCCTGGGATGTGGGCCCCCATCTGCGGCTCGGGGCCGGCGAGGTGCATTCGGGCGGGCGGCGCAATCAGGCGATCCTGGCCGACGCCTGCGAATCCATCATCGGCGCGGTGTTCCTCGACGGGGGCTACGAGCCCGCGCGGGGGCTGGTCGAGCGCGCCTTCGCGGGGCGGCTCGCCGCTCCGCGCCGCCCCCTGCGCGACGCCAAGACGGCGCTGCAGGAATGGGCGCAGGGCCGAGGCCTGCCGACCCCCACCTACGCGGTGGCCGAGCAGGTCGGTCCCGACCACGCGCCGAAATTCCGGGTGGTCGCCCGCGTGCAGGGGCTGGAGCAGGGCCTCGGCCACGGCACATCGAAACGAGCCGCGGAACAGGACGCCGCGCGAAGCCTTCTCCTTCGCGAGGGAGTTTGGACGGAGGCCGAGAATGGCAACGCCTGACGCAGACGAGCCGCAGACCACACCCGACGCGGAAGAGCCGCAGGCGGCGCCTCACCCAGGCGAGCCGCAGACCACGCCCGATGCCGAGGGGCCGCAGAACGCACCCGACGCGGAAGGGCCGGGCAAAGGCGAGCCGCAGGCCAAGACGAAGGCCGGTTTCGTGGCGCTCATCGGCGCGCCGAATGCGGGCAAGTCCACGCTCCTCAATGCGGTGGTGGGCTCCAAGGTCTCGATCGTCTCGCACAAGGTGCAGACGACCCGGGCGCTGGTGCGGGGCATCGCCATTGAGGGCGAGGCCCAGATCGTGTTCGTGGACACGCCCGGCATCTTCAAGCCGAAGCGCCGGCTCGACCGCGCCATGGTGACCTCCGCCTGGGGCGGCGCCGCGGATGCGGATGCGGTGTGCCTCCTGCTCGACGCCCGCAAGGGGCTGGACGAGGAGGGCGAGGCGATCCTCGACAAGCTGCCCGAGGTCCGGCGCCCCAAGATCCTGATCCTCAACAAGATCGACCTGATCGAGCGCTCGCGTCTCCTCGAGCTCTCGGCCAAGATCAACGAGCGCCACCCCTTCGCCCATACCTTCATGATCTCGGCCTTGAAGGGCGACGGGATCGACCGCCTGAAGCGCGAACTCGCCGCCCTCATGCCCGAGGGCCCGTGGCTCTATCCCGAGGACCAGATCTCCGACGCGCCCTTGCGCATGCTCGCCGCCGAGATCACCCGCGAGAAGATCTACGAGCGCCTGCACCAGGAACTCCCTTACGAATCCACCGTCGAGACCGACCAGTGGCAGCCGCGGCCCGACGGGTCCGTGCGCATCGAGCAGACCGTGTTCGTGGAGCGCGAGAGCCAGCGCAAGATCGTGCTGGGCAAGGGCGGCCAAACCATCAAGGCCATCAGCCAGCAGGCCCGCCGCGAGATCGCCGAGATCGCGGAGGCGCCGGTGCACCTCTTCCTGTTCGTGAAGGTGCGCGAGAACTGGAGCGACGACCCGGAGCGCTACCGCGAGATGGGGCTGGAGTTCCCGCGGGGCGGGTAGTTCATCCCTCCCCGCTCAGGGGAGGGTGCCCCGCAGGGGCGGGTGGGGTGGAGGCATCCACCTCGCTGAATCGAGCGCATCTCCCTCCCCCGCTTGCGTCGGGGAGGGATTAGGGGTGGGGGGTGGCTCCGCTTCTGGGATGCTGGGCGAGACGCGCGCAGGTGGGGCGCTTTCTCCCTCCCTTCAGGGGAGGGTGGCACGCGTGAGCGTGAC
>DASZAZ010000040.1:0-37090 GCA_035944635.1 Microvirga sp.
GACCGCCTCGACCTCGATGGGCAGGGCTACACGCTGGCAGCCCAAGCCGGGGGTGTGCTGGTGAGCCTGGAGGACGGGGGCACCATCCTGCTCACAGGCCTCACACAAGATCAGGTGCAGAGCTCGTGGTTCGTGTAACCACATGCCTCCGCGCGAGACGAGCCTGATAACCTAAAGCACACCACACCTAGTGGGGCTGGCCGCACACCAGCCCCACTCAGCCAGAGCGGACCACGGTAGCGGTGGCGGTTCGTCGGGCGTGTTGCGACCCAGGCACTCTGCCTTGCGCTCGGCGCAACGGCCCCAGCAAGGCCCAACCAACCCTGTGTCAAGCAAGCGAGATTGCGGTGGTCTCGTGCGCCGTACATGCCTCTGGCAAGATAATGTCCTTGTGCGCCACACGCAACCTCTCGGACGCCGAGGGCGCTCTCACCTATCGGTTCGGAAGACCCGGCCGGATCGAGCTAACCTACCCTGAAACGGTGGGACTGGCGAAGAACCTCTTTCGCGGCGGTCTGCTGCGGACCGAGGGTGATTTCGTCCAGTTCAGCCGAGGAGATGTCACCTATTCCGTCGAGTACGCTGATGGGCCGCGCGTCGACCATTATGCGGGCGTTCGTGTCTTTCGTAGAGGGAAGCAGGTCGCTAACCTGCAATGTCGGCTCAAAGGAGCTCTCGGGCCCGAAGGCTTCGGCCCCATACATCGAGCGAACTTGCCCCGCGGGGATTATGGCTTCGACTAGGACGTGTCTGAGAAGCGGGTTAACTGCGCCAGACTTGAACCTTACTGCAGGTGTTCTCTCGGGCCCATTAGCGTCTGCGCTCAGGCAACTGCGATCAGCAACAATGCCATCAGATCCGGAGGACGCCCGCTTCACCACTGTGTCGTCCCGTCGAACTAGGAGCTCGCCGGATGACTTGGGAGAACGTCGGTCTCAAGAACGCTTAGTTTGTGAACCGGCATCCAGAGGCGCTCGCGTCTTGGACCGACCTGAGCCGGTCGGATCCAGCAAGCCGTGTCCTCGTCACGCTAGGTCGGCACGCGGGCCCCAGTCAGATGGTGCCGGTTCCTGGTCACATCGACGAGGCGCTGTCGGCGAGCTTGTTCCGGCATGCCTACCTCGTGCTCCTCGGCCACCTCGCCTCGCCGCACGGGCGAGTCACGATGCTACAGGATAGCCCGACCGCAGCCGCGCGGCGCTGGGAGATGGCCCCTGACGAGGCGAGCCCGGATCTCGTCGACGACGACGTGATCACCGCCCGAACCGACCGGCTGGAGAGGCGCGAGGGTGTGCTGACGGCGCTTCGCTATATCCTCGACATCGATCTGGACTTCTTCGCTGCGATGGTTGGGGTCCCGATCGAATACCAGCACTCGTTTCGCTACCTGGTGGAATACGCCGACGCGGTGACGGTGGTGAGGAAGCGGCGCGCCATTGTGGGAGCGCCGCTCCCCTCTGGGTGATGACGAATGCAGACCTTGAGGACGAGCTGAGGAGGTGTCTCGCTACAGCTTGCGACGGCTAGGCGAACGCCTGAGTGCGTTGTTCTCCGGTCGGAGCCAGAGAAGCAGGATGCTGTCCTGACCTGACTGGCTGTTTCTCGCCGGGGTTGACCGAGAGGATCAACCTGGACTGAAGGAGCCTTGGATGGCGAGACGGAAGAACTGGAGTGTGGAGCCCTTCGTCGTGAAGCTACGGCAGATCGAGGTGCATCTGGCACAGGGCAAGAGCATTGGGCTGACCTGCAAAGAGGCTGAGACCTCCGAACAGAGCTACTACCGCTGGCGCAAGGAGTACGGCGGGGTGCCCGTCGAGCAAGCCAAGCGCCTGAAGGATTTGGAGCGGGAGAACGCCCGCCTGCGCCGCTTGGCGGCGGATCTCTCGCTCGAGAAGCAGATCCTGAAGGATATCGCGTCGGAAAACTTATAGGCCCGGAGCGGCGCCGGCTCCGGCCGGCTGTGCAATAATCATCAATTCCGCACAACTTTGGTTGGGTACCTCAGGTCCTGCCACTCACATGCTGAGGGAGGAGCCAGAGCTATGCGACTGGTGCATTGACGGTACAGACCACCCCTGTTGGAGCGAACGTGATCTCGACCTGACCGTCGAGATCCTGGGCTAGGCTGCGCTCGATCAGGCGAGACCCGAAACCACGCCGGCGAGGGGCTACAACACGCGGGCCGCCGGCTTCCTCCCACTGCAAGATCAGGCGGGGCGGGGCTGCTCCATTCTGCACCGTCCAGGACACGGCGATGGTCCCGATCTTGTTGGAGAGCGCGCCATACTTCACCGCATTCGTTGCCAGCTCATGCAAGGCCATCGCCAGAGCCAGCGACATGCGCGGAGTGAGCCGCACATGCGGCCCGGCGATGTGGAGCCGGTTCTCGCTGTGAATCCGATACGGCTCAAGAGCGCGTTCCACCACATCCAGCAGGTCGGCTCCTTCCCAGTTCTCGCGGGTGAGCACATCGTGAGCCCGGGACAGGGCCAAGAGCCGCCGTTCCAAAGCCTCCTTTGCCTCCTGGGTCGTGTCGGCCGTGCGCAAGGTCTGAGTTGCAATGGACTGGACCGTCGCAAGGGTGTTCTTCACCCGGTGGTTCAGCTCGTTGATCAGGAGTTTTTGGTGCTCGGCTGCGCACCTCTCCTTGTGCAGCAGCTTCATCAGCCCTTCTTCGCCTCGGCGCAGCTCCTCCAAGAGCCGTCGGGCCTCATACTGGCGTCTGCGCCCCCGCAGCGCTGTTTGTGCAACGCTCACGAGCGTTGCTGGGTGAAACGGGCGCTCCAAAAAGGTGACGTTGCCGAGGAGCTCCGACATGCGCGCCAGAGCGGGATTGCGCTCTACACCACCCCCGCGCAGCGTGAGCATGATGAAGGGAAAATCCGACCAAGAGGGCTGACGCGTCAGCCCGGTCGAAAGGTCCCTTAGATCAGCCCCTCGCAGCGCCTCCTCGGTCACCAGCGCGAAGCCAGCACCCTGTTTGATCTCATGCACGAGCGTCTGAAGATCGGGGCAAATGTCCACAGTGATGCCAGCCAGCCGCAGGATGCTCTCGGCCACAGGCGCATCTCGCCCGCGGGGAGCGAGGATGAGCGCCCGCTTTGGATCTGCGGAGGTGAGGTCGTCCACGATCAACGGTCTTTGAGCAGTTGATCGCGGTCGTTCGCCACGAAGGCTGGCACACCGGTGAGAATGCCCTGAAAGCCCCTCAGAGGCTCTCCGACGGCAATGCCGCCCTTGCCCACGCGGAACTCACGGATGCTGCTCTGATGCGAGCCGAAGCGCTTCTTGATCACCGAGATCGCACGCCTGACCTCGCCGACCGCCTCGAAGTAGCGCAGCAGGATCACGGTGTCGGCGATGTAGGTGATGTCCACGGGGGCCTTCATGTCGCCAACCAGACCGTGCTGGGCCAAGGTCAAGAAGGTCGAGACGCCCTGCCGGTTCAGGTACTGCAGCAATTCGTGGATATGCAGGACGAGGAACTGCTCCTCCGGCATGGCAGCCTGGTAGCCGTTAAGGCTGTCGACCACCACCGTCTTGACCTGATGCTGGTCGACGCTGGTCCTCACCTTGTGGGTGAACTCGCCTGGCGAGAGCTCGGCCGCGTCAACCTGCTCGATGAACAGGTTGCCTTGGGCGCATAGGGCCTCGAGGTCCATGCCCAACAGCCTGGCGCGGTCAATGAGCAGACCAAGCTCCTCGTCGAAGATGAACAGGGCTGCCTTCTCGCCCCGCGTGATGGCTGAGACGACGAAC
The DNA here is from genome assembly GCA_035944635.1 of Microvirga sp. Classification (GTDB taxonomy): domain Bacteria; phylum Pseudomonadota; class Alphaproteobacteria; order Rhizobiales; family Beijerinckiaceae; genus Microvirga. The sequence goes on from DASZAZ010000040.1 coordinate 3,760, forward strand.
TGCAGGGAGAGAAGGCTCTTGCCGGCCCCGGCTGGCCCCATGAGCAGAGTGCCCGAGCCCTTTTCGATCCCACCCCCGAGCAGCTCATCGAGTTGGCTAATGCCGCTCGTGAGCACGTCGCGGGTGAATTCGGTCTTGTGCTCACTCGATACGAGCCGCGGGAAGATCTGGACGCCGCCCTTCGAGATGATCAGGTCGTGGAACCCGCCCCGGAAGGACTGGCCGCGATACTTAATCACCCGCACTCGGCGTCGCTCGGCGCCATAGCTCGGCGCCAGCTCTTCAAGGCGGATCACGCCGTGGGCGAGGCTATGCACCGTCTTGTCGTTGGTATCCGTGGTGAGGTCATCCAGCATCAGGACCGTTGCACCCAACTTTGCGAAGTAGTGCTTCATGGCCAGGATCTGGCGGCGGTAGCGCAGGGAGCTCTGTGCCAGGAGACGAATCTCGGAAAGGCTGTCGAGCACGATCCGCGTAGGTTGTGCTCTCTCGATGGCCTCGAAGACTGCCTTCGTGGTCTCGCCAAGCTCCAGATCGGACGAGTAGAGGAGGCTCTGCTGGTGCTGCTCGTCGAGGAGGCTCTCGGGCGGAAGCAGCTCGAAGACCTGGATGCCGTCCCCGAGCGCCCACCCGTGCGAGGCGGCACCACCGCGGAGTTCCGCCTCGCTTTCTGAGAGGGTGATGTAAAGGCCTTTCTCGCCGACGTTGGCGCCTTCCAGCAGGAAGCGAAGGGCAATGGTGGTCTTGCCAGTGCCGGGGTTGCCTTCGAGGAGGTAGACGTGCCCGGGTGACAGACCACCCAGAAGAATGTCGTCGAGGCCCTCAACCCCCGTGCGCGCCTTGGGCGAGGTCTGGGCTGTGTCAGTCACCGTGCAGTCCGATCTCAGCTTTGATGATGGCGGGGAGGCTGTGGGCTGGAATGGGGTTCAGCTCGCCTGAGAGAGCCTTTTCGGCCAGCCAGAGGTCGTGCTGCTGTTGCAGAGTGAGCCAGAACATGGGTGTGGTGCCCGAGAGATGGCCCAGGAGGGTCGCCATCTCTGGGGTGACGCCAAGCGTGCCAGCCAGGATACGGTGCAGCGTCTGCCGAGCGATGCGAAGCTCACGGGCTGCTTGGCTTACGGACAACTCGAGGCCTGGCAGCACGCGATCCCACAGGATCCTGCCCGGGTGCGGCGGAGCTGGTGGTGGTCCGCTTCGCGTTCGAGCCATAACCTTCCCTTACGTCATCGGCTCAATGTCGCAATCCTGGTTACAGGTCAAGGGGAAGCCAAGGCGCAGTCGCAAGGACGCACATCGCGACGGCAGCCATTCTTGCCGTCTGTGCAACAATCGTGAGTTTTGCACATATGCGGGGCGCAGATCTCTACACAAGAGGAACCGTCAGCCGGCGCGCATTCGCTGGTCTGCCTCAGCGCGCCTTGAGGAAGTCGCCATCGCGTCACGCGTGCACCTCAACGCGGAAACGCTACCGCAATTCTGATGACCAAGGAAAATTGAGGTAGCGGTCGCGCGTGTCGAAGCAGATGTTTCCGTACATTTTCAGATACGCGTTGCGTTCGGACGCCGATCGATACACCCGGGCCGGGTCCGCGAGGTCGGCCTCGTACTGCGCGATGTTGGTCCGTGTCAGAGCGCGCGGCAGGATGTCCATCGCCTGCGGGATCGACTTCCCCTCAAGCCAATCCGCCGCGTGCTGCCCCATGGCGTAGCCGAAGATCGGCGAGGCCAGGCTGATGCTGGCCCGGTAAACGCCTCCGCGTTTGAGTTCGGCCACCGCCTCCGGCTCGCCGTCGATCCCACCGAAGAACTGATCGGCCCGCTCCTTGCCGGCCTCGCGCACCGCGGCGAGGGCCCCCAGCACCACCGTGTCGGCGCCGAGAACGACATCCACATCCGGGTGTGCCAGGAGGATGGTCCGCATCGTGGCGAACCCGCCCTCCTTGTTGACGGTGAGCGGCGAGATATCGGCGACGATCGAAACACCCGGCAGCCCGCTCAAGACATCCCGCATGGCGACGAACCGAGGCGCCAGAAATTGCAGGCTGTCGTGGGTCAGCAAGACGACGCGCGCTTTCCCGCCCAAGCGCGCCTTGATGTAGTTGGCCGCTTCTTCGGCCAGCGCGCGGCCGGTGAGGTATTGCGGCGCATTGAGGATCGTGACAGCCGGAGGAGGCACCACGGCTCCGACATAGCTGCCCCCCCAGATCAGCCGCTGAAGGCGGCGGCTGACCGCATGGGCATCGACGGGTGCGATGACCACGGCGCCAGCCTTGTCGGCGACGAGCGCCTCGACCTGCTGGTTCATCCGACCAGCCTCGTTGTTGGCCAGCGCGACCTGAAACCCGAGGCCCCTGTCTGCGGCGGCCATGGACAGCCCGCGGCGGACCCCCTGCATGAACTCGCGTTCGTTGTCCTGCGCAAAGACCAGCAGCCTTTGCAGGCCGGGCGGCGCGGTGCAGGGCGCAACAGCGGGATCGAAGGGCGGAAGGGTGACGGGCGAGGTCAGACCGGGCGGTCCCCCGGAGAGCTCCTGCGCCTTCAGCCCCACGCCGGCCGCCAAGATAACGGCGGCTAGAGAGACGATGGCGGATGGTCGAGCCATAGATCCGTTTCTCCTACCGTCCACGTGCGTTCTCTTCATGAGAGGGAAATCGCCATCCACTTCCGATGCGGCATCGTCACGATCATGCGGCAACGGCCTGCGGACCGAGGGGAAACACGAGTCGGGCGGCCGTGCCGGGCTCCCGAGCGAGGTAGTCCACCTCCGCCTGCATGCTGGACGCCATGGTGGCGACGATACGGGTTCCAAGCCCCGTCCCCTTGATGACGGCGTGCGGTCCGCGACCGACGCCATCGTCCTCCACGATCAGCTCGCCGCGGCCATCCGTCCGGCCTTTGAGCCTGACCCGGATCTCCCCTCTCCGATCGGCATAGGCGTATTTGAAGGCGTTGGTCACCCACTCGGCGACGACAACTCCCAGATTGACGCTCGCGTCCGTGCTCATCTGCAGCGGGTCGAGATCGTGCCGGACCGAGGCGCTGTGGCCGGCATCGCGCATAGACGCCTGAAGCTGGTCGAGCAGCCCGGCGAGGTACTCGTCCAGCGCAACGGTTGTCACATTGCCGGAGGTATAGAGGCGCCTGTGCACCAGGGAGATCGCCTCGATGCGGGCTCGGGTCTCGTCGAGCGCGTCCCGGGCGGCTTGGTCGGCGACCCCCTTGCCCTGCATCCGGACGAGGGCGGCCACCATGGTCAGGCTGTTCGCCACCCGGTGGTTCACCTCCTGCAGGAGGGTCTCGGCCCGTTCGCGCGCCCGCGCCAGAGCGGCGGTTCGCTCGGTGACCCGCTGCTCGAGGGTCGCGTTCACCGCGCGCACATGGTCTCGCGCCTGCGCGAGTTCGACCGTGTAGCGGTGGACCGTCACGACAACGATGCCGACGACGACCAGGATGACGAAGCCGCCGACGGTCGAGACCCAGCGCAGCAGGGCCGCGTTCGCCCGCTGCTCCTCGACCGCGGAGGTCAGGCGGTCGTCGGCGACCCGCGTGATGCCGGAGATGAACACGTCGATCTCGTCCATCAGCGCCTTACCGCGATTGCTCCGGAGCAGGGCCAGGGCCGCCTCGTCGTTGCGCGACGTCTTCAGCGCGATGCTCTCGTCCATCTCGGCGGTCTTGCTCGAAACGGCCCCAGCGAGCCGGGTCATGAGAGCAGGCGAGTCCTGCGTCACGCGCGTGCGCTCCAACGCCTGCAGCTGCCGTACCGCCTGAGCCTTGGCGCGACCGTACGGCGCCAGGTAGATCTCGTTCGAGGTTGCGATGAAACCGCGCTGGCTGGACTCCGCGGTCTGGACCGCATTGCGCAGTTCCACGGCGATGCTGCGCACGGCGCGGGCGTCAGCGACGTTGCTGAACGTGCTCTGGGCGCGCTCCCCAAGCCAGATCGTCATGCCGACGATGACGAGCAGCACGGCGAGACCTGCGCCAAGCAGCCCGAAAGACGACTGGATAACGAAGCGACTGGAAAGAGGCATGGGACTCTGACGAGGACTCCCGCCTCTATCGCATATAAGCTCCAGCTTGTCGTGACACCAAATGGTTGCGAGCACGGCCATCGACAGCTCAGGGGTGACCCTATGCAGGTCGCAGGTGCGCGATAAAGGATGCAAGACCCTCGCCCTCGAACACACCTGCAAAAGCCCGGGCCGGCACTCCTTGGTCAACGTGCGCCGGCCTAGGGTGTGCAAGCGGTCCGGGTGGCGCCAAGCGACGCGCACGTGGTCGACGCCAACCCTCAAGTCAACCTTGCGCCAAAGCGCTGGCGAGCGGCCCGGCGTTTGCGAAGGGCAGCTTTCGAGGTCCTAGCGCCGGAGAGATGCCGAGCCGCTTTCGGCCAACCCCGGCTGTTCTGCTGTGCCCCCAATTCGGTCATTCGAATGCCCTCACCGATCTCCCGGAAGCGGACGATCTCCAGCACGGCTGCTATGCGCCGATCGGCGTGCAGCCCCGGAGTCGACACTAGATCCTCGGCTTGACGTCGTTTGGTTGAGGCCACCGGGTCATCAAGCCTGACCAGTTTGTCTTCTTTCATCCAGATCCGTGTCCCGTTCGATGCCAAGCGAGCTTTGCGGTGCTCCGGGTCTGGGCTACAACCCGTCAGCGGTTTGGGCTGTTCGGAGATGCTCCAGGCGATGATCGACGATCCTCCTCTCATCCGACTTCGGCGCCGCGTCCCCCGCCCCACGTCCGAACAGCTTCGGGCGCTGCAGGGCACGCCGACGGGATATATCGTCGATGCGCTGCAGGGCCGGGCTGCCCTTGCGTGCACGATCAAGCCGGTTGTCCCGGAGCAGGCGGAGTTCTGCGGCGTTGCCCTCCCCTGCCATGCTGGTCCGGCCGACAACCTGGCTGTGTTCGCGGCACTCCCCCTCATCCAGAAGGGAGACGTCGTCGTGGCTGCAGCCGATGGCTATCGCGAGACGGCTGTTGTGGGCGATCTCGTGCTTGGGATGGCCCGCAACCAGGGCGCAGTCGGCTTCGTGACGGACGGCTGTGTGCGCGACGTTCCTGGTATCCGGGAAGTCGGCCTGCCCTGCTTCGCCTCCGGGATTACACCAAACTCGCCGGTGAAGAACGGTCCTGGCACGGTCAACCTGCCGATCGTCGTAGGGGGGCAGACGGTGATGGCCGGAGATATCATCATCGGCGATACCGAGGGCGTGGTCGTCATCCCCTACGATCTGATCGACGCGGTGATCTCAAGCCTTGAAGGGATTCGCGCGGCGGAAGCCGCCCTTCTGGCGCGTGTGGCCGCGGGGCTCGGCGTCCCTGAGTGGGTGGAGAAGCTCTACCAGGACGGTCGCGTGCAGGAAGTCTAAACGCGTCTCACCAGCGCTCATGGCGTTCCCGTCCGGACCTTCCGGCGCGGTCTTGATGCTCGATCTCAGCGCGTCTGCGCTTTTCTGGTAACCTTGGGGTCTTCGAGTTGGAGAGGAATGGTGCGGGTAGCGGTTCTGGGCGCAGGCGCCATGGGCGCGATTTTTGGAGCCGCGCTGTCCCGTGGCGGCGCCGATGTCGTCTTCTTCGATCAGCGCCCTGAGGTGGTCGACGCAATCCGTCAAGACGGGCTGCAGGTTTCAGGAGCCTTAGGAGACATGACCCTGCGCTGCGCCGCCACATCCGAGCGGACGGCACTGGGCGCGATCGACCTGGCGCTGGTTCTGGTGAATGCCGGCGCGACCGCCGCGGTCGCACCCATCGCCGAGGGCTGCCTCAAGCCGGACGGCTTCGTTCTCACCCTGCAAAACGGGATCGGCAACTGGGAAGAGCTCGCCAAGCGCCTGGGGGTGCAACGCGTCTTGGCGGGGTCAACCTTCAACAGTGGAGAGGGGCTCGGCCCGGGACGGAGCCTGCACACGCATCTGGGGCCGACCTGGATGGGCGAACTGGACGGGACGGTCTCGCAGCGCGCCCAAGCGCTCGCCGCGATGTTCCGGGTGGGCGGTTTGGAGGTCGAGGTCGTCACCAACGCGATTGCGGTGATCTGGAGCAAGTTCGTCCATAACTGCGCCATCAACCCTGTGGCCGCCGCGACCGGGTTGCGGCCGAGCGAGATCGCGCGGAACCCCCATGCCGCGGCGCTCCTCGACGGCATTCTGGACGAGGTGCTGGCCGTTGTGGACGCCGAGGGCATCACGCTGCCCGAGAGCAATCCACGGGAGCACATCCGCGATCATTGCTGGGAGCGTTCCAACAAGCCCTCCATGCTGCAGCACATCGAGAGCGGGCGCGAAACGGAGATCGACGCCCTGAATGGAGCGCTGGTGGAGAAAGCGCGGCTGCATGGGATCCCGACACCGATCAACGAGGTGGTCGTGCAGGTCATCAAGGGCCGCGAAGCCGCTCTGCGCGCGGCTGGCGGTCAGCTGGCCGGGTCAGCAGATGAGGGGGCGGGCTTGCACGCGCCACGCCACGGCAGATGGGGCTCCTGAGCCGAGGAGACGCATTCCAGGGCAGGTCGATGTTGATGAGCGTGCCGAGGGTTTGGAGATTGAGCCCCTCGCAAGTGGTACCGGTCGCAATCACGAGCTTGATGAGTCCATCGGCTACGGCCTCGCTCCGGCGGGGAGGGGCTTTTTGCGTTTATAGGGCTCCGGGCCGATCGAAGACTATTTAGTTGGGAAGATAGAGCGTACGTACTGCCAGCAGCTGCACTTTGCTCCTGCCAATCAAACCTGGAGCATTCCTATGGCAGTTGTGACCGGTACTTCCGGCAACGACACGATCATCGGCTCGAACGAGGCTGATACCATCAGTGGCCTCGCCGGCAACGACAGCATCCTCGATCAGGGCGGGTCCGACCTCGTCTCAGGTGGCGAGGGTGACGATACGGTCCAGCTCGGCAATGACGGTGTCTCTGACGTCGTGCTCGGCGGCTTCGGCAACGACTTCGTTCGGATTGAGGGCGACTCGGTTGCGTTCGGGACAGCAGGCGGCGTGAACCAGGTGTTCCTCGGTGCTGGCGCCGACTCGATCATCGTGGATGACGGCGATCTGCCCGTCGAGGTCGGCGGCGGCGTCGGCAATGACTCGCTTGATCTGCGCGCTGCGCTTGGCAACGACACCGTCTACGGCGGCGATGACGACGACGTGATCAGGCTTAATCGCGGCTTTCAACGACTGGAACTCCAATCTCCTGCTCCTTTCCGATGAAGGGCCTTCCTTCGAGTTCATCATCCCCGGAGACTTTTTCGTCCCCGGGCTGCCGAACGGTCGTGACCTCGCTTTTGCAGGCTTTGGCAACGACACGATCTATGCCGACACCAACGATACGGTGTTCGCGGGCGCGGGCGATGACACAGTCATAGGCCGCACGAGCATTTTCGGTGGCGCGGGAGCCGACTCCTTACAGCTGCTGGAGGCTGGCGTTGCCGGCGGTGGCGCTGGCAACGACACGATCACGGGTAGCATGGGAGCTGACACCCTGTTCGGCGGTGCCGATGCCGACCTCATCAGAGACAACAATGACGACGTTGGCGACTTGATCTTCGGAGGAGCCGGCATCGATACTATCGCGATCTCGGCAGGCGATACGGTGTTCGGCGGCGACAGCGCCGACTCCATCAGGGCCAGCCCCGAAGGCTCGACTTTGGTCTTCGGTGGCGGCGGCGGCGACTATATTCGAGGCTCCGGCAATGGCTTCTCCGACACGCTCGGCGGTGGGGAGGGCAGCGATACGATCCTTGGCCGCGGCGGCGGCGACGTGCTGTTCGGCGGCTCCGGCTCGATGGACGGCGCCGACAGCATTGTTGGCGACGGCGGCGCCGACACCATCTTCGGCGGCGATGCCGACACGGTGACAGGCGGCCAGGAGGCTGATCTCGGCGACGACGACACGGACCGCTTCGACTTCACGGGCAGCAACCTGAGCAATGCGGCTGTGGGCATCATCACCGACTTCGAGGTCGGGCTAGACAAGCTCGTTGTCCTGCAGGGTGCGACGATCACCGCATCGTTGAGCTCCATCGACGTTATGGTGGACCTCAACGGCGATGGCACTGGCGACGTGCGCATCATCAATGGTGCCGTCAACGGCTTCTCGACAGATGACTTCGCCTAAGCACTGATCATCAGGAGGGGCGCTGACGTGCCCCTTCTTCAAAGGTTGTCGCGGCTGGTCTTCGCTCCAGATCAACCAGCGGCACAGCAGAGCCCCTGCCCATCATCACCGCTGGGGAGGGGCTTTTTGCTTCTACGCGCGAATGCAAGTGCATACCCGTTAAGCAGGCGCCGCATAGGGGCGCTGAGTGCCGTTTGTGGGTATCACCATAACGGTGACAGCTTTGCCCAACCCTAGCCCTGGCCTAGGGCTTCCGGGTGGACGGTGTCTTGATTGAGCGCACCTCAATTGCGATTTCGCAAAAATTCACGTTTGAGCCCTAGACCGGACTCGGGCCCGTCGGTTGCAGACTTCCTGTGCCCTCCCCCGCCGCAGCGCAGCCAAGTCCATCAGACAGCAAGCCGGAAGCGACTTTGGACGCTGCGCTTACTATGTGCTTACCAGCACCCAGAAACACGAAAGCCGCCCGAGGGCGGCCTGTCGTAACTTACTATGTCATTGAAGGAAATTTGGTGGAGCCAGGCGGAATCGAACCGCCGACCTCTTGAATGCCATTCAAGCGCTCTCCCAACTGAGCTATGGCCCCACACTGGCCGCGGGGTTGGGACGCCGCGGAAAGGGTCGCTGCCTTGGGGCAGCGGGGTGTCTATAGTCGGCTCCGTCCGCGGACTCAAGCCTCTTCGCCGTCATTCCTGCGACAGGATTGCCGCATCTTGTCCGTTCCCGGAGCACCGCTCCCGCGACAGGATTGCCGCATCACTGGCGCAGGGCCCCGGCAGGCACGGATGGCTGCCGGACACCGCTGGCGAAGGAGGCCGTTTAGGCCTCCTCGTCGTCCTCGATATCGCCGTCGATGAGGCCGGAGACGTCGTCCTCGCCCTCCTCTTCCTCCTCGAGGAAGGTGTCGTCCTCCACGCCCTCGTCGGCCACCTCGATGTCGTCATCGATGGGCAGGTCCTTCTCGGCCTCGCCGGCCTCGACCTCGTCGAGCGACACCAGCTCCGGACCCGTGGTCTCGAGCTCGGTCTCGTCCTCGTCCGCCACGGCCGGCGCGGCCCGGGCGACCACCGGCGGCGCCGCGCGGCCGGACACCGCGGTGGCCTGGAAGGGGGTGCCGCATTTCGGGCAGGTGATCGGGTTCTTGTTGAGGTCGTAGAACTTCGCGCCGCAGCTCATGCACTGGCGCTTCAAGCCGAGTTCCGGTTTGGCCACGGTTGCTTGCCTCAGGTCTGGATGGAAAGAGCGCTCCCGTTAGTCGGGGGTCCCGGCGTTGTCAAATGCCAAATGGCACCCTGCGGCGGCCCCGATTTTCCCGCGCGATGCCCCTTCAAGGCCGCCTCGCCGGGCCACCCATGCGCCACCGAAACCCCGCACGGGCCGACGACGCACGCGCCACCCAAACCCCGCACGGGCCGATGACCCATGCCCCGCCGAAACCCTGCACAGGCCGATGACGCATGCCGATCCGCATGGTACGAGCCGGGCCTTTCCCAGGATTGCAGGACGCGGGGGCTTCAAGGGTGTCGCACGGTCACGGAGAACCATCGCCGGTCACGGCCGGCGCCGGCGGGCCCCTCAAAGGGCGCCTGCGGGTGCCGGGAGACAAATCCATCTCGCATCGCGCCATGATCTTCGGCCTCCTCGCCATCGGCGAAACCCGGGTCGAGGGCCTGCTCGAAGGCGACGACGTGCTGCGCACGGCCGAGGCCTGCCGGGCGCTCGGCGCCACGATCACGCGGGAGGCGCCGGGCCGCTGGCGCGTGCAGGGCGCGGGCATCGGCGGCCTCGTGGAGCCGCAAGGCGTGCTCGATTTCGGCAATGCGGGCACGGGCTCGCGGCTGGTGATGGGCGTCGCGGGCAGCCATCCGATCACCGCCACCTTCGACGGCGACGCGTCGTTGCGCAAACGCCCCATGCGCCGCATCCTCGATCCCCTGGTCCAGATGGGCGTGAGCGTGGTGTCGGAGGCGGAGGGCGGGCGCGTGCCGCTCACCCTGCGCGGCCCGGCCGAAACCATCCCGATCACCTACGAGACCCCGGCGGCCTCGGCGCAGATCAAGTCCGCGATCCTGCTCGCGGGCCTCAACTCGCCCGGCCGCACCACGGTGATCGAGCGCGAGGCGACGCGGGACCACACCGAGCGTATGCTGCGCCATTTCGGGGCCGAGGTCACCGTGGAGCCCCATGGCGCCAACGGGCGCCGCATCACGCTCCAGGGTCAGCCCACCTTGCGGGGCGCGGACGTGGTGGTCCCCTCCGATCCGTCCTCCGCGGCCTTCCCGCTCGTCGCCGCCCTCGTCACGCCGGGCTCCGACGTGGTGATCGAGGGCGTGATGATGAACGAGCTGCGCACCGGCCTCATCACCACGCTCCTCGAGATGGGCGCCCAAATCGAGCGCGTGAACGAGCGCAACGAGGGCGGCGAAACGGTCGCGGATCTGCGCGTGTGGGCGAGCCGCCTCACGGGCGTCGACGTGCCGGCCGCCCGCGCGCCCGCCATGATCGACGAATACCCGATCCTGGCTGTCGCGGCCTCCTTCGCGCAGGGCACCACGCGGATGCGGGGCCTGCACGAATTGCGCGTGAAGGAATCGGATCGCCTCGCCGCGGTGGCGGCCGGTCTCGCGCAGGCCGGCGTGCCGCACGCAATCGAGGGCGACGATCTCATCGTCCACGGCCTCGAAGGCGATGTGCGGGGCGGCGGCACCGTGGCGACGCATCTCGATCACCGCATCGCCATGGCGTTTCTCGTCATGGGCCTTGCCACCCGCGAGCCCATGACGGTGGACGACGGCGCGATGATTATGACGAGCTTCCCGACCTTCATCCCCCTGATGCGGGAGCTCGGCGCGTCGATCCGGGACTGACGCCCGCATCCGTCCGGACCCTCCGCGGCCCGCATGTCGCCGATCCGTCGCTCCCGCCTCCCAGATTTCGAGCTCAACTCATGATCATCGCCATCGACGGACCGGCCGCTTCCGGCAAGGGAACCCTCGCGAAGCGCCTCGCCACGCATTACGGCCTGCCCCATCTCGACACGGGGCTCCTCTACCGTGCCGTGGCGCGCCTCCTCCTCGACGACCGGCGCCCGCTCACCGACCCGCTTGCTGCCGAGGAAGCCGCTCTTCACCTCGACGCCTCCCGCCTGCAGGATCCGCGGTTGCGCGGGGCCGAGATGGGCGGGGCCGCATCGCTGGTGTCGGGCTACCAGCCGGTGCGCGATGCGCTCCTCGCCTTCCAGCGGGATTTCGCCGCGCAGGCCACGGGTGCGGTGCTCGACGGGCGCGACATCGGCACGGTGGTGTGCCCCTTGGCCGAGGTGAAGCTCTTCGTCACGGCCACGCCCGAGGAGCGCGCCCGGCGGCGGCATCTCGAACTCCTCGCCCGCGGCGAGGTCGCGGAGTTCCGCACCATCCTCGACGACATCCACCGCCGCGACGAGCGCGATTCGAACAGATCCACCGCGCCGCTGAAGCCCGCCGTGGACGCCGTTCTCCTCGACACCACCAGTCTCGACGCGGACGCGGCCTTCCGCGCCGCCCTCGACATCGTGGAGAACCGACCCCGGCCTTAAACTCCCTCTCCCCGTTCACGGGGAGAGGGCTGGGGTGAGGGGCCGGACGGTGGAGCGCGATGCCCGTCATTCCGGTCGCCGCGCGAGCGGCGGGCCGACCCGAAGGGGCCGCCTTGGCGGCAAACCCAGATGGCGAGTTCATTCCGGAGAGATCTCCTGGGTTCCGGGCTCTCGCTGCGCTCGCCCCGGAATGACAGCGAAGAGCACAAGACCGCCCGCTCGACAGACTGTCCCCAACCCTCTCCCGCCATCAGGGAGAGGGACGTGCAAGGCGGGTAGGCAGGCCCGCCGGGAGGTGCCACACTCCCCACATTGGCTGAATGCGGGAGTGAACGATCCGCGGCCTCGGCTCGGACGCGCCTCACCCGTTCGGCTCCTCTGGATGGAGGAGAACCCGATGCTGCGGCGCTTGTGCTACGCCCTGTGGGCCGGCCTGTTTCTCGTCATGCCCTTCGGGCCCGGGGCCCGCGCCGACACGGAAGTCGATCTCGCCCTCGTGCTCGCGGTCGACATCTCCTATTCCATGGACCCCGAGGAGCAGGCCCTGCAACGGGAGGGCTTCGCGGACGCGTTCCGCTCGCCTCTCGTGCACGACGCCATCCGGCGCGGCATGCTCGGGCGCATCGCGGTCACCTATTTCGAATGGGCGGGTTCCCGCGACCAGAAGGTGATCGTGCCCTGGACGGTGCTGGAGAACCCGGAAGGCATCATGGCCTTCGCGGACCGCATCGCCTCGACGCCCCTGCGGCGGGCGCAGCGCACCTCGATCTCGGGGGCCATCGATTTCGGCGTGAAGCTCCTGGAGGAGAGCGGCTTCGAGGCGACCCGGCGCGTGATCGACGTGTCGGGCGACGGGCCGAACAACCAGGGCCGGTTCGTGATCCCCTCCCGGGATGACGCGGTCGCCAAGGGCATCACCATCAACGGGTTGCCGATCATGCTGCGCAAGCCCGGCTATCTCGATATCGGCGAACTCGACACCTATTTCCGCGATTGCGTCATCGGCGGCCAGGGCGCCTTCATGGTTCCGGCGCGGGACCGAGAGCAGTTTCCGCAAGCCATCAAAACCAAGATCCTGCTCGAAGTGGCAGGCCTCGTGCCGCCGGACCCGCTGCTGCAAAAGATTCAAAACGCGTCGCCGACCAACTGCCTCATCGGCGAAACCCAGTGGCGCGATCGGATGGGGAACTAGCCGCACGACCACGAAGGGCGATGAACGATCCGGGCTTGACGGGACCGCTGCGGGCGCCGACGGAGCATCGGGAGCGAGCGCGCTCGCCGGCAAGAGATGACGGGAGTGCTGACACCGACCATGGATGCTCGATCTCAGCCCACGGCCTCCGTGGCCGATGCGGCGCGCGACCGCCTCACCCTCGCCCTCGTGGCGCACGACGCCAAGAAGGATGCGATGGCGGATTTCGTCGCCGACCATCAGGCCACCATCGGCGCCTTCGCGCTCTTCGCCACCGGCACCACGGGCGGGCGGGTGATGGAGCGCTGCCCGGAGCTCGATGTGACGCGCCTGAAGAGCGGACCGCTCGGCGGCGACCAGCAGATCGGCGCCATGATTGCGGAAGGCCGCGTCGACGCCCTGATCTTCTTCGTCGACCCGCTCTCGCCGCACCCGTACGACGTGGACGTGAAGGCGCTCATGCGCCTCGCCCTCGTCTACGACATCCCCATGGCGCTCAACCGCGCGACGGCGGAGCGGCTGATCCGGACGTTTGCTGATTAAGTGCCGGTTTGGAGGGCTGATCCTACCCACCCCCTCATCCTGAGGAAGCCTGCGTCAGCAGGCTGTCTCGAAGGATTTTTCCAGGACCCTCGCGCGAACTGGAGCCCTCCTTCGAGACGCGGCTTCGCCGCTCCTCAGGATGAGGGGGTGGGAGAGCCGGTGTAAGAAAACCTCTCACGTTCCCCGCGGCTTGGCGCGTCGCGTCGGCGGTGCCGTCAGCGGGTCCTCGGGCCAGGGGTGCTTCGGGTATTGCCCGCGCATGTCGGCGCGCACCGCGGCCCAGGAGCCGCGCCAGAAGCCCGGGAGGTCGCGGGTGATCTGGATCGGGCGCTGGGCCGGGGAGAGGAGATGCAGGATGAGCGGCACGCGCCCGCCCGCGAGCGTCGGGTGCTTGTCCAGGCCGAAGAGCTCCTGCACGCGCACCGCCAGCACCGGCCCCTCCTCGCCGCCGTAATCGACCGCGATCTCGGACCCCGTCGGCACCTCCATATGGGTCGGCGCCTCCGCGTCGAGCCGGCGCTGCAGGGACCAGGGAAGAAGCGCGCGGAGCGCCTCGCTCAGGAGGTCGGCGCCGATGTCGGAGAGACCGCCTTTTCCGACGAGATGGCGGGAAAGCCACGCCTCAGCGGTGGCGGCAAGCGCCTCGTCCGAGAGGTCCGGCCATTCGTCGCCTTCCGCCCGGCGCAGGAACATCACGCGCTCGCGCCATTGCGCTAGGGCCTTCGACCAGGGCAGCACCGATAGGCCTAAAGCGGCGAGCCCGCGCGCCAGGGCGCGTGCGGCCTCGTCGGTGGCGGGCACGGGCAACGGGCGCTCGCTCAACACGAGCGAGCCGTAGCGGCGCACGGCGCGGGCACGCAGCGCACGCGCGGCGCGGTCGAACGCCACTTCCTCGCGCGGCTCGAGCGCAGGGCCGGCCACCGCTTCGAGTTCCGGCAAGGCAAGCGGGGCGGCGGCGAGAATCCGCGCCGCGGCGGCTCCGCCGGCGATTTCGGCGATGCTGAGATAGGGCTCGCGGGCGAGCCGCTCATGGGCCTCCAGCGTGGCGCCGCGGCCGTTCGCCATCAGGTATTCGCCGGGCTTGCCGCGCGCCTTGGCGATGCGGTCCGGATAGGCGAGCGCCAGGAGCGCGCCGGGGCTTAAGGTTTCGCCGGATTTGCCTTGGGTCGCGGCCCGTGCCCAGCCCTCCGCCATGCGCCGCATATCCTCGGCGCGCTTCGAGCGGTCGCGGCGGAAGCGCTCCACGCGGTCGGTGAGATCGACCGCATCGCCGCCGAGCCCGCGCTCGACCAGAACCGCCGCAAGATCGGCGGCCGCTCGCGCCTGACCCTGCTCGCCCGCGCTCACCACCATGCGGGCGAGGCGCGGCGGCAGGGGCAGCGCGCGCAGGCGCCGGCCCGTCTCGGTGATGCGCCCATCCGCGTCGAGGGCGCCGATCTCCTGGAGCAGCGCCCGCGCCTCCTTGACGGCGGGTGCCGGCGGCGGATCGAGGAAGGCGAGCCCCGCGGGATCGGTGACGCCCCAGGCCGCGCAATCAAGGAGCAGGGGCGCGAGATCGGCCGAGAGGATTTCGGGCCGGCCGAAGGGTTCGAGCGCGCCGGTCGCCGCCTCCTCCCAGAGGCGGTAGCACACGCCGGGCTCCGTGCGGCCGGCGCGGCCCCGGCGCTGATCGGCGGCGGCGCGGGAGACCCGCACGGTCTCCAACCGCGTGAGCCCGATATCGGGCTCGTAGACCGGCACGCGGGCGAGGCCTGAATCGATCACCACGCGCACGCCCTCGATGGTCAGCGAGGTCTCGGCGATGCTCGTGGCGAGCACCACCTTGCGGCGCCCGGGCTTCGCGGGGCCGACCGCGAGATCCTGCTCGGCGCGATCGAGCGCGCCGTAAAGCGGCGCGATGTCGACGGCGGGATTGACGATGCGCTCGCGCAACGTGGTTTCGACCCGGCGGATCTCGCCCTGTCCGGGGAGGAACACGAGGATCGAGCCGGGTTCGGCGCGCAACGCCCGGGTGACGGCATCCGCCACTTGCTCCTCGATGCGGCGGTTCGGATCGCGGCCGATGTAGCGGGTCTCGACCGGATAGGCGCGGCCCTCCGACTCCACCACCGGAGCCTCCCCGAGAAGGCGCGCCACGCGGGCGCCGTCCAGCGTCGCGGACATGACGAGAAGGCGCAGGTCCTCGCGCAGGCCCCCCTGTGCATCGAGGGCCAGCGCGAGGCCGAGATCGGCGTCGAGCGAGCGCTCATGGAACTCGTCGAAGAGCACCGCCGCGACGCCCTCCAGCGCCGGATCGTCGAGGATCATGCGGGCGAACACGCCCTCGGTGACGACCTCGATCCGCGTGCGACGGGAGACCTTGGAGCCGAGGCGCACGCGAAGGCCGACCATGCCGCCGACCTCGTCGCGGAGCGTCTCGGCCATGCGGTTCGCGGCGGCGCGGGCGGCCAGGCGGCGGGGTTCGAGGACGATGATCTTGCCGCCCCCGACCCAGGGCTCGTCGAGGAGCGCGAGGGGCACCCGCGTGGTCTTGCCGGCGCCGGGCGGGGCCACGAGCACCGCATTCGAACGCGCGTTCAACCGTTCAATGAGTTCGGGCAGAACGGCGTCGATGGGGAGCGGGGTGTCAAAGGGCATCGGGAGGGGAGAAAAGCGAGGGTTGGTAAGCGGTTAGCGGGATCGCGGCGCGCCGGGCGGGCGGCGCCTCATTGAACGGGACTCCCCCGTTTCGTACTCACGCCGGCAATCCGAAGCGTCGGAGCTCCTGGGCGAGGTCTAGGGGCTCCGCGTAATGGATCGTGTGCATGCCAAGGGCTTGAGCGGCCTCGATATTCGCCAGCGAGTCGTCGATGAACACGCAATCGGCGGGTTCGAGGCCGAAGCGCGAGAAGAACAGATCGAAGATCGCCCGGTCCGGCTTCATGAGGCGCTCCTCCCCCGAAACCACGATCCCCTCGAAGCCGTTGAGGAAGGGGAAGCGCTCCCGCCCTAAGCGGAACTGCTCGGCCGGATAATTGGTGATCGCGTAAGTCGGCACCCCGGCGGCCCTAAGCCGTTCCAGCACCGCAACATTTTCCTCGAAAACCCCGGCGAACATCTCCTCCCAGCGGCCGTAGAAGGCGCGGATTTCGGTTTCCCACTCCGGGTGCCGCTGGACGAGTTCGGCCATGGCCTCATCGCCGCCCCGGCCGCGATCCTGCTCCGCATGCCAGCTCATGCTGCACACCTCGCGCAGGAACCACTCCCTCTGCTCCTCGTCCGGGAAGACCTTGCGATAGAGGTTGCGCGGATCCCAGCGCAGCAGCACGTTGCCGATGTCGAACACGACCTTGGTGGGCTGGCGGACGGCCACAGCACTCTCCGGGCGATTGGCGGAACCCTGCCCTTAGCGCGTCTCACGCCAGGGCGCTATCAGGAAGGCCGATCCCCAGGAGTTCGAGCCGGCATGGCTGACGTAACCCTTGCGCAATACCTCCTCGTTGCCGTGACGGCGCTTGCGGCCGGCACCATCGGCGGCGTGGCGGGCTATGGGACCGGGCTCCTGATGCCGCTGGTGCTCGTGCCGATCATCGGCGCGGAAGCGGTGGTCCCCGTCATCGGCGTCTCGGCGCTGTTCACCAATGCGAGCCGCGTCGTCGCGTTCTTTTGCGACATCGACCGCCGGCGGGCGCTGCTGATCGGGCTCGCGGCCCTGCCGACCTGCATCCTCGGTGCCGCCGGCTACACCGCGCTCACCGGACGCGGCGCCGCGATCCTGATCGGCTCGTTCTTGATTCTCATGATCCCGGCTCGGCTCCTGCTGAAGCGGCTCCGGGTGCGTCTTGCCGGTCCTTCGCTCGGGGCGGCCGGCGGCCTCTACGGCCTGCTTGTGGGAGGAACATCGGGATCGGGCGTGGTGCTGCTCTCGATCCTCATGGCGGCCGGCTTGAGCGGGCGCGCCGTCGTGGCGACCGATGCCGCCGTCTCGGTGGGCCTTGCCTTCGTGAAGACGAGCACCTTCCAGGCCTTCGGGGCCCTGCCGCTCTCGTCCTGGATCATGGCGCTCATCGTAGGATTCAGCGCCACGCCCGGCGCCTTCATCGCGCGGCGGCTCACGGAGGCGCTGCCCCTCAAGATCCACAACGCGATCCTGGATGCCGCCGTGGTGCTCGGCGGCACGATCCTGATCGTGCAGGGTCTGCGTGGAACTTAAGCCGATACCTTGCCGGCCCGCTCGCCTCGATAGGCGGGCGTGATCACCCGCACGGCATCGCCGACCGCAATGACGCCCTCGCGCTCGACGAGCGCCACGACGCCGCGCAGGCCCTGCGCCCGCTTCGGGAAAGCGAATTCGAGCGAGGGCTGACCGTGTGCCGCCGCTATCTTGCGTCCAGGCTGGCGGCAGGGGGCATTGGGCTCCGTGATGAAGAGCGTGGCGCCGGAGGGAAACTGCAACCGTGTGGCTGGCGCGACCCGCGAGAGCCCTTCCAAGCCGCCGAGCACCACATTGGCCCCGAGCAGGGCGGGGTCGACGAACGTGAGGCCGAGTTCCGAAGCCAGTTGCGCGCATTCCTCCACCGAGACGATGGAGACCTGACGCGTATTGGCGATGGGCGTGCCCCGCTTGTGCCAGGGGGTGCGTGCATCGGCGCCACGGGTTGCGCCCGCGTGGCGGTGACCCGGGATGCCGCTGAACGTCATCTCCAGCGAGGGCACCTGACGGGAGACGAAATCGTCCCCGTCGGCGATGAGAAGAGACGTCACGAGAGCCATGGCTTAGCCGCCGATGTTGAAGCCGGCGAGCGCCGCCATGTTGACGATATCGTTGTCGGTGGCGCCGAGCGTCGTGATCTGCACCGGCTTGTCGAGGCCGACGATCAGCGGGCCCAGCACCATGGCGCCGCCCAGTTCCTGCAGCATCTTGGTGGAGATCGAGGCCGAGTGGAACGCCGGCATCACGAGCACGTTCGCAGACCCCGTGAGGCGGCTGAACGGATATTGCGCCATGAGGTCCCGGTTCAGCGCCACGTCCGCCGACATCTCGCCGTCGTACTCGAAATCCACGCGCATTCCGTCGAGGATGCGCACCGCCTCCTGGATCTTCTCCGCGCGCTCCGCCTTCGGATTGCCGAAAGTGGAGAACGACAGGAGAGCCACGCGGGGCTCATAGCCGAGGCGGCGGGCCACGCCCGCGGCCTCGATGGCGATCTCGGCCAATTCCTGCGCGTTCGGCATCTCGTGGATCGCGGTGTCGGCGACGAGCACGGTGCGTCCGCGGGCGATGCAGACCGAGACGCCGATCACCCGGTGGCCAGGCTTCGGGTCGATCACGCGCTGTACGTCGGAGAGCGCGATGGAGTAGTTGCGCGTCGCACCCGTCACCATGGCGTCCGCATCGCCCAGCGCCACCATGGAGGCCGCGAAGTGGTTGCGGTCCTGGTTGATGAGGCGCTGGCAATCGCGAAACAGGAAGCCCTGGCGCTGCAGGCGCTCGTAGAGGAACTGCGCGTAGACGCTGTTGCGGTGCGAGAGCCGGGCGTTGTGGATCTCGATGCCTTCGCGGCCTTCGAGGTCGATGCCCGCGAAAGCAGCGGTCTCGGCGATGCGGTCCTCGCGGCCGACGAGAATGGCCGTGCCGAGGCCCTGGTTCACGAAGGAAAGGGCGGCGCGGATCACCTGCTCCTCCTCGCCCTCCGCGAACACCACCCGCTTGGGGAACTTGCGCACGCGCTCGAAGATGCGGTTCAGCGTTCCCGCCACCGGATCGCGGCGGGCGGAGAGCTGCGCCTTGTAGCCCCGCATGTCCACGATGGGCCGGCGCGCCACCCCCGTATCCATGGCGCCCTTGGCGACCGCCGGCGGCACGGTGTGGATGAGGCGCGGATCGAAGGGGACGGGGATGATGTATTCGCGGCCGAAGCGCGGACGCGAGCCTTGATAGGCTGCCGCGACTTCGTCGGGCACGTCCTCGCGGGCTAGTGCCGCCAGCGCTTCGGCAGCCGCGATCTTCATCTCCATGTTGATCGTGGTGGCCTGCACGTCCAGCGCCCCGCGGAAGATGTAGGGGAAGCCGAGAACGTTGTTGACCTGGTTTGGGTAGTCCGAGCGGCCGGTCGCGATGATCACGTCGTCGCGGATCTGGGCCACTTCCTCGGGGGTGATCTCCGGATCCGGGTTCGCCATGGCGAAGATGATCGGCCGATCCGCCATGGAGCGGATCATGTCGGGCGTGAAGGCGCCCTTGGCCGAGAGACCGAACACCGCATCGGCCCCCTCAAGCGCCTCGGCCAGCGTGCGGGCGGAGGTTTCGGCCGCATGGGCCGACTTCCACTGGTTCATGCCCTCCTGGCGGCCGCGATAGACCACGCCCTTGGTATCGCAGAGGATCACGTTGTTGGGGGCAAAGCCCATGGCCTTGAGCAGCTCGGTGCAGGCGATGCCCGCCGCGCCCGCGCCGTTCACCACGAGCTTGGTCTCACGCATGTCGCGGTCCGTGAGGTGGAGCGCGTTGATAAGGCCGGCGGCCGCGATGATCGCGGTGCCGTGCTGGTCGTCGTGGAAGACGGGAATGTCCATCAATTCCCGCAGGCGCTCCTCGATGATGAAGCACTCCGGCGCCTTGATGTCCTCCAGGTTGATGCCGCCGAAGGAGGGCCCGAGATAGCGCACGCAATTGATGAAGTTGTCGGCGTCCTCTGTGTCGACTTCGAGGTCGATGGAATCCACGTCCGCGAAGCGCTTGAACAGAACGGCCTTGCCTTCCATCACGGGCTTCGAGGCCAAGGCGCCGAGATTGCCGAGGCCGAGGATCGCCGTGCCGTTCGAGATCACCGCCACCATGTTGGCCCGCGCCGTGTAGTCGAAGGCGCAGGAGGGGTTCTCGGCGATGGCCTTCACGGGCACCGCGACGCCCGGCGAATAGGCGAGCGAGAGGTCCCGCTGGGTCGCCATGGGCTTGGTGGGCACCACCTCAAGCTTGCCCGGCCTTCCTTGCGAGTGGAACTGCAGCGCCTCCTGATCCGTGAAGGTGGGGCGGGTGCGGCGGACGGGGCGATGTTCGTTCATTCTTGTGATCGCTCGGGCGTTTCCAATGGGGCCGCGACCTTAAGGCAGGCGGGTGCGGGTTCCAAGCCGCGTCTGACGCCGAGCTGAGGCCGGTTCGCCCGGCTTGTCCACATGTCCCCAGCGGACGGCATGACACGGGTGAACCCAGGGGGCGCGTCTGGTAGGGTCGCCCCGATGCCGACCCAAGCCGCCTTCCGTACCGACACCCTGGACCGCCCGAACGAGGCTAACCTCCCCGAGGCCGCGAACGGGCCCGCTCGCCTTGAGGGCGACGCCCGCGTTACGCCCATGATGGCGCAGTACATCGAGATCAAGGCCGCCAATCCCGATTGCATGCTCTTCTACCGCATGGGCGACTTCTACGAGCTGTTCTTCAAGGACGCCGAGATCGCCAGCCGCGCGCTCGGCATCGTGCTCACCAAACGCGGCAAGCACCAGGGCGCCGACATTCCCATGTGCGGCGTGCCCGTGGAACGCGCCGATGACTACCTCCAGCGCCTCATCGCGCTCGGGCACCGGGTGGCCGTCTGCGAGCAGACCGAGGACCCGGCCGAGGCCAAGAAGCGCGGTTCGAAGTCGGTGGTGCGCCGGGACGTGGTGCGTCTCGTGACGCCGGGCACCATCACGGAGGACCGCCTCCTCGATCCCGCCCGCGCCAACCTGTTCCTTGCCGTTGCCCGGCGGCGCCTGTCCGAAACGGAATGCCGCTACGGGCTTGCCGCCGTCGATATCTCGACCGGCCGCTTCACCCTGGCCGAAACCGACGTCGCGGGCCTCTCGGCCGAGATCGCGCGCCTCGATCCGCGCGAGATCGTGGTCTCGGATGCCGTCCATGACGATCCCGCTCTGCGCTCGCTCTGGACCGACACGCGGGCGGCGGTGACGCCCCTGCCCCGCGAGGGATTGGACCCCGCTTCGGCCGAGCGGCGGCTCAAGGAGTATTTCGGCGTCGCAACGCTGGACGCGTTCGGATCCTTCGACCGCGCCGAGATCGCGGCCGCCGGCAGCGCCCTCTATTACGTGGAGAAAACGCAGCTCGACAGCCGCCCGGTCCTGCAGCCGCCGACGCGGGAGGCCACGGGCGCCGCGCTTGCCATCGATGCCGCGACGCGCGCCAATCTCGAGCTTACCCGGACGCTGGGCGGCGAGCGCGCGGGAAGCCTTCTCGCCACCATCGACTGCACCGTGACGCCCGGCGGCGCGCGGCTCCTGGCCGAACGGCTCGCCGGCCCGCTCACGGATGTCGATGCCATTCGCCGGCGGCAGGACGCCGTCGCTGCCCTCGTGGAAGCCGGCGATCTGCGCGAGCGCCTGCGGGCCACCTTGCGCCAGACGCCCGATCTCGCCCGGGCGCTGTCGCGCCTCGGCCTCGGCCGCGGGGGCCCGCGCGATCTCGCCTGCCTACGCGACGGGCTCTTCGCCGCCCGCGACTGTGCGCTCGCGCTCACGCTCTCGCCCGATCTGCCCGAGGAGCTGATGGAGGCGGCGGGCGCCTTGCGTGAGGTCGATACGGGTATTGCGGCATCGCTCGCCGAAGCGCTGGCCGACGACCTCCCGTTGATGAAGCGCGATGGCGGCTTCATCCGCGCCGGCTTCCAGGCCGAACTCGACGAGACCCGCGAACTCCAGCAGGATTCCCGCCGTTTCATCGCCGGCCTGCAGTCGCGCTACGCGGCCGAGACCGGCTGCCGAACCCTGCGCATCAAGCACAACCACATGATCGGCTACTTCGTGGAGGTGCCGCAGACCATCGGCGAAGATCTCCTGAAGGCACCCTTTAAGGAGACCTTCGTCCACCGCCAGACCATGGCGGGGGCGATGCGTTTCTCGACGGTGGAGCTCGGCGAACTGGAGGCCAAGATTGCCTCCGCGGCAGACCGCGCCTTGCGCATCGAGCTCGGCCTTTTCGACGACCTGGCCGAACGGCTGCTGCGCGCCGCGGCTGCGATCGCGGCCTGCGCCGAAGCGCTGGCGGTCGTCGACGTCACGGCGGCCCTCGCCGACCTCGCGGCCCGGCTCGACTGGACACGGCCCAAGGTGGACGATGGCCTTGCGTTCCGCGTGCTCGGCGCCCGCCATCCCGTGGTGGAGGCTGCGCTGAGGAGCAGCGGCACGCCCTTCATCGCCAACGACTGCGATCTCTCGGGCACGGAGGCCGGCCGCATCCTCCTCGTGACCGGCCCCAACATGGGCGGCAAGTCCACCTATCTGCGCCAGAATGCGCTCATCGTGGTGTTGGCCCAGATGGGCTCCTTTGTGCCGGCGCGCCAGGCGGAGATCGGGGTGGTGGACCGCCTCTTCTCCCGCGTCGGCGCGGCGGACGACCTCGCCCGCGGGCGCTCCACCTTCATGGTCGAGATGGTCGAGACGGCGGCGATCCTGAACCAGGCCACCGCCCGATCCCTCGTGATTCTCGACGAGATCGGCCGCGGCACGGCCACCTTCGACGGCCTCTCGATTGCCTGGGCCGCCATCGAGCATCTGCACGACGTGAACCGCGGGCGCGCGCTCTTCGCAACCCATTTCCACGAACTGACGGTTCTGGCCGAACGGCTCCCGCGGCTCAGCAACGCGACCTTGAAGGTCACCGAGTGGAACGGGGACGTGGTGTTCCTACACGAGGTGGTGCCCGGCGCGGCCGACCGTTCGTACGGCCTGCAAGTTGCGCGCTTGGCCGGTCTGCCGCCGGCCGTGATCGAGCGGGCGCGGGCGATCTTGAGCGAGTTGGAGCGCACGGACCGGGAGCGTCCGAAGCGCGCCCTCGTGGACGACCTCCCGCTCTTCGCAGCCCCCGTCCGCGCCGAGCCGCCGAAGCCCGCAGCGCGCGACCGCCTGCGGGATGCTCTCGACGGACTCAATCCGGACGAGTTGACGCCGCGCGAAGCGCTGGAAGCGCTTTACCGGCTGAAGGCTGAGCGTTGAGCTGCGTCAGCGCGGGGGGAAAATCTGCACCACCCGGCGGGTGTCGCTATCGACCACGACGATGCCGGCCGGGGTCGTGATGTAGCGATAGGTGCGCAGCACCGGGACCTCGGTGGCGATGCCGCCCGGGATCATCTGCAACTCGATGTCGAGCGGCACCAGAGAGCCGACGGCCAGGGGCTCCTTGACAGTGGCCGGAGCGGCGCGGTCGCGGCCTACGAGGTCGAGGAAGATCGCCTCTTCCCGTGGCGAGAAGGGGAGCGGTTGCGCGACTGCGGGAAGCGCAAGGACGAGAAGGGCGGCGAGGACGGGATGGCGCATGGGCCCCTTATGGGTCCGCGTCCGACGAACGGTCAACCGCTACCGCTAGCGTCCCGAAGGATGGGCGCTCATGCGGCCGTTCGGAAACGGCACGAAGGTGTGCGCGTCCGCTTTGGACGGGCCTGACCCGTCGCGGCTTGCAAGCACATACTCGAGGGCCTGCCGTACGCCGCGCTCCGTATAGGGCTTGGCGATGACGCCGTGGGCGTCGGTAAAGCCGTCGGGGATGCGCTTGGCGTTCGCGGTCATGAACAGCACCATGACGCCCTGCTCGCCGGCGAGCTGACGCGCGACTTCGACGCCTGTGGGACCGTCGGTGAGATGGATGTCCACGAAGGCGAGGTCCGGCCCGAATTCGGCTCCCATGGACACGGCTTCCTCCGAGGAGGCAGCGATGCCCACCACCTGATGGCCGGCGTCCTGCAGAAGGCTTTCGAGCTCCAGCGCAATGAGGATCTCATCCTCGACGATGAGGATGCGCAGCGATGAGTTTCCGTTCACGACCGCGGACCCCTCGTCTCAATGAGGGCCGATAGCGAGGTGCAGGATCGGAGCAACCGGGAATCACGCAAAACTGCTCTTCCTCTGCGATCGGATTCTTGGACGCCTCCCCACACGAACGCTGTGGGGAGATTCGGGAGTTTTGTGCGGATGAGGCCAAACGGCAAGAGTTCTAGACCTTGGGGAAGCCTGACGGCTTTGAGGATTCCGGGGATGTTGCCGCCGCGCCTCACCTTCAAGCTTGACCTTACAGGGCGCTGAACCTGAACCGAGCCCGACATCTGGGGCATCGACGCGAGGGGCGGTCTCGGGCCCCTCTCCCATGCTGTTCTCGGCTCGATCCCTGGCACGCCGCTTGGTCCACACAACGATTGGCAACCACGGATAACGCTGCTGCGGGAGCGATGGTTCCTGGCCGGATCCTAAACAGCGGCGGCAACGATGAGTTGAGGCTATCGCGCTACCGATCGCACGGTTAAGCTTCGGGCTTCGCCGTCAGGATTGAGCGCCATGGTTGCACGCGTCTCCACCGTCGCCTTCGAGGGGATCGAGGCGCGAGCCGTCGATGTGCAGGTGCAGATCGCGCCGGGCAATGTGGCTTTCCACGTCGTGGGCCTTCCCGACAAGGCGGTGGCGGAATCGCGCGAACGGGTGCGCTCCGCCCTCATCGCCTCCGGCCTCGCCCTGCCGGCGAAGCGGATCACCGTCAACCTGGCGCCGGCCGACCTCCCGAAGGAGGGAAGCCATTACGACCTTCCCATCGCGCTCGGCATGATGGCCGCCATCGGCGCCCTGCCCGCGGATGCCCTCGACGGCTTCACGGTGCTGGGCGAATTGGCGCTCGACGGGTCGATCACGGCCGTGGCCGGCGTTCTCCCGGCGGCGATCTCCGCCAACAGCCGCGGCCAGGGCCTCATCTGCCCGGCCGCGTGCGGCGCCAAAGCGGCATGGGCGAGCCGCGACATCGAGATCCTCGCGCCCCGCTCGCTGATTCAGCTCGCGAATCACTTCAAGGGCACGCAGGTGCTGGGCCGGCCCGAGCCTGCCATCGCGCCACTCCCCGGCGCCCTGCCGGACCTGCGCGACATCAAGGGCCAGGAGAGCGCCAAGCGTGCGCTGGAGATCGCGGCCGCGGGCAGCCATGCGCTCCTGATGAACGGGCCTCCGGGAGCGGGCAAGTCGATGCTGGCCCAGCGCCTGCCCTCGATCCTGCCGCCGCTCTCTCCCCGCGAACTGCTCGAAGTCTCCATGGTGCAATCCGTGGCGGGTTCGCTCGGCAACGGCGCGCTCTCGGATCGCCGACCCTTTCGCGCACCGCACCATTCGGCCTCGATGGCGGCGCTTGTCGGCGGCGGCATCAATGCCCGGCCGGGCGAGGTCTCGCTCGCCCATTGCGGCGTGCTGTTCCTCGACGAGATGCCGGAGTTCCAGCCCCAAGCGCTCGATTCGCTACGCCAGCCGCTGGAGACCGGCGAGGTGCTGATCGCACGCGCCAATCACCGCGTCACATACCCGGCCCGTTTCCAGCTCGTCGCCGCCATGAACCCCTGCCGCTGCGGGCAGGCCACCGAACCCGGCTATGTGTGCCGCCGGCAGCCGAACGAGCGCTGCATCGCGCAATACCAGGCCCGCTTGTCGGGCCCGCTGCTCGACCGAATCGACCTCGTCATCGAGGTGCCGGCGGTGAGCGCCGCCGACCTCATCCTGCCGCCGCCCGCCGAGGGCTCGGCGGAGGTGGCGGCCCGGGTCGCGACCGCCCGCGCGCTTCAGGCGAAGCGCTATGCGGCGCTAGGCCTCGACGGCATCACCACCAACGCGGCCTGCCCGGCGCCCCTCCTGGAGGAGGTTGCCCGGCCCGATGCGGAGGGCTTGAGCCTCATCCGCGACGCAGCCGATGCCATGCGCCTCTCCGCCCGCGGCTTCCATCGTGTTTTGAAGGTGGCCCGCACGCTCGCCGATCTCGACGGCGAAGAACGCGTCCGTCGGCTGCACTTAGCAGAGGCTCTCTCGTATCGCTCCCATAGCGATCGCAGGCTCGTCGCGGCCTGACGAACCGTCCGTCCGGTCACTGCCTCGCCGGAGTTCCGATCCGGCCGGCAACCGATCCGTAAATGCCTGCCATTGCAGAGGATCGTTTGTCACAAAAGCGTTCAAGCTTTATGCTGTTGTTCCGATGATTGGCGGCTGGCGCCGAATAGAGCGCCTTGGGCAAAATCCGCCGAGCGAGGTCTTCATGGTGCCGTCCCCGGTGCGTGACACCGCTCCGATCGAGCTGAAGCCGGTCGGGGCTCCCTCTCCTACAACCCGAAGCCTCCTGGAGTTGCCGTCGCATGGCGCCATTCGGCTGCCGCGGCTCGCGAACGGCTCGCGGGTCGTGCGGGACCATGGCGGGCTCGATCCGGTGCTGGGGCGCCTCGGCTCCCTCGAAGTGCGGCTCGCCACCACGGCGCGGGAGATCCGCCGGGCGCAGCGCCTGCGCTTCAAGGTGTTCTACGAGGAGATGGCGGCCGTGCCCAATGCGGGTGCGCTTCTCTCCCGCCGAGACGTCGACGATTACGACGCGATCTGCGACCACATCCTCGTTCTCGACCACGACGTGAAGCCGAAGCCTTTCCGGCCTGCCAAGCCGAAGGTGGTCGGCACCTATCGGGTGCTGCGCCAGGACGTGGCCGACCGCCATTTCGGCTTCTACACCGCCGGCGAATACTGCATCGCTCCCCTCCTGAACGCCCATCCCGGCATGCGCTTTCTGGAACTCGGCCGCTCCTGCGTGCTGAAGCCCTACCGCAACAAGCGCACGGTGGAGCTGCTCTGGCACGGTGTGTGGGCGTATGTGCTCCACCACCGCATCGACGCGATGATCGGCTGCGCCAGCCTCGAGGGCACGGACCCGAAGGCCCTCGCGCTTCCTCTGAGCTTCCTGCACCACTACGCCCGCGCCCCGGAGAACTGGCGCGCCCGTGCGCTGCCGGAGCGCTACTCCGCTATGGACCTGCTCCCCAAGGAGGCCGTGAACCCCAAGGCCGCCCTGCAGAGCCTCCCGCCGCTGATCAAGGGCTATCTGAGGATCGGCGCCACCTTCGGCGACGGGGCCGTGATCGACCGGCAATTCGGCACCACGGATGTGTTCGTGGTGCTGCCTGTGGCGGGGATCAGCCAGCGCTACATCGACCATTTCGGGCCGACCGCCAATCGCCACGCGGCTTAAACGTCTGCGCGTCCTTCGCCTGCCGCATGGAGCGCGCGCAGGCCCTCGCGGTAGGTCGGGTGGGCGAACTCCACCCCGAGTTCGCTCTTGATGAGCCCGTTCGAGGCACGCTTGTTCTCGGCATAGAAGCTCGCCGCCATGGGGCTCAACGAGGCCTCGACGAAGGGGATCTCCGGCGGCGCCGGAACACCGAGAAGATCGGCGGCATAGGCCACCACATCCTGGGGCGGTGCAGGCTCGTCGTCCGCCACGTTGTAGACCCCGCCCCCGCGGGGCCGCTCCATCGAGGCCATCAGCGTCGCGGCGATATCGGCGACATGGACCCGGTTGAACACCTGATCCCGCTTCACGATCCGCCGCGCCGTGCCCTCCTTCAGATTCGCGAGCGCGTTGCGCCCGGGGCCGTAGATGCCGGCCAATCGGAACGCCTGCACGGCTTTGCCCGAACGCGCCCCAAGATCGAGCCAGCCTTGCTCGGCCTCGAGCCGCTGCCGCGAGCGCGGGCTCGTGGGTTGGGCAGGCGTGGTCTCGTCCACCCAGCCGCCGCGATGATCGCCATAAACCCCGATGGTCGAGAGGTAGCCGATCCAGACGAGGTGCGGGGCCTCCGCGAGCGCGCGTCCGTAGCATCGGAGCACCGGGTCGCCCTCCGAACCGGGCGGAACCGAGACGATCACATGCGTGGCCTCGGCGATGTCGTCGGCAAGGCGCGGGTCGGCCACGTCGGGGGCGAAGACGCGAGCCTCGACGCCCAGCCTCTCGATGGCGGATGCCTTGTCGTGGCTGCGCACGGTGCCGATCACCCGGTCGAAACGGCTCCGGAACCGGTCGAGACCCTCCTGCGCCGTGTAGCCGAAGCCGAACACGAGGAGGGTCACGCAGCCGCCTCGGCGGGCTGAAGCGCCTGCTTCCATTCGGCCTCGACGTCGGCATCCGTTTCCGCTGCCAGGCGGCCTTCAGCGAGGCTGTGCATCCGGGCCGGCGGCGCGAGCCGGGAGGCCGCCCAGACCGCCATGGCGCGCACGAGCGGCGAGGGGTCGTCGAGGAGGCGCACGGCCTCCTCGGCAAGCGCCGCTTCGCCCGAATTGCCGATGGCGACGAGCACGTTGCGAATGAATCGGTCGCGGCCCGTGCGCTTGATCGGCGTACCGGCGAAACGCGCGCGGAAGGCCGCATCGTCGAGACGCGCCAGATCGGCGAGGTGCGGCGCGGCCAGATCCTCGCGCTGGGCGAGCTTCGCCTCGCGTCCGATTTGAGCGAATTTGTTCCAGGGGCAGACCGCGAGGCAATCGTCGCAGCCGAAGACCCGGTTGCCGATCTTGGGCCGCAGCTCCGCCGGGATGGTGCCCTTGTGCTCGATCGTGAGGTACGAGATGCAGCGCCTGGCATCGAGCTGGAACGGGGCCGGAAAGGCGTCGGTCGGGCAGGCGTCGAGGCAGCGGCGGCAGGAGCCGCAATGGTCGCGCTCGGCCTCGTCGGGGGGCAGATCGGCGGTGGTGAAGATCGCGCCGAGAAACAGCCAGTTCCCGAATTCGCGCGACACCAGCACCGTATGCTTGCCCTGCCAGCCGAGCCCTGCGGCCTCGGCCAACGGCTTTTCCATCACGGGGGCCGTATCGACGAACACCTTCACGTCCGAGCCGCCCCGGGCGGCGAGGAAGCCTGCCGCCTCCTTGAGCTTGCCCTTGATGACCTCGTGGTAATCCCGGTTGCGGGCATAGACCGAGATCGTGGCCCGGTCCTTCAAGGGAAGCGAAGCGAGGGGATCGGTGGAGGGCCCGTAGTTCAAGCCCAGGAGAACGACGCTGCGCACCTCCGCCCACAGGACGCGGGGATCGGCCCGGCGGTCCGCGGTCTCGGCCATCCATTCCATGGAGCCGTGGTGGCCCTCATCGAGCCAGGCCGCGAGACGCTCTGGAGCCCTCGGCATGGCGTCGGGCCGCGCCACCCGCACGAGATCGAAGCCCAGCGCCTTCGCCCGCTCCGCGAAGGCCGCCTTGAGGGCTTCGCCTTCTAGAAGTCCAGATCCGCGTAATGCTCCGCCGCCGCCATGCCCGCCACCCGATCGCTGAGGAGCGCGCGAAAGGACGGCCGGGACTTCACCCGGGCGTACCAGTGCTTCGCGGTGTCGTCCTCGTTCCATGGCACGTCGCCGAGGTAATCCACGCAGGAGAGATGGGCGGCCGCGGCCAGATCCGCATAGGTCAGGTGGTCGCCGGCGAGCCAGTTCCGCTGCCCGATGAGGTAGCCGATATACTTCAGATGGTAGCGGATGTTGCTCCGCGCCGCCCGGATTGCGTTCATGTCGGGCGGCCCGCCGCCCTCGTCCGCCCTCATGAAGCGCTTATAGATCTTTTCTGTGACGAGGTAGTCGGTGACCTCCGCCTGGAACTTGACCAGGAACCAGTCGAGGAGCCGGCGCACTTCCACCCGCTCGACCGTGGTGCTCGGGAGAAGGCGGCGGGCGCCGAGGCTCAAGCCCCGTGTCTCGTCGAGATATTCCGCGATGGTGACGGCGCCCGGCACCGCAAAGCCGTTCTCCTCCTGGAACATCGGCGTCGTGCCGGCGGGATTGACGAGGAGATAGTCGACCCGCCGCTCCCAGGGACGCTCCTCCTGGAGCGTGGGCTCCAGGCCCATCTCGGCGAGGATGAGCCGGACGAAGCGGGACTGGGGGCAGAAGGGGTAATGGTGGAGGGTCGTCATGGGCTCCGGAAGTGGCAGGCCATCGGCCTCGGGGGCGGCACAATGCTCGGCTCTGAGGGAGGAGAGCGCCGGCAAGATGGAGCGTTGCAGCAGGGCGGCCATGGGCTCTTTTGTGGCGAGGTGGGGTATTGGCGTCCAATAAGGCCGTAGCGGGTTAACGTCCCGTAACGAGCGCACAGGGAACGCCACGACCGTAGCGGGTTAACGTCCGGTAACGAGCGCACAGGGAACGCAACGACCGGAGCGGGTAGGCGTCCGGTAACGAGCGCGCAGGGGAACGTCACGACCGTTGCTCCCCTGGCATGCGGGACCGGCATGGAAGGGGATGCGCGCCCGTGGCGTCGGGCCGGTAGCGCCGGGCGCCAGGGCCGACTAGAAGCGCCGGGCCGGGCCGATTCGGGGCCTGGGGGGAGCTCCATGGATCAGCTGTTCGAAGGCATCGTCCTCGGTTTCGTCGAGGGTCTGACGGAATTCCTGCCCGTCTCCTCCACGGGCCATCTGCTGCTGCTCGGGCACTTCCTCGGCTTCGAATCCACCGGCAAGACCTTCGAGGTGCTGGTGCAGCTCGGCGCCATTCTGGCGATCCTGCTCGTCTATTTCCGGCGGCTGCTCGCCATCGCGACCGCCCTCCCCCGCGACCCGGACGCCCGGCGCTTCGTGCTCGGCGTGCTCATCGCCTTCCTGCCGGCCGCCGCCATCGGCGCGGTGCTGCACGGCTTCATCAAGGGCGTGCTGTTCAACCCCTGGATCGTGTGCGTCACGCTCATCCTCGGCGGCTTCTTGCTGCTCGTGGTGGACCGCATGCGCTTCGAGGCGCGCTACGACGACGCCACGCGCTTTCCGCTCCTGATGTACGCCAAGATCGGTTTCATCCAGTGCCTCGCCATGGTGCCCGGCGTCTCGCGCTCCGGCGCCACCATCGTCGGAGCCATGCTGCTCGGAGCCGACAAGCGCGCGGCCGCGGAGTTCTCGTTCTTCCTCGCCATGCCCACCATGGCGGGCGCCTTCACCTACGACCTGCTGAAAAACTACAAGATCCTGTCCTTCGACGACCTCGCGCTGATCGCGGCGGGCTTCGTGGCGGCCTTCGTGTCGGCGCTCCTCGTGGTGAACCTGTTCTTGTCCTATGTGTCCCGCCACGGCTTCACGCCCTTTGCCTGGTGGCGGATCGTCGTGGGGTCGGCCGGGCTCGCAGGCCTCATCGTCTTCGGTTAAGGATCACCCATGCAGAACCGAGACGACAGCATTGGCATTGTGACCGCCTTGAGCGTAGCGCTCGCCGTCGCGACGCTTGCCGTGGTGCTGGCGCTCTGGCCCGCACCCGTCCGCCCCGTGGCCGCCGATCCGGCGCCGGGCTGCGCGGAATGGACCGACGGTTGCGTGATCTGCCAGCGCACGGCGCAAGGCCCCGCCTGCTCGACGCCGGGCATCGCCTGCACCCGCGGGGCCCTCCAATGCCTCAGGCGGGGCTGATCCTCACCGCCATCGTCCGTGAGCGGAGCCCGAGGGGCGCTGCAAGGTTTCAGGCGGAGTTGACGAGGCTTTCCACCGCCGCCCCGTCGGGGCTCGAGGATTTCGGCTCGTAGCGGCACAGGTCCCGGATCGGGCAGCGCCAGCATTCGGGCAGCCGCGCCTTGCAGGTGTAGCGCCCGTGCAGGATGAGCCAATGATGGGCATGGAGCCGGAATTCGTCCGGCATGATGGCCTCGAGCGCCTCCTGCGTTTCCAGCGGCTCCTTGGTCGAGACCAGGGGAATGCGGTTCGACACCCGGAAGATGTGGGTGTCGACGGCGATCCGGGGGATGCCGAAGGCCATGTTGACCACCACCGAGGCGGTCTTGCGCCCAACGCCGGGAAGCGTTTCCAGGATCTCCACCGAGGGCGGCACCTCGCCGCCGAACTCGTCCACGAGGCGCTGGGACAGGGCGATCACGTTCTTGGCCTTGGTGCGGAAGAAGTTGATCGACTTCACGTGATCCCGCACCCGCTCCTCGCCGAGATCCAGCATCTTCTGCGGCGTGTCGGCGGCCTGAAACAGGGCGCGCGTCGCCTTGTTGACGCCCGCATCCGTGGCCTGGGCCGAGAGCACCACCGCGACCAGGAGGGTATAGGCGTTCAGGTGTTCGAGCTCGCCCCGGGGCTCGGGCTCGATGCCCTGGAAACGCCTGAAAATCTCGCTCAGAATTTCGGGGCCGACGGGCTGCGGGCCGGCCGGCGCCTTCGGGGCCCGCTTCGCGCGGGGCGAGGCTTTCGCGGGCGGGGCTTTCGCGGCTTGCCGGGAGGCAGGGCCTTTCGGGGCGGCGCTCCCTTTGGGGGCAGCGCTCTTGGTCGCAGGGCGGCGGGGGGACGGCTTCTGATCGGGCATGGGCGCGTTATATCGAGGGCCTCAGGGCATGACGAGGCCGGGTTAAGGCCGGGGCGGCGTCGAAGCCACCCGAAACGGGCGATGATCGTGTGATGCAGGACGGCAGCAAGGATTCGGCGGAAGCCTTCGAACAGCCGGTGTTCACGGCGGTGATCCGGCCGCACCGCTCGCTCGGGCCCGAGGCCTTCCGCACGGTGATGACGCTCTGCTGCCTTGCGACGCTGGTGGCCAGCATCCCCTTCGTGGTGCTGGGCTTCTGGCCGGTCGCGGGCTTCTTCGGCCTCGACATGCTGGCGCTCTACATTGCCTTTCGCGTGAACTTCCGCCGGGGCGATGCCTTCGAGGAACTGGTGCTGACCCCGTTCCAGCTCCTTGTGCGCCGGGTGTCCCACCGCGGTAAGCGGGAGGAATTCCGCTTCAATCCCTTATGGACCCGCCTCGACCGCGAGCACGACGAGGATTTCGGCCTCCAGCGCCTGTCGCTCATCTCCCGGGGCCAGACGCTTCCCATCGCCCGCGAGCTCTCGCCCCCGGAGCGGGAATCGTTCGCCGACGAACTCGGCCGGGCTCTCTCGGACGTGAAACGGGGGTACTGATCCTGCGCCTGTATCCCCGCCTGTGAGGGCGGGGGTGCGGGTCTCGTGTAGCTCAGTGCCCTGGTGGGGGCACGGGGCGCATACGGCACCGCCAAGCCAGCGGCGTGAGAAACAGGGAGGGAGGGCACCGGACGAGCGGTGCCGCACGCGCCCCGTGCACGATGATCTCACAGGCGCCAGCCCCGCGCTTCGGCAGGTCTGCTGGTCGTCTCAGACCCGCCTGCCTTAAGCACCTTCGTG
>DASZAZ010000041.1:0-28559 GCA_035944635.1 Microvirga sp.
CGAGGTCGAGGCTGAGAACCAAGGACGAGCTACAGTCTCACAATTGGCGCAGAATCGAGACCCGGCCGCCGCTCAGTCTCATCAATTTGTACAGTGACGAAGCCAGACTGACGCGTTCTCACATTTAAGTGCAGAGCGACACCAATCCCGAGATCGGAGGCGTCTATCGGCAGACTCGTCCAATGCACATCATGGTGGCGCGTAGCTGAAGCCAGCTACTGAGACGGTGCCGTGGAAGAAGCGCTCCTACCAGCGTCCTGCCCGAGGCGGCCGGGCCGTCTCGTAGGCGACTTCAAAGTCTCCAAAACGGCTCGGACGTGCCTGTAGCCGCACGCCGGGCGCCAAGCGCACCACCAGCATGTCCTCACCGCTCTCAGCGCGACGGCGCATCACCACAGCTTGTCCGGGCTGGAGCGCGAGCTGGTCGAGTAGAGCCCGCCGCACGTCACCCGAAGGCGCCCCGGCATTGTCGAGCTTTTCAGCAGCCTGACCCATCTCACTCACGCTTGCTCTATACCATGCCCGGACACGATCGTCATGCCGAGGTCGTCGAGAACAGGTCTCAACGGGAGCATGTAGCTTTCGTCACTACCGCGCCCTGAGAAGACAAGTCCCACGGCCACCCGTTGGTTTCCGGCCTTGGGAACCGTGGTGACCAACGCGCCCGAGTCGCCGGAAAGAGCAAATGGGCCGCTCCGCTCGCTGCGGATCACGAAAACCGGCTCGAAGAACACCTGTCCCGTGAATGGGGTCTCCTCCTCGGCCGAGTGGAAGACCGTCGTCTTGTAGCTGACCGCGAACGGGCCAATGATCTCGGATTCGATGATGCCTCGGGTCAGGCCCGTGGTTCGCCCGACCTTCTCGACGAGGGCGTCCTCGATCGGATCCGCGACGAGCGATGGAGTGTCGTGATGCCCGCCTTGCGTAGATGAAATGGTCTCCGGGTCGAGGATGCGGAAGGTGGCTGCGTCACGGTTACGCGAGGCGTCAACCGCGGAAGGGTCGCCCTGAACGAGCGCCAGCGAGCGGTGATGGTGACCGATGGTGCGTGGGTTGGGAAAACCCGCACCCACATCCTTGATCCCGGGCGCTACGATAGGCGTGCCAGGCCGGGCGTTCATGCAGCCTCCGGTGACGTGGTTGGCTGACAGCCCAAAGAGGTCGCCCGCACCGTCGCGGACGAGGCAGCCGAGCGTTCCTGCCTCGCGAACATTCCCGATGCTGACCGAGGCACCGCAAGGGTAGCGGCTTCCGAGCCCCACGTCGGGCAGGCTGGCCGCGAGCGGCGCGGCAACGCCCGGGTCCAGCGTCAGGGGCCGGGCGACCCGGAAAAGAAGCTCGCTGTCGCCCCGAAAGTTCTCACCGGCCTGCGCCGCCTCGGCCGCGCTCAGTGGGCGCGCCGTATACACTACCACGGCGCCCTTATCGCCCCGGTTCGGGTTCATGCCGACCGCAACGATCGGTTTGCGGGCAAACGCGACGGCGCCGCCCGCCGAGAAGGTCTCGGCGTCGACCGCGAGCGCGGGGTTCAGTGCCAGTGAGAAGCGGCCGGCATGCAAAAGGCGGTTCTGCTCGGCCCAGGCGCGGACCGAGAGGGCCTGCTCTCGTAAATGGGCCCGGCGCTGGCGCGGCCGCAAGGTCATACGGCCTGGCTCACCGCGAAGGCCGCGGTGTCGGTGGGACCCGTGGCGTGGGTGCCTGAGAACGACAGGCGGTACTGCCCCGGATGGGCTGGGGCGGTCATCCTCACCCGAAGCGTTCTTAAGGCAGGCCCTTCGTAGCGCACAGCGATTGGCGGCCGGGCGGACGCGAGGTCGTCCGCGCCCGCAGGTCCAGCAGACCCTTGGAGCGCGAGGGCGCCGTCGATGCGGGCGGTGGCGTTCAAGGGCACGAGCAGGACATCAATGTGCGCCTCCGCGGCGTAGGTAAAAGCGTCGATGGAGATCGCAATCCGAGGCTTCTCGTCGGCTGTGGCGAACGGAACGGCCGGCAGGCGCTGCCCAAAGAGCCGAAACAGCATCTCTCGAAAGAGCTCGTCCGTGAAGAACTTGACGTGGTCACCCGGGGTGACGTGATGCTGGCGGCTTCCCGAGACGGCGCTCCAGAGGGGCACGGTTCCGTCGCCGGTATCATCGGCCGCGATCATCCGCGGCCTCATGTTCCCAGTCGGACCCGCGAGTTCGATACGCAGGCAGGTCGAGAGCCCCGTTGCGCCGAGATGGATGTAACGTGTGGCGTCGGGGCGCTGCCCGGCGGCAAGGCGCGCATGCGTCGCGCGGGCCACCTCGATATTTTCAGCGGCCAAACCAAGAGCCTGCGCCGTCGCTGCATCGTAGAGGTCGAGCAGCGTAGTCCCGTTTCGGGTGGCGTTCCACACCGCCTGCTGCCCGGGAGCGGGGAGAAGCTGGTAGAGGGCTGGGTAACGACCGTCCTTGGCGATCTCCTTCAGGTCCTCGGGAGCCAGACCTGTGGTGCCCTCTAGCCCGAGCGCTCGGGCGAGCGCGAGGGGGGCCCCGAGCTGCGGCACGGCCAGAAGCAGAAGATCGCTGACCTTTGCTAGCCAGGGCGCGGCGGCGTAGCGAGGATCTTCGAGTGCAAGGCGCGCCACCAGCCCGCCCATGGAATGGGCGACGACGCTGATGCGCTCGGCGCCGTCCGAGATCGCGTCGTTGAGGGCCCTGGCGAAGGCGTCTGCGGTCTGGCGGATGTCCAAGCGCCAATCGTAGGCAAACTCGCGCACACGCGCCCGATCCCCGTCCGCGAGCCTGGCAAGGTCGGCTAGGATCGGCTCGTAGATAGGGCAGATGCAGACCCGCTTGATCACCTCCCCGGGCACGCAGGCCGGGTCGACGAGCTTCTCGATGCGCTCGTAGCCGAGCGTGATCTCCCCCAGCGTGGGCGGCCAAACCTCCTCCTCGCCGAGGAAGAGTTTGGAACCGAGAATGCCCGGGAGGAAGAAGATGATGTGCATGGTGCCCCGCTCCCATTGGGTGCCGCTTGCCGAAGCGCGCTGCACCCGGCCCGTTACGCGCGCGTCAGCTCGCCAGCCGCCTCGACCCCGGCAGACTTCACGCTGCGGCGGAGACACTCCGACCGGTCAGCCCCCGAGAGGTCTGACCATCGCTCGCGCCTGCATCGGCCATAAGATGGCAAGTGAAAGGGGTCGTGGTCCATCGACGGAGCCGTGGGAGGTGCTCGGCACCGCAGGCGCACCGCGTGCTGAGCCGAAGCGCCCCCAAGCGGGTCCGAGATCGACAGGCAGCGCAGCGCTGCAGGACGGCAAAGACCCCGGCGTAAAGGAGGGCAACGCCGGCGAGGAGAAGGGCAACGTCCAGCATGAACCGGGGGCTTGACAGGCTCGAAATCGCGAACGCGCCGACCACCACCAGAGCGGAGGCCAGGCCGTCGAACCACGACAGGCGCCCGGCGCGCAATTCGCCCAGCGCCGCGATCCGAACAGCCGCGAGATAGGCCAGCGCCAGTAGCACCAGCGCGACCATGAGCGTGACTCGACCACCGCCGGACCAGAACCCGGTCCAGATCCGTTCGCCCATCATCGACAGGGGGATGTTGCGGCGCAGCCCGAACAGGAACTCAAGGGCAAAGCGCGGCACCTGCGTCGCGATACCGGCGACCGCTGCGTAGAGAGGAACCTGCAGAACGTAGCGGCGAGGGTGAAGAAGGAGTCCGATCCCGAGCCGCACGATGTCGGCCCGCAGTGCCATATACAAGAGGAGGCCCGCTCCGGCTGTTAGGCCAAGGTTCCAGAGCTGGGTCTCGATCCCGAAAACCGTTCGCCAGCCCGCCGTGAGAAGGAGACCTAAAGGTTGGATCGCCGCGATGATGGCCGGGTACAGGACGGCCGAGAGCAACACGAAGTCCTGCCGTGCCAGGACCTGCTGCCGCGCGGCGGTGCTCGGATGAAGCCCGGCGAAGTCGGTGATCGCTCGCTTAGTCCTGGCCGAGGCGGTCTCCCCCGCGCGCGATGTGAAGACGCGCTCGGCAAGGGCGCCGGTCGCGCCAAGTTGGCTGCCGCGGAAGTCGTGGGCGTGCTCACGGCGCACCACGAAGAAGTAGGCGTAGACAAAGACCACCGCGGCCGAGAGGGCGAGCACGGTTGCCTGTGACGAGAGCTGCCCGTAGAGGCTCAGGTCGAAGACCGGGTTGAAGCCGGCCAGTGCCGGCGAGGAGCCGACCCCGCGCCGGTCGATGAAGCCGAGTACGACGACAAAAACCAGTGTGAGCCAGCCGAGAATCCGCAGATGAAGAAACGTCAGGCGCCGGACCCAGGTCTCGATGCGTGTCGCGGCAAGCTCGAGATGGGAGATCTCATGGCCGAGAAGCGCCCCGAAGGCGTCTGGATCCTGGCGGAGCGCCTTTCGTTGCTCCAGGCCGACTACGATAGCGCCCGACCGTCCCGTCTCACGAGCTTCGAGCGCGCGTGCGTTCTTCAGCGTGTAGAGTAGCGCCGGTCGCTGTCCAGGACCCGAGAGGATTGAACGCCCGGCCACTTCGTCGAGCAGAGCCCGCACAGGGCCGAAGGAGGCATGGGCCGCGGGGTGTTCGAGTTTACGGGCGGCGAGATCGCCGCGTCGCCACGACCTCAAGGATCCGGTCGCGATCGCCGCCGCTCCGATCAGCGACAGAGCGAGACCCGCCGCGACGACGTTTGCGTGAATCACATCGCCCGCGAACCTGATCGGGTAGCCCTCCCACAGCTTGGCGAGGAAGAGATATTGCAGCAGGGCGACGATCCCGACGGCGACCGCCGCTGGTCGCTCGGTCATGCCGAACCGGGCGAGAAGCCGGAGCGGGTGCTCGTTCACCTCAGGACCCGGCGAGTTCACGGTGCCGCTGCAGGGGTCGAGTCGGACCCGAGCTTGGCGAAGAGCGCTTCGAAGCCGTCCCTGAGCGTCCGCTTCTGCTCTGCCGTGAAGCGGCTTTTCGCGATCGCGACGTCGATCTCGCCTTGCAGCCTGGCAGTCTCATCGCTGGTTGCCTCGCGCTTTAGAAACCGATCGAGCAAGGCGCCCACAGCCTTCTTGGCGACGTCCTTGACCACGTCCTTTGCGACATCGCCGAAGAAGCCGAGGAGGAAGGGCACCACCATCGCAGCGAAGGTCGAGACCTCCACGCCGTCGACGAAACGGCCCTCGTCCTGGGCGTCGGCCCGGTGCCAGTCCTCCGGTGTCGCCTTGAAGCCGTCCTCGACTACGAAGATGTCGTCCGGTTCGATCTCGGCGACGATGGCGGTAGCCCAGTCTTTTACCGTTTCTTGCGTAATGGTCTCCATGCTCCCCTCTCCACCTTGATCCCGCCGGCCTACTCTCTGTCGATCCAGCTCAGGAGAGACCGTCGCGGCGTTTCGGCGCCCGCGATCGTGTCTCGCTGGCACTTGCCGTCGTGCGATCGGATCGCTCGTCAGCGTCCGCTCGCCGGCGTTCGAGTGAGACCTGGTCGAGGCTCAAGAGCGGATCGCGACGCGCTTCGGCACCTGCCACGAACGTGTCGGCTTCGCGCACGGCCTTGCCGAAATCGAGGCCAGTCGCTTCTTCGATCTCGCGCACGGAGACGTGGTACTTCTTGACCTTGGCGAGGTCGTGAAAGCCGCGAAAGCGCTCCTCCGGCAGCTCGTCGATCAGAGGCGACTGATCAGCGCGCAGGGCCGTCGCGACAAGGTCGTCGCCCTGGACGCGAACGACCACCTTCCAGAACTCGCGCGGGACCCGAAAATCCGGGACGATGTGCTGGCGCCAGGCGAAATCGTTCGCATCATCGAAGATCGGGCCGGTGAATACCGTAACCCTCTGGTCCTTGGCCTTGGCGTTCTCGAGCACGTAGTCCTCGATCGCGCGCCAGTGCAGCGTTCCGCTCGCTCCCTTGCCCTTGCGGCGCTCAGGACTTCGTTTGGCTTTGCCTTCGTTGAAGAAGCCGATCTGAGGCGTGCAGTTCGTGAAGTGGAACGTGTCCTCGTTCGCCCGCAGAGCCGCGTCGTCGTCGCCCCAGGCCGGGTCCTGGCGCCGGGTCAGGTGGCCGCGTTCGAAGATGCGCAATTGTCCTGGGAACTCGCCATCGATCTTCTGGCGAAGATAGAGCGTGTCGTCTGTCTCGTGCTCGTCCTCGACGCGCGGATCCTCGTACCAGGCCTCGCGCCCCTCCGCACCGGCCCCCTCGTCGGCATCGTCTTCAGTGGAGTCGACGGACTCGACCGTGCCCGTTTTTCGATTGATCGATTTCCACGACCCGCCGTCGATGTTGGTAGCGGTGAAGAAGGCAAGCCGGCGCCTCCCGTTCATCACCACGCTAAAGTGCTGGTACTTGAGTTCGTGTGGGTCGTCGTCGGGGCGGGCCCAGAAATTGGGCGCAGCAATCGCGGCCATTTCGTCCGACAGCGCCGGCAGATCAACTGGATGGCCGGGCAGGAACGCGGGACTGTAGCCCCGGCGCTTCTTGTAGTTACGATCGACTTTTGCCTTCTCGGAGCCGGACGGCGTGACAGATGCGGGCGGAGTGTGCCGCGTGGAGGGACGATCGCCTGACGCGGGTAGTGGGGCCGGCAGCGCCGCAGGCTGGCCAACACGAACGGTGATGTCGATCGGCACTCGCCACGTCGCCGAGCCGTCCGTGGACAGGATCACAGAGCCGTGCGTGTCCCCGGGAGGGGAGGGGGCATCGCCCGACCGGCGCGCCTCACCCACGGCCCCGCGTCGCGCGCTGTCGACCTCGGCCGGTCTGGCCGGCGGCTTGGCGATTCCGAGCCGCAAAGCCTCCGCCAGGAGCGCCCGACGTGGCCCGTCGAGGTGGCGCAGCGCCGCCTCAAACTCCTGCACGATGACACTGGCCCGGATGCCCTCGTTGACGTCGCGGTTGAGGGGCGTTCCGTCGGGTAGCCGGACCTCGCGATGGGGCACGCCCCAGTGGTGGAGCGCCACAACCTCCCACTGATCGTTGAACACGGGCGAGCCGGATGATCCGCCCTCCGTGTCAGCCAGGTAATGCAAGGCAAAGGGACCGCGAGCGACCAGGCTGTTCTCGCGCACGACGATCTCTTTCAGCCGTCCATCCGGGTGCTGGACGATGTTGACGCAGTCACCGAGCGCATGTTTGTCGGCTGCGCCGCTTGAGGGGCAGAACCCGAGCTCGTGCGCCTCGACGGGGCCGGACACCCGCTCTCCCAGAGCTACGACCGTGAAGTCCAGATCGTCCTCGTCGTCGGTCAGGAAGAAGGCGTCCGGGTCGAGCTCGAAGCATGTCATGGCCTTGCGCTTCTGGTTCAGGTCGAGCTCGTAGTCGAACTCGACCACGAACTGAACGGCCGCACGCTCGTTCGGGATGACGTGGTTGTTGGTGATCAGCAGCCGGTTGGAGATCAGGAAGCCTGTGCCTTCGCCTGGACCTTGCTTGAACGCGACCCGTCCGACCGCTCTTGCCGCCGCGGCGCCCTTGGCGAGGAAGGCCGCTCCTACGAAATCGACCGTGCGGCCGCGAACCGACTCCGCGCCGGAGCGCTCGGCCGGGTCGAGATCGAGGCTGTCCAGATTCACATAGTTGGCGACCGCCTCGGCCTTGTGACGGGACAGTCCGGTGACGGCCTGAACCCGGCGGATGCGGCGGGACGGATCGGGTTCCGCCTGAAGCGGTTTTCCGGCCCGGATCTGACCGAGCGAGTGCGTGATTTCGGACAGAAGCGATTCGTCCGCGAGGCGTTCGCGAACGGCGCGGTCGACCTCTTGTTTCGTGGTCATATCTCAGTCCCCCGCTCGTGTGCCGAACCCGTCTCGCCCCCTCTGACGGCCTCTGGGCGTTGTGCGCCGCTGGTACTGACCAGCGCAGGGCCGTAGCCTGTTCGAACCGCAGCGCCACTTAGACGCCACCATCGGTGAAAAACCCCCAGGGCTTCCCATCGTCCAAATCAATCTTATCAATTGTGTGACAAAGACAAGAGATGACTTCGTTAGTGTGGACGAGTTTCTAACCTGGGCCGATGTCATCCCACGGCTCTCCAGGGCCGAAGCTCTCGTTCTGCGCCCGAAGGCCGACCTTGGACTTGAAGAGCACCGGGTTCGGCTCGCATGATCGCGATCCAGCGCTCGGTTCTAACCTGACCTGGAGATGACCGATTGGAGCGGGCACAGCGCCGCGAGAGTTCACGGCAGCTCGGGGACGATCATGATCGGGCGCCCCAAAGCGCGTGAGCATCGAGGAGGGGGAGAAGGATGGCAGGCTTCCGGGTCGTGGGCGTTGGGCTGCTTCTCCTCTTGGCCGCCTGGGTCGCTCACGGAGTGATCGAGCGACCGTTCTGGCGTGCGCCCCCCGCCGTGGCCGACCTGGCAGCCGCCTTCGAAGGCAGCGCCCGCCTCCCGCGCGAGGAAATCGAGCGGCGGGTCGAGGCCGCGAAGGCGCGCATGACGGGGGTCAACCAGCAAGGGCGCCTCCTGAAGCTCGCTGGCGAGGTGACCAGCTGGGTGAGCTTCTTCTGCACGGCGGCCATCACCCTCATCCTCGGTTACTTTGGTCGGACCCCGGCGCCTGCGCCGGCTGGAGGCGGGGCGGCATCCGCGGATTTAGGCGGCTTGCCTGGGCGGGTGGCCCGGGTGATCGGTGTGCTGGCGGCTCTGGCCGCCGTCCTGACTGCGGCCGGCACCATGGCCGAGAAGGCGGGCCAGACCCGGTACGATCGGGCTGACCGGGCCGCGCAGATCATCCGGGAAGCCCAGCGGGCGGTGGGAGACGCCAAGGGCGAACAGGGGGAGCGAGAAGCGCGCGACGCGCTTGATGATATGCAGCGCCGGATCGACCAGCTGTGAGGGTGCTTGCGGCCGCGATCCTTCTCGCTGCGATCGTGACGGGTTGCGCCGACGATGGCGGGGCGCCGTCCGACGCCGCTGCGCGCTTCGGCTACACTGAAACCGTGCAGGGTCGCGCGTTGGCTGAGGAGGCGATCGCCGCGGCTAATCTCATCCTCGGGCCGTCCCGCACGATCGAGCTCGTCGGGGCCTGGCAAGAGGCCCCGAATGGAGCCGCGGAGCGACGATCGGTGAGGGT
Source organism: Microvirga sp. (assembly GCA_035944635.1). Lineage (GTDB taxonomy): Bacteria > Pseudomonadota > Alphaproteobacteria > Rhizobiales > Beijerinckiaceae > Microvirga. The sequence continues at coordinate 9,046 of DASZAZ010000041.1, forward strand.
TCAGTTGCTCGCACCCGATCAGTTACCAAAGCGGTTGTTCCTGGTGGTGCCGGCACGCTGCGACTGCGTGTTTTTACAGCCGCACGCGCTCACCCGATGGCTCGACGATCGGACGACAGCGCGCCCCGACCAGATGCTGACCGTCGACCGCGCGCTCCTCCTGGCCTTCATGCTCCTGCACGAGGTTGGCCACGTCGTGGATGACCATCCAGGTCAGTTCGAGACAACAGCGGCGGGCGGACGGGTCAATTTCGAAGCCTCAGAGCAGAAGGTGCGCGAGACCGAAGCCGATCGGTTCGTGATCGAGCAGATCAAGGCGGCGGCAACGCCCAGCGGGAAGAACGTGTCGCGCTGGCTCGCGGCCACACGCCTCCAGACGACGCTGGCGAACCTCGCGTGGAACTTGAGCGCAATCCGCTATCTCGATCACTTCGGCGCAACGACGCTGGCGACACCGAGCGTGTTCGGCGATGCCACCTACACGCACCCGAACTTCGAGTTGCGGCTCCTCACCGTCAACCATGCCCTTTGGGGCGACAACGCCTCGCAGGTCGCCCTCCAAGCCTTCGAGGAGCGCCGACGCCGCGCGAGCGAGCCACCGGCCGTGTTGTACCGCCGGGAACCTTGACCGATCTCGGAGGCTCGACGAGGCTGTCTCCAAATGGAGAGAACGGGAAACTCCGGCGGTCAGATGGCCCGTTCTCGCAGCCGCTAGCGGCCCGAGTCCTTCACCTCGGGGAATTGGAGGAGAATGGGCGTGCCCACACAGGACTCATTCACCGTGCCGCGCTCCGGTGGGCGAAGCTCGTTCAAGCGCAAGCTGGCCACCGTGCTTCCGGTTGTCTTCTGCGTCCTCGGAGGAAGCATCGGGGACGCTCGGGCCGTGACCTACTTCGTGACGCCCAGCGGCGGCGCTGGGTTTGACGAGCAGGGTCGGCAAGTCGCGAGCGTCACGCGCCGCTATGACGATGCGACGTTCGCACTGCTTCAGCCCGGAGATACCCTCCAGCTCCTGGCCGACGCGCCGAGCGGGACGACGCGCTTTGCGGGCCGCGTCTCCCTCAGGGGGAAGGGCAACGAGACCTCGGCCCCGATCGTCGTGCGAGGCCTGGGTGATCGGACCAGGATCGTGGGCAAAGCCATCGACGCTCTGCGCGATTGCCCGATGCCAACGGCCGACGTCGAGAAGAGCTGCGATGAGCGCGCACTCGTCATCGCCGGCCTGCCGGCGACGAGCCCGACTGGCAAGGTCGACCTCCTAGAGGCTCTGACCGACACGTCCCGCGGCTTGCCCAGTGGCCCAGAGGCGATCCCGTTCGCGGTGCCCGCGTTCGGATCAGGCGGCCGGCTGACCGAAGCCACCTGCATTGATGTCGACCGGGTGGACGGCCTGACCCTCGAGGACCTCGCGTTCGAGGATTGCTGGCTGTCGGCCGTCCGCGCGCTCGGCAGCCGCAGGCTCACGCTACGGCGCGCGCTCATCCGCGGCGGCAGCTATGGCGTGGCCGTCAAGGGCAGGGCCGGGCGACCGGCGGACGAGATCCGGGTGGAGCATGTGACGTGGGTTCAGGACACAAGTGGCTACGCCGCGATCGCGCGAGAGGGATCGCAAGCGTGCGCCGCCCCGGACGGCACGGCCCGCCCGACCCCGTTCGGCTGTCCTGGCCAAATCTGGCGTGGGGTGCCCTGGGGCGTCACCCACCACGGGGTGGCGGAACACTACAACGGCGCGCTCCTCGGCGGCGTCGACGTGAGCGGCAAAGTCGTGTTCCGCCATAACCGGGTGCTCAGCGCCTATAACGGCATCCGCCTCAAGGCCAAGGCGTGTGAAGGCATCCCCGCGTCGAAACTCACGCCCGAGACCTGCCGCTACAACACCGACGTCTGGGTCACGGACAACCTGTTCTCCTACGTGCGCGACAACCCGGTCGAGATGGAGGTCTGGTCGCGGAACGTGCGGATCGCCCGCAATCAGGTTCACAACGCCCACGCCTGGTTTTCCTTCGACAACATGGGCGGCGGGCCGATTTATGTCTACGCGAACCGAGGCTGGTTCGACGACATGCCGGCGCTGCGCTGGTCGAATGACGTTCTCGGTGGGCCGGCCTGCTCGCGCGATCCGCGGCCGAAGCCGCAGGCGGGGGGTGCCTTCGACCCCACGTTGGATCGCCGCTTCGATTACGCGACCGCCACCTGGCTTCCGGTCGCGCTCATGGAGCGCGAGGCCCGAGGCGGCCGGCCGGTCGACGTCTGGATGCGCGAGGACGAGCAGCTCTGCGAGACGAGCCTGGCCGGGCGCGTGTTGAAGTTCGCACTGCCCGAGACGGGCACCTCGCCCGACACGTTCCGCTACCCCGCCGAACCGATCTACGTCTTCCACAACAGCTGGTACCTGCGCGCGCCCGTTACGGCCACGGGCGCGGCCGTGCACCTGCGCCATTGGAACAACGCCATCCTGTTCTGCGAGACCGGTGTGGCAGGTCATCACCCGGAGCTGTGCGCGCCGCGCCCGGCGGAACTAACGCGGGCGAACTGCGGGCAGGGATTGGTCAAGGGCGAGGAGCTCGCGCGAATCCCGGCCGAGCGCGGTACAGTGCCCTTCTTCGACTGCTTCCGCTGGCTTCCCGTGGACGAGACGGGGCGGGACCGGCGCGACCTGGAGAGCGAGTTCGATTTTGACGTGAGCTCTATTGGCTTTCCGCCGCTGCTGAAGATCTACTCGACGTTCGAACCGCACGGGCGCTCGGGCGACCCAGGCTTCACGGCGGCTGCGGCTGGGGACTTCAGACTCAGGCCAGGCGCCCTGGCGGCCCAGTCGGGATGCCAGGTCGTCCGCGACGGCGAACGCCTCGCGTGTCGTTCGCTCGCCGACCCGGCACAGTCCTTTGCGGGCGCCGTCTCGCCGGCGGGCGAGCTCTACGGTGGTCCAGGCGGGCCGAACTTCGACCAGCCGCTTTGACTGACGTCGTTTAGGGCAAGCGGTTGCGATGCTGATCCTTCTGAGCCTATCCGGCGCGGCCGCAACTCACTGACGCCGGATGAGGTGGATCGCGACGGGCCAGTGGTCGGCACTGCCGCTCCCCTCCTTTGCGTCGAAATGTTTAGGCCCCACCCGACCCTGAGCATCGGTCTCGACCTGCACCTCCGGCGCGCTGATCACGGTGCGAAACGATCCGAAATCCGCAAACCAGGAAGCGCCCAAGCGGGCGCTCGCGGTGAGGCTGCGGCTTGTCAGGACCAAGTCGAGGAAGGACCACTGCGCCTGCGGCGGAAAGAAGTTCGAGCCCGGCGCCCGGCAGCCCTTGTTGACGTCGACGTCGCATCCGGGCGCGTGCAGATGCTCGACTCCACCGTGATCCGCGCCCACCAGCACGCGGCGGGCGCAAGGAGGGCAAAAGGGGGCCAAGAAGCCCCGCCGTTGCTCTCGGGCGTTCGCGCGGCGGCTTCTCGACCAAGCTCCACGTCCGCGCCGACGCACGCGGAATGCCGCTCGCCTTCGCCCTGACCGGCGGCGAGCGCCATGACCTGACCGCCGTGCCCGAACTTCTTGACGGTGTTCGTCTCGCCCGCACCCTCATCGTCGCCGACCGCAGCTACGATGCCGACGGCCTGCGGTCTCACCTGCTCCTGCACGGGGCTTGGCCCGTCATACCGGCCCGGCGGCACCGCCGCGAGCCGTTACAGCACGACGAGCGGGTCTACCGAACCCGCAACCGCGTGGAGAGGCTCATGTCCAAGCTGAAGCAGTTCCGGCGTGTGGCCACCCGCTACGACCAGACCGCGGCCTCCTTCCTGGCCTTCGTTGAGCTCGCCGCTCTGCGCATGTGGACCGACTCCATCGCTCAAGCCATCGCGACCTGGCGACTGGGACGGAGGATGCCGTCGGGACTGATGTCGTCGAGGAGTTCCGCCGCCGCCAAGCGGCCGAGGAGGGGTGCGAGAATCACGCCCGGGTGCCCGGCAGCGACGTAGGCGCCACTGATCCCAGGAAGAAAGCCAAGCCTAGGCAGCCCATCGGCGAAGATCGGTCGATGCCCGAGTGAGGCGGCCTGGAACCTCACCAACTCGCCCCCGACAAACTGGCGTCCGATCGCCGCTAGAGCGGCCTGCGCCACACTGTCGGCGGTCGCGGTGGGAGCGCTGGCGCTCTTGGCTACGAGAAGATCGCCTCGCGTGGTCGGTCGGATCTCCAGGTCGGGCGCCTTGACGATATGGATAGCCAACGGCGCCCCTGCCGAGAACCGAAGGAGGAACGCGGGAGAGAGCTCCAGGCCGACCTCGATCCCGAGCGTCGCCAGCAGTCCGGGAAGACCTGCGCCCGCTGCCAGGACCACAGCATCGGCCGGCACGACCTCTGCCCCCGTGACGACCCCGGTAACGCGACCGTTGTACGTGGCGAGGCCGACGACCGTCTGGCGGAAGAAGACCTCCGCGCCGAGTTCCCGCGCCGCCTCGACGAGCGTGGACGCAAGGTGGACCGGATCGAGGGCAAGGTCGCCAGGGCAGCTCACCGCGCAAGGCGGAGGTGACCGCAGGTTCGGCTCCATGGACGCAACCTGCGCCTGTCCCACAAGGTCCAGGACGACGCCTGCCGCCCGGTAGGACCCGGCAAGCCGCTCGGTTTCGTTGGGCGTTCGCTTCCAGACAAGCGCGCCCCGCTTGGCTGACGCTAGGGCCTGGGGCAGCGCGGTGCCCAGCCTCTCAAACTCCTCCACGGCCTTCCGCCGGAGCGCGAAGCCTAGCGCGTTCGCTAAATCGCCGTTGATCAGGTTCACCCAGCCGAAGCTCTGGGCCGTGACGCCCAAACCCGGACCAGCGGCGCCGTCTATGAGGAGAGGACGCACGCCACGGCGCGCGAGGTGGTAGGCGATGGAGGCGCCGACCACACCAGCTCCAACAACCGCGACCTGCCGCGCCGAATATGTCATCGAGCACCTCCTCCGACCAAGCGGATGCTATACGTCCACGCGCGCTAACACGGGTCCGAGGCGATCCGTAGCACTCAAACCGGTGCCACGGATCGCCAAGCTGGCTGGAGTTTTGGAGGATAGCATGCGCGATTGCGTAGAGCCGCGCTTGCCGGGGGCCAAAGTCGCTTCGATTATGATGGACGAGGCGAGTCGGGCGGGTGTTCCTGCGGTCGGGACTGCCCCGCCACCACTGGCGCCACACTGGAACCGTGCAGCGCGGCACGCTTATCACCGTATTGGCACCAAGGGCGCGGAGTGCATGGCGCGGAGATGGTTCGAGCACCGCGGCATCACGCCGATCGTGTTCAAGCCCGACTGGACCCGCCATGGCAAGACCGCCCCGTTTGAGCGCAACGACCAGATGCTCGAGGTACTGCCGATCGGCGTCGTGATGTTCCCTGGCACTGGCAGCCAGGACAACCTCTCCGACAAGGCGAGGAAGCTCGGAATCCCGCTCTTCGATTTCCGATAGGGAGGCAACGCCTGAGCGCCGCCGTTCCTCATTCTGGAGGAGCCCAAGGTCCGCCGAGCTGGGTCAGCCTTGGCGGCTCGAAATTTGCAAGGTCGCAGCTGCTCAGTCTGTTCAGTCGCCAGATTCGGAATTAGTGTGACTGCGGCCGCGCGTCGCAGGTGGACCTCGGCTGTCGGGAGGAACGCACATGATCGCCAAGTTGCCGTGGACCCAAGACGTTAGGATGTTCCAGGATCAATTCTACCCCAATCTTACGCTGAAGGGTGCCGGGGGCGAAGAAGGCGAGGCTTTCGGGAGGATGTTCCCTGACCTGCCGTCCTTCGCGGAAGGACAGGACCCGACCGATGTTATCGCTCGACTTCGCGAGCTCGGTCGCAAGGGCGGGCTAATGGACGCGCTCGACCCAAAGATCACCGTCACCAACCCGCTCGACGCCAACCTCCTGTGTGACGCTAGCGACATCAATGTTCCCTGCAATCCCGACAACCCGAACGCCGAGATGACGGTGGGATTCACCTTCCTCGGCCAGTTCCTCGACCACGACATCACCTTCGACCCGGCGCCCCTGCCAGGACCGGCGACGAACGGCCCGAACCTCCGAACCCCGCTCCTCGATCTCGACAGCGTCTACGGCAGAGGTCCCGACGAGGACCGCGTGCTCTACGACCGAACTTCGGAGCTTGACCGACCTGCGCCCGCGAAGTTCCTGATCGACCTGGAGGCGGCGCGCGATCTGCCGCGCACCAGCGAGCACCGCGCCATCATTGCCGATCCCAGGAACGACGAGAACGTCATCATCTCTCAGCTCCAACTCGCGTTCCTGAAGTTCCACAACCGCGTGGTCGACTGGGTCGTCGACAACTTCCCCAACGAGAGCCCCGACGCGCAGTTCGAGCGGGCGCAGAAGACCGTGCGCTGGCACTATCAGTACATCGTCGTGAATCAGTTCCTCCGCGTGTCGCTCGATCCGGAAGTGTTCGAAGACGTGCGCGACAACGGCCCGACGATCTACGAACCGTCGGACCTGCCCATGATGCCGCGAGAGTTCCAGATCGCCGCATACCGGTTCGGGCACACTCAGATCCGCCCGGGCTACAAGATCAACATCGGCTTCGGAGCGCCGATCTTCGATGCCACGATCGATCCGCGCGAGGGTGATCCGAACGATCTGCGCGGCGGACGCCGCGCGGAACGCCGGTTCGTCGAGTGGGACGTCTTCTTCGACTTCGGCACGCTCGAGGTCGCCCCGACCGCTGACGGCCAGCCAGCGACGACGAGGCCGAAGGTCAAGCGCAACAAGCGCATCGACCCGTTCATCTCCTCGCCGATGTTCGATTTGCCCGTCGGGCCGGGTCTCGTCGGGCCCGGCGACGAGAAGAGGAGCCTGGCGGGACGCAACCTCGAGCGCCACCTCAAGCATGACGTGCCTTCTGGTCAAGCGATTGCGGACGAGCTCGGCTATCCCAAGCTCACCGCCGCCGAGCTGGCCGAGCTCGAGAACCTGAACTTCCACGAGAGCACGCCGCTTTGGTACTACGTCCTCAAGGAAGCGCTCGTCCAGCATCAAGGCAAGAGGCTCGGCAAAGTTGGAAGCCGGATCCTCGCCGAAGTGTTCTTCGGCCTGCTGCTCAGCGATCCCGAGTCCTACTGGTCGACCGATCGGGATTGGGAGCCCGATCTCCCGCGCCGCAACGGCACGACCGCCGGCGATTTCACCATGACCGACCTCCTGACGTTCGCCGGCGTGGCCTAACGTGCCAAGACAGCGTGAGCGGCGGCATTTTCCGCTGCTCACCCGTAGACCCGACGCCTGAGAACAGCACAGCTCTTGCCGGGCAGTCCGACTTTCGGGCCCACTGAATTCGGAGGCGATTTCGGCTTCCTCTTCGAATCAGAAGTATCGGAGCGGCGCTCCGAAACACATAACCCTATCTTTTCTTGTCCATATGGAGCGGTCCGTGTTGCAGAGATCACGTCGTTGCTGAAGTTCAATCCCACATGGCGGTTCACCTCGCCCGGAGCCGCCGACCTCGCTGTCGTGAACGGCTTGTCGGCCCTCATCGGGCGCATTGCTGCGCAAGGCGATCGCCAGCCCATCTTTGAGCTGTTCAAAACGCATTTCGCCAACTCCGCCGGCTTCACCTCCAACTGGAGCTCGAGCGCGAGCTGGGCGGGGAGCGACCTCGACGACTATATGCGCTGTGCCGCCGAGAATGCGCCGCTCTTCATCGAGGCGTTCTACGACGCCTGCATGGCGCTCCAAGCTCGCAACCCCGACATCGCGCTCCCCGACGTCGGCATGGTCAACCGCGTGCTCCACGAGGCGAACGCCGGGTTCCAGATTGCGCCGCCCGACCTCGTGGCGACGTCAGCTCCGCAGCCGATCGCGGTGCCGGAGCGCGCCCCGTCGCTCGACGAGCAGGCCGAGCGTCTCATCCAGCAATCGCTGAAGCAGTCGGAGCAGCTGCTGGCCGAAGGACGACCGCGCCAGGCGGTGCAGGAGATCCTCTAGCTCCTGGAGACCGTCTCGACTGCCTTCCAGGGTCTCGATCTCGGCAGCGGCTCGATCCAGGGCAAATATTTCAATAAGATCGCCGAGGAGCTGCGCCGCCACAACAAGGGGAAGACGCTCGACCAGGTGCTAGGCTGGGTGACGACGCTCCATGGCTACCTGTCGTCGCCGACCGGCGGGGGCGTACGCCACGGAACCGACCTCGCCAGCGGCGCGGCCGTCCAGCCGAACAAGGCGCAGCTCTACTGCAACCTCATCCGCAGCTACATCACCTTCCTGCTGGCCGAGCACGCCCGCTTGCGACGGGCTTGACTGGGCCTGTTGCGCGCGTTCATGGGCGTGGTGCAGCCACGCGATGAGATCGAAGAGACCGGAACATGTACTTCGACGGTTTGAAGAAGGCTGAAAAGCGGAAGCTTGAGGCCGAAGTCATTTCCAACGAGGCGCGGCTGCGTCTGATGCGCTCGCGCTCCGCCGCGCGCGAGTCCGAGATCGAGCTGATCCGGCGCAACCAGTTCATCAACATCGCCCGGACGGTGCTCGACATGCCGATCCACCGCCTCGAGCCCGACGATTGGGGCATGTACGCCAATGTCGAATATGCCTGGCACAATGCCGAGATCGAACTGGTGATGCGCCGTCCCGACACCGCGGCCCTCGTCGAGACCTTGGGCGACATGCTCCAGCAGGGCATGCTGCCGATCGAGCGGGTAAACGCGATCCTTGCGGCGGACAACGTCTCCATCAGGTTCGAGACGTGCGGCGATGAGGACGATGTCGGCGTACGCATCCTGGCGACGGACGAACTGGAGGAGGAGACCTCCGAGCCCGAGCACCCGAACGTCCGTTTGCTCGTCGAGCGGATGAATGCCGCATTCGAGCGCAAGGACTTTGCAGGCGTGCTGCACGCGAGCGCAACGGTGTTCGAGACACTCGCAAAGCTGGTGTTCGACGACCCAGCGGTCGAGGCGCAGTCGCTCGGCGGGTTCATCGGCGGCTACCGCAAGCGCTCGCTCCTGCCCGAGCAACTCCTCGACTTCATTCAGGAGACCTACAACCGCCGCAACAAGGAGCCGCTCGCCGGACACGGCGCGACGAAGCCGCCCGCGGTCACGGCGGCGCAAGCGGCCGTCCTCGTCGAGATGACGAAGACTTGCGTCCGCCTCGAGCGGCGCCTCGCCAGTTCGGAGGTCGGGGAAGAGTCGCTATCGGGCGTGCCGCCGCAGCCTGCTCAGCGGCGCGGCTCGCAGCCTGCGGCGGCAAAGGCCGCGCCACCCAAGAAACCGAGTATTAAACCGAAGCCGAAGGCGCGGACTGGGAAGTGACCTGCGGATGCCGGAGTCCGCGCCCCACCTTATCATCGGGCCTTTCGTCGGCCGCGAGGTCATCGAGCTCATCTTCGAGGTCGCGCCTCGGAAGATTGGATCCCGCGTCGGCAAGGCGCTTGATCACTATGCGAAGGCGCTCCGCCTGGCTGGCGTCGACGACGAGATGGGTGCGATCCGCCTTGTCGCCGCCGAAGAGGAACTCGTCGTCGCCATCTTCGAATGGCTGAAGCTGAACGCCGCCGCGATGCCAGAGCACGGCGACTTCATCGGCCGCTCAAAGAATCACCGGGTGAAGCGCGCCTTCTACCCGGTCCTGTCGCAGTTCCGGTTCGTGCTCGGCGACATGGTCACCCAAGGCATCACGGTAAACGGATTCGAAGACGTGCTCCACTGGCACGTCGAGTTTGCGCAGGTCCAGGACCGGATCGTCCTGCCCATCTTCGACAGGATGGGCGAGGAACTCATCACGCACAACCCACTGGCAGTCGCCGTCTCTTGGAACGATCAACCCTGCCCTGAGGTGGCGGATGCGCTCTTCAACGACTTCGCGAAGATAATCCGCGATCAACGAGGAATAAGCGTTCGGGAGTTCGTTACAGCACGCGCCGACTATCGCAACAAGCTGCTTTACGCTGACGACGCTGGCTTTCTCGTGATGGACGAGGATCTATCAACGCTGATCGAGACCGTCTTCCGCACGACGCTGCGCGACCTGCTTTGGTGCCTCGCTATCCTCCTGACCAATACGCCAGCGCTTAAAGACTGGGGTCTCGTCAGTCAGTTCATCGGCCTGTAACGCCGCGTGCTAACCGAGAGCCGGGTCATCTGACGCGAGCTTGGCGGTCGAGTTACCCGATGGCCTGCGGCGGAGGGGGCGCCGGGGCCGACGCTGTGTTGACAAGCCGGATCGTAATCTTCGGCACCTTAGGGCTGTCTATGTCATCGGGCCTGAGCGGCACCGGCGCGTCGTGCACCAGGTCCTCGACCCGCAATCCCGCCACTTGCGAGCGGCGCCAGCCCGTGGCGAACGCAACAAGGAGCAGTGCCCAGTCGCTCCGGTCGACAAGGCGGTGACCTCGCGCTCCTGAGCATGGCTCAGGAGACGATCCCAGACACCCGCTTTGGCCCAGTGAGTGAAGATCTGGGCTGCTCGCCACCAGGGGCCGAGCTCATCTGGAACAGCCCGCCACTTGGCTCCGTTCTGGTGCTGCCAAAGAATGGCAGAGATCGTCCGCAGCAGATCCTGCGGCGTCTTGCCTTTGGGCCGGCAGGCCTCGATCAGGCGCTCCAGCGGAGCCCATTGTGCGACGCTGAGCATCGCTCCTCCTCTCCAGGGGGAGCAAAACGCCAGTCGATCCAATCAGTTCAGGCGACGACCGGCCCTAGCATTACAGTTGCGGTCTTCTGCGATCTCTGAATCCCTGGGCCACCATGGTTCGGAGATCATGGATGGCGAGCGGGTCGGTTGAAGCAACGCTGGAGCTGTGGGCGTCCTCGCTGCGGGACGTGAAGGCGCGGATCAGGCCCTTGTTCCTGCAGGAGCGCATGGCGCAATCAGCCGGCCTGTTCCTGGATGCGTTGCTCGGGCCTGAGCGGCGCAAGACCGGCTGGATGCGAGCGGAGGCGGCAAGCGATGCTGGTCCCTGGCGCCAGCAGGCGCTGTTGGGACGGGCTCAGTGGGATGCCGACGCACTGCGCGATGTGGTGCGGGACTATGCAATCGAGGTGCTGGCTGAGCCTGATGCCGTTCTGGTCCTGGACGAGACTGGGTTTCTCAATCAGGGCAAGGCCTCTTGCGGGGTGGGCCGCCAGTACACGGGATCAGCGGGCAAGATCACGAACTGCCAGATTGGGGTCTTTGCCGCCTACGTCTCCGGCAAGGGCCATGCCTTCATCGATCGGGCGCTCTATCTGCCAAAAGCTTGGACGGATGATGCGATGCGCAGAGCCGCGGCGCATGTGCCGGAGGAGGTCGCCTTTGCGACCAAACCCCAGCTTGCACGAGCCATGATCGAGAGAGCCATCGCTGCGGATGTGCCCTTCGCCTGGGTGGCGGGTGACAGCGTCTATGGTGTGAGCGAGATCGAGATGATGCTGCGCCGGCAGGCCAAGGGCTATGTGCTGGGCGTGAGCGGCGCACATCACCTCAACTCGTGGATTGGCAAGCCTGAGGTCGGTGGCACGGCAGAGGAGATTGCCAAGGAGCTGGATGAAAGTGCCTGGCAGCGTCTCTCAGCCGGCGCCGGCACGAAGGGCGAGCGGCTCTACGACTGGGCTTACTGCGAACTCGCTGACCTGGAAGCGGATGAGTACAACGAGAGCCTGCCAGGGGTGTGGACGCGCGGGCTCCTGATCCGCCGCAGCCTCACAGATGGTGAACTCGCCTTCTTCACGACCTGGTGCCCGGCCGGCACACCCATTGAGATGCTGGTAGCGGTCGAGGGGCGACGCTGGGCGATCGAGGATGCGTTCGAGACCGCCAAGACGGAGCTTGGGCTTGCTCACAACGAGACCCGCTCCTGGCACGGCTGGCATCGGCATGTCTCGCTCGTGATGCTGGCCTTTGCCATGATGGCGGCCGTGCGGCATCACGCCAACAGCATGCCGCCCCCAAAAAGACGGAGCCGAGCGCCTCGGAGTGTGAGCTGATCCGCTGGTCAGTTCAGGAGATCAGACGCATTGCGATGAAGCTCGCGCAGCGGCGCATCCGCCCAGCCCACATCATCGCGTGGTCCCTCTGGCGGAGGGCTCATCAAGCCGCCGCACGACAAACTCACATCAAACGTAGACCGCAACTGTAATGCTAGCATTACAGTTGCGGTCTTGGGGAATGTCTGACTCTGTGGGTCGCCATGGTTCGGAGATCATGGATGGCGAGCGGGTCGGTTGAGGCGACGCTGGAGCTGTGGGCGTCGTCTCTGCGGGATGTGAAGGCTCGGATCAGGCCCTTGTTCCTGCAGGAGCGCATGGCGCAGTCCGCCGGTCTGTTCCTGGATGCGCTGCTTGGACCTGAGCGGCGCAAGACTGGCTGGATGCGAGCAGAAGCCGCGGGCGATACGGGCCCTTGGCGCCAGTGAGAACGACACCTCATAACGGACGGCCAAGATTTGGCGCGAGTATGGGCAAGGTGACTACCAAGACGCGGACGAGGAGCACTGGCAGGAAAGCGGGCAGGCGCGAGTCCAACCGCCGGACATGTGCTTTGAAACCGAGCGACTCTTTATAGCAGCAACGAAACGTAGCTCGACTCGAAAATCCGCTGCTCGCTCTCGATGGCAAGACGCAGATGGCAGTAGAGCGCCCAATATTTACGCCAGACTGGGTCTGCTGTTGGTATATACTGAATCGTCAGGCCAATCTCCGACGCGGCCTCCCAGCCGATCATCTGACCGTGTGACTGATATTTGTTGATGTCCATCAGCTCGCTAGCAATTTTGGAGAAGTTTTTCCCACGCCGCTTGAGCAGATTCTCGGCAAAGGATCGCGCCCGATCCCTGACCGATTGAAACTTTCGCACTATGGTCGGATCAAATTTCTCAAAGGTGAGGCGGTTGGCGAGATCATCGGGCGCGTCGCGCAACGCCTTAGTCGCCGCCTCATAAGCGTTTAGGTAAGTCAAGACCGAATAGACCACATCTGACCCATTGCCATCCTTGGTCGACACCTGCGGATCGATCGGGCCGAGTTCTGACGAGTCGCTCATGACGATCGCGTTGGCGCCGAGCGCCATGAGAGTGCCCGCGCTTTTGGCGTAGTCGGGAACGATAACCCGAAGTTGCCCCTCCTCGCCGGCCGCGCTTCTCACGAGCATGATGAGCTTCTCGGCCGCGTCTATATCGCCGCCGGGCGTATGCAGCAGCAGATCGATCGGATCGCCAGGCATGATATTGTGCAGCATGTCTACGAAGCCGAGGGTGTCGATGCGGTCGACCGGCGCCTTGTTACCAGCTACGTAGCAGAGCAGCTTCGGCTGACTGGCCTCAATGTCTCGGATGAGCGTCTGTCGCTGGTAACGCGCCGCAGCCATCGCCGTGAACATGGGCGTCTTCTCGATCGCCCGCGGTGGCTGCGGCGTGATTGGTTGCGGCTCTTCGGTCGCCTGTCCGCTGTCGCTCATCGATCACTGTCCTTGGCCCAGGCGATCCGACCGCTGCGGATCAAGTAATGGCACCGTCGCTGAGTACCCCGGTAGTCAATGCTCGGCGAAACGGTCAGCCGAGAGAGGTCGTTCATCGTCCAGTGCGGGCGTCGGGCCGGATCGGCGTTGAGCATGATCCGGTGTCCTGTCCGGCAGGGGCAATCGAACACGATCCACTTCGTCTGGCGGGCGTCGCCGACCAGCGCGACCCCGTTGCGCGGAAGACGATCAGGCACAGCGTCGGCCGACTCCGCCATGCCGACCACGCGCCAACGCAGGAAAGGGATCCATTGCCACCAGGAGATCTTCATTCCGCGCCCCAAAGTTGGCCGAGGAACGGCTCCTCGTCGCCGGCGCCCCATTTGCCTTGGGCCGGATGACAATAGTGCCCATCACGCGGCGCTGCGCGGTTGGTCGAGATTTCGCGCTCATGAAGCCTGAGCAGCGTCTCGGACGGCCGATCGGGGGGACCATAGCCGATAAGGCGTTCAAGCAGCTCGTTCACGGCCGCGGCGGCCACAGCGGTCGTAAACGCCACGACCGCAGGCTCGACCTGACCCAAGGCCGGCGCATAGCCCTCGTCCGCCAACCGCTGCCGCTCGTCCGGTGTGCGCATCTCGGCCGCCGCGCGTGCCATGTCGACGCGATTGCGGCAGACAAGGCAGCCCGCGCCAGGCGTTAGAGTGGTGATCCGGCCGTCGATTCCATCCAACACGCCGCTACGGCGGCTGCTCAGCAGCACGCCCACGTCGATCACCGGCGTCAAGAAGAAGGTTGCCAAGCGCGACAACACCAGCCGACCCGCATTGTCGTCGGTGCAGCCGAACACTAGGTCGGGCGCACGCAGCGCCTTCGCGACGCTTTTCACCGTCGCCATCCCGTGGACCGTCGAACAGGTCAGATCGGGGGCGATCCGCATCAGATGGGCCCTGACGACGTCGACCTTTGGCCGCCCCACGTCCTCGGGCGTCGAGCCGTAGACGCGGGTGACGTTGCTTGCGGACAGCGTGTCGTTGTCGATCAACAGGAGATGCCGAACGCCTAGCCGAACGAGTTGCTCCGCAACCGCCGATCCGGTCCCACCAGTCCCGATGATCGCGACGCGCAGATCACCCAGGACGCGCTGGATGTCGGGCCCGAAGGCGCGCACATTGCGGTCGAAGATGCCGTCTGGTGCATCCACGTGGTCGGCGAAGCTCTGAAGCAACCGCCAGCGGTCACCAACGATCCAAAGCCGATCGATCGACACCGTCTCGCCGCCCTCAGGGGTCACCTCACCGCTGAAGACAAAGCTCTCCCCGCGAGGCGACGCGATCAGTGTAGCGTAGATTCCCGTGCCGCTCCGCAACTGAAACAGGTCGCTGATCTCCCGGTCGACTTGCCGGTCGTGCTTGCTCGGCAGCGGGGCGCCAGTCTCGCCGGGATGGGTATGAAACCAGATGGGAATCGCGCTGTCCGCTTCTGCCAAACCGAGCGCGCCGACATACCCGTCTGAGCCGATCAGCATGTGAAACGCGCTTTGCTCGCGATAGGCAGCTGTCGGAACCCAGTGAAGGGACCGGCCTAGAAGGCGAGTATCGCCGTCGACGCCGATGCGGCGGGCGAGAAGAACACCGGCGCATTCGAGCGAATTTCGCGAAGCGGCTGTGATCTCGTCCGCAAGCGAGCCGGGAAGAACGAGGGTGATGGTCATGCGGCGCGCCCTCTGGCCGCAGCGTCCAACTCTTTTCGAACGAGCGCGAGGTAGCTCTCGATCGAGTCGATGCCGGACCGCCACTGGCCCGGCTGGAGGTGGCGCGACCAGCGCTGCCAAGTGCGCCCGAGATAGACCTCGTGCGAATCAGTCGCCGCGATGGCCTGCCCGTCCGACCGGCGCAGCGCGGGTTCGAACCACCACATATCCGGCGCGACATCAGGATAGCCGGGCGACAGCCGCAGCATTAGGTCGGCAGCCCGCGCGGTGAAACCATCGGGCAGAGAGAAGGCCGAGATCACAATCGCGATCATGCCGCCATCGAGCGCAACCGTATGGCTCGGCGCGCGCGCCTGTAGGTACTCTTCGTCAACCGGCGGCAGCATGGCACTCCCTCAGCGGCCTGGATTGATCTGCGCGGGTGCCGTGAAGAATCGCAGGCCGTTGCGCATCTCGACCCTGGCGTCGACGTCGATCTTCAGATCCGACCCACCTGGCACCACCTCGAAGAGGTCGCGATCCGCCCCGATGTCCGGCTCTGGCAAGCGCCTCAGCTCCGCTCCGCCCAAAACGGGCTCCTCGACCGTGTATGTCATCCGATCGATTTTGATCTGGAACGCCTTCGGACGATCCGGGCGTCCGCGCTCCTCCAGTTCCTTCTCACGTGTCATTGCCACCTCCATTAGTTGATACCTTGATACCACGCTACCACGTCGGTTGACAAGTGCGGCGTTTTGGTGCAGAAAAGCGCTATGAAGCAGGCCAAAGCGATGACGGTGCGGCTCTCCGAAGAGCAAGCGCAGGCACTAGAAATGGTCGCGAGCGTCGAGAATCGGCCCGTGTCCGACGTCATTCGTGCCGCGATCTCTACTCATATCGAAACCCGGCGGCGCGATCCGAGCTTTCAGGCCGGGCTCAAGGATCGGATCTCGCAGGCGCGCAAGCTGCTCGACCGTTAAGGACGAGCACGGCTGCACACGCACACTGACCGCCGAGGGTGCATGAAGAAGACCAGCAAAGGGCCGAAGCCGGACGCGACGGGCTACGTCCTTGGACAGCGCACCTTCGCGGCGATCACGGCGGTTGAAGGAATCAGCATGAGCGCTTCAAGCCGGAAGCGCCTAGCCGATATCAAAAAGCGCAAGCTCTCGCCCGACGATCAGCGCTCTGAGGTGATCCGCGCCTACCAGGACGCTAAATTGCGCAGGTGATGTCGGTCGGCTACGACGCCTTCGACGATCCTTATACTTACAAGGGCACGACCACGCTCAAGAATAGGCTTGGCCTGCGCGATCCTGCGCTTCTCGAGGCATTCGAACTCGAGATGACGACACTGCGCGCTGGGGAGGCCCTGCCGCGCGGACGGTTTGATCCCAGCCATTATCGTCGCGTTCACCGCCACCTTTTCCAGGATGTCTACAGCTGGGCGGGCAAGTACCGCAGCGTGCGCACGGCGAAGGGCGGCAATCCCTTCTGCTTTCCCGAACATATCGAGGGCGAGATGAGGCGGCTTTTCGCCACGCTTCCTGCCGCGTTGCACGCGCGCACAGCCGAGCAGTTCGTGACCGAGGCGGCACGCTTTCTCGGCGAACTCAATGCCATTCATCCCTTCCGGGAAGGGAATGGCCGCTCTCAGCTGTCATTTATGGCGATGCTCGGCGAGCAAGCTGGATTTCCGTTCGACTTCGCTCGCGTCAGACGAGAGACCTTCCTTCCCGCGATAATCGCGAGTTATGCCCAGGATCTCGTGCCCTTGACCGCTGAACTTTGGGTCCTGCTGCGCCGATGAGTTGAGCGCCTTTTGGACTCTTGCGGGTCGCGCGGAGCAGTGGTCGTCACAAGTGGTCACGAACTCCCGAAGCGTCCTGCCGCTCTGGTTGTCCCAACGGACGCACTGCACCGCTGCCTGAACGGACTTACGGACAAACGCAACTTGTCCAGGCTCATCAGCGGCGCGAGTCAACCACCGTCACGCCTCAATCGATTGAGTGTCCGGGCTGCGCGAGGGATCGTCACCGAAAGCTGTGCGCCGCTGTGGCTCGGAGAAAAAGAGAGTGTTCGCGAGAACGGAGCTGACTGACGCGGCTCCTTCTCATCCGGCTTACTGGTGCCAGCGACGACAAGTCCGTTCGCAGTGCATCACATGCGCCGTCTTAAGAACCTGCGCGGTGGCCCGCTCACACGTTGGAAGCTGGCGGCGTAGCGGCGAAAGACGGTTGTTTTGTGCCGCCCCTGCCACGTTCTCGCGCATGCCCGAAGGTCGAGCAGAGCGGAGGGCCGTATGCATTGAAAGGTGCATGCGCAGTTGGAAGGGAAGCGTAGGGGCGTCCACGCAAGAGGCGTTCCGCGCTTATCCTACGAAACACGAGCTTGTCCGTGATTCGAGGAGGAGCAGTGCGCTTCGAGTAGAGCTCTGGGCGGAACGGTGTTGCCAGCCGGATGCGTTTCGGCTTTCAGGGCTGACCCGTACGGCTTTTCGCCGGGCGCGCTCATGATCATACCGCGGCGACAGGAGCCTTTGGCGATCGACAGAGCCGATCAGCTGCAGCACCCGCTGGACCGAGGCGGCCGAAGAAGATTGCCCCTTTGATAACCGCAGGTCTTATGATGGCGGTGAGGCGACTCGATCAGCGGGTCCAAACTGCCAATGACTGGTCAGAAGGGAAAGCAGGCTTAGGGCGCATTCGAAAGAGGAGGCGAGACGCCGAATGCAAAAGCGCACCCTCATGAGGGTGCGGCTGGCGGCGCTCGTCCGCTGGCATAAGTCGGTGGATCGCATTGCGTTCTGACCTCAATTCCACTGCCCCTGAACTGGTGGGGTATGTAACCTCGAATAGTTAGATTAGCCGTACGGCGAGACCGCGGTCGAGCTCAGCTTCATTATAGTAGCGCGCGGCCTGCTGCACGGATCGGTGCTGGGAGAGGCGCATAGCTTCGGGCAGGGGCACCCCGCGCCGGCCAGCCTCCGTCATGAACCCCGACCGCAGCCCGTGGGCTGAGAACAGGGCTGGGTCGAGCCCGGCCAAGGCGCAGCGCTTCTTGAGCACGGCGTTGATGCTCTGTGGGTCGAGCGCTGTCGTGCCCATTCGACCCCAACGATCAATCCTCCGAAACACCGCTCCCCGCTCGATCCCCGCCACCTTGAGCCAATCCAGCAGCGCCTGCGCGGTGCGCCCGAGCACCACGACGCGGGCGTCCTCCTCGTCCGAGGTGGTCTTGGTGCGCCCGAGCCGGATCGTGATCTTCGGCACCTTGGGACTGTCAGGGTCGTCGGGTCTGAGTGGCACCGGCGCCTCGTGCACGAGGTCCTCGACCCGCAAGCCTGCCACCTCCGAGCGCCGCCGCCCCCCTGAGGCGAAGGCGACCAGGAGCAGGGCCCGATCGCGCTGGTCGAGACACCGGTGATCAAAGAGGCAGGTGGCGAGCAGCGTCTCGATCTCCTCCGCGGTGACCGCCCGCTCGCTCTTGCGGCTGCGCGTCCGGCGGCTCGCCCGCACGGCGAGCGACAGGGCCGTTCTAAGGCGAGGGGCCTTGAACGGGCCGTCCAGCCCGCGGAAGCGGTGCAGGGTCGACCAGTGGGCGAGGCGCCGGCGGACTGTGGAAGGGGCGTGTGGGCCGTCGATCCGAAGGAGATCGAGACCCTGCAACTCGTCGCGTACGTTCTCGGGCATGCCGTGCTTAGGGTCGTTCTCCTTCTGCACTGGATCCCAGAGGTGATGGGCGATGAACTTCAGCACCAGCGCCTCGGTTGCCGGCCAGGGCAGGGGTTTTGCGGTTGCGGACCGGCACCAGGCTTCGAGGTAGCCGAGATCCGAGGCCAGTGCCCGCAGGGTGTTGGCGCCCATGCCGGTTTCGACAAGGTGCTTGAGGGTGGCGGCGTCCTCGTCGGTGAGGAGCGTCGCCAGCCGCTCGCGGGCGTCGAAGGGCAGGATGCCGGCGAGTGCATCGAGCTCCGCCTCGCGGGCGAGGAGCGGATCGTCGGTCGAGGTCAGGACAGGCGCGGTCCTGGAAACGGCTTTGGACATTGGCGGACCAGGGCAGGGAAGGGCGGTGCGGGAGCCCACCAGAGCCGATTTGTGGGTCCTTGTCCATGACCATCGATAAAGGATACTTATCAATGGTCAGGGTAGGCTTCTCTTTACCATCAGCATCAACCAAGCTAAGGCTTCGATAGCTTGTCTATGCTGCCTTCCTGTTAGGGTTATCAGTGTCTTACGCTCTCAGCTTGTCTAACGCGCCTCCGGTCTACAGCCTGCCCCGGGAGCTGCCCTGGGCCCAGATCGCGTCAGCGCTCGAGCGCGCGGAGGAGGGGGTGGCGCGCCTCGATGAACGCCTGAAAGGAAACGCTCTGGCGGAGGGTTGGATTGAGCGGAGCCACTTCGTGGAAGCTTGTGCTGCCCT
>DASZAZ010000042.1:0-13583 GCA_035944635.1 Microvirga sp.
GCATGCTGAAGCAGGGTGCCGCGGCTGCACAACCCTGACCTGCTCCACCGCGGCCTCCCCCACCCTGGCGCGTGCCATCAGACCAGCACCGGTGTCCTCTCAACTTTGCACAGCCAGTGCCATTTCTGAATTGCACCGACAACGGGTATGGAGATGGCGAGACTGTTCGGCTGGCTGGCGTCTCCCCTGTTCGCGGCTTAGGACAGCGGCGGCGCTGCGTCGTCGTGAGGAATGCGCCGTGAGCCACCGGAGCCGAGTCGATGTCCGAGATGCCGAACAACCCTGCCGATGCGGTGCGTCCGGCTGGAGACATCGAGCGACTGCTCGACATCATGGCGGCCCTGCGAACGCCGAACACCGGCTGCCCCTGGGACCTGGAACAGAGTTTCGCGACCATCGCGCCCTATACGATCGAGGAAGCCTACGAGGTCGTGGATGCGATCCAGCGTGGCGACCTGAGCGACCTCAAGGACGAGCTCGGCGATCTGCTGCTCCAGGTGGTGTTCCACGCCCGGATGGCCGAGGAGCAAGGCGCGTTCGCCTTCGGCGACGTGGTGGATGCCATCAACCGCAAGCTCCACCGCCGACACCCGCATGTGTTCGGCGATGCCCGAAACCTGGCGCCCGATCAGGTCAAGGCGCTCTGGGACGAGATCAAGCAGGCCGAGAAGGCCAAGCGCCGTGCGGTTCGCGCGGCGGCGGGCCAGCCGCCGGAGCCACAGGCCGGCTTCCTGGGCGGCATTCCCGTGGCCCTGCCCGCCTTGACCCGGGCCATGAAGCTGACCTCCAAGGCCGCCAAGGTGGGGTTCGACTGGCCCGATGCCGCGCAAGTGGCCGACAAGGTGCGCGAGGAGCTAGACGAAGTTCAAGAGGCCGCGGAATCGGGCGATCCCGACCGGATCGAGGACGAGATCGGCGATCTGCTCTTTGCGGTCGCGAACCTCGCGCGGCATTATCGCGTGGATCCCGAGGCGGCCCTGAGACGCACGAACGCGAAGTTCGAGCGCCGCTTCCGGGCCGTCGAGCAGGGTCTCGCGGACGAGGGCCGGGATTTGCAGGAGGCGAGCCTCGACGAGATGGAGGCTCTTTGGGTGAAGGCCAAGGAGGCCGAGCGCGCCTGAGCCGCCTGCCTTAGAGCCGGCGCGCTCCGGGGAAGCGACTGAGGAACCGGGGCTCCTTGCCAGGCGTGAATCGGACGGTCGCAACCGTGCTGCCGTTCTCCTCGGTCCGCCGCTCCAGGATTTCGGTGTTCTCGTGCAGCCAGGCGAGCCCCTGGCCGTCTTCCGGCGCAACGACCACCTCGTAGGAGGGGCGACCCGTCGACAGGCGCTCCTCGATGCCGGCGAGGAGCGTGTCGACCCCCTCCCCGGTGAGCGCCGAGATCAACACCGGCCGGTGCTCCGCGGTGCGCTCCGTGAGCGACAGGAGCCGCTGGCGCTCGTCCTCGGGCAGCAGATCCGCCTTGTTCCAGACCTCGATGAGGCGGTTCGAGTCGTTCGGGTCGATCCCGAGGTCGCGCAGGACGCGCTGCACGTCCACCGACTCGGCCTCCGTTTCGGTACCCGCGACGTCGCGTACATGCAGCAGCACGTCGGCTTCGATCACGTCCTCGAGCGTTGCCCGGAACGCCGCCACGAGCATCGTCGGCAGGTCCGAGATGAAGCCCACCGTATCGGAGAGGATCACCTTCTCGCCGTGGGGCAGATCGATGGCGCGGGAGGTCGGATCGAGGGTTGCGAAGAGCATGTCCTCGGCGAGGACATCCGCTTGGGTGAGGCGGTTGAAGAGCGTGGATTTGCCGGCATTCGTGTAGCCGACCAGCGCCACGATCGCGTAAGGCACCCTCCTCCGCCCCGCCCGGTGCAGAGAGCGGGTCTGGGTCACGGTCTCGAGGTCGCGCTCGATGCGGTTCATCCGGTCCTGGATGATGCGCCGGTCGGCCTCGATCTGGGTTTCGCCCGGGCCGCCGAGGAAGCCGAAGCCGCCGCGCTGACGCTCCAGATGGGTCCAGGAGCGGACGAGGCGTCCCTTCTGGTAATTGAGATGGGCGAGCTCGACCTGAAGCGCACCTTCCTTGGTGCGGGCCCGCCGGCCGAAGATCTCGAGGATAAGGCCCGTACGATCGATGACCTTCGCGCCCCAGGCCTTCTCGAGGTTGCGCTGCTGCACCGGCGTCAGGGCGCAATCCATGACCACGAGGCCGATCTCTTCCGCGCGGATGAGCCCCGCGAATTCCTCGACCTTGCCGCTGCCGATGTAGGTGGCGGGACGCGGCGACGCCAGGGGCGCCATGAGGGTACGGACGATCTGAAGGTCGATGGCACCCGCCAGGCCGGCGGCCTCGTCGAGGCGCGCCTCGGGCGGGCGAGGATTCTCGTCGAGCGCCCGGATCGCTTCGGAGCGCGGCTGGCGCCGCCGGGTGAGGTAGGGCCCGACGACGAGCGTTCGCGTGCCGGCGGCAACGTCCTTCTCGGGTTCGGCCAGCTGCGCGAGCCGGTGTTCCCCTGGGGTTTGCGGTTCCGTCACCGCGCGCGGCCCGTCCTCATGCCTTCTCGGCCACGTCGTCGGCCTGGTCGAAGAGCTGGACGGGGCTGCCGGGCATGATGGTCGAGATCGCGTGCTTGTAGACGAGCTGGGAATGCCCGTCCCGGCGCAGCAGAACGCAGAAATTGTCGAACCAGGTCACAACCCCTTGGAGCTTCACACCGTTCACGAGGAAGATCGTGAGGGGGATCTTGTTCTTGCGGACGTGATTGAGAAAGGTGTCCTGCAGGTTTTGCGCGCGATCGCCCGCCATGGAAGTTGCCTCGCCAGCCCGTCGCCACCGGTCTTGGCTGTCGGGCAGCCGAATTGATTGTCCGCACGGGGGTGCGGTCCTGAACCGGCCCACTTATTACAGGGCGAAGCATGCCTTTACGCAAGGGGTCCGGCTTAGCTTCGTGACTTTCCTGGGGTTTTTTTGCGTGGACGGCCCGGCAAAGGGCGCTAGGCGCCGATGCTGAGGGACTTCAGCTTGCGATGGAGCGCCGAGCGTTCCATGCCGATAAACTCCGCCGTCCGGGAGATGTTGCCGCTGAACCGGGCGATCTGCGCCAGGAGGTATTCCCGCTCGAAGATCTCGCGGGCTTCCCGCAAAGGAAGGCTCATGAGCTTCTCGCCCCCGGCTCCGTTCGGCGTGGTCGGCACCAGGGTTCCGATCTCCGAGGGCAGCATGGCGGCATTCACCTCCGCATCCGGCTCGCCGGAGGTGAGAATCATCAGGCGCTCCACGTTGTTGCGGAGTTGACGGATGTTGCCGGGCCAGTCGTGGGACTGGAGCACCGCCATGGCGTCGTCCGCGATCCGGCGCCGGGGCAGGCCCGTGGCGGCCGAGATCTGGTCCATGAAGAACTCGATCAGCTCCGGCACGTCCTCGCGGCGTTCAGACAGGGAGGGCACCCGGATCGGCACCACGCTCAGGCGGTGGAAGAGATCCTCGCGGAAGCGCCCGGCCGCGATCTCGGAGGCGAGATCGCGGCTCGTGGAGGAGATGATCCGCACATCCACATGAACCCGCGTGGAGCCGCCGACGCGCTGGAAGTTCTGATCCACGAGCACGCGCAGAATCCGGTTCTGCGTCTCGCGGGGCATGTCGGCGACTTCGTCGATATAGAGGGTGCCGCCATGGGCCTCCTCCAGGGCACCGACCCGCCGCACCCTGCCCTCGCCTGCCTCGACGCCGAAGAGTTCGGCCTCCATCACGTCGGGGGTGATCGTCGCGGCCGAGAGAACCACGAAGGGACCGTTGGAGCGCGTGGACAGCGAATGCAGGGTCCGCGCGGCCAACTCCTTGCCCGAGCCCGGGGCGCCGGTCACGAGGACACGGGCATTCGTCGGGCCGACCCGCTCCAGGGTCTGGCGCAATTGGTTCACCACGACCGAGCGGCCGGCGATGCGGCTTGCCTGAATCGAACGGGCGCGCAGGTCGCGCACCTCACGCTTGAGGCGCGAGGCTTCGAGGGCGCGCTCGGCCACGAGCACGAGGCGGTCGGCCTTGAAGGGCTTCTCGATGAAGTCGTAGGCGCCGGCCTTGATGGCGGACACCGCCGTTTCGATGTTGCCGTGGCCTGAGATCATCACCACCGGCAGGTCGGGATGCTGGCCCTTGATGAGGTCGAGCACCTGCAGGCCGTCGAGGCGGCTCCCCTGCAGCCAGATGTCGAGGAAAACGAGATGCGGCCGCCGCGACTCGATGGCGGCCAGGGCCTCGTCAGACGAGCCCGCCGTGCGGGACCGGTGGCCCTCATCCTCGAGAATACCGGCCACGAGATCGCGAATGTCGACCTCATCGTCGACGACCAGAATGTCAGCGCTCATACACTCGCCCTACGCCGCTTCATGGGAGCCGCTTCGATGCCGGCCTCGGCACGGCCGTCGGCAGCTCGTTCGGTGTTTTCGGCCGCGGCCCGCGGGATGCGCATGCGCACGCGCCCTCCCCGGCCAGCCGGGTTGTCGAGAAGTTCCATGCCCCCGCCGTGCTCCTCCAGGATCTTGCTCACGATCGGAAGTCCGAGCCCCGTGCCACCCTCGCGGGTGGTCATGTAGGGTTCGAGCAGGCGCTGCCGTCCCTCGACCGGGAAGCCCTTGCCCGTGTCCGTCACATCGAGGGTCAGGAACCCGTCCGCTCCCTCCGTGAGGCTCACGTCGATGCGGGAGGTCACCCGCTCGGCTTCAGGGACCGCGGCGATCGCTTCCGTGGCGTTCTTCACGATGTTGGTGAGGGCCTGCGACAGGAGACGGCGGTCGAAGGCGAGCACCACTGGCCCGCCCGGCACTGTTTCCACGAACTCGATCTCGGGATGCGCGATCCGCATCATGAACACCACCTGCCGAATGGTCTCGGCGATGTCGTCCTCGCCCATGGTGGGCTTCGGCATCCGAGCGAAGGACGAGAACTCGTCCACCATGCGCTTGATGTCGTCCACCTGCCGCACGATCGTCGCGGTGCATTGGTCGAACACCTCCCGGTCGGTGGTGATGACCTTGCCGTATTTGCGCCGGATGCGCTCCGCCGAGAGCTGGATGGGGGTGAGCGGATTCTTGATCTCGTGGGCGATGCGTCGGGCCACGTCCGCCCAGGCGGATGTGCGCTGAGCCGTCACGAGGTCGGTGATGTCGTCGAGGGTGATGACGAGGTCGCGCTCCTCGTTGCGGTGGGCTTCGCTCGCCACACGCACGTTCAAGGTGCGCTCGCGGCCCTGACGGGTGATCTGGATCTGCCGCTGGAATAGGCGCTGGCGCGTCTGCTTCGCCTCCTCCAGCAGCGGCGCGACTTCGGGGAACACCTCAGCCAGCGGGCACCCGACGAGGGAGTCCCGATCCGCTTTCAGCAGGGCCTCCGTCGAGGGATTGACGAGGGTCACGGTGCCCTCGCCGTCGACGCCGATCACGCCGGCCGAGACGCCCGACAGAACAGCCTCGGTGAAGCGGCGGCGCCGATCGATGAGATCGCTCGCCTCCAGCAGACTGTTGTGCTGCTGGCGCAGCTCGGCGGTCATCTTGTTGAAGGTTTCGCCGAGATGGGCGAGATCGCCCTCCCCGCTCCGCACCGGCACCTGAACGTAGAAGTTCCCGGTCGCGACCTGGTCGGTGGCATGGATGAGGCGGCGAACCGGCGCGACCAGCCGATTCGCGAAATTGAGGCCGAACCACACGGCCGACAGCAGCACGATGAGAGCAATGAGCGCGAACATGAGCGCGAAAGCGATCTGGACGCCCGCCTTCTTCTGTTCGAGCGCGTTGTAGATCGCGACGCCCGCTTCGGCGATCGGGGGGAAGTCGACCGCCTGGGGATCGACCTCGCGGGCAACGTAGAGAACGCGACCACCGAGGGAGGGGAGCTTCAGCACCGCCCGGAAGACGTTTCCGTTGCGCGGAACGAGGCAGAGGGCCTCCGTATCGCTCGCTTCCGTGAGATCGGTCCGGCTCGGCGGGGCCAAGCCGTCGATGGTTTTGTGCTCGATGCGCTCGACCACGTCGCCGTTGGTCTCGAGGATCATGGTGAGCGGGAAGCCGAGGAGGTAGGCGCGCGACGCGGCGAACTCCCGGAAGATGCGGCGGTCGGCATCGAACAGCACCTTCGCCCGTCCGAGATCGGCGGCCATCAACTGGGTCTCGCGCGCGAGCGTCCGGCACTGGGTTTCGCGGTAGGCGCGCGCGATCCCCACCGTGTTGTTCATGAGCTCCTTGATCGATCCGGTGAACCAGGGGTCGAGGCCGCGCTCGAGGGTGACGGTCGCAACGACCGCCACCAAAATGGCAGGCAGCACGGCCACGAGGCTGAAGAGGCCCACGATCCGCACATGGAGCCCGGCGCCCGCGGCACCGGCCCGGCGCTCCCGGATGAGCCGCCAGGTCTGCCACGCCACCACACTGACGAGGAGCAGCACGAGAACCGCATTGGTCAGCAGCACTCGCACGACCACGTCGTGGGTGGGCAGGATCGGCGTCAGACCGGCGAGGATAAGGAAAGTGGCGAGCGCCGAGGTCAGCGCCGCCAGAACGGCGAAGCCGCCGAACCAGCCCGGACCGCGCTGGCTCGCATCGCCGGCGGCGCGCTTCGGCTGGATGTCCGGGTGGGTCAAAAGCAACTGCCCTGCAGGGGCGCTTTCAAACGGCGCCTTCGAGTGTCGTGGTGATGCACCACCACAACACTGTGGTCAAATTATTACAGGGGTGTTTCGTGGGCACCTAGCGAGCGGAGCGGATCACCTGCAGGTCGAGATCACGAACCTTCTTGCGCAGGGTGTTCCGGTTGAGGCCTAAAAGCTCGGCCGCGCGGATCTGGTTGCCGCGGGTGGCGGCGAGAGCTGCGCCGATGAGCGGGCCTTCGATCTCCCGCAAGATGCGGTGGTAGAGGCCAGGCGGCGGCAAGTTGTCCCGAAAACCCGAGAAATAATCCGCGAGGTGGCGCTCGACCGCCATGGAGAGCCCCTCCCCGTCGCTGATCGGCGCGGCATGGGAGCGCCCGGCTGGAGCCGGCAGCGGCGCAAAGGGTCGGGCGTCGATTTCCGCGTCGATGATGGGGCCGGTGATCGTATCCTGCGGGTAGAGGGCCGCGAGCCGACGAACCAGGTTTTCGAGTTCGCGTACGTTGCCGGGCCAGCGGTAGCGCTTGAGCCGGTCCATGGCCTCGGCGTCGAGCTGCTTGCGGGTCAGCCCCTCCTTCTCGACGATGCCGAAGAAGTGCCTGACAAGATCGGGAATGTCCTCGACGCGTTCGCGGAGCGGCGGCAGGCGGAGCGGCACGACGTTCAAGCGGAAGAACAGGTCTTCGCGGAATAGACCCTGCTGGATCGAGATCCGGAGATCCTTGTTGGTCGCCGCGATGATGCGAACGTTGGTTTTGATCGGCACGCGGCCGCCGACGGTCGTGTACTCGCCCTGCTGGAGGACGCGCAGGAGGCGGGTCTGCGCCTCCATGGGCATGTCGCCGATTTCATCGAGAAAGAGCGTGCCGCCCTCGGCCTGCTCGAAGCGACCGGCGCTGCGGGCGGTGGCGCCCGTGAAGGCCCCCTTCTCGTGGCCGAAGAGGTCCGACTCGATGAGGTCCCGCGGGATCGCCGCCATGTTCACGGCGACGAACGGGCCTTTGCGGCGCTTGCCGTAATCGTGCAGGGCCCGAGCGACCAGCTCCTTGCCGGTGCCGGATTCGCCCGAGATCATCACGGTGAGATCGGTCGGCATCAGCCGCGCCAGGGCCCGATAGATCTCCTGCATCGCGGCCGACCGCCCAACGAGGGGGATGTCCTCCCCGTCCGGCGCCTGCCCGTTCGGTGCCGTCCCCCGCGGGCGGGACAGGGCACGCCCGACGACGGCGACGAGTTCCTTAAGGTCGAAGGGCTTTGGCAGGTACTCGTAGGCCCCGCGCTCCGAGGCCTTGATCGCGGTCATGAAGGTGTTCTGCGCGCTCATGACGATGATCGGCAGTTCGGGCCGGAGCTTCTTGATGCGCGGCAGGAGATCGAACGCGTTCTCGTCGGGCATCACCACGTCCGTGATGATCAGATCGCCCTCTCCTTGGGCCACCCACCGCCACAGGGTGGCGGCGTTCGACGTGGAGCGCACCTCGTAACCGGCCCGGGACAGGGCCTGGTTCAGCACCGTCCGGATGGCGGCATCGTCGTCGGCAAGAAGGATGTGTCCGCTCGGCATGGGGTGGTTTCGGGCCTCTCGGTCGTCGGTGCCTCGGCGGGCGTTCAGTTTTCGGAACCGCGCCCGTCACGGGCGCGGTCCATGGGCAGCAGGACACGGAAGGTCGTGCGCCGCGGGGCGGGGTCGCATTCCACGATCCCCCCGTGATCGCCGACGATCTTCGCTACCAAGGCAAGTCCGAGGCCACTTCCCTGGGCCTTGGTTGTGACAAATGGATCGAAGAGGTCGGCGGCGATGTCGGCCGGAATGCCGGGCCCGTTGTCCCGGATGCTGACCTCGATCGGCAGGCTGACCCGCTCCCGCGCACCCGGCACATGCAGGCGTACGCCGGTGCGGAAGGCGGTGGAGAGCACGATCTCGCCGTCGAGCGCGTCGATGCCGATCGCTTCGGCGGCGTTCTTTACGAGATTGAGCACCACCTGCACGAGCTGATCCCGGTTGCCGTGCACGGGCGGGAGCGACGGGTCGTAGGTTTCGACGAAGCGCACATGGCGCGCGAAGCCTGATTGCGCGGCGCGCTTCACCTGATCGAGGACGCCGTGGACGTTGACGGGACCGCGCTCCACGGGGCGCTCGTCGCCGAACAGCTCCATGCGCTCCACGAGCTTCACGATGCGGTCCGTCTCGTCGCAGATGAGGCGGGTGAGCATGCGGTCTTCCGAATCGACCGACTGCTCCAGGAGTTGCGCCGCGCCCTTGATGCCGGAGAGCGGGTTCTTGATCTCGTGGGCCAGCATGGCGCCAAGGGCCGTGATCGAGCGGGCGGCGCCCCGGTGGGTGAGTTGGCGGTCCATCTTGTCCGCGATGGTTCGCTCCTGAAGAATGAGCACCACATCCTTGGTACCGTCGCCGACCGAGGTCGCGAAGGCATCCACGATGCGCTCGGCGCCGATGCGAGGCCCACCCACGTCGATGCGATGTTCGCTCACGCTGGCGCCGCGCTGGCGCACCTCGTCTACGAGGCTCAGCACCGGCGAGCCGAAGGGGACAAGATCCGACATGGATTGGCGCTGCAGCACCCGCAGGCTAGCGTCGAAGAAGGCTTCGGCGGCGCTGTTGGCGTGGAGAATCCGCCCGCCCTCCCCGATGGTGAGCACGGAGAGCGGCAGGGCGTTGATGATGCGCTCGCTCATCTCCGGCATCAGGCGGCGTCTCTCAAGGGGTGCGCGAAGACCCGGCGCAGGCCGGCAGCAACCGCCCGCGGATCCTCGGAGGTCACGAGCGCAAGCCGCTCAGCGGGATCGACGGCGAATCCCGCCTCGACCGCGCAATCCGCGTAAGCCGCAAGGTGCTTGCGGGCGTGCCGGATGCCGACCTCTTCGCCATAGAGGCGCAGAAGCCCCTCGTAGTGCTCGACTGCCACGGCCGCCATGGTCTCCGCGGACGGAGCGCTCACGGGTCGGCCCGCCAGGGCGCCGGCGATCTGGCCGACGAGCCAGGGCCGCCCGACCGCGGCACGGCCGATCATCACCGCGTCGGCTCCCGACACGGCGAGGCAGCGGCGGGCGTCCTCGACCGTGCCGATGTCACCGTTGGCGGTGAGCGGAATCGAGACCGCCTGCTTCACGGAGGCGATGGCGGCCCAATCGGCGCTGCCTTTGTAGAATTGCTGCCGCGTGCGACCGTGGACCGTGACGGCGTGCACGCCCAGATCCTGCGCACAGCGGGCGAGGTCTGGAGCCGTGAGGCTGTCCCAGCCAAGCCGCATCTTCACCGTGACGGGCACGCTCGCCGCCTTCACGGTGGCTTCGATGATCCGGCACGCCTGATCGGGATCGCGCATGAGGGCCGATCCTGCATAGCCGCCAATGACCCGCTTCGCCGGGCAGCCCATGTTGATGTCGATGATGTGGGCGCCCGCGGCTTCCGCAACCCGAGCCGCCTCGCCCATCCAACGGGGCTCGCACCCTGCGAGCTGCACGACATGGGGCTCGATTCCCTCCCCCTCGGCACGAAGCACGGCCTCGGCGGAGCCCCGGACGAGTTCGTCGGACGCCACCATCTCGGACACGACCAGGGCCGCCCCGAAGCGGCGGGCGATGCGGCGGAAGACGGCATCCGTGACCCCTGACAGGGGTGCGAGAACCGCCCGGCCCTGCAGGGCGATGGTCCCGATGCGTATGCTATCGCCTGATTTTTCATCAATCATCATTGTGCTCAAGAAATAGACAAGTTCAGTGTCGGTGCAAGCGATATTGCTTGGCTCGGGGGCCGTCCTGCGCGTATCAGGGCGCCGGCCTCATCTCAGGAACCCATGCTCGTTTCAGCTCTCATCGTCGCCGCGGGCCGCGGATCGCGGGCCGGCGGCGGCCTTCCAAAGCAGTACCGCTCCATCGGTGGCCGCTCCGTTCTGGCGCGGACCCTCGAGGCTTTCCTCGGCCATCCCGGGATCGACGCGGTATTGACCGTCATCCACCCCGACGACCACGACCTCTACGAGGCGGCGCTCACGGACAGCGAAACCTCGGACAGGCTGCTCCCGCCCGCTCATGGCGGAGAATCGCGGCAGGAATCGGTGCTGAACGGATTGCGGGCGCTCGAAGGCCGGTCGCCGCGCCTCGTGCTCGTCCACGACGCCGCCCGTCCTTTCGTGACGCCGGCGGTGATCGACCGGGCGATCGCCGCGGCAGAGCGCTCCGGCGCGGCAATCCCGGGTTTCGCCGTGACCGACACCATGAAGATCGTGGACGAGCGCGAGCAGGTGGTGGCTACCCCGGACCGGCGCCTGCTCCGCGCCGTGCAAACCCCACAGGCCTTCGACTTCCAGCTCCTTGCGAAGATCCATGGGCAAGCCGCTGAAAAGCAGAATTTCTCGTTCACGGACGACGCCGCCCTGGTGGAATGGGCTGGGCTGCCGGTGGAAGTTTTCGAAGGCGATCCGAACAACATCAAACTCACCCACCCGGCCGATTTCGACGAGGCCGAGCGACGCCTGGGAGGCGCCTCCATGACCCTGATCAGCCGCATGGGCACCGGTTTCGACGTTCACGCCTTTGGGGAAGGCGACCATGTATGGCTCGGGGGCTTGAAGATTCCGCACAGCCAGGGGGTGGTGGCGCATTCGGACGGCGACGTGATCCTGCATGCGCTGACCGATGCGCTTTTGGGCGCGCTGGCCGACGGCGACATCGGCACCCATTTCCCGCCGAGCGATCCGCAATGGCGAGGCGCCTCATCCGACCGGTTCCTGGCCTATGCGGCCGAGCGCGTGCGGGCGCGGAGCGGGATCATCGACCACCTCGACGTGACGCTGCTCTGTGAGGCGCCGCGCCTCGGCCCCCACCGCAAGGCTATGCGAGCGCGCATCGCCGAGATCGTCGGCCTTGCGGTCGATCAGGTGTCGCTTAAGGCCACCACGACGGAAAAGCTCGGCTTCACGGGCCGCAAGGAGGGTATCGCGGCTCAGGCGGCCGCCACCATCCGTCTGCCGGAGACGACGCGTTGAGCGGCAATCAGCGTGAGCGGGCGGAAAGGCTCATCCGGCGTTACACCGAACGGGGATTGAAGATCGCGGCGGCCGAGTCCTGCACCGGTGGGCTCGTGGCCGCGCTCCTCACCGAAGTCCCAGGTTCCTCGGCCGTGGTGGAGCGTGGGTTCGTGACCTATTCCAACGAGGCCAAGACAGATCTCGTCGGCGTCCCCCCGGATCTCATCGCAGCCCATGGCGCAGTGAGCGAGCCCGTTGCCCGAGCCATGGCGGAGGGAGCCGTCACTCGGTCGCGGGCGGATGTTGCGGTTGCGATCACCGGGATTGCAGGCCCGGGCGGTGCGACGCCGACCAAGCCCGTGGGCCTCGTTCATTTCGCTCTCGCGGTCAAAGGCGCCGCGACACTCCCCCTGGAGCGCCGCTACGGCGACCTCGGACGCGAAGCGGTTCGTGCCCGTGCCGTGGAGGACGCGCTCGGCCTCCTGGAGCAGGCACTCGGCACCTAGCGGACTACTCCGCGGGTTTGAGGGTTTGGGGCCGGCGTTCGCTCCAGCGCAGCGGCACGTTGAGGAGCGAGGCAACAATGACGTAAGCCGCGCAGGCGATCGCAAAGGCGCCGAGCGGGACCTGCCAGTCGAAGAGCAAGCCGAACAGCCACGGCGTCGTGGCGGAGCCCGCCACCATGATGGCTGCCGCAAGGCCGCGGATCGCGCCAAGATGCTCGGTGCCGAAAATCTCCGCCAACACCGCCGGCACGACAACGCCGTTGGCGGCCGCAGTCACGCCCATGAGACCGAACATCAGCAGCGGCTCGGTGGGGTTCGCGGCTCCGAAAAGAACCAGGGACGAGGCTCCGAGCGGCAGGAGGTGACCCCGGCACAGCAGCGTCGCCCCAAACCGATCGACCAGGTAGCCCGTCGCGATGGTGGCCACGATGGCGGCCAAGGCATAGGCGCTGACCCCGAGCGCCAGCAGCTCGAGCGGCCAAGCGCGCAGGTCGCCGATGAGCCGCTGGTGGAACAGGTAGCCTGTGTTGATGGCCGGCGGAGCGATCATGCAGGGGATGAAGATCAGGAAGCGCCAGTCGCGCAGGAGATCGACCCTCCGGAACGCGGTCGGAGCACTCGGGGCCACAGCAGAAGCCTGGTTCGGGGCCCGCCGTCGGGCCGCCCATCCCGCGGCGACCAGGGCTGCCGCCACCAGGGGAACGGTTCCGGCGATCTGCCAGGCTCCAACCCAGCCGAACCACGCAATGAGGGCGATGCCGAGAAACGGCACCACCATCTCGGCCGCCGAGAACCCCATGAGCGCGAGGCTCACGGCCCTTCCCCGAATCGGCTGCGGGAGCCGGGCCGTGCTGGTCACGGCCGCATGGCTCAACATCCCTTGCGCGAAGAGCCGCAAGCAGAACAGCGCCAGCCCGAGGGCGAGCACACTCGGCGCAAGGGAGAGCCCGAAGGCGGCGAGCCCCAGCCCTGTGAGGGGGACCAACGCGTAGGCGGCGGTCGAGACGCGATCGAGCACGCCTCCGACCCAGATCATGAGCATGCCCGAGCAGAGGGTGGCCGTGGAATAGACCGCGCCGAAGCCGCCATTCGACAGACCGAAGGCCGCCCGCAGCTCGGGGCCGAACAGCGAGATGAAGAAGGTTTGGCCAAAGGCCGACAGGAAGGCGAGGCTGAAGCCGAACGCCACCGTGCCGCCGTGACGGCGCAACAGATCACCGTAAGTCATAGGCGATCTTAAAGGCGGCTCGGGGCCGCGCGCGAGGGCTCAGGCCATGCAGCCGACGCGGGCTCGCCGGGTCGACCCCTGCAGCAGGCGTCTAGGCTCAGGACTCATTGATTGAGGTAGAAGGTGACGGCTGCTGCGATGCAGATGGCTGAGAAGAAGGTGTGGGCGCAGCGGTCGTAGCGGGTAGCGACACGCCGCCAGTCCTTCAGGCGAGCGAACATGTTCTCGA
>DASZAZ010000043.1:0-8671 GCA_035944635.1 Microvirga sp.
GGCCAGAACGCGGGTTCGTAGATCGTAGGACAAGGGCTTCGGCATGCGGGCTGGCCTCCCACACCAGCCCACACTCTGAATCAGATCACGCCGCCTCCCGGAAGCCCCTCCGATTCAACACGCGCGAGAACCGCTCTAGCAGACAACCGTGGTTCGGATGAATGAGACCAGGATAGGGCTTCGGCGGGCGAGCGCAGTATGAAGCCGTTCACATCGAATGCGCGGCGTTCCGTGTGCAGGTACCGTCTGAGGGCGTGCAGGTTCACATGGGGACGCCGGTCAGCGTTCCAGCCGTAGCAAAGGGCGCAGCACGAGAGGCACTGACCGAGGCTTCAGCACACTGCTAAGGGTGCGGTGCCCCAAGGTCACCTAAACACTATGACGGCGCAGCTTGGTCGTGTCCGCTCTCTGCGCGATCTCCCGTACAGCTGCGATAAAGGCGCGGGTGGCTGGAAGTTGGACGCTCCGCCGGCGTGTGAGCAACCACATTTCGGTGTCGCCACCGTGGAGAGCAAGAGGCAGCGGCATCAGATCCGCGAAGACTGGGTCGAGCTTGCGAAGGGATTGCGGAAGGTAGCTGAGATGATGCTGGCCCTGCATCAGCGCGGCCATCAGAACGGAGGACCCCGTCTGGACCGCTACTTTGGGTATCGGGAGGCCCGATACCCTGAAGAGGTCGAAGAGAGATTGGCGCTCGTGCTCGCGTCGGTTTGGCAGAACCCAACGGTAGGGGACAAGATCGGCCAGCGTAACCTCGGTCTGGGCTGCTAAGGGGTGATCGCGCGACGCCACCACCGCGATCGTGTCGCCAAGCAGCCGTTCCACGGCAAATTCCGCCATCGTAGCGTCGTCGAGCGAAAGGGAAAGAGCCAGATCGAGCTCACCCGAGCGGAGCGCTGCGGTCAGGTCATCCCGCAGTCCTTCGATGACGGATACCTCGATGTCGGGGTAGCGCGGCTGGAGCTGACGGAGGACCTCTGGCATAAAGTATCGCAGGACCGTGGTGCTGCCGCCAACGCGCACCAGGCCGCTGCTGCGCCCGTTTAAGGCACGGATCTCCTCAACGGCACGATCAAGCTCGGTGCAGATCGTTGCCGCGTATTCGCCGAGGATCCTCCCGAAGGGCGTGACCACAACCCCATTAGCGCTGCGTTCCAGGAGTTCGACGCCAAGCTCCTGCTCAAGTGCCCGCATGCTTTTGCTCAGGGCGGGCTGGGTAACGCCGAGCGCATCCGCGGCGCGACCGAAATTCGCGTGGCGGACGATCTCCCGAAAGTAGCGCAGCTGACGCAGCTCCATGCCATAAGACTATAGCAAGGGCTGATCGAGCGCACAGGCGGGTTGAGGAGGTTTTTCAGGCGTTTTCGTGCTCCTTGGCCTCTGTTAGAATCCGGCCACGTCCCGGTTTCAGCGGTCCCGAGGTGGCGCGCTCAGCTCAGATCGGGAGAGCGGCTGTCCTAGGGCCGACGCCGCTTCAGGGCCCAAGCACCGGGGAGTGAATGTGCTGGCATCCCGATCAGCGCTGGCGCTGGCCGCATCCAGAGGCATCTAATGATACGTCTATCCGCTCACCTGAGTATGCTGTTTCCCGAACACGACCTCATTGGTCGCATCCGAGCCGCGGCACGCTGCGGATTCAAAGGTGTCGAGGTGGCCTTCCCCTATGACGTTGCGCCAGCGTTGGTGCGTGAGGGTCTTGAGGAAGCCGGCGTCGTGATGGTTCTTATCAACACACCACCCGGACGCTTCGAAGCAGGTGAACGTGGTTTGGCAGGCCTTCCTGGACGAGAGCAGGAGTTTAGCGTCCAATTTCATCAGGCTTTGGCAACGGCGAGAGCGCTGGGCTGCCGTCAGATCCACGTCATGGCCGGCATTGCCTCACCCGATCACAGCGCGGAGCACCACGTCGATACCTTCACCGCTAATCTGCAATGGGCTGCCCCACTCGCCCACCACGAGGGCATACGCGTTCTGATTGAGCCCATCAATCAACGTTCGGTCCCAGGCTACATCCTTTCGAGCCTCGACCTCGCCCAGACTATCGTGGATCAGGTTGACCACCCGAACTTGGCGCTCCAATTCGACGTGTTCCACATGCAGATCGTTGGCGGTGACCTTGTGAAGCGCTTCGAGACCGTACTGCCGAGAGTCGCTCATGTGCAGATCGCAGGCGTGCCCGACCGGCACGAGCCTGACGACAGCGAAGTCAACATTGACTATGTCCTCAGGCGCATGGACGAACTTGGCTACCAAGGCTGGATCGGCTGCGAGTATAACCCTCGCCATTCCACTGATGCGGGCCTTGCTTGGGCTAATCGCTACGGGATCTATACACCCTTTACTGTAGCGCGAACTTGAGTTGATCGTAGATCATGCGATGTGGCCTGCTGCCGGTTCGGTGGACACGTCGCTGAGCTACTTATACCCGCTCATGGCAGTTCTGACTTGGTGAGGTATGGGTAGGCAGTGGGGCTTGTGAGACGGGCTGTTTCGTTGAGGAGCCTGTTCGAGGCCTGGCAGGTCGCGTCGAGCACAGCGCCATCGTCATCCAGCACACGATGCGAGATACCGCCTCCACAGGAACAGTGCTGATTGAATTTCCCTTCCGCGGAATTGGCAGTACCATGGGCCTTCAACAGCCAGGCTGGGAACGCCCATGAAAGCCTTCTTTCTCTCCGCGCTCACGGGTGCGGCTCTGCTCACCGCCAGCTCTGCCGCCGCTCAGACCCTCGAATGGACCTTCAACAACAATTACGCAGCCACGCGCGTGGAATCAGCCTTGATCCGCGATTTTGCGGCGGATGTGGGCGCGCGCTCCGGCGGCAAGTTCACCATTCGTGTGCTCGAAGGCGGCGCCATGAACCTGCGCGACGCTGACGCCTTGCGTTGGATGCAGCAGGGGAAACCCGAGATCGGCTTCATCTGGTCGCCGTTCCTTGGCCGCGACGCGCCGGACCTTGCCTCGCTCTACGTGTACGGGTCGGTCGCGAATGCGGAGGAGCACATGAAGGCTCTTCCCGCCCTCAAGGAGATCCTGACCGATGGCATGAAGCGCTGGCAGATCGAGCCCGTCGGCTTCATGGGCCTTTCGCTCTTGGAGGCGTCGCTCTTCTGTCGCCAGCCCGTGCGCTCCCTTGACGAGCTCAAGAAGGTGAAGCTGCGCGTCGGCACCCGCGAACAGGTCGACACTTTCAAGGCGCTCGGCGTCGCGGCCCAGATCGTGCCCCAGAACGAACTCTATGCCGCCATCCAGACGGGCGTTATCGATTGTGCGCTCTACCCTGCCCGCATCGCCCACACGGTGTCGCTGCAGGAGGTCGCGAAACACGCGACGCCCACGGGCTTCCCCTTCCCGCCCACGCCCTATGTGATCATGGCCAACAAGGGCGCCTATGCGGCGCTCTCGGCCGAGAACAAGAAGGTCCTCGCCGACGCGGCCGCCTCGCTCGAGGCGAACAGCTTTGACTTCTCGAAGGATGCCCAGGAGGAGAGTGCTGCCCGCGAGCGCCTCAAGGGGCAGGGCGTGACGATGTATGAGCCACTGTCGAAGGCCGATCAGGAGGCGCTTCGCGGCGCGGCTCTCAAGACCTGGGACACGATCATGAAGGAGGCGGGCGCCACGGGAACGGAGTACCGCGGGAAGGTTCTCCAAGCGCTGGGCCGGGCCGGCAATTGACAGGCGCGGCCCCTGGTTGGGCGAGCCGGGTTGATGCGGCCATCCTCATCGCGACGCGCGGCTTGTCCGCAGTGGCGGCTGCGGCTTGCGGGGCCATCTTCGGGCTCGTGCTGCTTGCCGTGGTGATGCGCTACGTCGCGCAGGCGCCTTTTCGCTTCAGCGATGAACTCTCGGGCCTTTTGCTGGTCACGATGGTCGTCCTTGCGGTGCCGTTCGCGCTCGCCTCGCATCAGAGCATCCGCGTGACGCTCGTGACGGAGCGGCTCCGCGGAGGGGCAGCCCGCGCATTCTGGGTGGTGGGGCAGGTGATCGTGGTAGCCTTCTGCCTGCTCGTCGCTCGGGACGCATGGGCGATTACATCCTTCACCTTGCGCCTCGGCTTGAAATCCGAGCAAGCCCGCCTCGATCTCGGCCCCTGGCTCGTGGCGTTTACAGCGGCCTTTGCGCTGTGCGCCGCCATCGCGGCCTGGCAGATGCTGCGCCCGCCGCCGACCGGGCCAAAGGCCGTCCTGTGATCGCGAGGACAGCGGCGTGATCTGGGGCACCCTCGGCCTGACCCTCGGCGCAACCGTCCTCTCCGGCACGGTGCTCGGCGCGGCGCTCGGGCTCACCGGCTTCGTCATTCTCCATCTCTATGCCGGGGGCGCCACGCAATCCGCGGTGCAGGCGGTGTGGAACACCCTCAACGAGTTCACGCTCACTGCCATCCCGCTGTTCATTCTGCTCGGCGAGGTGCTGGTCGCGAGCGGGCTGGCGCGCGGGGTCTACCAGGCCATGGCGCCCCTCTTCTCGCGGCTTCCCGGCCGGCTGCTCCACACCAACGTGGCGGTCTGCACCGTCTTCGGCGCGGTCTCCGGCTCTTCTATGGCCGTGGCGGCGGCGGTGGGCTCTGTAGCCTATCCCGAGCTCACCCGACGCGGGTACGACCGGGGGGCAGTAGTGGGCAGTCTCGCGGGGGGCGGTACCCTCGGCCTGCTCATTCCGCCATCGCTGTCGCTTCTGATCTACGGTGCCCAGACCGACACCTCGATCGGGCGGCTCTTTCTCGCCGGTGTCCTGCCGGGGCTGATGATGGCCGGGCTCTTCATGGCTTGGATCGTCTTCGCAGCGTCGCGCGACCCGAAGCTCGCGCCGGCAGGCGAGCGCCTACCCCTTAGCCGGATCCTTCGGGGGCTGATCCATGTCCTGCCGCTGATCATTCTGATCCTGTCAGTTCTCGGGAGCCTCTTTCTCGGCATCGCCACTCCGACCGAGGCTGCCGCGGTTGGGGTCGCCGTAGCAGCTCTTCTCGGCTTCACAATCGGAGATCTGACCCTTGGAAAGTGTTTCGAGGCGCTGGTCGCGACGGCTCGAACATTTGCAGTCATCGGGGTTGTCCTGATCGGGGCACTCATCTTCGCGCAGTCGCTCCAGATGCTGGCGTTGCCGCAGCGCCTTCTCGAGAGCATCGTCGCACTCGGCCTCTCGCAATATGTCGTGCTTCTCGTCGTGGTGGCGGTCTACTTGGTGCTCGGCTGCTTCTTTGACGGTCTCTCAATGATGATCATGACGCTGCCGATCGTGTTCCCACTGCTCACAGGGCTCGGCTTCGATCCGGTCTGGCTTGGTGTCATCGTCACGATCATGATCGAGGTTGGCATGCTGACGCCCCCGGTCGGAATGAACCTCTTTGTTCTCGTCGGCATCACCAACCAGGATGTCAGCCTCGGCGAGGCCGCGAAGGCGTCAACGCCCTACTGGCTGGCGCTACTGGTCGGAGTTCTGTTGCTCACCCTCCTCCCCGGCATCGCGACGTGGCTCCCCAACATGATGAGGGGGTAATGAGCGCAGCCTCTGAAGACCCTCATCAAGGGCGGAGCGAGCACCCCATCGCGGGACACCTCGACCGCGCGCGCGCGGAGCGCCTGCTAGGGGAAGCGGGGCTCGACGCCCTCCTGCTGATCCAGCCTGAATCCGTGGCATATGCCTCGGGGGCCTTCCCCGGCATCGCGACCTCGTGGCGGCAGGCCGCGGCCGCCATGCTCCTCGTGCCGGCCGATGCACGGGATCCGCCCCTCGCGATCGTTGGTGATCTCCAGGCCGCCGACTTCCAGGCCGCGTCGGGGCTGGCCGATGTGCGCACCCACCCGATCTGGGTTGATGTCTGCGACGCCGCCGGCATCCGCGGACCGGCGCATCCGCGGCCGACCACATTCGATCCGTGGGGTGCGTTGTCCCTCCTCCAGCAGGCCCTGGCGGAGCGTGGACTGAGCGGCGGCCGCATCGGCACGGAATACGCCTTCCTGCCCGTTGCCGACGCCGCCGCCTTCGCGCAGGCGTGTCCCGATGTACGCTGGAGCGACGCCTCCGAGATCGTGGCGCGCCTGCGGATGGTCAAGTCCCCCCGCGAATTGGAGCTTCTGCGCGTAGCGGGCCTGGCCGCCGAAGCGGGCGTCCGGGCGCTCATGAATGCGGCTCGTCCGGGTCTCGACTCGGCGGCGTTCGCAACAATCTGGCGCGAGGCTGCGCTCCGGGAAGCCGAGCGCCTCG
This sequence comes from Microvirga sp., assembly GCA_035944635.1. Lineage (GTDB taxonomy): Bacteria > Pseudomonadota > Alphaproteobacteria > Rhizobiales > Beijerinckiaceae > Microvirga. The sequence continues at coordinate 6,206 of DASZAZ010000043.1, forward strand.
GAGCGCGAGGCCCCGTTGGGAGCTGGGCCTACGTCTCCGTTGGTCCCGACGGCTTTGCGCCTGGGGGTCCCGCTCGGCCAGGGGATCTCGTCAAGGTCGATGTGGGCTGTGTGGTGCAGGGCTACTCGTCCGACAGTGCCCGTACCTTCAGCATCGGCAAGCCCTCACGGGAGGCACTCGCGATCTATGCGGCGCTCCACGCCAGCTTCGAAGCCGGCCTCGCCCATCTCAAGCCTGGCGCCCTGCTGCGGGACGTTCACACCGCTGCAACGGCTGCCATGCACGGGAGGGGCTTTACGGCCTATTCCCGGGGCCATTTCGGGCATGGCCTCGGCGCCAGCATCTGGAGCGAGGAATGGCCTTTCATCGGCGCTGATGCGGACGTGGTGATCGAGCCGGGTATGGTGCTCGCCTTCGAAACGCCGTGGTATGTGCGAGGCGTCGGAGCCTTGATGATCGAGGATCAGTTCGCGATCACGCCAGATGGGCCTGAGCCGCTGTGGTCGCTCTCGCGCAACCTCGTTGAGCTTGCCACCGGCGCCGAGCGACCTCGAGGCGATGGTTCCCGCGAGGGCTGACGGCTCAACCCATCGGGTGGTAGGGCTCACGCATTGGACCCTGCTCCCGGTCTGGCGGTCTTCGTCAGAATGACGGAAAGCGCTTCGAGGAAGGCATCGATATCTACCTTGAGCGTGTAGAGGTGCACGCTCAGGCGCACCTCGTCTTGGGCCCGCCGACCGATGACAATGCCCCTCTCGCGCAGCACGTTCACGACCTCGGCCGCGTCCGGTACGCGAGCGATCGTGATACCAGACTGATGTGCTGGATCGCGGGTGGAACAGATCGGCACTTCTAGCCGATCAAGGCCGGCATGGAGGTGTCGGTTGAGGTCGAGAATCCGAGCGGCGATCCTCTCGACGCCAACATCGAGCAGGACGCGCAAGGCAGCATTGAGAGCGAAAGCTGCCGCAAAGGGCGGATGACCCACTTCCAGCGCGTGGGCGTCAGGGCGGGGTGTGAACTGATCGTAGAGGAGGGCATAAGGATCTTCAGCGCTACGCCAGCCGGCGGCGGGGAGGCCCGTCGGCCAGCGATGGGCGTCGCGCAGGTAGAGGGCAGCGATGCCGTAGCCCGCACCACACCACTTGTAGCTGGAGAACACGAGAGCGTCGATCGGAACAACGGCTAGGTCAATCGGGGTGGTGCCGACCGACTGCGTGGCGTCGACCACCAACCGCAGCCCGTGCCGCGCCGCAAAGCGCGAGACCTCACCTAGATCGAACCGGTAGCCGGTGCGAAACCCCGTATGGCTGACGAAGAGAGTGCTGGCTCCTGCCACGAGCGCAGGATCCACCTGATCCCAATCAACTCCAAGCGCGTTGTTCAAGCGAACGACGCGCAGCCGGCGCCCTTGGTTGATCGCAGGTAGGGTGACGGACGGAAACTCGCGATCGATCACGACGACATCACGACCGTCATCGAAGAGGCGATGGAGGAGGTCGAGACCGGTTGAGGCGTTGGGTAGAAGTGCAATCGATGCCTGATCCGCTCCAATGAGGCTTGCAACCGTGCCACGTGCCTCAGCTGCCCGTGCGAGCCATCGGTCCCACGGCATGTCCCCCTCGGCTTCGGCTTCGTCATAGAAGCGACGACCTGCGGCGGCCGCAACCCGGCTCATGCAACCGCCGCCTGCGGTGTTGAGGTAGATAGAGCCCCCGGCGGCTGGAAACTCAGCCTTGATGCCAGCCCAGTATCTCTCGTCGTCCATCGCTCCTGCCCTGTGATTTCTAGTCGTTTGCGCCGTGCCGTTCCGAGTTGGCTTGTCACGCCCACGCGAACTGTAGCACCAGTTCAATCAGGGTTCGGCCTCATAACCAGTAGCAGACGGTTGCAGCGATGCAGGCGGTGGCCAGGCATGCTGTGGCAAGTTGCTTCCGCGGGCGGCGATGCTCCGGAAGTCCTTAGGGTGACAGATCATGCGCTCGACGGCGGTGCGAGTGCGGCAGGGCACGGGCGAGAAGCAGCTCCTCCCAACTCATCCTCATGAGTCAGCCCCATTGATAGCCGGTGCGAGATAGTCTCCTCGAGCACGATCGGCCTCTCTGGAGCTTCAAGTCCCGGCCTGGTCAGCCGCTCGTCCGTCTGAATCCGATCTCAAGAGTTCGGTACAGATCACAAGTCACAACCTGCACCTGCTGGAATGCATCATTGCAGCGTACAGGTGAGCCATAGACAAGCGTTGGCTGCACATCCCGGTAGGTGGATAACATGAGCTGCAGCGTCGCTGCCATCCAGTCCCGGTCAGCATCGGTGCAATGACGCCGGGCGAGCCAGCTAGGCTCAGGACCTATTAATCTCGGCTGAGGGCTGATTCAGTGTCCCTGTAGAGGAGGCGCTGATGAGCGGTCTATTTCTGCTGAGCGAGCGGCAGATGGCGCGGATTTCCCCACACTTTCCGCTCGCGCA
>DASZAZ010000044.1:0-4064 GCA_035944635.1 Microvirga sp.
TCGAGAACATGTTCGCTCGCCTGAAGGACTGGCGGCGTGTCGCTACCCGCTACGACCGCTGCGCCCACACCTTCTTCTCAGCCATCTGCATCGCAGCAGCCGTCACCTTCTACCTCAATCAATGAGTCCTGAGCCTAGACCCCAGTAGGTGCCCGCCACGGGCCCCGAGCCTGGGATTGTCCAGACGACGTCGGGGGCGAGCAGCGTCGGGAAGATGCTGGCTCCCGCGGCCCATTTCTGGAAAGCCTCACGCACGATGGCCTCGTTTCGATGCGTGACCACAGTGTCGGACGAGGCAGGCATGGCGACTGCAGGCGTAGCGCTCACGGCTATGGCCGCCGCGAGGGCGAGCTGGCGAATAGGGATCGCAAGCCAATTCGGCAGGAACATAGGCATCATCAATCTCCTCCAGGGGAAGCAGCAGGAAACGGGGCCGACGACCTTGTTATGGTGCCGGTCCGTTCTGGGTTGGTGGGCCTATCGAGTGGCCGCCGCAGGAGCCGCACGCCCGCGCCGGCGCAGCACCATCCCGCCGTGGTGGAGCGTGTCGGCGTTGACGAACTCACCGTCGGCCGTGAAGCCGGTGTCGTCCCAGTAGTCGATGTGGGTGCCCTTTACCTCGTAGCGGCCGCGATAGGCACCTTCGCGCCTGCCGCGCGCCTCAACGTAGCGGCCGTTCGGCAGCAGCTCGTGGCGGATCTGATCGTCGTCGGTAACCCACAGGCCGACATAGGGGTGCGTGGTCTGCGTTATCGGGTTCTCCGCGAGGACAGGTGTGGCGAGTGCCAAGATAAGGCTCGTCGCGACGGCGAGGATGAACGCGCGCATCAGTGCGACGCCTTCGTTGGACGCACGACGATCTCGCTGACGTCGACGTCCTCCGGCTGCTCCAGCGCATAGCGCACCGCCCGCCCAATCGCGTCAGGCTGCAAGGCCACGGCGCGGTAGGCCCTCATGGCTTCAGCCGCCGTGGGGTCGGTGATCGTGTCGGCCAGCTCGCTCTCCACCACGCCTGGATGGATGCAGGTGACCCGGATGTCGCGTCGCTCCTGGCGCAAACCGTCCGAGATCGCGCGCACGGCGAACTTCGTCGCGCAATAGACGGCAGCTGTCGGCGACACGGCGAGCGCCCCGATCGAGGCGATGTTGACGATATGGCCTGAGCCCCGGGCGGTCATCTCCGGGAGGACTGCCGCGATCCCGTAAAGAACGCCCTTGATGTTAACGTCGACCATCCGGTCCCACTCGTCCACCTTGAGAGATGCCATCGGGGACAGCGGCATCACGCCGGCGTTGTTGACGATCACGTCCACCGGTCCGAACTCCCGCCGGGCGGCATCGGCGAAGCCGGCGAAGTCATCCTGGTTCGTGACATCCAGACGACGCCAACCGACCGAACCGCCCGCGTGTCGCAGTTCCTCGGCGAGAGCCTCGAGGCGATCGGTGCGACGCGCCCCCAGCATCAGCCTGGCGCCCGCGGCCGCGAGCTCGCGGGCGATGCCGACACCGATCCCGCTCGAAGCCCCTGTGATCAGCACCGTTTTGTTCAAGGTCATCGTGCAAGCTCCTCCTTCGTCCGCCCGGATGCGCCTTTCCTTGGTTCTCCGGGCCCGTGACCGAGAAGATGAGCAACGAGGCCCGTCGTCGGTAGCTGGCCATTGCGCGACGCCGTGGTTAGACTGGCTTACCAATGACCCGGGATCTGAACGCGCTCGCAACCTTCACCCTTGTTGCCGAGGAACGGAGCTTCCGGGCGGTCGCCGATCGTCTGGGCGTGACGCGCTCGGCAGTGAGCCAGACAATCAGCCGGTTGGAGACCGCGATGGGTGTGGCGCTGGTCCATCGCACTACCCGGAGTGTGGGACTCACAGAAGCCGGTGAACGTCTCCATGCCGCGATCGCGCCATCCCTCGCCGATATTCGGGCGGCGATGGAGGCGACGCGTCATCTCGGGGCGGGACCGCGCGGCCAGCTCCGCCTCGTCGTGTCCTCCATCGCGGAGAGCTTCCTGTCAGGCCCGCTCTTGGCCGGCTTTGCCGAAGCGTACCCCGACGTCCAGCTCGACGTGCTCGTGAGCGACGAGGAGATCGACATCGTCTCGCACGGTTACGACGCCGGCGTGCGGCTCGGCGAGGTCGTCGAGCAGGACATGATCGCGCTGGCGGTTTCGGGCGAACAGCGGCAACTCGCCGTCTGTTCGCCCGCCTACCTGGCGCACCGCGGTGCGCCGGCCCATCCGCGTGAACTGGCGGCGCATCGCTGCATTGGATGGCGTCCCGCACCGCGCGCGGCGCCGTTCCGGTGGGAGTTCACTGAAAGCGGCCGGGACTTCGTGGTCGATGTCGAGCCCGAGGTCACGACCAACGACATGGCGCTCATGATCCGCATGGCCGTCGCGGGAGGCGGGATCACTTTCGGCTTGGAGGAGTCGTTTCGACCCTGCCTAGAGCGCGGTGAACTCGTCCCCCTCCTCGAGGAGTTCAGCCCGTTCTTTCCGGGCTTCTTCCTGTACTACCCCAGCCGGCAGACGGTGGCGCCGAAGCTGCGGGCGCTTTTGGATCATGTCCGGTTGCATCAGAGGCACCGGTCATGACCGTAGGAGGTCGCTCGTCCTGAGGAACAGGCGGCCATTTCCGTGAAGGGGCTCGTCCGGTGTCTATGTACCGCTGGGCCGCTCGCACGCCCCGCTGCCTTTCCTCTGGTCTGATAGCCTCGGTGTTGCATGTCCGCTCTAGAGAAGGCAACGGGGCTGGCTGAGTGACCGACATGGGCGCAAAGCAGACCGAACCCCGGTGCGCTCAGAATACGTGTTCCCGGCACGAAGCGGCTCTTAACGGGCTCGAACCCGATCCGAACCAAGCACGCAGACCCGCCAGATACGGCGACGTTGCCGTCAGAGTATGCCCAACCTTCCGTGCTCTCCCGGTTCGTTTGGGGGCAGCAGAATTCCGCTAAGTCGCGGAAATGGTGTGCGTTCCTGCGCACCAGGTGTCAGAATGTAGGAAAAGCAACAAAGAATAGGACTGGATGGCGGAGAGGGGGAGATTGTCCCCGTCAAGCTAAAAACTCAGCGATTCCAATGGTTTCAAAGCTGCCTATTTGAGGCGTGTGTACCACTGCTGTGTCCCAATTGCGAGGCCTCTCTGTTGGTGTGGCGAAGGACATTGAGTGGAGCTGAGGAACGGAGCGGCTGCCGTTGCCTACGATGCCTGGCGTCGGCTTGAGCCGTCAGGATAGGCGGAGTGGCTCAATGTGATGCTTGTGTCACGCTTGCTGAAGGAGCATGAAAGACGCTACATCCCCGGCCGGCGCTCACGACAAGCATGCCGAAATACTCCTACGGTGCCGTCTAAGAAAGCACCAAGTCTCCGCAGAGGCCTACATCGAACTTTGCTGGGATGACAGGCTTCTGTGCCTGGCGAAAACAAACAAAAGAGCTAAGAAAAACAATTACTAGATTCGATTGTTGCTCAGGCTAATGTAACAAGCCTTTGGAGCAGCATTCAGGGCCTGCGTTGTACTGGTTAAGCACTTTCGCTGCGGAAGGCTCGTGAACTCGCGAGGGGCTTTGCAGCGTCCGTTGCGAGTGCTTGATCCCGAGTTCTCCGCCGCCAACAACACGGGCTGCACCCAGCGCATGTGCGAAACTCACGGATACTGTTGAAAAACTCACTACTAGCGCCGTGGGTGCCTAGATGTTGAATGCATGATCCAGCGCACCCACAAGATTTGGTATGAGGATGCCTCTGGAAGCCGTGTTCTGATAGTTTTTCAACAGTATCCACGATTTCTGCACAACGGTTCTGCCAGTACCTCCCACAATCTGGCGCATGGCTCGTTTGTCCACTGTGTGCCAGCTACTGCAGATGCACGATCATCCAGTGGGGGCTCATAATCCCGGAATTCGAAGCACCTCTGGATGCACTAGGGCCTGTTATCGCTTGAACGGATTGGGATGGCTTGCGTTTTGCTCCTTCTGGTGAGGAGGAGCGATGCTCAGCGACGCACAATGGGCCCTGCTGGAGCCCCTGATCGAGATCTGCCGACCTAAGGGCAAGACGCCG
>DASZAZ010000045.1:0-27063 GCA_035944635.1 Microvirga sp.
CAGGACGAGGCACCTCCCTCCCCTCAGGGGAGGGGTAGGGGTGGGGGGTGTTCGCCGCAGGCGAGCTCTAGGCCCGGTGGTGCAGGACGCGCCGCCATCAGCGTCGCGCAGTGCTGCTCGTCTGATGGCGTGCCGGATGCGCTTCGCGCAACACCCCACCCGTCACGCTGCGCGTGCCACCCTCCCCTGAGGGGAGGGAGGGGCGCGGGTTGGTCTGCAATGGAGGATTTCAGCACCCCCACAACGATGAGGGCTGCGTGCGCCACCCCCGGGTCGTAGCCCGGGAGCAAGCTCCTCCCCCTGAAGGGAGGAGCGCGAGCGGCACGTCACTGTCTGCTCCACCGACCGGCCCCTCACCCCAGCCCTCTCCCCACCTGCGGGAGAGGGAGAACGTTGCCATCCCCTCACACCTACGTGACGTGGCTCCCTCGTCCGCAAAAAGCCGTGTTGTCCCGCTTACCCTCCAAGCGCGATGTCATAACGTCGCTCTGCAGGGTCGTTCATGCCGGCGACAGCGTGTTGCTCTAAGGTCGTCCTGCCGATTCGAACCCGGTTTCGAACCAACCGCAGGGGCCGATGAGCTCGATCCTCATTAAGATCTTCGCCACCGCGCTCACCTTGGGCCAGGTGACCGTGCAGCCCGAAGGGGTGAAGACCGCCTTCGATCCGGTGCAGGACCGGGCGCGCGTGGAGCAGATCCTCAAGGACGGCTGCACCCATATGCGGCGCGCCTTCGACATCGAGGATATCAACCTCGACGAGCTCATCGCCACCGCCATGGAGGACCCACAGGCGGTCGCGGGCGACGTGAAGGTGCTCCAGGGCATCAGCTTCGGCGACCTGCACCAGAGCTACCGGGTCTACTGCAAGGGCGAGGCCGTGCAGGCGCCGGTCGATCTGGGCGAAGTGATCAACTACTACAACAAGGCCGTCGCGGACCTCCCCGACCACGCCAAACTGAAAGGCATGCGCCTGCCGGGCGTCAGCACGGTGCTGGACCACGAGGGGCGGCGCTTCACGGAGGTGTTCGAGCCGGATCACCGCCGGGTCTGGGTGCCCGTGGCCGAGATTCCCGAGGTGGTCCAGAAGGCCTTTATCGCGGCGGAGGACAAGCGCTTCTACCAGCACCGGGGCATCGACGAGCGCGGCGTGATCCGCGCCTTCATGGGCAATCTCACCGATCCCGGGCGCCCGCAGGGCGGGTCCACGATCACGCAGCAGGTGGTGAAGAACCTGCTCGTAGGCGACGACGTCACCTACGAGCGCAAGATGCGCGAGATGATCGTGGCCGCGCGGGCCGAGCAGGTGCTCTCGAAGCCCGAGATCCTGGAACTCTACCTCAACGCCATCTATCTCGGCCGCAACGCCTGGGGCATCGAGGCCGCGGCGCAAACCTATTTCGGCAAGCCCGCCCGGGCCCTCACGGCCCAGGAGGGGGCGCTGCTCGCCGGCCTCGCCAAGGGCCCGAACTTCTACAACCCCGACCGGCACCCGGAGCGCGCCCGCGAGCGCTTGGCTTATGTGCTCACCCGCATGCGCGAGGACGGGGTGATCACCGAGGCGCAGGTGAAGCAGGGATTGGAAAGCCTGCCGAAGTTCGCGGCCTACGAGCGGCCGCGCCGCACGAGCGGCTTCCATTTCGTGGACCACCTCAACCGCGACGCCAAGGCGGTGGCGGGCATCGCGGGGCTCACGGCCTCGTCCTACACGGTGCGCTCCACGCTCCACCCCGCCCTGCAGGAGGCGACCGAAGCCGCGCTCCAAGAGGGGCTCGCGCGCTACGAGCTCTCCACGGGCCGCCAGCGTTTCGAAGGCGCCGAGGCGAATCTCGCCCGCGCCATCGAGGCGCTCGAGAAACAGGCCCCCAAGCCCGCGGATAGGGCCGAGGTCCGGCCCGCCGCCTCGGCCGAGAAAGCGGCGCCCGCACCGGCCCCAAAGCCGGCGGCAGCAGCCTCTGCGGAGAGAGCGGCGGCAGCGGCCCAAAAATCCGCAGCACCTGCGGAGCGCACGGCGGCAGCGGCTCAGAGACCCGTGGCGGCTGCGGAACGGCAGGCCCCAACCGAGAAACCCGCCTGGCAGCGGGCGCTCGAATCCGCCTATCTCCCCCTCTACGACGTCCACTGGCCGGCCGCCGTGGTGGTGCAGGCGGGACGCGACAAGTCGGGCGCCGACATCGTGCGGGTCGGCCTGAAGGACGGGCGCATTCTCCCCCTCAATGCCGCGGGTGCGCGCCGGAACCTCAAGCTCTACGACGTGGTGCATGTCCGCGTGGTGGAGGCGAAGGGCAAGGCGGCCCGCGCGGAGCTGCGCACCCGCCCCACGGTTCAGGGCGCCACGGTGGTGCTGGAGAACAAGACCGGCCGCATCCTCGCCATGAGCGGCGGCTTCTCCTATCCCCTGAGCCAGCTCAACCGGGTGACCCAGGCCCACCGCCAGCCGGGCTCGGCCCTGAAGCCCGTGACCTATCTCGCGGCCCTGGCCAAGGGCCTGCAGCCCAATACGGTAGTGTGGGATACGCCCGTGACCCTGCCGCCCATGGGCGGCAACCGGGCGCGGGATTACTGGAGCCCGAAGAATTACGACGGCGGCTCGGCCGGCCTGATGACGCTCCGCCGGGCGCTCGAAAACTCCAAGAACCTCGTTACGGCCCGCCTCCTCGACGGCGCCATCGACGACAGGCCCGAGCGCAGCCTCAACCAGGTGTGCGATCTTGCCCTGGAGGCGCAGCTCTACGGCGATTGCGAGCGCTATTACCCCTTCGTCCTCGGCGCCCAGCCGGTGCGGATCCTGGATCTCGCGGCCTTCTACGCCGCCATCGCCAATGAAGGCGCGCGGCCGACGCCCTACGCCATCGAGGCGGTGCAGGAGGGCGCGCGCACGGTCTATCAGCGCAAGCCCTCCGCGCCCGTGGCGCTGGCCTCCGCCGATCGCGTCGCCTTCTACCAGATGAAGACGATCCTCCAGGGCGTGCTGGAGCGCGGCACGGCGCGACCGATCCGCCATCTCGCGCCGTTTGTGGCCGGCAAGACCGGCACGAGCGACAACGAGAACGACGCCTGGTTCGTGGGCTTCACCAACGAGGTCACGGTGGCGGTGTGGGTGGGCTATGACAATGCGGGCGGGCGGCGCACGCTTGGCCGCGGCCAGACCGGCGGCAAGGTGGCGCTGCCGATCTTCGAGCAGATCGTCCAGGCCGCCTGGACCCATCATGCGCCGAAGACGGCGCTGGCGCCGCCCTCGCCCGAAACCGCCCGCCAGCTCATGGCCTTGAAGATCGACCTCAACACCGGCGACCGCATGGTCTCGGGCCAGGGCGGCTTCACGGAGCATTTCCGCCTCGACCGCTCGGGCAAGCTCGCCGAAACCCAGTACGACCTCGTGCCCCGCGAGGAGGCCTGGGCCTTCCGCAACCCGGACCCGTGGAGCGACGGCGAAGCCTCGGGGCCCTTCGCCTACGAGGACGAGCGCGGGCCCTTCGCGCCGGCGCAGCCCCAGTACCGCGATCCGCGCTATGCCGAGCCTCGCTACGCCGAGCCTCGCTATGCGGACCCCCGCTATGCGGATCCGCGCTACGCCGAACCTCGTTACGCCGAGCCGCGGGCGGGACGCGCCGCCCCCGCGCAGAGGCCCTGGTGGGAGGAAGCCGAGCCCCGGCGCCAGCGCCGGGTCGATCCGGATTACTTCTGGGGCCGCAGCCCCGTCTACTGAGTTTGGATGGGCCCCGTAGCGGCGCGCTCGTTCGCGCGCCGGCATGAGGTCTTCAGGATGAGAGGAACCGCCCTGTGTTGATGCGCTCCGCGCTCGTGCTCGCCTGCCTCCTTGCCGGTCCCGCGGGCTCCATCGGCTCCGCCCAAGCGGCCGACTTCCGCCTCGAGGAGGTGCCCTCCGTCGCGACGCTCGATGTCGCGAAGCTCAAGCCCGGCACCATCGCGTTCTCGGACCACAAGGCGGACGAGCTCGCCGATCCCACCATGGGCCTCCTGCGCTTCGAGGATTGGGCACGCGAGCGAAAGGCGCAGAAGGAGGCCCTGAGCCTCTACCCCGCCTACCGGGAGCCCACCGTCAACGTCTCGGTGAACGGGATCGCCAAGCGGCATCTCGAAAAGCTCCACGTCTACGTGGCGGAGGCGCGCTTTCTCCTCGACAAGGCACCGGGGAGCGTCGATCTCGCGCGCTACGCCCGCCTCGACTTCCTGGAGCGGATGGACCCCGCCATCAAGCACCGCGCGATCCGCGCCGAGGACGTGGTGCCCCACAAGGATCCCGAGAGCGCCTATAACCGCCACCCGGAGCGGCGCTGGTGCGAGGCACCGGGCACCTTGTGCATCGAGTCCCGCTACACGCTCGAAGGCAAGCTGCCCATCGGCATCCGGCTCGCCAACAAGCTCGACGAAGGCGGCAAGAAGATCTCGGAATCCATGGATTTCCAGAGCGAGCTGCGCGTGCTCTCCCCCCAGGACGCCGCCGCGATGGGGCTCGAAGCCGTCACGGGCCTCCCCGCGCCGGTCGCCGGGGCGCTTGAGCAGAACGTGTTCCACGTGAACCAGATGATGCAGTTCGCGAAGCTCCTCGCGGTGGTGCAGGCCCACCCGAGCGACGCCGCGAAATCCGTCGTGACGCTGTTCACGGTGCTGGCCGTGGAAAGCGACGTGCTGGAGAAGAAGAAGGAATACGAGCGCGTGCCGGTGCTGCGCAACCTCGTGCCCGCCCAGGTGCTGATGGGCCATTCCTCGTTCAACACCGGATCATCGATTAGCGCGGGATTGCCCGAATATGCGCGAAACCGCGTGAAGGCGATCGCAGGGATCCTGCAGGAGAAATAGCTCAGAAATCTCCAAGGGATAGCTGCGCCCGGGGCTTGCTGGGCTTCGCGGCCTTGGCGGCTTTCTTTCGAACGCCGCCCCCCTCTTTCGAATGGGCCGTTCGATGGGGTTTCGTGCCGATTCCCTGGGCCATACGGTCGAGAGCCTTGTCGCGGGCGACAGCTTCCGGCGCATTGGGGTCGTCCGAGAGCCACTTGCCCCGCTTGATCACCTCGTTCACGCGCCCCTGATTGACCCCGAGCTGGAAGGCGATCTCCTGCTGGGTCATCCCGGTATTCGCATGGATTTCAAGGATTTGGCGGGCAAGATCGGGGGTCATCTTGCGCCCGGTGACGCGCCGCGCCGGGGCGATGGAGCGCTTCGCCCGGTCGCGCTCGCGCAGGCGTTCGAGGATCGCGAGGGCCATATGCATGCCCTGCTCGCGCAGCGCGTCCTCGAACTCTTTCAGCGTCGCCATCGGGTCCAGAGCTCCTCGCACGCGAGAATTGCGCATTTCTTCCATGAGCTCAATGGCTTCGCGAGAGGTTCGGTTGCGTTATCCACCCCCGCTTACGCAGCGGGACCCGCTTCAGAGCCGCCCCGCTGGCGATGCATTGCCCCGGGCCCGGCCCCTAACTCGCGGGCGCCGCGGTGCCGCGCTGGCGGCGATCCATTGCTCATGCCGACCAGGACCCTAGCCTGCTGGCGCAGAGGCGCTGCGTTGGCGGATCGCAGCGATCCATTGCTCGGCGGGCTGCGCCCCCGAGAGCGCCCAGCTCTGATCCACGATGAAGAACGGCACGCCCTGGACGCCGAGGCCCATGGCCTGCTTTTCCAGATCCGCCACGAAATCCGAGAGCCCCTGGTCGCGGGCGGCGGCAAGCGCCGTCTCGCGATCGAGCCCGGCCGCTTCGGCGATCTCGCCCAGGACTTTGTCGCTGCCCACGTCCCGGCCCTCTTCGAAATAGGCCTTGAACAGCCCCTCCACGACCGCATCGGCCTTGCCCTGGCTGCCCGCGAAGGCGATGAGCTGATGGGCCGCGCGGGTGTTGGGCGTGCGGGCCTGCCGGTCGAAGGCAAAGGGGATGCCCTCCTCCCGGCCCAGCGCCGTCAGCTGCGCATCGAACTGGGCGCTCTTGGCCTCGCCGAATTTCTTGGCCCGATAGGCCGCGCGTTCCATGCCGTCATCCGGCATGTCGGGGTTGAGCTCGTAGGGAAGCCAATGGATCGCGGCCTCTTGCCCGAGCTCCTTCAGCGCGGCTTCGAGGCGCCGTTTGCCCACATAGCACCAGGGGCAGACCACGTCCGAGATGACCGCGATGGTGAGCGGCTTCGTCATGCAAGCCTCCTTTTGCGGCCCCATGACCGTTGAAGGAAAAGCTGGCGACGAAGGCTCCCTGCTTCAAGGGTGCCGCTCAGAGCGTGCCCGCAAGTGCGTTTTCATAGAGCCGCCGAGCGCTCTCCCGTGTGATCGGGACCGGATTGCCCCCGGCCGTGGGATCGTCCGGCGCCATGCCGGCCATGAGATCGAAGCGTTCCGACCCGACCTTCAGCCCCTCGAGGGTATGAGGCACGCCGAGTTCGGCCCGCAACGCCAGCACCCAATCGAGAAAAGCCTCGAAACGAGGCTCAAGGCCGAGATAGGCTGCGAGCCGCTCGATCTTCGGCGTGACGGCCTCGCGGTTGTAGACGAGAACATAGGGCATGAAGACCGCGTTCGTGAGCCCATGATGGGTGTCGTAGAGGGCGCCGAGCGGGTGCGAGAGGGCGTGGATCGCCCCCAGGCCTTTTTGGAATGCGGTCGCGCCCATGGCAGCCGCGGACATCATGTGGGCGCGGGCTTCGATGTCGGTGCCGTCGCGATAGGCGCGGGGGAGGTACTCCTTCACGAGCCGCATGCCCTCGACCGCGATGCCCTCGGCCATGGGGTGGTAGGAGGGCGCGCAATAGGCTTCAAGGCAATGGGCCAGCGCATCGAGACCGGTACCGGCCGTGATGTGCGCCGGCATGCCGACGGTGAGTTCCGGATCGCAGATCGTGACCTTCGGCATCATGAGCGGGTGGAAGATCACCTTCTTGGTGTGCGTGGCCTCCTGCGTAATCACGCCGGCTCGCCCGACCTCCGAGCCTGTGCCGGCCGTCGTCGGCACCGCCACGACCGGCGCGATGCCGGCGGGATCCGCCCGCGTCCACCAATCGCCGATGTCCTCGAAGTCCCACATGGGCCGGGTCTGGCCCGCCATGAAGGCGATCACCTTGCCGGCATCGAGCGCCGAGCCGCCCCCGAAGGCCACCACGCCGTCATGCCCGCCGCCGCGCATGGCGTCCAGACCGGCCGCGATGTTGCTCTCGACGGGGTTGGGCTTGATCGCGGAAAACAGCGCTGCGCCAAGCCCAGCATCCTTCAAGCTGTCGAGCGCCTGCTGGGTCATCGGCTGCGTGGCGAGAAACGGGTCCGTGACGAGGAGCGGACGGGTCATGCCGGAGTTGCGGCAGGCTTCCGCCAGTTCCGCGATGCGGCCGGCGCCGAAGCGCATGGCGGTGGGGTAGTTCCAGTTGGCCTTCGGTGCGGTCATGGGCTCGGATCGTATGACGGGGTGACGGGAGTGCGCTCCACAATCGTGTGACGCAGGTGACGGGGTGACGGGAGGCGCGCCGCCTAAATCGTGTGACGCAGGTGGTAGGATTTCGGGCGCGTGACGGAGTGGTAGCCCAGCACCGAGAGGCTCGCGCCGCGTCCCGTATCCTTCACGCCCGTCCAGGCAAGGCCCGGATCGAGGTAATCGGCGCGGTTCATGAACACGGTCCCGGTTTCGAGCCGTTCACCGATGCGCTCTGCGGCGTCCACGTCCGCGGTCCAGATCGCGGCGGAGAGCCCGTAGGGCGAGTCGTTCATGAGGCGGATCGCCTCCTCGTCGTCGCGCACGCGCATGATGCCGACCACGGGCCCGAAGCTTTCGTCCCGCATGACGCTCATGTCGTGCGTCACCCCGGTGAGTACCTGCGGCGCGAGATAGGCGGTGTCGCCCGTATCGGCCCCAAAGGCGCTCGTGTCGATATGGGCGCGGGCGCCGGCCGCGAGGGCCTCGGAGGTCTGGCGCCGCACGAGATCGGCGAAACGCTTGTGCGCCATGGGGCCGAGCGTCGTGGCCTCGTCTAACGGATTGCCCAGGCGATAGCCGCGCACGATCTCGACCGCGCCCTCCACGAAGGCGTCGTAGCGACTCTCATGCACATAGACCCGCTCGATGCCGCAGCAGCATTGGCCGGAATTGAAGAAGGCCCCGTCGACGATGTTCTCGATCGCGTGCCCCATGTCGGCATCGGGCCGCACATAGGCCGGGTCCTTGCCGCCGAGTTCGAGCCCCAGCGACGTGAAGGTGCCGGCCGCCGCCCGCTCGATGGCCCGTCCGCCCGACACCGAGCCCGTGAAGTTGCAGTGGTCGACGAGACGGGCGCCCAGGATGCGGCCCGTCTGGTCGTGGCTGAGCACCAGGTTCTGGAACACGCCTGCCGGGAGCCCCGCGCGATCCATGGCGGCCTGGAAGCGTTCGCCAGCAAGGATCGTCTGGGACGCGTGCTTCAACAGCACCGCGTTGCCCGCCACGAGAGCGGGCACGATGGTGTTGACGGCGGTGAGATAGGGATAGTTCCAGGGCGCGATCACCAGCACCACGCCCAGCGGCTCGCGCTTGATCACCCGCCGGAAGCCGGAGCGCTCGTCGTCCGGCGGCAGGTCCCGCAAGCTGTCGGCGGCGATGCGCACCATGTGCCGCGTACGCTCCTCGACACCCCGGAACTCGCCGCCGTAGCGCACCGGGCGGCCCATCTGCTGCGCGAGCTCCGGCACCGCCTCCTGGTTCATGGCGAGCAGTTCGTCGAGCGCCCGGAGAACGAGGGCTTGGCGCTCGGCGAGCGGCACGGCGCGCCAGCCCTTCTGGGCCTCGCGCGACCTCGCGATGGCAGCCTCGACGGCCGCGTCCTCGAGGAGCGGCCGGCGGACGAGTTCACGCCCATCGATCGGGGAAATGCAGACGATGCTGGTGTCGGCCATGGCGCTCGGCAACCGATTTGGCGAAGAGCTCTAGATGATTTCGAAATAGCGGGCGAGTTGCCAATCGGTAATCGCCTTGTTGGCCTCGCGCTGCTCCCATTCGCGGGTGGCCGCGTAATGGTCCACGAATACGTCCCCGAACAGGGCACGGGCGGCCTGCGAGGCCTTGAGTCGCTCCGCCGCTTCCCCGAGGGAGCGTGGCAATGCGCGCTCGCGCGGGTGCTCGACCGCATAGGCATTGCCGGCAATCGGCTCGCCCGGATCGATGCGGTGCTCGATGCCCCACAGGCCTGAGCCGATCGCAGCCGCAAGCGCCACATAAGGGTTGATGTCCGCCGCCGCCACCCGGTACTCGACGCGCTGCGACTTCTCGGAGCCGGGGATGACGCGCAAGGCAGTGGTGCGGTTCTCGACACCCCAAGCAGCATCGGTCGGCGCCCAGAAGCCAGGGATGAGGCGCGTATAGGAATTCGTCGTGCAGGCCACCATCGCGAGGAGTTCGGGCATGAGCGCCTGCTGCCCGCCCACGAACCAGCGCATGGTGTCGCTCATGCCGTGCGCGGCGTCGGCGTCGTAGAAGGCGCCCTTACCCGTCGCCAAATCGCGCAACGACGTGTGCAGGTGGCCCGATTGTCCAGGCCAGTCCCGCGACCACTTCGCCATGAAGGTGGCCATCCAGCCGCGCCGTTGCGCCAGGATCTTGGTGAAGGTCTTGAACAGGGCGGCCTTGTCGGCGGCACGCAGGGCATCGTCGACGCGGATGGCGGCCTCCAGCACCCCGGGACCGGTTTCCGTATGCAGGCCCTCGATCTCGAAATCCATGGTCGAGGCGAGACCCAGGAGCTCCTGGTAGAAATCCGCGTGCACGCCCGCGCGGAGCATCGAATAGCCGAAGAAGCCCGGGGTGATCGGCTTCAGGTCGCGAAAGCCCTTGGCGCGCACGGAATCGGGTGTTTCCGCAAAGAGGAAGAACTCGAACTCCGCAGCGGCGGAAACCGCAAACCCCATGTGCTCCGCCCGCCCGAGCACCCGCCGCAGCGCGCCGCGTGGGCAGGCCGCTTCCGCGTAGCCGTCGAACTCGGCGAGGAACAGCGGCAGATCGTTCTCGAACGGGATGAGCCGCATGGTTTCCGGCAGCACGCGCACGGGCGCGTCGGGATAGGCGGTGTGCCAGCCGGTGAGCGTGGTGTTGTCGTAGAGCTGGTCGTTCGAATCCCAGCCCAGCACCACGTCGCAGAAGCCGAAGCCTTTTTCGAGCGCGGACTCGAACTTGTCGCGAGCCATGTACTTGCCGCGCATGATGCCGTCGACATCGAACAGGCCCACCTTCACGAAGGGCAGGTTGCGCTCGCGGACATAAGCCGCAGCGTCGGCGGCGCTCTTGATGGTGGGACGATCCATTCGGAACCTTGCTTCTTGCGGGAAGCGCGAGACGTCGCGCCTCCCATCGCGGATCAGGCGGATTTGTAGTCCTTCGTGCCCTTCGAGAGAGCGAACTCCTCCTCGGGCGAGAGGATCAGCTTATGGCGGCCCACGAGGAGGAAATAGGCCATCATCACGGCGTAGTAGATCGCGACCCCGATGACGCCTTGCCGGAACACGGGATCCGTGAACTGGAAATACAGGGTCACGGCGGCGATGAGCATGGTGGCGCCCGCGCCCGCCATGCCGAAGGGGCTCACGTAAGGCCGGTGGATGTGCGGGAACCGGCGCTTCAACTGGATGTAGGACAGCCCCTGCATGAAGTAGGCCAGCATCGCGCCCGCCACCGCCATGTTGAGGAGCGTGCCGCCGATGGCGCCGGCTCCTGCTTCCGCACCGAGGGTGAACCAGATGATCAGCATCACCGTGAGGCCGATGGCGGCGCCGGCGATCAGCGCCACATGCGGGGTCTTGCGGGTGCCGTGCGTGACCGACAGGGCGCTCGGGAAATAGCCCGCGCGCGAGAGCGAATAGATCTGCCGCCCATAGGCGAAGATGATGGTGTGGAAGGAGGCGATGAGCCCCACCACCGCAACGGCTGCCAGCACACGCGCGATGTCGGTGCCGAACAGGGTGCGGAAGCCATCAAGCAGCGGCTCGCCTGATTTCGCGAGGCCCGCCGCCCCCGGCGCGATGCCGGCATTGAGAAACAGCACCAGGAAGGCCGACACGATGAGGGTGCAGATGCCTGCGATGATGCCCCGCGGCATGTCGCGCTGCGGATCGTGCGATTCCTCCGCCGCGAGCGGCAGCTGCTCGATGGCGAGGAAGAGCCATACCGCGAAGGGCAGGACCGCGAGCACCCCGCCGATGCCGTTCGGCAGCCAGGACCCGCCGCCGTTCGGCAATTCGGCACCGTCCGGTCCGAGGTTCAGCGCCCAGCGCGCGAAGTCGAACTGCCCGGATGCGAGCACGGACACGTAGAACACCGCCAGCACCGCGAGCGCGAGCAGGGTGACGGTCACCGTGACCTTGAAGGACAACTCCACGCCGAACACGTTCAACGACACGAAAAGGGCGTAGGCGAGAAGCCAGTAGACCGGCTGGAAGGCAGGCGGCGTGCCCAAAATGGCGGAGAGATAGGAGCCGATGAAGAACACGATCACGGCGGGCGTGAGCACGAATTCGATGTTCTCGGCGATCCCCGTCACGTAACCGGCCCAGGGCCCCATGGCGGTGCGGGCGAAGGAATAGGCGCCGCCCGTATGCGGCAGGGCCGGCGACATCTCGGCCAGCGAAAAGGTGAGGCCGAGATACATGATCGCGATCACGATCGTCGCTACGAACATGGAGCCGAAGCCCTGGGCGAGGCCGAGATTCCAACCCGAGTAATGGCCCGAGATCACGGCACCGACGCCGAGGGCCCAGAGCGACCAGACGCGGGCGTAGCGCTTCAAGCGCCGCGCCTCGAAATAGGCCTCGTCCACCGTGGTGTAGGTGACACCCCCCGCCCCCGCCGTGCCCGTGGGCAAGGATGGGGTTCCGCTCTGGCCGATCGTCATGGCATCTGCTCCCCGCTGCTGTGCAATCCCCTCGCCTAATCGGCGCGCCGTGCGCGACCTCGCGAACCCGAATGCTCAAGTTTGAGACGATCCAGCGGCCTGACGCAACAGTCCTCGGACGAAATCCCGGGGATCGACCGAGCCCGGATGCGCAAGAGGCCCGGACGATGCCGGGCCTCCTGAAGTCTTCTGCCATGCAGGCGAGGCGTCGTGCCTGCCTCTCTTAGAGGTAGAAGTCACTCACGGTCAGGGACGTCACCGCGTTCGTAACCCCAGCCGTGAAGCGGACGGCCACCTCGAAATCCGCCACCCGGTCGCCGTTGGTGTCGGCCGACAGGAGGCCGCCGGAGAACCGGAGCTGACCCGCGTGCCCCGTGAATGCACCACTGTCGATGTAAGCGAAGGCCTGATCGCCCGCCTGCTGCGTGCTGGCGTCGATGAGGCGCAGATCGATGTGGTCGCCGGCCGTGAAATCGAGGATCGTGTCACGACCGCGGGCATTGGAGTCGCTCAAGGACTCGAACACGAAGTTGTCCGCGCCCGCACCGCCCGTGAGCATGTCGGCGCCCGCGCCGCCGACGATCTGGTCGCTGCCGGCGCCACCGTTCAGGGAGTCGTTGCCACCGAAGCCGAAGAGACGCTCGTTGCGGGCGTCGCCCAGGAGCGTGTTGCTCTTGAACGTGCCGCTGAGGGTACGGTCGGTGGCAACACCCATTCGATCCGCGACCACCGCGCTGGCGTCTAGGACCCAATCGCCGAACTGGAAGAACTCCACCCCGCGCACCACGTCGGTGCCGTCCGGAGAACCCGCGCGCAGGTCCTGGACCCCAAACGAGCCGTCCGCGTTCAGAACCACGCTGTAGTTGGCGCGCGAGCCACTGAAGACAGCCGTGTCGATGCCAAGACCGCCGTCCAGAGCATCGCTGCCGGTGCTGCCGACGAGGAGGTCCCGACCCGCGCCGCCGACCAGTGCGTTATTGGCGCTGTTGCCGACGAGTACGTCATCGCCGATGCCGCCGATGGCATCCTCGATGAGCGAGGCCGGGTTGTTTTGGTGCAGCAGGGCGTTGGCGATGTTGCCGTCCGCGAACTGGCCGTGGCCCAGATTGGCGCGCTGGACGTCGGAGACGATGGTCCACTCGCCCGGGCTCAGGTTCACGCGCAGGTTCGTGGTGTAGTTCGAGAAGTCGTAGGTGTCGCGACCGCCACCGTCCCAGAGGGTCTGGAAGATGCGGTTGCCGCCGGGCGCGCCCTGTCCGATGCTGTCGATGAAGCTCTGCCCGGTGAGGGGATCCCACCGATAGGTGGTGTCACCGGCGTTCGTGCCGAAGTCTGCGCCATAGAGATGCTGAAGGGCCGCGATGTCGTACATCATCAGCGACTGGGCATAACCCCAGGTTTCGTTGGTGTAGCCCGATGTGGTGGAGCCGCCCTCGTAGGAGCGATAACTCATGATGGTGTATTCCATCGAGTCGTAAGCTCGCGGCACGGCGCCGAACATCTCGGTCTCGTGCGCGTGCTTCAGGCCGAGTGAATGGCCGATCTCGTGGATCGCGGTCGTGTAGGCGTAGTTGCCCTTGTGAGGGCTGTCGTACCAACCCGTCGAGTTGTTGAACCAGGTGTCGCCGCCTTCCGGGCTCTCGCTCGGGTAGTAGGCCCAGGCAGTGCCGGGCACATCGGACATGGCAAACCGCAGATCCGCGTGCTGCGTCTCGGTCTCTTCGAGCCGCGTGAAGGCGAGATGCGTCGTGGCGGCATACATGCCGAGGATGCTCTCGACAGCCGTGATTTGGACGGGGTTAAGAGCTTCGAACGCGCTGCCGGGCTCACCGCTGCCATAGGTGGAGCCGTAGAACGCCGATTGCGTCGGAAAACTGTAAGTGAGGTTGGCGTCAGCCCATTTCACGCCTTCGAGAAGGCCGTCGACGGGCTGTACGCCCGTTTTGCTGACGCCTGTCGTCTTTGCCATGTGTGCCCCCAGGGAACCGGGAGCAGCGTGCCACCTTCATGGTGTTTGCTGATCGTCTGCCCCGTCCCGTGCGAGATGCTTGACCCGGGGATCATGAGCGAAATACGGCACCTTGACCGTTCAATGCCAAGCTGCCGTAACGGCATCAGCGCCCATGCGGGAGCGTAGGTTCTTCAGCCGGCAGGCTGCGCCGCAGGGGTCCGCGTATCTGCAAGCCAGCGGTCGAGGAAAGCGTCGAGCCAGAGGCGCACATGCGGGTCGTACATGAACCGACCCTCGATCTGCCGCGCACGATCCTGGGCGCCAGGCAAGGCCAGACGCTCGGCTGCGCGCACGGTCCAGCGGCAGATCATGGCATGGGTGACCTCGGGGTGAAACTGCAGGCCGAAGGCGTTGGGACCGACGCGGATCGCCTGGGTCGGGAAATCGTCGCCGGTGGCGAGCGTCTTGGCGCCCGAGGGACAATGAAAGCCCTCACGGTGCCAGTGATAGACATGGCTCGGCCAATCGGCGCCGGCTTCATGCGCGAAAGCGCGTCCGTCGTCGGTTGGGAGGAGCGGGTAATAGCCGATCTCCGCCCGCCCTTCCGGATGCGTATAGACCGAGCCGCCGAGATGCTTGGCGAGCATCTGGGCGCCGAGGCACAGGCCGAGATAGGGTTTCTCTTCGCGCAGGGGAACGCTGAGCCAGTCGATCTCCTGCTTGATGAAATCGTCCGGATCGTTGGCGCTCATCGGACCGCCAAAGATCACCGCGCCCGCATGCTGCGCCATGGTATCGGGAAGGGGATCGCCGAAGCGCGGGCGACGGATGTCGAGAGGGTACCCGCGCTGCTGCAGGAGATAGCCGACGCGGCCCGGCGTCGAATGCTCCTGATGCAGCACGATAAGAACCGGATCCTTAGGCCGATTGCGGGGCATCAGGCGGTCGCCTGCAGGGCGCGGCGGCGGATCGCCTCGATCTCGCGATCCTTCAGCCCGAGCAGATGGCCGAGGCGCCAAACCAGGTTGTCCTCGATCTCGTTCACATCCCCGTCCGAGGCCGCGACCCGGTAGGCCAAGGCGAGCAGGTCCGGGCGCTCCGCCGGCGGGGTCTCGCGCAAGATGCGATCCGTGAGGTCGGAGGCGGCGTCGAGGTTCGCGGGCAGGTCTTCGGAATCGGCTACGAGCGCAGCGGCATCGTCCTCGGACAGCCCGAAGCGGGCGCCGAGAAGCGCCACCAGGGCGGCTTCCTCTTCGGGACGCAATCGCCCGTCGGCACGGGCCACGAGGGCCAAGAGCGCCGCAGCGGTGAGCCGCTGGGGCTCGTCGGAGGCGTGCTCGGGCAGGTCGAGCAGCGCGCGAAGGCGGGAGGCGAAATCCATAGGGCCTCATATTCGGGAGGGCATGGCCGTTGCGCAAGGGCGACGGCGCATAGTGGGCCTGCCCTGCTAGCGGAGCAACGAGCGCCGGCGCAGGAGGCCGAGGCCAAGGAGCACGAGGGCATCGGCCAGGAAGGCGAGCGCCGCGGTCGCCGCCGCGCCCTGGAGCAGATAGACCTCGTTCTGGTTCTGCAGGCCGATGATGATCGGCGTTCCGAGCGTGCTGGCCCCCGCGAGCGCCCCCACCGCCGCCGTGGCGATGCCGAGAATGAGGGCGACGCGCAGGGCTTCGACGATGACCGGGAGCGCGAGGGGCAGTTCGACCTCGCGCAAGATCTGACCGGGCGTGAGTCCCATGGCCCGGGCGGCCTCCGGGACGTCGCCCGGCACGGCTTCCAGCGCGCCTACCGTGCCGCGCAGCAGCGGCATCACGCAATAGATCGCAAGCGCCAGGATCGTCGGCGCCGGCCCGAAGCCGAGCACCGGGAAAGCCAGCGCCACCACGACCACCGGCGGCACGGCCTGCGAAGCGGCGACGAGACGATCCGCGAAAGGGCGCAGCGCGACGCCTGCCGGCCGCGTGATCGCGATCCCGGCGGCGATGCCGACGAGGGCGGCGGGCAGCACCGCCAGAACCGCAATGAAGGTGTGGGAGAGGCCCCATTCCAGCAGGCGGGCAACCGGATAGGCCGCCTTCGCCCCAAGCCCTACGGCCCCCACGAGGGCTGCCGCGGCATCGGGCGAGGCCACGAAGGCCGCCAGGGCGCCAAGAGCCAGCATGATGACGCCCTGGCGCTCGCGCGAACGGCCGCGTGCCGTCACCGGTGCCGCTCCACGAGAGCTTCGAGGGTGACGGTGCCAAGGGGCCCGTCCGCGCCCGTGACGGACAGGCGCGTCGCCCGCAGGGTCACCATGCGGGCGAGAGCCTCGCGCAGGCTGGCCTCACGCGGAACGCCGGGCGCCGTGGGATCGACGCCGTCCTGCATGACGGCCTCGACCGTGGTGAAGCGCAGGCGCTGGAAGCTCACGATGTCGCCGCCGAACAAGGCACGCACGAAGCCGTCGCTGTCGCCGCTCGCCAGATCGAGCGGGCGGCCGGCAGTGACGAGACGGCCGTCCCTCAGCACCACGATCCGCGTGGCGAGTTCCATGGCCTCCGCGGGATCGTGGGTCACGAGCAGGATGGTCTTGCCGGTTTCGGCATGGATGCGGCGCAACTCGCTCCGCAGGTCGCGCCGCACGATGGGATCCACGGCGCCGAAGGGCTCGTCCATGAGAAGGATGTCGGGATCGGCCGCGAGCGCCCGGGCTAAACCGACGCGCTGCGCCTGGCCGCCGGAGAGTTCCGCCGGATAGCGAGCCTCGATCCCGGTGCCGTCGAGACGGACGAGCGCCAGCATGGTGCGGACGCGCTCCGCAATGCGCGCCCGCGGCCAGCCGAGCAGACGCGGCACGGTGCCGATGTTCTGCGCCACCGTGCGGTGGGGAAACAAGCCGACCGACTGGATCACGTAACCGATGGAGCGCCTCAAGGTGGCGGCGTCGAGATCGGCCACGTTCCGTCCGCGCACGAACACCTGGCCGCTCGAGGGTTCGATGAGGCGGTTCACGAGGCGCAGCAGGGTCGATTTGCCGGAGCCGGAGGGGCCGACGAGCACGGCAAGGTCGCCGGCCCCCACCGCGAGATCGACGGCGCTCAGCGCCGCAACGCGATCGAAGACGACCGACACATCCGCAAAGCGGATGACGGGCGACGCGTCGGCATCGCTCACCGGCGGCGCCTCGCGAGGCGAGCCTCAAGACCCGCTAACCCCGCGTCGGCGATCAGCGCCAGGGCTACGATGGGCAGCGCGCCGAGCAGGATGAGGTCCGCGGCCAGTTGCGACATGCCCTCGAAGACCACGGCGCCGAGCCCGCCGGCGCCGATCAGGCCGCCCAGCGTCATCAGGCCGATGCTCTGCACGGCTGCCACGCGAAGCGCCCCGGCAAGGATCGGCAGACCGAGCGGCAGGCGGATCTCGCGGGTGATCTGCGTGTCCGTCATGCCCATGGCACGGGCGGCCTCCACGGCCGCCGGATCGGCGGCTTTGAGCCCGCTCGCGACGCCGCGCGTGAGCGGAAGCGCCACATAGACGGCAACGCCGATGAGAGCCGGCGTCGCTCCGATGGCCGCGATCCCGAGCGAGCGCAGGGCGGGCGCCCAGGCGAGCAGGGCCGCGAGCACCGGGATGAGGAGGCCGAATAGCGCGATGGCAGGCACGACCTGCACCGCATTGAGACCGGCGCCGATAGCAGCCTCGGCGCGAGGCCAGCGGAAGGCCGCGAGGCCGAGCGGCAGGGCGACAGCGAGCGCCAGACCGAGCGCTGCCGCCGACAGGGCGAGGTGCTGCCTCAGCCCGATCGCAATGGCGCCGCTGCGCGCTCGCCACTCCACCGCGAGCGAGAGGCGGTCGTATGCCCCGAGCGTGCCGGCAAGGAGGATAGCGCCCACCAGAACGGCGGCCACGACGACGCTGCTGCGGCGCCCCGTGCTGCGGGCCTCCTCGACGAGGAGAAGACCAAGCGCGCCGAACGCTACCCAAAACCCGGCGCCGAGCATGGCCCGGGCGGAGGGAGGACGGCCGGCGAGGAGCGTGGTGGCCGACAACCCTGTCGCCACCAGGAGGACGACGAGCGCGGCGAGCACGAGGCCCAGGGGCAGGAGACGGGGTCCGCGCGCCCAGGCGGCGGCGCCGGCACCGACGATGAGGAGCCCGAGCAGCGCGGCTCCCGTGCCGAGAGCGGTCCAGACAGCAACACCCTGTCCCGGCAGCAGGCGGTTCGGCGCGACGGCGATCAGGGGCAGCAGGAGCACCGCCGCCGCCGCGAGGGCGACGAGCGCAAGCCTCAGGGCTCGTGCGGCGCCGTCATCGGCCGCGCGGCGAGCGGGCGCTCCCTCCCCAGCAGGCGCTCCCTGCCCGGCCCGGCCGGCGAGGATCAGCGCAGGAGCCCTTGCTGGTCGAGATAGGCCTTGGCGACGTCGCGGGCCGGCTTCCCCTCCACCGCGATCTCCGCATTGAGCTTCTGCAGGGTGGTCATATTGAGGGAGGCGAACACCTTCGCCAACGCCGGTCCGATGGCGGGATGGCGCTGCAGCACCTCGGCGCGCACCACGGGGGCGGGCTCGTAGACGATCTGCGCGCCCTTGGTGTCCTCCATGACCACGAGGTCGAGGGCCGCGATCGCCCCGTCCGTGCCGTAGACCATGGCGGCATTGACGCCGCTCACCCCTTGGGCTGCCGCGCGCATGGTCACGGCCGTGTCGCCGCCTGGCAGAACCACGATCTGGTCGCGGGGGAGCTTGAAATCGTAGACGCGCTCGAAGGAGGGCAGCGCCGCGGCGCTTTCCACGAATTCCGCCGAGCCCGCGAGTTTGACCGCGCCCGTCCGCTTCGACAGGCGCGCGAAATCCTCCATGGTGCGCAGGTTCTCGCGCTTGGCGAGATCGCCGCGGGTAGCGATGAGCCAGGTGTTGTTGGCAGGAGCGCGGTCGAGCCAGACGAGGTTGTGCTTTTCCTGATCGAGGCGCTTCACGGTCGCAAAGGCAGACTCCGCCGCCTTCCAGGCGGGGTCGTTCTCCATGGTATGGAAGAACGCGCCGTTGCCCGTGTACTCGGGATAAAGGTCGATCTCGCCGGACACCAGCGCGGTGCGCACCACCTTGGTGGGCCCGAGCTGCACCCGGCTCTCCACCGGAACTTTCGCGTGCTCCAGCGCCAGCACGATCATGTGGCCGAGAAGCGCGCCCTCGGTATCGATCTTGGAGGCCACCACCACCCGGTCGCGGGTTTGGGCCAGGGCACCGCCCGTGAGCCCCAGCGCCAGAAGCGCACCGGCGAGAAGGCGCATCCCGAAGTGGGACGAAAACGAGGCTCGCATGGCGATCTCCTGATGGACGCTGGACCCGAGGTCCCATTCACGCATGGGGGCAGACAAAGCTCAATTGGGACAGGGCTGGCGGTCTTCAAGCTGAGCCGCCGAGGGGTCGTCCTACGCCCCGTGCCGAAAGGAGATCTCGGGGTGCGTTCTGCGCCCAGTGCCGCAAGGAGATCCCGGGGTGCGTCCTGCGCGCAGTGCCGCAAGGTCACATTGGGGCTTCAGGCGCCCGGTCCGGAGTGCTAAAAAGCATCGGAAATCCCCCTTTCCCGCGGAGTCCTCCGCTTGGCGAACCCCTGCGAGCGCCCTAAAGTGCCCTCGCGGTTCGTCGAACCGCCCACAAAGGAACCGGTGTGACCGATAGCCTGACCAGCCCCGATCTGAACGGCCTGCGCGTTCTCGTCGTGGAAGACGAGGCCGCCATCTCCCTGCTGCTCGAGGACATGCTGCTCGATTTCGGCTGCGAGGTCATCGGCCCGGCAGCCCGCCTCGCGGCGGCCCTCGACGCGGTCGAGCGGGAAACCGTCGATCTCGCGATCCTCGACGTGAACGTGGCGGGCGAGCCGATCTATCCCGTGGCCGAGGCCCTGGCGCAGCGTCAAATCCCCTTCGTGTTCTCGACGGGCTACGGCTCCGCCGGCATCAAGGACGCCTATCGCGACCGGCCGGTGCTGCAAAAACCCTTCGCCCAGCACGACCTCAAGCAGAAGCTCCTGATCGCCCGCGGCAACGGCGCGTCGTAAGCGCCCCTTTTGCCGTCGGGCCAGCGGAATGCCCCGACGGCCGTCATCCTTAGTGAACCGGCGTTGCGGCCCCTGATGCCCGGGTCGCCTTCGAGGCGCTCGGTGGCGCGAAGACGGTATCGAAGAGAGAGCTGATGTGCCGAGCGCCGGTCACGGAAAGGTGGCCGATGTCGTAGTAGAAGGCTCGATCCTGTTCGGCGACGGCACAGGTTCCGGTCCGGCAAAGGATCGAGGCCGGATCGATGACCGTGAACGCGTGCCGTTGTGCCACCTGCTCCAGGTAGAGCCGCAGCGGCTGGTGGGCTGCAAGGTGTTCGGCGTGGCTCAAAGGCGCCGGTGGCGCGTCCCCGCGAAGGCGTGCGAACGCGAGGGCTCGCGGAATGCTGTAGTCGTATTGCGGCGGCGTCAGAACGACGTAGACCCTCTTGCCGGCCTCGACGAGCCTCCCGATGGTCCGCTCCAGCCCCTCGGGGCGGTCGTAGTTGGACCAATTGGCGCTCAGCACGACGCGCTCGATCGAGGGGTTCCGCGAGAGGAACGCCGCCACCGCATCGTTGAAGGCCGTGCACCAGGGGCGGTCCGGCCATTCCATGGGCTGGCACCGGCTCAACACGGCCGCGACAGCAGAACCGCCCTGCCGGTGCGCCGCCTCATCGAGCGCCGGGATCAGCATACGTGCAAACGAGTTGCCCCACAGCAGAACGGTTGGCGGAGTGTCGGTTCGGCCCAGATAGCAGGGTGCCTGGGGGCTTATGGTCAGCCCGTCCTGCGAGGGCTCGCAATCCCCGCTCACCCGATCGAATTGCCCGTTGGCGAGTTGCACCACATCGGACGGGAGTTGGGCAACGGTCACGACCCCGCGACCCGCCAGATGGAGAAACGCCGCGCCGATCAGGGCGGCCAGGCCCAGCGATGCCAGGGCAGTCGCTCCCCCGCGCAGGGTCAGTGGCGCAGGCTCCTTGCGCAGGAACGGATATTCGACGAACCGCCAGGACAGGACGGCGAGCAGCAGGATGGCGAGAGCGGCGGCGACCTGCGTTTCCACGGAGAGACCGTCCGGCTGTCGATAGCGCAGGGCAACCAGGACCGGCCAATGCCAGAGATACAACAAGTAGGAGATGCGCCCGACGAACACCAGCGGGGCGCTCCCGAGGATGCGCCCTGAAAGCCAGCCGCTTGAGTCCGCGCCGGCGTGAATGAGGAGTGCCGCGCCGATGCAGGGCATCAAAGCGGCAACGCCCGGGAAGGGCGTGCTCCCCGAAAAGCGGAACACCGCCAAGCCGATGAGCACCAGGCCGGCCAAAGCCAGGGCCTCGCTCTGCCAGGAACGCCGCGGCGCCGGGAGGATGCGGAAAGCGAGAACGCCCCCCAGGAGGAGTTCCCACATCCGCGTTCCAAGAGCGTAGAACGTCAGCGCCGGCCAATGCGCTGTGCCCCATGCACTTGCCAGAAAGGACAGCACCAGCAGGGCCGCGACGAGGCCGAGAAAGCGTCCCACTCCCCACCGCAGGAAAACCCAGGCGATGGCGGGAGCAAAAAGATAGAACTGCGCTTCGACCGAGAGCGACCAGGTGTGAAGCAGCGGCTGGACGGCGAGTTCTCCTGCCTCGAAGTAGTCGGCGGCCAGCCCCATGAAGAGAATGTTCGACAGGAACACGAGGCTTGCGAGCGCGCTGTCGCCAACGCGGCCCGCATCCGCCGGCAGGAAGACGAAGGGGCTGACCGCAACGACCGCCAGAACCAGGACGAGAAGCGCGGGCACGATGCGGCGCAGACGCCGCTCGTAGAAGCCAAGCACCGAAAAGCGTCCGCGCTCGATGTCCGAGCGCAAGGTCGAGGCGATCAGAAAGCCCGAGATGACAAAGAAAACGTCGACGCCAACAA
Source organism: Microvirga sp. (assembly GCA_035944635.1). Taxonomy (GTDB): domain Bacteria; phylum Pseudomonadota; class Alphaproteobacteria; order Rhizobiales; family Beijerinckiaceae; genus Microvirga. Next base: position 21,712 of record DASZAZ010000045.1, read on the forward strand.
AGCCGCCGCCAAACGGCGCGAGATTCCAGTGAAACAGGATAACCGCAAGAACAGCGATGGCCCGAAGACCATCGATGTCCCTGCGGTGGGCGAGCCTTGAACTCATCTGGTCTGAAGTTCTGTTCCGGGGCTTCGAAGGAGCGCGCTTATAGCGGCTCACCCCGGGAACAGAAAGATCGACGCCCTATCCGCAGATGTCGAGCCAAGCGTTCTTGGGCATCGGGTCGTCGCACGACGCGCTGCGGGAGACTGCGTGGCGGCGCTCCCGCGGGGCCGGCGCCGCGGCAGGGGCCGGGCGCGGCTCGGGCTTGAAGGCGCCAGAGGGCACCGGAGCCGCGACGGCGGGTGCGGGCTGGAACAGCAGGGTATCGAGGACCGCTTCTGTGGGACCGACGCGGGTCGTGGGCCGCGCCTGAACCGGAAGGGCGGCGGGTTCGGCCGGCACGATCCGGCGCACGTCCGGTGCATTGGCGAGCACGGCGCTATGGAAGCTCTGGGTCACCGCGATGATGCCGAGGCCCATGATCACGACCGCGAGGCCGAAGAGAATCCGCCGCTGACGGTCGAGGAGCAGGGGCGTCCAGCGCCCACCGGAGGCAGCGCGATCCGGCAAGGCCTGCTCGGTAGGGCTGGGAAGCGGGGTCACGATGGCCAGCTCCTGGGGGCTCGGGCCGGGGGAGTTTTGATCCATCATGGTTAATGGAGGGTTAAACGGCACGCGACGGGCTCTCGTCGGCAGCCGCAACGGGCTCAGCGCATCACTCATTGTCGGCCTCGATGGCGCGGATGACCCCATCGGTGACCTGGCGGGTGGTCGCTCGGCCGCCAAGGTCGGGGGTGTGGAAGGCAGGGTCTGCGGTCACGCGCTCGACCGCCCGCATGAGGCGCGCCGCGGCCGCGCCCTCGCCCAGGTGTTCCAGCATCAGCGTGGCGGTCCAGAACGTGCCGACCGGGTTGGCGATCCCCTTGCCCATGATGTCGAAGGCCGAGCCGTGGATCGGCTCGAACATGGACGGGAAGCGGCGCTCGGGGTTGAGGTTCGCGGTCGGCGCGATGCCGATGGAGCCCGCCAAAGCCGCGGCGAGATCGGAGAGGATGTCGGCGTGAAGGTTCGAGGCCACGACCGTGTCGAGGCTCTCGGGCTTCATCACCATGCGCATGGTCATGGCATCGACCAGCATCTTGTCCCAGGCGACATCGGGAAATTCGGCAGCCACCTCGGCGGCGATCTCGTCCCACATCACCATCGCATGGCGCTGGGCGTTCGACTTCGTCACGACGGTGAGGAACTTGCGCGGGCGGGACTGCGCCAGCCGAAAGGCGAAGCGCATGATGCGGGCGACGCCAGCGCGGGTCATCATGGAGACGTCGGTGGCGACCTCCTCGGGCAGGCCCCGGTGAACCCGGCCGCCGACGCCCGCATATTCGCCTTCCGAGTTCTCGCGCACGATCACCCAATCGAGCTCCGGACCCGACACGCTCCGCAAGGGGCTCGTGATTCCGAGCAGGATCCGGGTCGGGCGCACATTGGCGTATTGGTCGAAGGGCTGGCAGATCGCGAGACGCAGGCCCCACAGGGTGATGTGGTCCGGCACGTCCGGCATCCCGACGGCGCCGAAGAAGATGGCGTCGTGATCGCGGATGAGGTCGCGCCCGTTCTCCGGCATCATGAGGCCGTGGCGCTTGTAGTAATCAGAGCCCCAGTCGAAATGGTCGAAGGCGAGGCCGAAGCTGCCGTCGCGGGCGGCGAGCGCCTGCAGGACTTCGACGCCCGCGGCGATCACCTCCTGACCGATCCCGTCGCCGGGAATTGCTGCGATCCTATAGCTCTTCATCGAGCCTTCGACTCCACTCAACCAAAAGACCCGGGGCGCCAGGCGCCCCAGGCCGAACAATCCGGCGCTACTGCGCGGTCACGCCGGCCTTCTTGATCACCGGCACCCATTTATCGATTTCGGAACTCACGAGCTGGCGCAGGGCCTCGGTCGATTGACCGGCCTCGTCGGGCAGTTCGGCGCCAAGATCGAGGAGACGCTTGCGGGTGCCCTCGTCCTTGAGGGCCGCGCGGGCGGCGCCGTTGAGGCGGTCGACCACGTCCTTCGGCGTGCCCTTCGGGGCGAAGAGCGCGTTCCAGCCCGTGGCCTGGAAGTCCGGCAGGCCCTGCTCCGCCGAGGTCGGCACGTCCGGCACGACGGGCACCCGGTTCTTCACGGCCACCACGAGGCCCTTGGCTTGGCCGGCCTGGATCGAGGGCACGACGCCGACCGTCTGGTCGCACACATAATCGATCTGCCCGCCGAGCAGCGCGTTGAGCGCCGGGCCCGAGCCGCGGAAGGGCACGTGCTGGGGCTTCACGTCGAGGAGCGAGTCGAGGAACAGGCAGGTGAGATGCGAGGTCGCTCCCACGCCGCCCGTGCCGTAGTTCATCTTGGCCGCGTTGGCCTTGAGGTAGTCCACGAACTCCCGGAAGTCCTTCACGGGAAGGTCCTTCTTGGCCACGACCAGCATCGGCGTGGAGGCCGTGTTCATGATCGGCTCGAAATCGGTCTTCGGATCGTAGGCGAGGTTCGGGTAGAGCCCCACGCTCGCGGCCTGGGTGCCGAGATTGCCCATGAGGATGGTGTAGCCGTCCGGGGGTGCCTTCATGACCCGGGTGACGCCCACCGTGCCGCCGGCGCCGGTGACGTTCTCGATCACCATCTGCTGGCCGAGCGTGCGGGCCATGTGATCGCCCATGATGCGGGCGATGATGTCGGTGGGGCCGCCGGCCGCGAACGGCACCACGAGGGTGATGTTGCGCTGGGGGTAGGATCCCTGCGCCTGGGCTCCGGATGCCGCAAGCCCGAGGGCCGCCGCGAGAGCGATCAATGCTTTCTTCATGGAAATCTCCTCCCTGGAGTTGTTATGGGAGGCATTCTGGGCCCGCCGAGAGGGCCATGTCACCATGGAAAGCGCCGGGCCGCATCTCGCCCGGTTGGCCTATGACAGCGTCACAGGAGAGAAGCCTCATGGAAATCAGAGCCGCCGGCACCGTTCCGACGAAACGCGCCGACGCCGACGCGTTCACGGGCACCGTCTGGCACGACCCGATCATCGATGCCCCGGCTCCGGCCCGGGTGCGCGCCGCCCGCGTGAGCTTCGAACCCGGCGCCCGCACGGCCTGGCACACGCACCCCCTCGGCCAGACCCTGCACGTGCTCTCGGGCGTCGGGCGCATTCAGGTGTGGGGCGGGCCCATGCGGGAGATCAAGGCCGGCGACACCGTGTGGATCCCGCCGGGCGAAAAGCACTGGCACGGTGCCGCGCCCACCACCGGCATGGTGCATCTCGCCATGCAGGAGGCGCTGGACGGGGTGCATGTGGACTGGATGGAGCACGTGACCGACGAGCAATACGGCGTCCCGGTCGGAGACTGAACGATAAAGTCCCGGTGGGGACCTGACGGGCTCAGCGGGTCGCGAGCGCGGTCAGTCCGATCAGCGTCAGTTCACCGAGGATCACGCCTGCCATCACGGAGCGGCGAAAGGCAAAGAACGCCGCCAGCCCCACCGCGAGGCTCCCCAGGCGGCCCCCGAGCGGCAGGGCGGCGAGCGCGCCGCTTGGTGCAAACAGGAGCTTCGCGACGACACCGGCGAGGAGCGTCGTCGCGACCGCCCGCACCCAGACGAGGATCTCGGCTTCCTCGTCGAGGCCCCGCGACAGGAACACGCCGAGCACGCGCCAGATCTCGCTCGGCAGAAAGCCCACGAGCACCACGACGAGGTAGGGCCAGAGGGGTCCGGCGAGGGTGGCGAGGTCGCTCATCTCTGCACCCGCGCGCTGCGGCTCGTGAGGGCGGCGAGATCGCTCACCGGGTGCCCCTCCCGCGGTGGCTGACGAGATAGGCGAGGGTCCCGCCCACGAAGCCGGTGACGAGGAGATCGAAATCGGTGCCGATGAGGGCCGCGGAAGCCGGCGCGAGCAGGAAGCCGAGGAGGATGGCGCTCCAGTCCCCGCGGCCCCGTGCACCGGCGACGAGCGAGATCGTGAAGAAGAGCGGCGTGATGAAGAGGAGACCCGCACCGAGCGCCAGGGGCACCGCACCGGCGAGGTGGTGCCCAAGATAGGTGAGCGCCGCCGAGACCCCGATCACCCCGTTGGCGAAGCCGAAGTAGTAGGCGACCCGCTCCTCCCGCGGCATGTCGGGCAGGCGCCGCAGGCTCTCGACCCAGACCGTAACGGCCACGTAGTGGGCGGCCAGGATCTGGACGAGGAGCCCCTGCCCCGGGCGCCGCAGGAGCGGCAGCACCGACATGGTCATGGGCAGGAAGCGGATCGAGGAGAGGCAGACGGCCACCGCGATCGCGGGAAGCGCCATGCCGGCCGCCAGTCCACCGTAGAGGATCGCCTGCGCGGGACTGGCCCAGATCAGCAGGGTCGAGAGCATGGCGGCGCCGGCCGGATGGCCCACGTCCCGCGCGAGGCTGCCGATGCCGAGCACCGAGAACCCCACGACCCAGGCCGGTAGCGCAAGGGCGTCACGGAGGCCGCGGAAGGCAACGGACCAGTGCAAAGGCATGCTCGTTCGGGAGGCGCGCCCGGGATGTCGCCCCTCCCTCCTAGCACCATCGCGGACGCGGGTGCATCCCAGTGGAACCATTGCATCCTGCGCCGGGTGCGGGCCTGCAATCGACGGATCGCCGCGTGGGCCGTAAGAAGACGTGACACCTCGACGACAAGGAGCCCCCATGGACGACGCCGAACCGCTTGGCGAACTCACGGTCCGCACCATCGCGATGCCGGCCGACACCAATGCCAATGGGGACATCTTCGGCGGCTGGGTGATGTCGCAGATGGACCAGGCCGGGGGCATCGCCGGGGTCGAGCGGGCGCAGGGGCGCGTGGTGACCGTAGCGGTCGACGCGATGCACTTCATCCGCCCCGTGCAGGTCGGCGACGTGCTCAGCGTCTATACGCGCATCGGTCGCGTCGGGCGCACGTCCATGACCATCGAGGTGGAGGCCTGGGCCGGGCGTTTTCGCACCGCGACCCGCGAGAAGGTCACGCAGGCGACCTTCACCTTCGTGGCGATCGACGACGCCGGCAAGCCGCGGCCGATCCCGGAGGCCACGACAGCGAACTAGAACGAGCGGCTAGTACACCACGACCGAGCGGATCGACTTGCCGCTGCGGCAGGCTCCCTGTGCCTCCCTGCTCGTCGCGCTGCGGCTGCCTAATAGACCACGACGGAGCGGATCGACTTGCCCTCGTGCATGAGGTCGAAGGCGGTGTTGATTTCGTCGAGCGGCATGGTGTGGGTGATGAGATCGTCGATGTTGATCTTCCCCTCCATGTACCAGTCGACGATCTTCG
>DASZAZ010000046.1:0-4974 GCA_035944635.1 Microvirga sp.
CCGTGGCGACCCGCCCCTGCGCGTGCTTCGCCGCGAAGGTGGCGCCCGCCAGATCCATCTGCGACACCGTCCAGCCGCCGAAGATGTCGCCGCTCGGATTGGCGTCCCGCGGCATCGCGATCGTGCGAAGATGCGGGCCGCTCGGATCCTGAGGCAGGCTGTTCGTCACGAATCGTGCTCCTGCGCCGCAGCCTGGCCTGCTGCGGAGAGGCCCAGTGCGAGAGGTGAGGTGTCGTAAGCTTCGGCGAGGTGCTGGGGGTCGCGATAAACGGCAACACAGCCGGATGCGCGTAGCGCATCTTCCGCAAATCCCCCGCACAAGACGCCAACACTCGCCAACCCGGCCTGCCGCGCAGCCTCGGCATCGTAGGGCGTGTCGCCTACCACCATGGCTTCTGCGGCGCTCACCAGGCCGAGCTTGTCGAAGGCCGCCTGGAAGATGTCCGGAAAAGGCTTTGATCGCTCCGCGTCGTCCGACGATGTGGCGTCATCGATCAGATCAGCGATGCCCGCGATCTCCTTATAGGCCTCCACCTCTTCGGCTTTGCCAGAGGAGGCGAGGACGATGCGCTGACCGCGCGAGCGGATCCGTTCGAACAGCTCCCGCACACCGGGAAAGGTACGGGCCTGGGGCAGGTAGTTCCGCTTGAACAGCTCCGATCGGAAACTCTGGATCTTGTCAGCCTCGTCTTCGATCCGCCCGGGTGGAAGCAGGCCTTGGAGAAGCTGATCACCGCCTTTGCCGATCTGCAGCCGCATGTCCTCGCACGTCGTCTCCACATTGAAGTGCCGGAGGGCCTCAACCCAGGCTTGGGCATGAAGATCAACCGTGTCGATGAGCGTGCCATCGACATCGAAGAGAACGGCTTTGGGCTGTGGCATGCTTGAGGCACCACGGATGTGAGGACTGGCAGCCGCCGGGCTTGGCCCGACGCCAGCCTAGGGAACTCGAAGACCTCCCGCTTTGTTCAGCCGTGTCCCTCCTCAAGCGGATCACCCCATGGCTCGCATCGGCTTTCATGCCTCCCACGAACAATTCCCGCCCTCCGAGCTGCTGGGGCTGGTGCAGGAGGCGGAAGCGGCCGGGTTCGACTGCGCCATGTCATCGGACCATTTCCGCCCCTGGGGGCCAGCGCAGGGCCATTCGGGCTATGCCTGGTCCTGGCTCGGCGCCGCCCTCCAGGCGACGCAGCTACCCTTCGGCGTCATCTCCGCCCCAGGCTACCGCTACCATCCGGCCATCCTGGCCCAGGGTGCCGCCACCTTGTGCGAGATGTTTCCCGGTCGGCTCTGGCTCACTCTCGGCAGCGGCCAGAGGCTCAACGAGGATCTCACGGGTGTCGCTTGGCCCGAGAAGGCGGAGCGCAACGCGCGGCTGAAGGAATGCGCCGACATCATCCGCGCCCTGATGCGGGGCGAGACCGTGACCCACCACGGCCGCGTCACTCTCATCGAGGGAAAGATCTACTCCCTGCCCAAGAACCCCCCTCTGCTGCTCGGCGCCGCTGTGTCGGAGGCCACGGCCGAGTTCGTGGGTGGCTGGGCCGATGGGCTCCTCACCGTGAGCGGCAAGCCCGATCAGGTCCGCAAGGTGGTGGAGGCCTTCCGGCGCGGCGGCGGCGAGGGCAAGCCGCTGTTCATGCAGGTCGGCTTGAACTGGGCTCCGAGCGATGAGGCCGCCCTCCAGGGCGCGCACGAGCAATGGCGCTACAACGTGCTCGGCGGCGAGGTGAACTGGGAGCTGCGTTCGCCAGAGCAGTTCGACACGGCTACGCGCCTGGTGAAGCCGGAGGACATGCGCGAGTCGCTTCTCATCTCGTCCAGCCTCGATCGGCACGTGGAATGGCTCGGCCGGTTCATCGAGCTTGGCTTCGAGGAGCTGCAGCTGCACCAGGTGGACCGCAACCAGCGGGGCTTCATCGACGCCTTCGGGGAGAAGGTTCTGCCGCAGCTGAGGCGATAGCGCGGCAGATCGGTCGTGAGTTCGTATCACTTCGCAGCCTTGGTCCTGGTGATCATTGGACCGGTGCTGGCCCTCAGCCGTGCGGTCGGCGCTCCGCCCTCACTCGTGCTGTTCGCCATGGGGCTCGCATCAACAGTGGTGCCGGGGCTTCCGCGGCTTGAGGTCGATCCGGACCTCGTCCTGACCCTGTTCCTGCCTCCTCTCGTCTACGCGTCAACGGTCCGGGTCTCCTGGCACCTCCTGCGGTTCACGCTCGTGCCGGGGCTCATCTTCGGTGCCGTGATCGTCCTCGTAACGGTAGCGCTTGTCGCACTGGCAGCCCGCATCCTGCTTCTGCCGGGTCTATCCTGGAGCGCGGCCATATTGCTCGGCGTCGTTGCCTCGGTGTTCGACACGCGCCTCTTCCATGAGGCCAAAGGCCGTCCGCATGTGTCGCGGGCCATTGCGGATACCCTCAAGGCTCGTGAGCTGGTGGCGCGGCTCTTCATCCTGGCGACCTTTGCACTTGTTGTTGAAAGCGCCGGCTCGGGGCTCCCGACGACCTGGGCTGTTCTCGAACACTTCGTGCTCGACATCCCTGCAGGTCTTTTGCTCGGCTTCCTCATCGGACAGGCGATCGCGCTTGTCCGACGGAAGATCGATCCTGCCCCCATCGAGATCGCCGTCTCTGTCACAACACCCTATGCCGCAGCTTTGGCGGCGACTGCGCTCGGTGTGTCAGGCGTCGCGGCCATCACGGCAGCGGCCCTCGTGATCTCGACGGTGCGGATCAACCGCCGCACGGGAGCTCCCATCTCCTCGTCCGAGGCCCGCATTAGCGCTGTGGCGTTCTGGGAGGAGGTCAGCCTCATGGTCTCGAGCGTGCTCTTCCTCCTCGCAGGACGAGCACTGCCGCAGGCCCTGGCTGGGCTCGGCAACTGGCCCCTCCTGCAGCTTCTCATCACCGCGGGGGTGGTGCTTTTCCTGGTCCTTTGTGTCCAGGGCGGATTGTCCTATCTGGCGGCATGGACGCAGCCCATTGCCGGAGCACTCACGAACAGAGAGCGCGGAGGATCAAAACGGTGGGCTGCCTCTGCACTGATGGCGTGGTCGTCCACACGATCAGTGATCGGCCTTGTCATTGCCCTGGCCATACCTCCGACTCTGCCGGATGGCAGCGCCTTTCCTGAGCGCGATCTCATTCTTGTCGTAGCCGCCTTGGTGATCCTTGGATCGGTTCTCCTGCAGGGTCTGAGCTTGCATGCTGTCGTCGGGCGGGCTGGTCTGAACGATGAGCAGGAGCAGGAACGCGAGGAGGAGGCGGCACGCCAGGCTATGGAAGCCGCCAAGGCATCGCCTGGCGAGGAACACGCCAACGGCTTCGATGCGGCCCGCCAGGCTCTGCTCCACCTTCGCGAGCGCAACGAGATCGGCGACGAAGTGCTCATCAGCATGTTGCGCGAGACCGATCTGACCTCGCGCGCGGCAGAGGGCAACGCCCTGCCAGGCGCCGGACCACCAAACCCCTGATCTTGACGCTGTCGACCAGCTCACGGTGACCTGGCGAGAGGCGCCCGTCGGTCGGCCCGCGTGACCGCACCCACCGGCCAAGGATTTTCGTGCCGTTGCCTCCGCGCTTGCCGAACGTGTCGGGTGCGAGGTCGGCAAAGGGAGGTCCCGTTTTGACGGTCTCCGCAAACTGCGGACAGCCGCTGTCGAGCACCGAGGGGTGGAGTGGGACGAGCCGCTCCGAACTCCGTGTCTCCAGGGATCCAACTTCCGGGTCGAATGTCAGGCACCAGATGCCCTCGACGGCGGGGACATCCTCCCGGCGCAACTGGCAGATTTTGGAGAGGCGCGCTCCCGAGTAGGCACACAGCCACGGCACCCAGGGCCGAACAGGATCCTTCTCTCAGCGCTGCCGTGGGCCCGATCGCGGCTTCTTCATCGGTGAAGCTACGCTTCGCCTCTCTTACGGGGCTAGAAGATGCCGGTCTTGGGATGCTTGATCGGATGAGCCATCAGGAGAGCCATGCGGTGCACCCGTGTGTAGCACTCGGGCGACGCTAGACCTATGACTCTGCTGGATTTCCAACTGCATCAACCACTCAAGAAGTGGTTGGTGCCCAGGAGAGGACTGGGCGCACGAAGAACAATCTTCAAGGAATTGAGAGAGTTGCTCCACCCCCCTCGTAAGCATGTGTACTCCAGATGTGGACTACCGTCGAGCCACGAGTTGCGAAACCAATGCGCTAACTCGACTATCGTTTGGCTTCGGCTACAGTGCAATCCAGCCTGCTGACGGGCGGCTCTGCCATAAGATCCGGTTTGTACCGGGCAGATCAGGCGGCTACCCCGATTTCTTTCTGGTAGTCGAGTAGTGACCACCGGTAGGCTGCCTTCAGCTACCACCAGCCTTTGGTGCTACCATGCAAATTGACAATCTCCGTACCCCCATACTGGCCGAAAATGCCGCGCGCAAATTGGCAGGCTCATCTACAAACGAGTTCGCTGCACGCCTCGCCGCGACCGTCTATTGTATAGCCAACGTGGAAGGCAACGTTGAGGCGGTCCGGGCGGAAGCGGTTTCGATAGGCCAAGGCTTAAGTGAGCTTCCGCCGGGAACGCTTTCCAAGTATCGCAAGAGTATCCAAAGCTGGTCGTCATCACCGCCGAGGCCCGTTTCTGCCGCGTTTACGGAATTCCAGGGAGTTGTCGACTGGGCTGCCGGATCAGCTGCACATACACTGAGCGCGATCAGCCAGGCGCGGGGTGGCCTAGACCCGCCTAGAACGGCTCTAGAAGTCTCGGCGCCAGTGCTCCCAATTGCGCGCAACGCTTTTGCAGCTCTCGTCGAAGTCTCGAAAGGTAGGGCGATTGAGCCTCTGCTTAGAGCCCGTTTGAAAACGCCTGGCGAGGCCCTTTCCTGCGCTACCTACGACGCCGAGAAGCGCGGAATTAGAGCCTCTGGAAGACCTTGAGGTGGGTCCGGCGGCATCAGAAAAGCAGCCTTAAGGTTGCGTGTGTCAATT
>DASZAZ010000047.1:0-1522 GCA_035944635.1 Microvirga sp.
GCTCCCCCGCCAGTCACGGGAGAACGGGCCAGACCTCGTGGTCCAAGCAGGGGCTGCGTCGCCCGCACCGGACCGGCACCGCATCCCGCTCCCCGCCACGACGCCTCATGAGCGCGCCCCACGAGAACAGGACATCAACAAACAAGCACAACATAGGCTTATTGTCAAGGCATAGGATCGGGAGAAAGGCACAGGCGAGCCGCTGCTCGTGCGCATCTCCCTCCCTTCAGGGGAGGGTGGCCGGAGCGCAGCGAAGGTCGGGTGGGGTGTTCGCCGCAAGGCGAGTTCTAGGCCCAGCATCGCAGGATGCGCTGCGGCCAACGTCCTTCGGTGCTGCTCGTCTGATGCCGCGCCGGATGCGCTACGCGCAACACCCCACCCGTCACGCTCCGCGTGCCACCCTCCCTTGAAGGGAGGGATAGAGCCGGGTGCCGCCTGGAGGAGCGCAAAGACCTGGATGGCGGGGATGATCCTCGGGTCAAGCCCGAGGACGGCCATGACACGGAGATGGTGGAACGACTGCCCCTCTCCCTCCAGGGAGAGGGCTAGGCTCACCCGAACGTCACGCTCACCCCCGGCAGTTCCACGCCCTCGATCGCCGTGCTCCATGTCTCGCCGGGCCGGATCGGCAGGGCGCGGGTGAGCGTCCCCTTGGTGACGATCTCGCCCGCCTGCAGCCGCGGGCTCTCGGGATCGGCGGCGAGCACGTCCACGAGGTGGCGGATGGCCAAGAGCGGGCCGTCGAGGACGTTGGCGGCCGTCCCGCGATCCTGCACCTCGCCGTCCCGGGAGAGCGCGATCGTGAAGCCGGCGAGCCGACGGGCGAGCGCCGCCTTATCGCCCGTCACCGGCACGCGTGGACCCAACAGCAGCGCCCCATGGAGCCCGAAGGCCGCCACCGTGTCGGCGGGGGCGAAGCGCCAGCCGGGGAAGAGCGATTGCACCACCTCGAACCCATGCGCGACTCATTCCACGCAACCCAGCACCCCCGCATCGTCGAGCCCAGGAAGCGGCGCCGTATGGAGGCGGAACACGATCTCGGGCTCGATGCGCGGCTCGGCATAGCACCCGAGCGGGAAGGGGGCCTCAAGGCGTGAGAGGTCATGGAGCGTGGTGTCGTACACATAGCCCCAGATGGGCGCATGGACGTTGTACTCGTCCCAGATCGTCCGGTTCGTGAACCCGATCTTCCGCCCCACCACCCGCTCGCCCCGCGCCTCCCGAAGCCAACGAACCTCGCCGGCGACACGATAGGCGTCCTCGAGCGAGAGGCCGCTGGGGCGGGTGGAGAAGGGGGTGATCTGCGCGCCGGTGTTGAGGGTGCGGAGGAGTTCGGCGGGGAGTGGGGAAGCGGTCATGGTTCGTTGTAGCCCGGATTGAACTAGGCTCAGGACCTATTAATCTCGACCGCGGGCTGATTCAGTGTCCCTGTAGAGGAGGCGCTGATGAGCGGTCTATTTCTGCTGAGCGAGCGGCAGATGGCGCGGATTTCCCCACACTTTCCGCTCGCGCACGGGGTGCC
>DASZAZ010000048.1:0-3918 GCA_035944635.1 Microvirga sp.
GTGGGGATCCTGGGCGTAGCCGGCGTAGAGCTCCTCGTAGGCCTTCACCACCCGCTTTGGCGTGTCGATGAGACCCTCGCGGGTGGGGTCGTCCCCCGCCCAGCGCAGCAACACACGAACCGCCGCCTCCGCCTCCTCGCGGGTGGGTCTTTCGGAATCGGGCTTGCCGGCGGTGGCGGGAGCCAGGCGCGCCGACAAGGACTTAACCACGGCATCCATGTGGAGCCTCGCGCTTCACGGGTTGATTGCCCAGTCTACGAAGCGGGACCGTCCGCAGACCGGCCGGGCGGCGGTTCGCCGCAGAACACGCCAGCGAACCAACGCGCGAGAGCCGGGGAGGGTCGCAGAACGTCACCCGCACACCAAAGCGCGAGGGGCGGGGAGGGTCGCAGAGCGCGGCATCACGGCCTATATGGAAGGGCCCACACCGCGCAGACCCCGATGCTGAACGACATCTACAACAAGCGCATCCTCGAACTCGCCGCCGACATCCCCCGGCTGGGGCGGCTGGCGAACCCGCAGGCGAGTGCGACCGCGCATTCCAAGCTCTGCGGCTCGACCGTCACCGTGGACCTTGCGCTCGACGGCGATGTGGTGAGCGACTTCGGCCACGACGTGAAGGCCTGCGCACTCGGTCAGGCCTCGTCCTCGATCATGGCCCGCGCGATCGTCGGCGCGACCGCGCAGGAATTGCGCCTCGTCCGCGAGGCCATGCGCCGGATGCTGAAAGAGGGCGCCGAGCCCCCGTCCGGCCGCTTCGAGGAGTTGCGGGTGCTCGAACCCGTGCGCGACTTCAAGGCCCGCCACGCCTCGACGCTCCTCACCTTCGACGCCGTGGTCGACGCGCTGGACCAGATCGAGGCGCGCCGCGCGGCCCCGGCCGCACAGCACAGCGAAGCGCCCGGCAAGGCCCCTGTTGCCACCGCGGGCGAAGCGCACCTTGCGGCCCCGGCCGCGGAATAGCCGTGGCGAATCCGGCTCAGGCCTTCGCCCACCGGGCGATCCGCTTCTACCAGCTCACCCTGTCGGGCCTCGTCGGCCGCAACTGCCGGCACCTGCCCTCCTGCTCGGAATACACCGACGAGGCGATCCAGCGTCACGGCTTCTGGGCGGGCGGGTGGATCGGGGTCGCCCGCATCTGCCGCTGCGGGCCCTTCGGGACCTCCGGGATCGATTGGGTGCCGGATGCGTTGCCGCCCGCATCCCGCTGGTATAAGCCCTGGGCCTATGGCCGCTGGCGCGGCGTGAACGCGCCCCCGGTCGTCTGCGAGGCGGTCGAACCCGACGGTACTCCCTCGCGCTCGGGCTGAGAGCCTCCCCAACCCGTCGGTCCCACGCTTACCTGCTTGGTCGGCAGGAGTGAGCCCAGGAGATCTTTGATGATTACCCTGACCTTTCCCGATGGCGCCCAGCGCCAGTTCCCCCAAGGCATCTCGGGTCGCGAGATCGCGGAAGGCATCGCGAAGTCGCTCGCCAAGCGCACCGTCGCCATGGCCCTCGACGGCACGGTCACGGACCTCGCCGATCCGATCACCCGGGACGCCAAAATCGAATTTTTGAACCGCGAGGACCCGCGCGCGCTGGAGCTGATCCGGCACGATTGCGCCCACGTGCTGGCGGAAGCCGTGCAGGACCTCTTCCCCGGGACGCAGGTCACCATCGGCCCGGTGATCGAGAACGGCTTCTATTACGATTTCGCGAGACCCGAGCCCTTCACGCCCGAGGACTTCGCCGCCATCGAGGCGAAGATGCGCGAGATCATCGCCCGCGACAAACCCTTCACCAAGGAGGTCTGGAGCCGCGAAAAGGCCAAGGAGGTGTTCCGCGACCGGGGCGAGGCCTTCAAGATCGAACTCATCGACGCCATTCCGGGCGACGAGGACCTGAAGATCTACCACCAGGGCGACTGGTTCGATCTCTGCCGCGGCCCGCACATGACCTCCACGGGCAAGATCGGCACCGCCTTCAAGCTCATGAAGGTGGCGGGCGCCTATTGGCGCGGCGATTCCACGAAGCCCATGCTGAGCCGCATCTACGGCACAGCCTGGGCCACCCAGGACGAGCTCGACGCCTACATCAAGCAGCTCGAGGAGGCGGAGCGCCGCGACCACCGGCGCTTGGGCCGCGAGATGGACCTCTTCCACTTCCAGGAGGAGGGACCCGGCACCGTGTTCTGGCACCCCAAGGGCTGGACCATGTTCCAGGAGCTCCTGGGCTACATGCGCCGGCGGCTCAAGGGCTCGTACCACGAGGTCAATGCGCCCCAGGTGCTCGACAAGTCGCTCTGGGAAACCTCCGGCCACTGGGGCTGGTACGCCGACAACATGTTCGCCGTGAAATCGGCGAGCGCGTTCCTGCGTCCCAACGATCCGGAAGCCGACCAGCGGATCTTTGCGCTCAAGCCCATGAACTGCCCGGGTCACGTGCAGATCTTCAAGCACGGCTTGAAGTCCTATCGCGATCTGCCTGTGCGGCTGGCGGAATTCGGCGCGGTGCACCGCTACGAAGCCTCCGGTGCGCTCCACGGGCTCATGCGCGTGCGCGCCTTCACGCAAGACGACGCGCACATCTTCTGCACCGAGGATCAGCTCGAGGCCGAGTGCCTCAAGATCAACGACCTCATGATGTCGGTCTACCGCGACTTCGGCTTCGAGGAAGTGGTCGTGAAGCTCGCGACGCGCCCGGAAAAGCGCGTCGGCACCGACGCCATGTGGGACCATGCCGAGGGCATCCTGCGGCGCGTGCTGGAGCGCATGGCTTCCGAATCCGGCGGGCGCATCAAGACCGGCATCAACGAAGGCGAGGGCACCTTCTACGGCCCCAAATTCGAGTACACCCTGAAGGATGCCATCGGCCGCGACTGGCAATGCGGCACCACGCAGGTGGACTTCAACCTGCCGGAGCGGTTCGGCGCGTTCTACATCGCGCCCGACGGCGAGAAGACCCAGCCCGTCATGGTCCACCGGGCGATCTGCGGCTCGCTCGAGCGCTTCCTCGGCATCCTCATCGAAAGCCATGCGGGCCATTTCCCGCTCTGGCTCTCGCCCGTGCAGGCGGTGGTCGCCACCATCACCGAGGACGGCGATGCTTATGCCGCCGAGGTCGTGGAGGCGTTCCAGCGGGCGGGGCTGCGGGTGGACGCGGATCTGCGCAACGAGAAGATCAACTACAAGGTCCGCGAGCATTCGCTCGCCAAGGTCCCGGTTCTTCTCGTGGTCGGCCGCAAGGAGGCCGCCGAGCGCACCGTCTCGATCCGCCGCCTCGGCAGCCAAGCTCAGACGAGCGTCACCCTCGATGAGGCGCTGCGCATGCTCGGCGAAGAGGCCGTGCCGCCGGACCTGAAGCGGACGAACCAGCGCTCGCCGGTCGCGCAGGCGGCCGAGTAGCCAACGTCCCTCTCCCCCGGGGGAGGGACAGCGCACGCAGTGCGCAGCGAGTGGGAGCCGTAAGTCCCACTATCTCCTCGTCATAACCGAGCGCGTCCGGCGATCCCGCGCTGAGTGCTCGATGCTTGCCATCTCCTTCCCCCCGGTTGCGGCGGGGAGGGACTAAGGGTGGGGGGTGTTGGGCGTAGACCTTGATCCAGCAGGATCAAGCACCTCCCTCCCTTCAGGGGAGGGTGGCACGCGCAGCGTGACGGGTGGGGTGTTCGCCGCAGGCGAGTTCTGGCCGCTATACCGCCGGATGCGCTGCGATCACCTTCTTCGGTGCTGCACGTCGGCCGTCGTGCCGGATGCGCTTCGCGCAACACCCCCACCCGTCGCCCTGCGGGCGCCACCCTCCCCTGAAGGGAGGGAGATGCACACGAGCAGCGACTCGCTCACCTCCGTCATTCCGGTCGCCGCGAAGCGGCGGGCCGGAACCCAGGAGATCTCTCCGGAGAGGTCTCGCCATCTGGGTTCCGGGCTCGGCTGCGCC
>DASZAZ010000049.1:0-1744 GCA_035944635.1 Microvirga sp.
GAGAACATGTTCGCTCGCCTGAAGGACTGGCGGCGTGTCGCTACCCGCTACGACCGCTGCGCCCACACCTTCTTCTCAGCCATCTGCATCGCAGCAGCCGTCACCTTCTACCTCAATCAATGAGTCCTGAGCCTAGAGTTCCCAGACCTTGACACTGCCGAGCGGGAAGCAGCCGAAGCTGCCGCCGAGGTGGCCCGCGACCGTCTCCCGAGGAGCGACGCGCGGGACGTGACGGTCGAAGTGCTCAACGAGGACCGTCAACGACTGATTACGGTGACGATCACGATGGAGATCCATCGGGTCTCGCCTTCGCCCCAGCCCAGGGCTTAGACGCCGTTCGTTCCGCCTGGAAGAGAGCGCGATCCGGACACTCCCCTCGCTGCGCTTGTGTCTCGGACCATGCGTTCCGCGAAGCCCTCCCTCCGCTTGCGGGGAGCGGAGAGAAGGGCGGCATGCGAGCGTGACCACGCCCCTCGAGAGGCGCCAGGGTCAGCCCCGCGCGAGCGCGCCGGCTTCCCACCCTAGGATCGCCTGCTTGCGGGTGAGGCCCCAATGGTAGCCCGTCAGCGCGCCCGAGCGGCCGAGCACCCGGTGGCAGGGCACCACGAAGGAAATCGGGTTCTTGCCCACCGCCGCGCCGACGGCCCGGCAGGCCAAGGGCTTGCCGATGCGGTGCGCCACGTCGGAATAGGTGGTGGCGCGGCCGAGCGGAATCCTGAGCAAGGTCTGCCAGACCCGCACCTCGAAATCGGTGCCGATGAGCACCACCCGCAGGGGCTGCTCGGCCTGCCAGCGGGTGGGGTCGAACACCCGCCGGGCGAGCGGCGCGGTCGCGGCCTCGTCCTCCCGGTAATCCGCCTTCGGCCAGCGCCGCCGCATATCGGCGAGCGCCGCGGCCCGGTCGCCGTCGTCCACGAAGCCGATGCCGGCGAGGCCCCGGTCGGTAGCGACCAGGATCGCCTCGCCGAAAGGGGAGGGGTGGTAGCCGTAAGAGAGCGTCAGCCCCGCGCCGCCCGCCTTGTAGTGGCCCGGCGTCATGGCCTCGTGGGTGACGAAGAGATCGTGCAGCCGCGCCGGCCCCGACAGGCCGACCTCGTAGGTGGCGTCGAGGACGCTCGCGGATTGCGCGAGGAGCGCCTTGGCGTTGTCCAGCGTGATGGCCTGGAGGAAGGCCTTGGGGCTCAAGCCCGCCCAGCGGCGGAAGAGGTGGTGCACATGGGTGGTCGAGAGCCCCACATGCGCGGCGATGTCGTCCAGCGAGGGCTGCTCGCGCCAGCGCTCCGAGATGTAGGCGATGATGCGCCGGACGCGCTCGTAATCGGCGGACGGATTCTCCGGCGTCTCGATGGCGTCGGGCTCGAAGGGCATTTCGCGCAGGGCAGTCAACATGGCATCACCTCGTTGATACCACTCTAGCGAGGCGCCAGGGGAGCGACACCCGATTCCTGCGGTGCCAGGCGGGGAGCGACGCGCTCACCACCGTCATTCCGGGGCGAGCGGAGCGAGAGCCCGGAACCCAGATCGCTCGTTCTCTCCGGATGCAGCTCCTGGGTTCCGGCCCGCCCTGCGGGCGACCGGGATGACAGCCGAGGAGCATGCGTGGAGCCTCTCTCCTGATCCTATCCCTTACAATAAGCCTATGGTGTGCTTGTGTGGGGGTGTCCTGTTCTGGTGGGGCGCGCTCGCGAGGCGTCGTGACGTGGGACAGCACAGAGGAAGGTCAGGGTGGCTCGCGAGAGCTGCG
>DASZAZ010000050.1:0-57023 GCA_035944635.1 Microvirga sp.
GACCGCCTCGACCTCGATGGGCAGGGCTACACGCTGGCAGCCCAAGCCGGGGGTGTGCTGGTGAGCCTGGAGGACGGGGGCACCATCCTGCTCACAGGCCTCACACAAGATCAGGTGCAGAGCTCGTGGTTCGTGTAACCAACAGGCTCCAGGTCAACGGGATCGGCTCAAACACTTAGAAGGGTCCGATCCAGATCCGCAGCGCACAACAGAGCCCCTCTCTGGCTTCGGCAGGGAGGGGCTCTTTGCATTTGTACGGCGTCGAGCATTTGGTGCGCGACGCCCGCGGCAATCGCGGTGCTGAGGTGCCAGCCACAACGGGGCGGAGCCCTGATAATCGTTGGCCTCCGCATCCGCTGAGCTGAACCGGCTGGAGCTTCGTACGGATCGGGGCTTGCGGGCGTATGCTCGCGCTGGTCGGGCTTGCCTCGGTCAGCCCTAGAATGCGCCTGCCTCGGGCAGGCTCCAGCGAGCGATCACCTGTTTTGCGGAGGCGCCGATTTGGGCGCCGAGCTGTTCGGCGCGGGCATTCACGGCGGAGATCGTGCCGTCCTCCAGGGACGAACGGGCGCTGCCGATCTCGGCGCTGTCGGCCGAGACTGTAAAGGCGGCGATCCCGCGGGCATTGAGGGCGGGGAGGCGGGTGAGGCCAGACCCTTCCCGGCCGATCCCTGCATCGTTGAACACCGCCGCGTAAGCGCTGACCCGAAGGGCCATGAAGGGCTGGCCCCCGACGAGACCCCCGTGAGAGCCAGTCACGACGATCTGGCCCTCATCCTCGGGGAGGACCATCGCGGCCGAGTCGATCAGCACGATGCGGCGGATGGCACCCGGATACGCGGGCTCCGCGGAGCGCCCCTCGCTCACAGGCGAGGGATCGGGTCGCAGATTGGGCAGGGGGTAGGTGCCTAAGCGGTCCGCCGCCTCCGCGCAGGAAAGGCCTGCCACCACGCCGGCGGCGTCCGCCAGCCTATTGGCATGGGAGACGACGCCCCGAGCCAGCATGTCGGCACTGTCGCCGATCCGGCAGCTCGCATGCGACACAGCCGCCGCAGCGATTCCGAACGCCTCCAGATAGGCGAGTGACGCAATTCCGGCTCCTGCCCGCCCGACGCCCGCGTCGTTGAACACCACTGCGCGAAGCCCCGCCTTAGCGGCCAGGTAGCCAGGGTAAAGACCACCGTGAGAACCGCAAACGAGAACCGAGCCCTCTGACCCGCTGGGCAGCTTCGTGACGGTATCGGCGGTCAAGATCAAGGTTACGGCCATGGGCTCACTCTCCCGCAGCAACCCCCGAACGGCAAGGCTTGACCGCGGCGAAGTTCCGACATTAGCATCGCCGAATTCCGCTGGATGGAACGCATGCTGGCGCATTCGGAGCAGGGGCAGGGGGTTGAGCCGGAAGGCGCCGTGACCACGGTGCATCGGGCCGCCCGCATTCTGAAAGCCCTATCCCGCCAGGGCGGAGGGGGCCAGCGGCTCAGCGACGTGGTCCAGGAGACGGCGCTCGGCAAGACCACCACCCATCGCATCCTCGGCGCGCTGGTCGAGACGGGACTCGCCTTCCAGGACCAGGCGACCAAACGCTACCGCCTTGGAGCGGCCGCTGTGGCCATGGGGCAGGTGGCCCTGAAGCACGACTTTGCGGGTCTCGCCCGACCGGCACTCATCGCACTGGCTCGAGAGACTGGCGACACCGTGTTCGCCTCCGTGCGCGAGGGCTCGGCGGCGATCTGCGTCGCGCGCGAGGTTGGGTTCTATCCCATCAGGACCCTCACCCTCGATATCGGTGATCGGCGCCCGCTTGGCGTCGGCGCCGGCAGCCTCGCGCTGCTGGCGAGCCTCTCCGACGCGGAGGTCGATCAAGCGATCGCACACAACCTGGGCTGGCTTACGCATTACCCGGATTTCAACGAAGCGAACCTGCGCGCCCTCGTGGCACGGACGCGGGACAGCGGCTTTGCCCTCAACGAGGGCCGTGTCGTGACGGGCATGAGCGCGCTTGGCGTTGCTGTGCTCGACCGCTCCGGACAAGCCATTGGGTCGTTGAGCCTCGCGGCGATTACCTCGCGCATGGAGGGAGAGCGTCGCGCAAGCCTCGTGGCGCATCTCCAGCGCGAGGCCGAGGCCCTGTCGGCCAATCTTGGCGCTCCTTCCCCATCGGCTGCACGAAAGATCGGATAATGTCGCGCCCCTCCCGCAGGCCCTTCATACGGGAAGCCATATGGTGCCATCCAAGCTCTTCGCGTCGGCCCCTCGTACCGCAGGCTCGATAATGCGATCCAAGCTCCTCACGTTGACCTTTCGAAAGGTTGGATGATGTCGTCCAGGTCTCAGAGCGTCGCCGCGCTCGGCCCGGCTCCCACGAACCTCGATGTGGAGCGCCTGAGCGGCCATCATCTCACCATGCTGCGCATTCGCGCCTTCGAGGAGGCTGCCATCCGCGGCCTGCAGGACAAGGTGGTGTTCGGCGCCATTCACCCCTCGATCGGCCAAGAGGCCGTCGCCGCAGGCGTGTGCGGGCACTTACGTCGGGATGATGTTCTGCTATCCACCCATCGCGGCCATGGCCACACCCTGGCCAAGGGTGCTGACCTCAACGCCATGATGCGCGAGCTGTTCGGGCGCGAGGGCGGCACGAGCAACGGCAAGGGCGGCTCCATGCACATCGCCGATTTTTCGGTCGGCATGCTCGGAGCGAACGGCGTTGTCTCGGCCAACATCGTGATCGCCGCCGGTGCCGCGCATGCCCTCAAGCTACAGGGCCGCGATGCGATCGTGTGCTGTATCTTCGGGGATGGTGCGATCAACCGCGGTCCGTTCCTGGAGGGGCTGAACTGGGCCAAGGTGTTCGATCTGCCCGTCCTCTTCGTGTGCGAGGACAATGGCTTTGCCGCAACGACGCGCACGCGCACGATGACGGCCGGCGAGGGACCGTCCGCCCGCGCCCGCAGCCTCGGTATTCCTTCTGTTGAGATCGATGGCAACGACGTGCTCGCGGTGGACGAAGCCGCCCGGGATCTTGTGCCTGCCGTGCGCGGCGGCGCGGGGCCGCGGTTCTTGCACGCCCACACCTACCGTTTGACAGGGCACACCTCCATGGATGCCGCGGCGTATCGGCCGAAGGAGGAAGTCGAAGCGCGCTGGCGCTTGGACCCGATCGCTCGCGTGGAGGAGCTTCTGCGGCAGGCCGGATTGAGCGAAGGGGCGATCGAAGCCCAGCGCCGGGCGGCGAACGCGGAACTGGAGCGGGCCTATGCGGACGCGCTTGCGGCGCCGCTCCCCGACAACGCTCGGGCTTTTGCCGACGTGCAGGATGTGGGTGACCCGCGCGGGGAGGCCTTTTGATGGGGGCCAGCATGCAGAATGGGGGCCCGTTCGAGGGAGGCCCGCCGGCAGGGAGAGCCACGATGGGGGCTTGGCGTGAAACGCTCCGGGAGGCTCGGTGATGACGGTCGCCACCTATATCGAAGCCTCCCGTCTGGCCCTCGCCGAAGAGATGCGCCGCGACCCGAAGGTCTGGGCTGTCGGCGAGGATCTCGGACGCGGGGGCGTGTTCGGCCAGTACCGCGGCCTCATCGACGAGTTCGGCCCGGTCCGGATTGCCGATGCACCGATCTCGGAAGCCGCGATCGTCGGCGCAGCGGTCGGCGCCGCCATGATGGGCACGCGACCGGTGGCCGAGATGCGCTTCTCCGACTTTGCGCTCTGCGCGATCGACGAGCTCGTGAACCAGGCCGCCAAGGCGCGCTACATGTTCGGTGGCCAGACGCGGGTTCCGATCGTCGTTCGCGAGCCCATCGGCATGTGGCGGTCGTCCGCGGCCCAGCACTCGCAGTCACTTGAGAGTTGGTACGCTCACATCCCGGGCCTCGTCGTTGTTTGTCCGTCCACGCCCGCTGACAACAAGGGTCTGCTCAAGAGCGCCATTCGCTGCGACGACCCGGTTGTCTACATGGAGCACAAGGGACTCTGGCCGCTGGAAGGCGAGGTTCCGGACGACCCGGAGCATCTGGTGCCGTTCGGGGTCGCCAAGACAGTGCGGGAGGGACGAGATCTGACGATCGTGTCCTGGTCCGCCCAGGTTCATGTCTGCGCGAAAGCGGCGGAGACGTTGGCGGCAGCCGGGGTCGAGGTCGAGTTGATCGATCTGCGCACCTTGTGGCCCTGGGACAAGGCCGCCGTTCTCGCAAGCGTCGAAAAGACAGGCCGCTTGTTGGTGGTCCAGGAGGCTGTCTCCGTTGCCGGGTTCGGTGCCGAGATTGCTGCGACTGTTGCGGAGAACCTGCATCGGGCGCTGAAAACAGGCGTGCGCCGCCTGGGCGCCCCCCGTGTGCCGGTTCCCTACGCCCCCAGCCTCGAGACGAGCTTGCGGGTCGCGGAGAGCCAAGTCGTCGAAGCAGCTCAAGCCATGATGAAGACCTGACGCGAGGCGTCGGATCGGCTCCGCTGAACGGAGCCGAGCATGAAGGGAGGAAGAACCATGACGATTACCAAGAGAGGCATTCTCAAAATTGCAGCTGCCGCGCTCATGGGTGCGGTGTGGACCGCCTCGCCGGCCCTCGCACAGGGCAACTACAAGGCGGAGTACAAGGTCTCCACCGTCGTCGGCGCGCCGTTCCCCTGGGGCCTGTCGGCGGAGCGCTGGGCGCAGCTCGTCAAGGAGCGCACGCAAGGCCGTGTGAACCTGAAAATCTATCCCGGTGCGTCCCTTGTGGGCGGCGACCAGACCAAAGAGTTCACGGCCATGCGCCAGGGCGTGATCGACATGGCGGTGGGCTCCACCATCAACTGGTCGCCTCAGATCGTCGAGCTCAACCTGTTCTCGCTGCCCTTCCTGATGCCCGATCACAAGGCGATCGATGCCATCACGGGATCGGATGTGGGCAAGAAGCTTTTCGAAATCGTGGCCTCCAAGGATGTGGTGCCCCTCGCCTGGGGTGAGAACGGCTTCCGCGAGCTCACCAATTCCAAGCGCCCGGTGCGGACGCCCGAGGACCTCAAGGGCCTCAAAATCCGCGTGGTGGGCTCGCCGTTGTTCAACGAGACCTTCACGGCCCTCGGTGCCAACCCCACGCAGATGAGCTGGGCGGACGCGCAGCCGGCCCTTTCCACCGGCGCAGTGGACGGGCAGGAGAATCCCCTCTCGATCTTCACTGTCGCCAAGCTCCACACAGTGGGACAGAAGAACGTGACCCTGTGGGGCTATGTGGCCGATCCGCTGATCTTCTCGGTCAACAAGGAGGTGTGGTCCACCTTCTCGCCGGAGGATCAGAAGATCATCCAGCAAGCGGCGGTCGAGGCCGGTCAGTACGGCAAGGAAGTGGCGCGCAAGGGCATCACCCAGGCCGATCCCTCCACCCTGAAGGAGATCGAGGGTCTGGGAGTCACAATCACCCGCCTCTCCGAGGCCGAGCTGAAGGCGTTCCGCGACGCGACCCGCCCGGTCTACGACCGGTGGAAGCAGCGCATCGGAGCCGAGCTCGTCAACGGGGCCGAGAAGGCCGTCGCCACGAGCCGCAGCGGCAGCTAAGCCGGGTTCGTACAGGCAGCCGCGACATGCGCGTCGCGGCTGCCGCTTCATGAGAGTTGGGGGAACACGATGAGCGCCGAGCCGGAGCCAACCGTGCCGGTGGAGCCGAGCCTGCGGGTTCCGCTCTCCTTGGAGAAGATCGTGGCCGCCGCCGCCATGGCGGCCATGTGCCTGATCACCCTCGGCAACGTGATCGCGCGCTACTTCACCAACTATTCCTTCGCCTTCACGGAGGAGTATTCCATCGCGCTCATGGTCGTGGTCACCATGCTGGGCGCGAGCCTCGCCACGGCGGTGGACCGGCAGATCCGCATCACCTGGTTCGCGAGCCTCCTGCCCCGCCGCGGCCAGTGGGTGGCCGAGATCGTCGCGACCCTGGCCACCATCCTGATGTTCGTGCTCCTTGTGATCCTCGGCGGCCGGGTCGTGTGGGACGAGTACCGCTTCGAGGTCACCTCGCCGGGGCTTGGCGAGCCCCAATGGATCTACACCTTGGCCCTGCCGCTCCTCTCCGCGGCGGTGATCGGCCGGGCGGTCGGCCATCTCATCCGGGTGCTGCGCGCCCGCCGCGCGTCGACCCACGACGCCGTCGAACCGCTCTAGGCCTGCCCGGATGATCGCAGCCGCCCTGTTCCTCACCTTCGCCCTGCTGTTCGCCGTCGGGGCCCCCGTCGGCGTCGCGCTCGGCCTCTCCGGCATCCTGGCGATCTACCTCGCCGATCTGAGCCTCCTTGCCGCGCCCACCAACGCCTATACGGGTATCGCGAAATACCCACTGCTCGCCGTGCCGATGTTCGTGCTCGTCGGCGCGATCTTCGACCGCTCGGGCGTTGCCCTGCGTCTCGTCAACTTCGCGCAAGCTCTCATGGGCCGCAGCGCCGGGTCTCTTGCGGCCGTCACGGTGATCGTGAGCATGTTCCTCGGCGGCATCTCGGGCTCTGGTCCCGCCAATGCGGCGGCGGTCGGCGGCGCCATGATGGGCGCGCTCTCGCGGGCGGGCTACCCGCGCGCGTTTTCGGCCTCGGTCGTAGGCGCGGCAGCCGCCACCGACATCCTCATTCCACCGTCCATCGCGCTCATCATCTATTCCGTGCTCGTGCCGCAGGCTTCCGTGCCGGCGCTCTTTGCGGCCGGCATGATCCCCGGCATCCTGGCCGGCATCGCGCTCCTCGTTCCGATCTTCCTGATCTCCCGCAAGCACGGCTTCGGCCTGGCCGAGCGCGATCTGCCCCGGCCGCCGCTCTTGAAATCGTTCATCGAGGCGATCTGGGGCCTCTTCGCCCCCGTCCTTATTCTCGGCGGCATGCGCGCGGGCTGGTTCACTCCCACCGAAGCGGCGGTTGCGGCGGTGGTCTACGGCCTGTTCGTGGGCTTCGTGATCTACCGTACACTCACCTTGCGCGACCTATACGAGATGCTGGTCGAGGCTGCGGAGATCTCCGGCGTCATCCTCATCGTGGTGGCGCTCGCCGCCATTTTCGCCTGGGCGGGCTCCACCCTTGGCGTTTTCGACCGCGCCGCCGCCGCAATCGTTGCAACCGGCGGGGGCGAATACACGATCCTCTTCCTCCTCATCGCCATGCTGATCGTGATCGGCATGTTCCTCGACGGCGTGTCCACCTTCCTGATCCTGCTGCCTCTGCTGATGCCGATCGCGGCCCGCTTCGGCTGGGATCCGGTGTGGTTCGGCGTTCTCCTCACCCTCAAGATCGCCATCGGCCAGTTCACGCCGCCCATGGCCGTGAACCTCATGGTGTCCTGCCGCATCGCCGGCGTGCCCATGGAGGCGACGTTGCGCTGGGTGTTCCCCCTCATCGGCGCGATGTTCCTCGTGCTGCTCGCTCTTGTCGCGGTGCCGGATCTTGCGCTCTGGCTCCCCCGCGTCCTCGGATATTGAGAAAGGTCCCGGATGTCCCTCACCAACGAGATGACTGGCGGCGAGGCGCTCGCCCGGATGATTCTCGCCCATAACGGCGGGCCGATGTTCGGCATGGGCGGCTTTCAGCTTCTACCGTTCTACGATGCAGCCCGGCGCCTTGGCCTTCAGCACCATCTCATCAACGACGAGCGTGCTGGCGTCTTCGCGGCCGATGCCTACGCCAAGGTTTCGGGCCGGGTCGGCCTTGCCGACGCGACCCTCGGACCTGGCGCGACCAACCTCGTCACGGGTCTCGTCGAGGCGCTCAATGCCGGCACGCCCATGGTCGTGCTCACCGGCAACACGCACCGCCTCCACTCCTGGAAGAACATGACGCAGGAGTCGCGGCAGCTCGATATCCTGCGCCCGGCCGTGAAGGAACTCATCCGGATCGAGATGGTGGAGCGGATCCCCGAGCTCATGCGCCGGGCCTTCGCGGTAGCGACCTCCGGCCGCCCAGGGCCTGTGGTCGTGGATGTGCCCGAGGACATCTGTCACGCCACGCATCCATTCCGCGAGGATGCCTTCACGGCCGATCCGGCCCACGAGGCCGCGCCCGCGATCCGGTGCCGGCCGGACCGGGATGCCCTTGCCCGCGCGGCCGCCCTTCTCGCCGAAGCGCGTCGCCCGATCGTGCTCGCGGGCGGAGGCGTCCACCTCTCGAATGCGGCCGAGGCGATGACGCGGTTTGCGCGCACGCTGACGATTCCGGTCGCTCACACGATGACCGGCAAAGGCGCAATTCCCTGCACCGATCCGCTCTCGGCAGGCCTGTTTGGGCGCTACGACCGCATTGCGAATGGGCTGATCGAGGAAGCGGACGTGCTCCTCGTGGTGGGATGCAAGCTCGGCGAGATCGCCACCAAGCGCTACACGGTCCCCCCGCAGGGCAAGCGCATCATCCATCTCGACCTTGTCGCCGAAGAGTTCGGCCGCACGGTGCAGCCGACAGTCGCTCTGTGGGGCGATGCTCGCGCCGGCCTCGAGGACCTTCTCGCCCTCCTCAAGGACGAGAATGTCTCGTTTCGCGCCGCTTACGCCGAAGAGGTCGGGCGGCGCATGGCGGCTTGGCGGGAGACCGCCCGGGAGCGCTACACCTCCGCGGAGGTGCCGGTTTCCATGGGGCGGCTCATGGGCGAACTCAACACCCATATGCCGGCGGATGGCATTCTGGTGGCGGATGGTGGCTTTGCGGCCCATTGGGGCGGTTTGCTCTACGACACCAAGATGCCCGGCCGAGGCTTCGTCCCGGACCGCGGCTTCGCGTCGATCGGCTATGGCCTGCCAGGCGCGATGGGGGCGGCACTGGCTGCGGGTCCCGGCCGAAAGGTCGTGAGCCTCACGGGCGACGGCGGCTTCAACATGATGCTGGGGGAGATCGAGACAGCGCGGCGCCTAGGCCTATCCTTTGCTCTCATCGTCGTGAACAACGCCGCATCGGGTTACGTCAAGGCCCTGCAGCACCTCATGTACGGGGCAGGATCCTACCACGCCTCGGATCTCGCGGAGACGAACTACGCCCATGTCGCCCAAGCCCTCGGTTGCACCGGCATTCGGGTGGAGGATCCGGCCGAACTCGCCGGAGCCCTCCAGCAAGCCTTTGCAACCGCAGGTCCCGTGGTTCTCGACGTCGTCGTCACCCGCGATCCGGCCAAAATGTTGCCCGCGGCGGACAGCCGGGCGGTTCAGGTGAAGAAAGGGGACCGAGTGGCGTAGGTTATCGGCGCTCCCGCGCCCCTGCGAGTGAGTCTTCGCGCTCAGCTAGATCCGTGTCGCCCGGACCGTCAGCGGCCCTGGGCCTGACGAGATAATCTAGTAATGGCCGGGCTCACCTGCGAGCCTTTCTCCGCCGCCAATGGGAGCCGGCTCACGATCGGCAAGATGAAGTTGAAGGTATTCAACATCCAAGTCATGTGATCCTGCACGATTCTCTACGCTATTTGGCCTAGTGTGCTGGGCTAGTCAGATGTCTTAGTGTTAGGGTTGGCATAACCTGCTAGGTTAGTGCACCTCCCGACCCAGGTCGGGGCCGAACCGTCTCCGGAGACCTGTTGCGTTAGACGTCGCTTGCTTTGGTCGCGAAGGGGCTCATGGAATCGACACATCTTCGTCGGGGGATTGAGCTCAATCCAGGAGCCGGCGAAGTCGTGTCTTTCGGCCCCTTCCGGTTGAAGGTCGCAGAGCGGCTGCTGCTCAAGGGGGGCGAACCCATCAGTCTTGGAGGTCGTGCCCTCGACATCCTGATCGCCCTCGCCGAGCGCGCCGGTGACGTGGTCAGCCGGCGCGAGCTGATGGATCGCGTCTGGCCCGATGTGGTGGTCGAGGAGGCCAATCTGCGGGTGCACTTGGCTGGCCTGCGCAAAGCCCTTGGTGACGGTCAGGACGGCGCCCGCTACATCACGAACGTGCCCGGGCGCGGCTACTGCTTCGTGGCTCCCATCACGCGCGGTGCGGCGGCCGAGCGGCCCCCATCCGGACCCGCAGGTCAAACCTTGCGGCTTCCCGCGCGCCTCGGCCGGATGGTCGGGCGGGACGAGACAGTGGCCGCCCTGTGCCAGCTGATCCGGGCCCAGCGTTTCGTCAGCATCGTTGGCCCTGGCGGCATGGGCAAAACCACGGTGGCCGTGGCGGTTGCCCATGAACTCGCGGGCGATTTCGGCAACGAGGTTTGCTTCATCGACCTCAGTGCCATCACGGATCCAGCCTACCTGACGACGGCGGTGGCTTCGGCGCTCGGATGCTATGGCCAGGGGCAGGATCCCATGCCTGGCCTGCTCGCCTTTCTCGCCCATCGATCCATCCTCCTCGTGCTCGACAATTGCGAGCACGTGATCGATGCCGCAGCATCGCTTACGGAGCGGCTCTTTGACCAGGTGCCGGGGGTTCATATCCTCGCCACGACCCGCGAGGCACTTCGCATCGAGGGCGAGAACGTTCACCTCCTGCTGCCCCTTGAGAGCCCGACGGAGGACAGCATAAAGGCCGCCGACGCGATGGCGTCGCCGGCCGTGCAGCTCTTCATGGAGCGCGCCGCAGCCAGTGGCCACCGACTTGAGCTCACGGATGCCGATGCCCCAATCGTCGCGCGCATCTGCCGCCGTCTCGATGGCATTGCCCTCGCGATCGAACTCGCGGCAGGCCGGGTCGGCACCTACGGCATCAGCGGCACTGCCGACCTCCTCGACAACCGCTTCAGGCTCCTCTGGCAGGGGCGCCGGAGCGCATTGCCACGGCATCAGACCCTCCAGGCTATGCTCGACTGGAGCTACAACCTCCTCAGCGCGCAGGAACAGCGGGTTCTCCGCCGCCTGTCGGCGTTCGTTGGGCCGTTCACGCTGGACGATGCCATCGCGGTTGCCGGTGGAGAGGGGGCCAGTCGTTTCGATGTTGCTGAAGCCCTCACCGGCCTCATCGATAAATCGCTAATCTGGACCTCGGGGATCGGAGGTGCGGTTTACCATCGGCTCCTCGACACCACGCGAGCCTACGCCGCGGTGAAGCTTGCGGAGAGCGGCGAAGAGCATTGGGTGGCAAGGCAGCACGCCCTCCATTACGCCAGCCTCCTCAGAAGCGATGCGATCAAGACAACGGCTTTTGGGGGCGGCGACGTTGCAGCTTACGCGCCTCGTCTGGGAAACATCCGGGCAGCGCTCGAATGGTGCTTTTCGAGGGGAGAGGCAGCCCTCGGCGTGGATCTCGCGGCAAGTTCGGCGCCGCTCTTCCTCGGCTTCTCCCTGCTCGGAGAGTGCGAGCGTTGGTGCGAGCGGGGGCTCGAACGATTGTCCGATGCTGAACGTGGCACCCGGCGGGAGCTAGCGCTTCAGGAGGCGCTCGCCATCTCGTCCATGTTCACCCGTGGTAACGGCGACAGCGTCAGACGTGCCATCGAACGCGGATTGAGCCTTGCCCAGGAATTGGGTGATCCCGAGTACCAGCTCCACCTCCTTGCCGGCATCAACATCTTTCTGACCCGCATTGGAGACTTTCCCGCGGCTCTGGCCTATGCGGAGCGCAGCGTGGCAATCGCAAGGGCAGGTGGCGATCATGCCGGGAACGTCATGGCGGAGTGGATGCTCGGCGTCTCACACCACCTCGTCGGTAACCAGGAGGCTGCGCAGTACCATTGTGAGCAGGGCCTGAAACTCGAAGCAGCGGGCGGCCGGGCCGACATCAACTTTTTCGGGTACGATCACCGGGTGCGGGCGCTCGTAGCCTTGGCACGGTCCCTGTGGCTGCGGGGATATCCGGAGCGGGCTACGGGTGTCGCTCAGCGGGCCATCAGCGAGGCTACGAGCGGCGACCAATCGGTGACGGTTTGCATCGCTTACATCTATAGCACGCCAGTGTTCTTTTGGGCCGGAGACCTCGACCGCGCCGCCGAATGCATCGAGCGTCTCATAGATCATGCCGAGAAATACTCGCTGGCACCTTATCGGGCCGTCGGGCTCGCGCTCAAAGGCGAGTTGCTCATCCTGCGTGGAGAACCCGTTCAGGGCACCGCCCTTCTGCGCAGCGCGCTGACCGTACTGCAGGCCGACCGGCATAACATCCTGACGACAGTGTTCTCTCGGGCCCTCGCCGAGGGTCTCGCCCAAACTGGGCAGTTCGAAGGGGCGCGGAGCGTCATCGAGGGTGCCGTTGCCCTCGCCCAACAGCGCGGGGCTGCCTTTGACCTCGCCGATCTGCTGCGAGCGAACGCCGAGATCCTCCTCCTAGGGCCTAAGCCGAACCCGGTCGCCGCCGAGGAGATGCTCCGGCAATCGATCGAGGTCGCCCGCCAGCAATCGGCGATAGCCTGGGAGCTGAAGGCGGCCGCTGTCTTGGTCGAGCTGTTGGCGCGCCGCGGTGAGGCCGACGATGCCCGTGAGCTCTTCACGTTGATCCAGCAGCGGCTCCCAGCCGTGCCGGGGGCGGCCGACCTTCTGGCCACCCATGGCGTCCCCGGGTCTTCGGGATCCGCGGAG
The DNA here is from genome assembly GCA_035944635.1 of Microvirga sp. Taxonomy (GTDB): domain Bacteria; phylum Pseudomonadota; class Alphaproteobacteria; order Rhizobiales; family Beijerinckiaceae; genus Microvirga. Next base: position 12,416 of record DASZAZ010000050.1, read on the forward strand.
GGCCGCGCCGCTAGTCCGTGAGCCCCTCAGGGGCGCCCTTTGCACTTCTTTACCACACACAACGAGCCCCCGAGCCGGGCCACGGGCATGATGATGCCGAAGGCCCGGAACGAGGATTTCGGGTGCCCCGGTCGCATGCCATGTCCCTCTCCAATCTCCCGGCCCCTGTTCTGACACTTCTTCAGGCTCTTCGAACCAGGGACGGCGCGGCACTGCGCTCCGCACTGAGCGACAAGGCCGTCCTTTGCGAGGGAGGGCAGATTTACGAGGGCAGCCGTCTTCTAGCCTGGTTCGAGGAGCGGTTCTTCGGCGAGCCCCGGGCGGTCCAGCCGATCGACGAACGACGTAGCCAGGGCCACGTCGTTCTCACCCTTGCGACGGACGAGCCTGATCTCTCTGATGGGGTTCGTGACCTGGAGCAGGAATGGACGCTTGCGATGAACGCCGGTGAAATCGCCACGATCGCCGTGGAGCGCTTGGCCGTACCCCCGCTCCCCGCGCCCATCGCGGCCTATGTTCGGGCCACCAACAAACATGATCTGGAGGCGCTGCTCGCAGCGTTCCACGACAATGCCTTGGTCAACGATCAGCTTCGCGATCACTGGGGCAAGGAAGCCATCCGGACGTGGGCCGAGCAGGACGTGATCGGGGCGGATCTCACGATGCATGTGGTGAGGGTTGTCGAGCACCATGGCCACACGGTCGTGACAGCCCATGTGAACGGGAGTTTCGACCGAAGGGGCCTGCCGGACCCCCTTGTGCTCACGTTCTACTTCTTCGCCTCCACCGATCGCATCGTCCTCCTCATCATCCTTCGTAACGAAACGCACGTTTGAGCGATCCCTTCACTCAGAGTGCAGCGCAGCCTCCGCCGCGCCTGATGCCCGCTCAGACGCGGCCGGCACCCTCAACCCATTCTCCGGTATCAGGTTCGATGGCGTCGGCCCTTGCGTCTGGCGCTCGCACGATGGAGCGCACCAGCAAACGGGAGCAGAATTCTTCAATCGTGGCTTAAACCACGCTTCTAGCGTCGTTGTCGTGGTGGCTCAGAGCACCATGGAGGCGGCCATGACAAGCTATTCTGTGGTGAACGACACGGCCCATCCCGGTTGGGCCGATCATCTCCTCGCCTTGGCTCCGGACTTGCGGAAGTTCGCGCGCTCCTTGTGTCGCGATCAGGATGCGGCGGATGATCTTGTGCAGGACACCTTCCTCCGCGCCTGGGCGAACGCACACCAGTTCGAACGCGGGACCAACCTCGGTGCGTGGCTCTTCACGATTTTGCGCAATGGACATATCGGGCAGCGCCGCAAGGCGAACCGCTTGGTCGAGGACCCCGAAGGTCAATATGCCGAGCGTCTGTTCGCACTGCCGGAGCAGGATTCGTACCTCGATCAGCAGGACCTTGGACACGCCTTGACGCTGCTGCCGAACGATCAGCGGCATGCTCTCCTTTTGATCGCAGTCCAGGGTCTCTCGTATGAGGACGCGGCTCTCACCTGCGGATGCCCGGTTGGCACCATCAAGAGCCGTGTGCAGCGAGCCCGTACACGTCTCGCGACCCTGATGGACTTCGACGTCGCCTGCGACCTCGGCCCTGATCGCATCACGAGAGCCGCGCTGCAATTCTCGGCCTGACAGGGTATTCGCTGCACCCGACAATCAGCCTACGCCGTCGGTGACGGTCCGCTCTGGTATTGGGTCTTGCGCAGCGGATGGCTGTTGAAGCCCTCGACGATTGCTTGAGCCGTTTCTGCTGAGCTGTTCCAGGAGGTTCGCTGCGGCCTTGAGATCGGCAGTCTGCCACCCTTCCGCAAACGGTCTAAGGACATCCTCAAGCAGGGGTCGAGCTGCCTCGTCGGCCTTACCCTGCTCGGACCACAGGCAGGCGAGGTCCATCGCGGTGCGCACCGCCCAGGAGCGTGCCCCCTGACGTCGGCTCCATTCGAGCGCCTGGAGGAAATAGGTCTCCGCGCTGTCGTACATCGGCGGATGCATCGCCAGGCACGCAGTACCCTTAATGCGCAGCAGCTCCGGCATATAAACCAACTCACCGCTGGTTTTGATAGCCGTAATGGCTTGGTCGACAAGTTTGAGTGCTTCTTCGGACCTCCCTTGAGCGACATACCCTTGCGCCAGCGACATGCTGAACGGTGTCGCCAGCAGCGCATAGCGAGCTGTTTCGATTTCAGCCAGGCATTCCTGAAGCTTTCGAATGCCGCTCCCGATGTCGTTCCGGCACAAAGCCAGCTCGCCTTCGAAACCTCGACCCTGCATCAAATTGGGCGTCAGAGAATGGGCCGCCGAATAAGCAAATGAGTATTTCAAGGTCTCCGCAGCATTCTCGAGATCCCCGGTCCATAGGAATACGGAGAGGGCCCACGTGAACGCGATGGACATGGTCACGGGATGATCCATCCGCGATGCCTCCTCGACGGTCCTCCGGGCGCGATCGAGGGCCTGATCGGGACAGCCTTGAAGCCATAACGTTCTCGCCAAAATGGCGCCGGAGAGATTGTAGTGGTCGAAGCCAAGATGGAACGTGCTCGACCAATCGGTGTCCTGGCGCAGTTGCAGCGCTGCTTCGAGCTCGACGCGAGCGCTTGCCAGATCACCGACGTGGTAGAGGGAGACACCAAGCAAGGTGTGAGCCAGTGCCATCGCGCGCGTATTGCTCGTCGTTCTGGCAAGGGCCGAACTGCGCTCCGCACATTGCAGGGCCTTATGGTAATCGCCGATACGCCGGTGAAACATGTGCAAGAGGCTCAACGCTCGCAACTCACTGAGCGGGTCGTCGAGTTCCTGGGCCAGTGAAAGGCTTCTGGTCAGTGCGGCACGAGCAAGCTCGTTGTTCCCCCGTGTGAACATGAACGACATGCCGAAGGCCGCTCTCAGGTGCATCTCCTCGCGGTCTGCGTTGCGCAAGGCGAGGAGCGCTCGCTCGGACCAGCGGAGACATTCCGTCAGGAGCGACAGGGCCAGAAAGAGCGGCGCCGCAGCACAAGCCAGTCTCACCCCAAGAGCGGTGTCGCCCTTCAAGCTGAAGCACCACTCCAAGGCGGCGCGTACATTCCCTAAATCGGCCAGAAGCTGGGATCGATCCGGAGCCTGCGGCAGCGTCAGCCATTCGCGCTCGGCTCGCTCCAGCTTATGCCGATAGTAAGTGGCATGCCGTCTTGCAAGGTCCTCGTGGCCAGCCGCATGGGTGTCTGTTCCCAGGGCGTAGGCCCTCGTCGTCTCAGGGAGGCGACATCGGGTCGCGGGACCTGTGGCGACGGTTGTGACCATCGACTTGGCGATCAGGTTATCGATAGCCTCGAAAACGTCGGACTCCTCGACCGCCGTATCGGCGACCACGGCCAGAGCAGCCTGAAGCGTGAACGGTCCCACGAAGACCGCGAGGCGACAGAGGACCAGGCGTTCAGCCTCCGACAGGAGCTCATAGCTCCAATCCAGCATGGCGCGGAGGGTCTGCTGACGCGGAGGTGCCGAACGTTGCCCAAGCCAGAGCATGTTGAGGCGCTGGTCCAAAAGCGCCAGGGTCTCGGACAAACCATAGGTGCCCACCCGCCCGGCCACTAGCTCGATCGCCAAGGCTAGGCCGTCCAGCTTCCGGCAGATACTCGCGATCAGGACCGCTTCCGAATCCGACTGCTCCAACCGCGCGCCTCGGGCCAAAGCGCGTTCGACAAAAAGCTGGACGGCCGAATAGGTTAGGGCGGCCTCCATGGTGAGCCCCGACTCCTCGGGAGGAACGGTGAGGGGCATGAGTTGGTAGATCTGCTCGCCCTCCACCCTCATCGCCTCCCGGCTGGTCGCCAGAACATTCACTTGGGGCGCCGCGGCGATGATGCGCGCGGTGAGCCCGGCGATGCCCTCGATGACGTGCTCGCAACTGTCCAGAACGAGGAGCACCCGCTTATCGCGGAGATATGCGACCAAACTGGGGGTCGGATCTTCCGACTGAACTGAGAGACCGAGCATAGACGCCACGGAGGGGGCTATGAGTGTGGGATCTCGCAGCGCGCTGAGATCCACGAAGACAACGAAATCGCCGAAGGCAGGCGCCATCTCGTGCGCCACAGCGACCGCCAACGTGGTCTTCCCAACACCACCAGGGCCGACGATCGTCACGAACCGCGAATCGGCGAGGAGCGCTTTGAGCGTCGGTACGCTGCTGGACCGCCCCACCATCCTGCTCAGGCGCGGAGGCAGATTGGATCCAGAAGAGGTAGCGCTTGCAGGCAGAAGCTTCGGGACATCTAGGGACGGCCGCAGAACCGGTGCCACGAAGCAGTAGCCCCGCCCCGCCTGCGTTGTGATGTACCGCGCTCCCTCTTCGCCATCACCCAAGGCTTTACGCAGCGCAGCGATGTGAACCCGGAGACTGCCCTCCTCGACTGTAACGTCAGGCCACACCTGTGCAATCAGATCCTGCTTCGTAAGAACTGAATTGGGATTTCTTATAAAGCAAGCAAGCAGATCTAGGGCTCGTCCACCAACGTCTACAGGTGAGCCGCCCTTTGTGAGGGTACGAGCTCTCAAGTTTATTTCGAATGGACCAAAAACATAGATGTGGGTATTGCCCGGTTCTGCTGCTATGTCCATGGCGTCGACCCCACCGCCATCCGCTCTGCTGAGGACGTGTGCCTCCACATTATAGAAGCTATCAGGGAGCGCCAGCCCAGTAGGCCCTTAGGACAAGGCAGCGTCGCGCTGTTGGCTGCGCCTTTACAGCTCTTAACGTGCGCCGCACCTCACTTAACGAGCGTCTCGCGCAGGAGCCTGATCCAATAGCCTCAACAAGGGATGCCTGTAACCCGGGCGTGATTCCCGACGCCGCCGGTCTCAACCAAGGAGGTCGTCCATGAATGCGTATGGTACGCTGCTCGACAAGGCGCCGCTGTCCCAGGCGGACCAACGTTCGACCTCGGCTCGTCGCGCGCCTGATCTGCCCGCGTCAGGGTGGACGACCGTTAGGGCGCACGGCAGGTCCCCGGCAGCAGCCGGGGCGGCTCAGCCGGTGTTCTTCAGGAACGTGACGGATCTTAGGGGCGGCGGGGCCCCGCAAGCTGCATTACCGCATCAAGGCGGTAGCGCTAACAGCCCGCAGGGCACCAAGAAGCTACCTGACGTTCTTGCATTCCGCGACTACACGCTCGTGCCGAAGAGCCGGCAGTTGCGGCGCAACCGGCAGGACGTCGAGATCGGTGGCCGAGCCTTCGATCTTCTCACGCTCCTAGTCTCCTCCCGCGGGCAGGTCGTCACCAAGGAGCAGATCCTGGCCTATGTCTGGCCTTCGATGGTCGTCGAGGAAAGCAATCTCCGGTTCCAGATGGCGGCTCTCCGCAAGGTTCTCGGCAACGATCGCGACATGATCAAAACGGTTGCGGGGCGCGGATACATCTTCGTGGCCGACGACGAGGTGGGGGCGCCGGATGACGATATGGAATCGTCAGCGCACCACATCTCCGCGATGGATCCACCGGGTCGGCATCGCCAGAGTGACGCTTTGATCGTGCACGGCATCGCGACCGCACCCGATGTCGTGTTGATCGGCGACGAAAGCGTCCGGGAGGCTCTCGTCGGTTTGCTGGATTTCATGGGGTTGACCGTCGAGGCTCACCGCAGCGTCCAGGCCTTCCTGGAAACGCAGCCGAGGGCCATGCGGAAATGTCTCATCCCCGACGTTTGCCCCCCTGGGCGGAGCAGTCTCGGCTTCCACGCCGCGCTCGAAAGCCGCCAGTGAAACGCCGGCGATTTTAATCGGCCGACACGCGTATGTGCATAGGTGAGTCTGCGCCTTGGAGGCGGGCAAGCCCCTGCGCCGCGACGAGTTGCTGGCCGCCGTCCAATTGGCTGTCGCTCGCGAAGCGCCGCGGGCCGTCGACTAACCTCGCGCGGTTCTCCCGTCGTGACCGGAGCGAGCACCAACTCGCGACAGACATTGTTGGCTGTTCCGTAAAGCCCGTTGCATTGCGCAACGGGCTTTTTTGCCGCTCGGCACGTGTCATTGCTCGCCGGATGCACACCATCAGCTACGTGGACCGGCCATTAGCGTCAGCCAACGCCGATGTTGCAGGTTGAAAGGCAGCATCGCGATCGTGTTAAGCGATGCGTTGCATCTTGCTACACCTGAGCATTTGCCGAACCTAGCAAAGACTTACATATCAAAACGAGCGTTTGCGGGCCGATTCATCGTTTACTGCCATCAGACAGAACGGGAGAACGGACCGATGCTCGATTCACAATGCCACAGCGATCGCACCTCCTTCGCGCCAGTGGCGGCTATTCTGCCCTGGTCTTCGGTGCGGGACAGGGCCGCCCCGGCTGCGAAGCCGAAGAGGGATCTCTCGGTGCCGGTCTACAAGGGGCCGAGTCACGTCAACGTCGACTTGCAGGAATGGCCCGGCGCGGCCGTTGCGATCGCCAATGTCCATGCCCAGGAGACGGTGACCGTCGACCTCGAGCGGGGCAGCGATCTGATCCTCGTCTCGCTCGAGGAAGTGGGAAGCCCGATGTGGGTGCGGGAGAAAGGCACCAGACATCCGGCCGGTATCCCTCAGCGCCGTTCGACGTCCATCATCCCGGCCGGATCGCGTGTGCATGGAGAGGCGCAACGGCCGCAATATCTGCGCCATCTGCTCCTGTGCCTGGATCGGCCTCGGCTGGAGGAGCAGTTCGGCGGCGAGGTCGATATCGATAGGGCCCTGTCGCTCCGGCTGATGTACAGCGACGACCGGCTGATGCGGGTCATGCGCCTGATCGCGGAGGAATGCACTACCGGCGGTCAAGTCGACAAGCTGTTTGCCGAAGGCCTGATGCTCGCCTTGTTGTCCTCGTTGGCATTGGTTGGGGAGAACAAGCCGGCAGCCGAGTGGTCGCGAAGCGGCCTTGCCCCGTGGCAGCTTCGACGTGCGAAAGAGCACCTCATGGAGAACCTGGCCAGGGATGTCTCCCTTGAAGAACTCGCTGCCGCCGTCGATCTCTCGAAGTCCCACTTCTCGCGGGGTTTCAGGGAGAGCACAGGATACCCGCCCCACCGCTGGCTGCTGTCGGCCCGGATCGACAAGGCCAAGTCGCTTCTGCTCTCCAGCAAGCTGTCGCTAGCGGAGATCGCGCTGGAGGTCGGTTTCGCAGATCAGAGTCATTTCACCCGAACCTTCACGAAGCTCGTCAGTGTCAGCCCGCGCGCTTGGCTCCGGCAGAGACTGTAGGGGCGGGAGCGCAGGAGAAACCCCCTGCGCTTCGCCTGAGAGACGCCGCCTGACGCTGTTGCTCGGGATGGTGATGACGTCATCCCCGCGCCGCTCGCGGACAGGGGTGCAAGGGGTCGAAGAGGAGATCCGCCATGGTTGCAGCGCTCGGTTCAGCATGGGGCATGAAGGCGCAAGGCAGACCTGTCGTCTACGTCGTGGATGACGACCCCCGGGTCAGGAACGCGCTTGCCTCCCTCATCACTGCAGCCGGATGGCAAGCCGAGACGTTCGCATCGGGCGGGGCTTTCCTGCTGCACCCGCGCGGCTCGGGCCCGAATTGCCTCGTCATGGACGTCAGCCTGCCGGACTACGACGGGCTCGAGTTGCAGACACGCCTGGCGTGCCAACGCAGCGAAACACCCGTCATCTTCGTCACCGCCGTCAACGACGTGCGAACCGTCGTCAAGGCCGTGAAGGCTGGAGCGGTGGAGTTCCTGTCGAAGCCGGCCCGCGAGGAGGAGATGGTGCGTGCGATTGCGCAGGCACTCCACCAGAGCCGCGATGCTCTGGCGGCCAAGTCTGAGGTGAAATCCCTCCAGGAGCGGTACCGCGCGCTGAGCGTTCGCGAGCAGCAGGTTCTGGGGCTCGTAGTGTCCGGGCTGCTGAACAAGCAGATTGGCTTTGAGCTCGGCATCAGCGAGATCACCGTCAAGGCACATCGCGGCCGGTTGATGCGAAAGATGGGAGCCGGCTCTCTCGCCGCTCTCGTCAAGATGGCAGGCGTGCTCGGGATCGCTCAGGAGTGGAAGCAGGAGCGATCCGACCGACCGGCGCGATCGGCACAGATCCACGCAATCGAGGCTTACGAGGACCGGCGCCCGCAGCGGCCCTCCCTCGGCCGCAGCGAGCCGGCGGCGCATTGCGACGAACATGACGATCTCAGCCGATGGCAGCCCCCAAGAGGCGCGCGCCCGCCGAGCCCCATCCCCCCTCTTCATGTCGCCTGATCGCGACGGATCGGCCGAACCATGGAACGGGTTTGGATCGCAGCATCCACCGCATCCGGGATGCAGGTGAACGGCTCAACCGTCTGCCGTGAACGTCGCTCGGCGCGGTGCGGATCTCGATATAGCCCGGGCTGCTGAGCGGCCCGACCTGTCCAATGACGGTACGAACGCACAATCGCTACTGCGTGAGCCGATGATCGCATCGGCCCGCCATCCCATCCTGGTGCCCGCAATGAAGCACGCCGGCACCGCAGCCCGAGGAGCTTGCCATGACCGTGATCGATGTGCGCCGCCCAACCGAGGTCGAGACCGCAGCGGCGCTGAAGGTCGCCATGAAACTGGAGGTGATCGTGATCCCGGTTTCGGACGTCGAGCGCGCCAAGCGCTTCTATGGTGGGCTGGGCTGGAGGCTCGATGCGGACTTCGCGGGCGGCGACTGGCGCGTCGTCCAGTTCACCCCGCCGGGCTCCGGGTGTTCGGTTATCTTCGGCCGGAATGTCACGGGCGCCGGCCCGGGCTCCGCCCAGGGGCTGTACCTCGTCGTCTCGGACATCGAAGCCGCCCAAAGCGAGCTGCTTCATCGTGGAGTGCGGGTCGGTGAGGTGTTCCACGACGCGGGCGATGTTCATGCCGGTCCGGACGAGCCCTATCTGTTCGGACGCCTTCGGTTGAGCGGACCCGATCCGGACCGCCGGAGCTATCGGTCCTATGCCTCGTTCAGCGATCCGGATGGCAATGGTTGGCTGCTCCAGGAGGTCACGGCACGGCTCCCCGGGCGCGTAGATGCCGAGGAGACCACATTCGCCTCGTCGGTGGATCTCGCGGCTGCCCTGCGCCGGGCGGCGGCCGCCCATGGCGAGCACGAGAGCCGAACCGGGCAGCACGATGCGGACTGGCCGGATTGGTATGCCGAGTACATCATCCGCGAGCAGAGTGGCCAGCCTCTCCCCGTGTGAGCGGGGTGCCAGCTCCATCAGTAGCGGCAGGCGTCGCGGCCGGCCGCGCTTCCCTGTGCGGTCCTCACGGAGATTTGCCATGACGCAAACATTCGACGCCATCGTGATCGGAGCCGGACAGGCAGGCCCCTCCCTTGCCGCGCGCCTGACCTCCGCCGGCATGAGGGTCGCGCTCGTCGAGCGCAAGCTGTTCGGCGGCACCTGCGTCAACACCGGCTGCATGCCCACCAAGACCCTGGTGGCCAGTGCCTATGCCGCCCACCTCGCGCGGCGGGGCGCCGAGTACGGGATTGTGTCCCAGAGCCCCATCGCGATCGACATGAAGCGGGTGAAGGCCCGGGCCCAAACCGTGGCCGCCAATGCGCGCACCAATGTGGAGAAGTGGCTGCGTGGTATGGACGGACTGACGGTTCTGGAGGGTCATGCGCGATTCGAAGGACGGGATCTCATCCGGGTCGGCGAGAGCCTCCTGAGGGCGCCCCGCATCTTCATCAATGTCGGGGGTCGGGCTGCCGTCCCGGACATGCCCGGCATCCACACCATCAGCTACCTGACCAACACCTCGATTCTTGAACTGGATGCCGTCCCGCGCCACCTGGTCGTGATCGGCGGCAGCTATATCGGACTCGAATTCGCGCAGATGTATCGGCGCTTCGGCGCCGAGGTCACGGTCGTCGAGAGAGGACCGCGGCTGATCGCCCGCGAGGACGCGGATGTCTCGGAGGCCGTGCAGGCGATCCTCGTCGATGAAGGGATCGGCGTGCGTACCGGTGCCATGTGTATCGGCTTCGAGCCCCATCCGGACGGGATCGCCGTTCACGTGGATTGTGCCTCCGGGCCGCCGGCCGTGATCGGCTCGCATGTCCTCTTGGCTGTCGGGCGGCGGCCGAACACGGACGATCTCGGGCTCGATCGGGCAGGGGTCGCGGTGGATTCCCGCGGTTACATCACCGTGGATGAAACCCTGGCGACGAACGTACCCGGCATCTGGGCTTTAGGCGATTGCAACCGACGGGGCGCGTTCACGCACACGGCCTACAACGACTACGAGATCGTCAGCGCCAACATTCTCGACGGCGAGACCCGGCGCGTGACGGATCGGATCCCGGCCTACGTACTCTACGTCGACCCGCCGCTCGGCCGCGTGGGCCTGTCGGAGACTGAGGCCCGCAAGACCGGTCGACCCCTGCTCGTCTCCAAGCGGCCGATGACGCGCGTCGGGCGGGCAATCGAGAAGGGGGAGACGAAGGGCTTCATGAAGGTTGTGGTGGATGCTGGAACACAGCGCATCCTGGGCGCATCCATCCTCGGCGTGTCGGGTGACGAGGCGATCCATGGCATCCTGGACATCATGGCGGCAGGAGTCCCCTACCCGGTTCTGGAACGGGCGGTCCCGGTTCATCCAACCGTTTCGGAGCTGATCCCAACCCTTCTCGGCGATCTGAAACCCCTCGTGTGATGCCGAGTCCGGGATCGGACTGCTTTTAGCGCCGAGGGCGTCTGTGGGTGAATGTCCCTGTTACGCCTCCTGACCGGCTAGCATTTTCGTCAGGGCGGCCGCGGACATCGGTTTTGCGAGCGGAAAGGATTGGCCGGCCCAGAGAGGTGTGAAATCGTCGCGACCCGCTGCCTCCGCGGCTGAGCGAAGTGGCCCGAGCGCCGTGCCGGCCGTTGGGAATGCAGGCGCCAAGCCGGAGAGCGGGCCGATATCGGTCATCAGCCTGTTGACGATGCCCCGGGCCGGCCGGCCCGTGAAGAGGTTAGTGATCGCCGTCATCCGCTCGGGCGTTTGAAGCGCCCTGCGATGAACCTCCGCGAGCTTCGCCTCAGGTGTGAAGAGGTAAGCGGTGCCAACCTGCACACCGGCCGCACCCAGCACGAAAGCGGCCTCGACGCCGCGCCGATCCGTGATACCGCCGGCGGCGATCACGGGAACCGGCACCGCATCCGCGATCTGCGGCACGAGCGCGAAGGTGCCCACTTGCTGCGTCATGTCACCGGTGAGGAAGCTGCCGCGATGCCCGCCGGCCTCCGCTCCCATAGCGATGACGGCATCGACGCCCCGGTCCGCCAGCCAGCGCGCCTCCGCCACCGTCGTCGCGGAGGCCAGCACCTTGGCGCCGGTGGCTTTGACTCGGTCGAGGAGGGGGGCCTCGGGCAAGCCGAAATGGAAGCTGACGACCGCCGGTCGGTAGGCCTCCACGACCGCGCAGGCAGCCGCATCGAACGGCCTGCGCCCGCTCGGCGTCAGCGGCATGCTGGGGTCGAGGCCGGCTTCGACGAAATACGGGGAGAGCCGCGCGAGCCACGAGGCCTGGCGATCCGGATCCTCGGCCGGGTTCGCGTGGCAGAAGAAGTTGACATTGAAGGGGCGCTGCGTGCCCGCGCGGATTCGGTCAAGAGCGGCCTTGAGTTCGGCCTCCGCGTATTGCGCACTGGGCAGCGAGCCCAGCCCGCCGGCCTCGCATACCGCAACCACCATCTCCGGCGTTGTGGCACCGGCCATGGGTGCCTGAATGATCGGGACCTCGATGCCGAGAAGGCTCAGAAGGTGCCGCTGTCGCAGTGCGGTCATGTGAATACCCGCTCGATCCCTAAATGCCGATGAACTCTATCTGCGGCTAGAACCTGCTGCCAAGGGCTTCACCGAGGCTGGCTGCACGATGCTCGTATCGCTGGACCTTTGGAGAATGTCGGACAGATTCGCATGGTTCATTCCATGGCAGTCCAAAGGTGTCGCCGATACCAAGGTGCAATCGTTTCGCGCGGGCTGGCAACCGATCTCCTCCGCATCCGAGACGATCGGACAATGCGAGCGGAGGATGCACCCTGCTCGTGCACATGAACGCGCGCCGATGCCGGCCGTGGTTCTGAGGAGATCCAGCCATGACACTGCTTATCAAGACCTTTGCCGCTGCTGCGGCCGCCACCATCCTCGCAACGAGCGCTATGGGGCAGAGTGCACGGGACATCCGTGGAGGATCGCCGTACATCGAGATCGAGAACGAGCCGGCTCCCAAGCTCATTGTCGATCCTCCGGTGCCTGAAGGCATCGCCCAGGGCATCTTCTGGGCGCAGTATCGCGTCGAAAACGTGCGGATCGTCCCTGTCTTCGGCGCCGGCGCTCTTAGCGTCTCGCCGCGCGTCGGGCATCTGCATATCACCGTGGACGATCTGCCGTGGTGGTGGGCGGACGCCAGCGACAACAACACGGTCGACATCGCCGGCCTGCCCCCCGGCCCCCACAAGGTGAAGATCCAGTTGGTCGACACCAATCACAAGGTCTTCCCTGGCCAGGAGGTGACCTTGTCGTTCACCGTTCCGGAGCACGGCAAGAAGCATCAGCACTAGGCGCTGAAGCATCCTCCACGCCTTGAGCCCAGCAGCCGGCGGCGCCTTTCAGGCGCCGCCGGCTGCTCGCAATTGTGGGGGATCGTCAGGCGCCCCGGATCAGCCTTGGCTGACCTCCGACGCCCTGATGTTCCAGCAAAAAAGAACCTCACCGAGCGTGCTAGCATCGGTGAGGTCCAGGTTACGAGGTCCGGGCTGCGGGGGAGGGGAAGCCGCCTCGTATCGGGTGACTGCAGGAGAGGCCGCCGACCGTGAGCGGGGTCATCCGATGCTCACCACGTTAACGGACTGGTCCGATGCTGCCTTGCCGTTCCCGTGCACTCTTTGTCGGTCCTTGCGGCGGAGGGGGCTCATGCCGCGATGCCGTCAGACGCACGGCTCGTTCGAGCTCGTCCCTTCAGTCTGCCTCATGGTACTGCTCGATCGATGGCGTGTGGATGCCGACCGCGTTCCGGGGCACCGTTCGCGACTCGAAGCGAAGCGACGGCAATTGTCGGCAGGCGGAGGCGAGAAAGATCTCGGCCAGGTCCGGAATGCTCGTCTCGACCAGAGTGAACGGGTCCGCACCGTGAGCATGCGCGAGGATGAGAATCTTGGTGTCGTGTCGCTCCGGGCGATGCCGCCGACGCGACCGTGATCCTGCCGTGACATCCGTTCGTTTGCACACGGGGGCCTGCGCGAACTGCCGTGACATCGAGATCTCCTTGCAGCATGGCTCAACGAACCGCGTCGCGGTTCCGACCAGTCTGCGGGCCCGGAGCTTCGGCATCGAGTGAGATGTCGTGAGATGCTGTGAGCCTCGGCGGATTGCGGGGCTCGCCCATACCGCTCCCCGCTGCCTTGACGGGCGTGCAGTTCCCCATCAAAGGCCTTGAACAAGCCTGTGACCGCACCGCGTGTGAGCAGGCGCTCTCGCGCTTTCGCGTCGTGGACCCGACACCAAGGTGTCGCCGATACCTTGGTGCAATAGCGGTGCCTACGCCGCAGGCCGATCTGTCGGGAACGGATCCAACGGGATCTGAAGCGACAGGAGCCCGTCGTGGCAGCATGTTCCACTCCGCCCGGTGCATCGGGCGATCTCAACCCAGCGGACGCGGGCAGGCCGCTGCGCAACAGTTGCGCCACACCCTCGAACCGGCCCTCCAGGATCAGCTCGCGCACGGGCCAGGCGGTCGCCGCACGCTGACGCCTCCGCATTGCGGGGCCGCCAACGCCCCTCAGACCATGCGGCTCCATACGAGCTGTTTCTCCCACCTACAATCCATCAGGAGAACACCAATGAGCACCCCTTCGAAAGGTACCGCACTCATCACCGGCGCCTCTTCCGGCATCGGCGCCCTTTACGCCGACCGACTGGCGCGCCGAGGTTACGATCTCGTTCTCGTGGCGCGTAACGAGGTCCGGCTGTCCGAAGCCGCAAAGCGCGTCCGCGAGGCGACGGGCCAGACGGTGAACACCGTGATAGCGGATCTCAACAATCCGTCTGACCTGCGCCGGGTTGAAGCGTTCCTTCGAAGCGATCCGAACGTCACGATGCTCGTCAACAATGCGGGTATCGGCGCGACCGCTCCTCTGCTCGATTCCAACGTGGATGCGATGGAAGACATGATCGCGCTCAACGTCACGGCGCTGACCCGTCTGACTTATGCCGCGGTTCCGGCCTTTATGAACCGCGGTGGCGGCACTGTCATCAACATCGCGTCCGTCGTCGCCATCGCGCCTGAGATCCTCAATGGGGTCTATGGTGCCACCAAGGCCTTCGTGCTGGCGTTGAGCCAATCGCTCCACAAGGAGCTCGGTGACAAGGGCTTGCGCGTGCAGGCGGTTCTGCCCGGCGCGACCGCAACCAACTTCTGGAATGCGGCGGGCAGCTCGGTCGAAAGCCTGCCGGGCGAGATCGTGATGCGAACCGAGGACCTCGTGGACGCCGCCTTCGTCGGCTTCGACCGCGGGGAGCTCGTCACCATCCCGCCGCTCGAGAGCCTCGCCGACTGGAACACCTACGAGACCGCCCGTCAGGCCATGCTCCCGAACCTCTCCCGCGACGTTCCGGCGACGCGCTACCGCATCGCCGCTGCAGCTTAACGCTGCGCGCAGGATTTCTCCCGCCCCTCCCCACGAAAGGAAAAGCCATGTCTCAAAGCGCACTCGCCCGCCCGACCGCAAAGGTCCTCTACACGGCCCACGTCCAGACCACCGGTGGCCGGGAGCACGGGATCTCCCGCAGCTCCGATGGGTACCTCGACGTCAAGATCACGCCGCCCGGGTCCCGGCGCCCCGGCACGAACCCGGAGCAACTCTTCGCCGCCGGTTGGTCGGCCTGCTTCGAGGCGGCCATCGGTGCCGTCGCCCGCGAGCGCAAGATCAAGCTGCCAGCCGATCCGACGATCGATGCAGAGGTCGATCTCAACTTCGGCGATGACGGCTATTCCCTGCGGGCCCGCCTCAACGTCAGCCTGCCCGGCCTAGAGCGGGATATCGCGCAAGCGCTTGTGGAAGGTGCGCATCAGACCTGCCCTTATTCCAAGGCAACGCGCGGGAACATCGACGTCGCGATCACCCTCGTTTGAGGCGCCCTCCACCCGCCGGGCGCGTCCGGTAAAGGCGCTGGGAACCGACGGCACGAGCCGCCTCTCCTGCGACCCGCTGCAGCGCTGCTCAGCGGGTCTCATTTTTCTTGAGCAAGGTTCGCCAAAAGCCGGTCCATTCGGGCCAGAGCCCATCGCGCGCCTCACCTAAGGTGGGGCATCGCACGAGAAAGCCCCAAAGGAGATCGTCATGTCGTTCTGGCCAATGGTGTGTCGGCGATCTCATCGCCTGGGCGTTCGATCCGCGGGAGCTGGCACGATGAAACACATGATCTTCGCGACAGCACTGGTTTCGACCGCACTCGGCGTGCCGACCTCGGGCCGCACGCACGGCACCTCTCCCCACGAGACCGTCACCATCGCCGCGAACGAGCCGATACCGAACCTCCCGGGGAAGCGCCTGGTCAGTCACATTGTCGACTATCCCCCTGGGGCGAGCTCGGCCGCGCACCGCCATGCCAATTCGGCGTTCATCTACGCCTATGTTCTCACGGGCGAGATTCGGAGCCAGGTCAACGACGGGCCCGTCCGCGTCTATCGAGCCGGCGAGGCGTGGTTCGAGGATCCGGGCTCCTATCATCGGGTAAGCGCGAACGCGAGCAGCACGCAGCCGGCGCGGTTGCTCGCCGTGGTCATCGCCGATGAAGCGGACGAGCAGCTGACGATCCCGGACCGGCATTGAGCGAACAGGAAGGATCTCTGCGATGACGCAGCGCCTGAACTACAACGCGGCCTCGCCGGCTGGAATGAAAGCGCTCGGTGCTGTGTATGGATATGTCCGCCAGTCGGGGCTTCCCCCGCGCCTCGTCGATCTCGTGTTCCTGCGCGTGTCGCAGATCAACGGATGCGCCTATTGTATCGACATGCATTCCCGCGACCTCCTCAACGCTGGCATGCCGGTCGAGCACCTCGTCCTCATCGCCGTCTGGCGCGAGGCCGGCGGCCTCTTCGACGAGCAGGAAAGGACCGCGCTGGCGTGGGCCGAAGCCGTGACCCGTCTGGGCGACCACGGGGTGTCCGATGAAGCTTTCAGCGCTGCAGCCGCCACCTTCGACGAGAAGCAGCTTTCCGATCTCACCATCGCGATCGGTTTGATGAACACCTACAACCGCATGGCGATCAGTTTCCGTGCGACCCCCAAGGCGCTCGCCGCCTGAAACAGCTTTCCACCCGACGAACGATGGAGGTCCCCATGAGCCTGGAGCGATTCTTGATGGCTGGATTGCTGGTTGCCGGAAGCGGATTGGCGCTGAACGCGGCGCCTTCGCAGCCCCCCACGGTCACGCGCAAGGATCTGCTCCGGCACGATCTCGGCGCCGTCGGACGCGAAGTCCTCTAGGTGCGCGTGGATTTCGCACCGGGGGTCGAGGCTCCGCCCCACAGCCATCCGGGCGAGGAGGTCGCCTATGTGATCGAGGGTGTGCTGGAGTATCGACTCGAGGGCAGGCCGCCGGTAACGCTTCGGGCCGGCGAGTCTCTGTTCATCCCGGCCGGGGTGATCCACTCGGCGAAAAACGTCGGCACGGGCAACGCCGCGGAACTCGCCACATACATCGTCGCGAAGGACAGGCCCCTCGTCACGCTGGGCGAGGCCAGGGCTCACTAGAGCGACTGGCGCCGGTTACCTCCCCTTCGGATGGGCCCCGTGTTGCATTTGCCAGGGCGGCTTTGGGCGGGACACGCCCGGAACCGAGCCGTGAGGCAGCCCACTGCGTGGAGGCGGTCGATCGGCCCTCTCCCGCACGGCGTCGACAGCAGCTAGAACGCACCCTTCTCTGTTTGAGGATCGGAGGGCTGCATGGACCGCCTGGACGCCATGGCCGTCCTCATCGCCGTCGTCGAAGAGGGCAGCCTCTCGGCCGGGGCACGCCGCCTGCGCAGCCCTGTGGCGACCGTGAGCCGCAAGGTTTCCGAACTCGAGGAACAGCTCGGCACACGTCTCCTCGTGCGGACGAGCCGTCATCTCGCGCTCACGGAAGCCGGACGCCACTACCTCGACGCCGCAAGGCGCATCCTGGAGCAGGTCGATGAGGCCGAACGAGCCGCCGCCGGCGAATACACCGAGCCTCGGGGCGATCTCGTGGTCACAGCTGCGACCGATTTCGCGCGCCGCCACATCCTGCCGCTCGCCGCAGAATTCCTGGCCACCTACCCGCAGATCAACCTCCGCCTCGTGTTGGGCGACCAGAGCCTCAACCTCGTCGAGGAGCACGTTCACGTCGCCATCCGGGTCGGCCATCTCGGCGATTCCGCGCTCGTCGCATCACGAGTCGGGTGGGCGAGCCTCGTCGCATGCGCCAGTCCGGCTTACCTCGCCCGCCGCGGCGTGCCGCACAGCCCCGACGATCTGCGCGAGCATGACGGCGTCACGTTTCGCTCGCTCTCGCCGTTTCCCATGTGGACCTTCGAGGCGGACGGAGCGCCCATCGTGGTCGAGCCCCGCCCTCGTCTCGTGGTCAACGACATCGCCCTCGCCGTCGAGGCGGCGCTTGCGGGTGTCGGGATCGTGCGGGCGGTGTCCTACAACGTGGCCGAGGAGATCGCCTCCGGCCGGCTCGTGCCCGTGCTGCAGGCCTTCGCTCCCAAGTCCACACCCATCAGCCTCGTCCACCCGGGCGGCGGGCTCGCGCCGCTCAAGGTCCGGGCCTTCCTGGCCTGGATGGCGCCGCGCCTGCGCGCCAGGCTCGGCTGATCGCGTCGGGTTCTATTCGGCTGAGGCAGGAGCTCGACTGCCCGGGTCAGGTTCGCGCCGGCTGTGGGAGGGCCGTGACCGTCCGCAGGGTGAAGCGAAAGGCCGCGAAGCCGAGCAGGGTGAAGGCGAACTGCACCGCGAGCATCGGTGTGGCGGTGCCGTCCTGAACCAGGCTGAGCGTCAGCCCGGCTGCAGCGGCGCCAGCCATCTGCGCGAAGCCCATGAAGCCCGCCGCCATGCCGGCGCGGTGCGGATTCGGCAGAACGGCGCCCGCGAGAGTGGCGGGCAGGATCAAGCCGCCGCCCAGCGTGACGATCATCTGGGGCGCCACAAGGCCGATGAGGCTCAGCCCCGGCACATAGTGCAGCGTGGCGCCGATCGCTCCGATGAGCATCAGCCAGCCCCCGATGCTCACCACCCGGCGCGGGCCAAGGCGAGGCGCAAGGCTGCGGGCCAGATAGGTGCCCGCCACCAATCCGGACACGATGAGGCTGAAGAGCAGGCCATATTCCGCCGTGGTGCGTCCGAGGGTCTGAATGAACACGAAGGACGATCCCGCAATGAAGGCGAACATCGCACCGTAAGCGAAAGCAAGCGCGAGGGCGAAGGCGCGGTAGGACGGATCGGAGACGAGATCGCGATAGCCGGCGGCCAGCGTCGACAAACGCCCGGCGCGCGGATCGAGGGCCGCATTGCTCTCGCGGTACAGCAGGATCGTGGCGCCGCCGGTGAGCGCCGCGAAGGCGAGCACGACGCCGAGCGCGGTGTGCCAGCCCCCGAAGGCACCCGCGGCCACGCCGCCGATCACCGGTACGATGGCGATGGCCAAGAGGGTTCCGAACATCATCAAGGCGAGAGCCGGGGCCGCCTGCTCGCGCCAGACATCCCGGACGATGGCACGCGCCAGGGCATAGGCCGCGCAGGCGCCAAAGCCCTGGACCGCGCGCACCACCGCGAATTCGGGAATGGAATCGACTGCGAACAGGCCGACCGTCGCCGCAAGGTGGAGCGCGAGGCCGGCCATCAGGATCGGCCGGCGGCCGAGCCGGTCGGACAGCGGTCCGAGCAGCAACTGGCCGAGGCCGAACGCCGCCACGAAGGTGCCGAGCCCGAGATGGACGCTGCCCGGCGATCCGCCGAGATCGGCCTCAATGCCGGCGAGGCTCGGGATGAGAAGCTGCGTCGACACCTCGCCGAGGGAGGAGAGCGCCACGAGCAGAACGAGCAGGGGCACCGACGGTGTGAGAGGGCGGGTCATGGGCGTCTCCGGCTCACGAAAAGGGGAGGGGCGGCGGATGGGTTCGGCGCCGGCACGTCGTCGCGCGAACGGGGTCACATCACGTTGCGGCGTGGTACCCGTTTCGACGAGCGGACGAGCAGCGGCTTGCCGATGCCGTGGAGCAGCGGAGACCGGTTCGCCGTTGCGGGTTCGATGCCGCGGGTCACGCAGGCAAGCGTGCCGTCGAGGCGCATGGGTCGTCTCCTGTGTTGGAACAGCCTGGGCCTCGCGTGCCCCTCGTCCCGATCGCGCCACACCCGTCGGGTGCCTCATGCGCTTCGTGACCCAATCTACGCGGCCCGCCCCTTGGGGAGCAGACGGCGGAAACGAGAAGCACCTTCTCGTTCGGTGGAAGGGCAGCCGACGGGCGGGCGCTACTTAGTCCACCGGCTTGAGCTGCGCGATGAGATTGTCGCGCAATTTGGCGACCGCCTTTTGCACCTGGGCAAACTCGTCCGGCGGCAGGCCCGTCGCGCTGACGAGATGGTTCTTGCCCCCGCGCTCCCGGAGACTGCGGCCCTTATCGGTGAGGTTCACGATCACCTGGCGCTCGTCGCGTGCGTCGCGCTGGCGCTTCACGAAGCCCAGTTCCTCGAGCTTCTTGAGGATCGGCGTCAGGGTGTTCGATTCGAGAAAGAGCTTCTCGCCGAGGCCTTTGACGGTGAGGTGATCCTCCTCCCACAGGGCCACGATGGCGATCCACTGCGTGTAGGTGATCCCGAGCTCGTCGAGGAGTGGCTTGTAGGCCCGCCCGAACGCCAGGTTCGCCGAATAGATCGAGAAGCACATGAAATCGGCCAATCGCCGCGGTGCGGCGGGCGAGGATGGAATTTTGGGCATGGGGCGTGTCCTGCATTATTCATCGTCCCTTCAAATAAATCGCATCCGATGAAATCGCAACACTTGACAGGCAGCCGTCCAATGCCGAGCTGTATCGCATCCGATTTGATCGGAACCGAAACAAATATCTACGGAGACCCTCTATGAGCACGCTCTTCCCACCCGTCCGCAACCGTTCAGGGGATGAACCCTCGCCCCGGATCCACGTGCGGGACCACAACGACAACCCACACCCGATCCATGCCCCGTCGGTACTGACGCCGGTCGCCGCGGGGCCTCGACAGGCTTCGACGAACAGTGCCGCCCGCGTTCTGCTGGGCTTTAGCGCCGGAGCACTCTCCCACGTGATCTTCCAAGGCGGGCTGGGTGCCGGCTATTTCGCCATTGGACTCATCCCGGGTCTCCCCTGGAGCCTTGAGCCGTTGCCGCCCTTCGGCGTGCCGAGAACGGTCAACTTCGCCTTCTGGGCCGGCTTGTGGGGCATCGCCTATGCGCTGCTGGAGCCCCGGCTCACCGCCCGCATCGGGCTGATCCAGGGTGGGCTCCTCTTCGGCGTCGCGGCCATGCTCGTGCGCTGGTTCGTCGTGTTGCCCCTGAAAGGCGCTCCCGTGGTGGAGGGTTTCGTCCCCAACCTGGTGATCGTCTACACGGGCTTCCACCTGATCTTCGGCATCGGCCTCGCGGTGATCGTCGGGGCTGCGTTGCGCCTCATCCCCTCCCTTGATCGGGCGCCTGCCCCCGTGCGGCGCGGCTGACCCCCGCCGCCTCGCCGGCGATAAGGAGTACCATCATGACCCGCATCACCTCCTCGCTGGCGGCACGAGCCGGCGGTACCGGGACGGCGGCCGCAGCCGGTCCGAGCCCGGCCTCCATCAAGGCGAGGCTCGTCACGGTCGCCCTCGTGGTCGCCGCCGTCGTTCTCGCGCTCCAACTCACCGGAGCGCTCGATTATCTGACCTTTCCGGCCTTGGCGCAGAACCGCGAGTGGCTGGTCGGACGGGTGGAGGCGCTCGGCCCTGCCGCACCGCTCCTCTTCGTCTTGGTCTATGCCCTGAGCACGGCCCTGTCGCTGCCGACAGGGCTCCTGCTCTCCACCGTTGGGGGCTTTCTCTTCGGCACCCTGTGGGGCGGCTTCTTCAACGTGGTTGGAGCGACTCTGGGCGCGACGATGATCTTCCTTGCGGCGCGCACGGTGCTGGGCGATGTCCTACGTGCCCGTGCCGGACCTTTCCTGCAGAAGCTCGAGGCAGGGTTTCGCGACAACGAACTCAGCTACATGCTGGTGCTCCGCCTCGTGCCGCTCTTTCCCTTCTGGCTCGTCAACCTGGCGCCGGCGTTCCTCGGCGTGCGAACCTCCACCTTCGTGGGCGGTACCTTCGTCGGGATTATTCCGGGGGCCTTCGTCTTCGCGGGCGTCGGCACCGGCCTCGGCGCCATCCTCGCCAGCGGCGGCACGCCCGATGCTTCGGCCCTGCTGCAGCCCCACGTCATCCTTCCCGTCATCGGGCTCGCCGTGCTT
Organism: Microvirga sp.; assembly: GCA_035944635.1. Classification (GTDB taxonomy): domain Bacteria; phylum Pseudomonadota; class Alphaproteobacteria; order Rhizobiales; family Beijerinckiaceae; genus Microvirga. Next base: position 33,847 of record DASZAZ010000050.1, read on the forward strand.
GCCCTGATCCCCGTCGTCATGAAGCGGATCCGCCGGCCGGCCGCCCAGGAGAATGTGTCATGAGCACCTCATTCCTCGATGTCGACATCGCCGTCATCGGCGCAGGCTCGAGCGGTCTCTCCGTGGCCGCCGGCGCCGCCCAACTCGGGGTCTCGACCGTCCTGATCGAGAAGCACGTGATGGGCGGCGATTGCCTCAACACGGGCTGCGTGCCCTCCAAGGCCCTGCTCGCCTCCGCCAAGGCGGCCCGGCGCTGGCAGAACGAGACCGCGCTCGGGGTCACCTACGCGCCGCCGAGCGTGGATTTCGCAGCCGTCAACCGCCACGTCCACGAGGTGATCGCGGCGATCGCGCCGAACGACTCGGTCGAGCGCTTCGAAGGCCTCGGGGTCAAGGTGATCCAGGGAGCTGCCCGCTTCGTCGGCCCCCGGGAACTCGAGGTGAACGGAACGCGCATCCGCGCCCGCCGTATCGTCATCGCGACGGGATCCAAGGCGGCCGTGCCGCCGATCCCCGGCGTGGAGAGCGTTCCCTACTTCACCAACGAGACCGTGTTCACCAACACCGAGCGGCCGGACCACCTCATCGTCATCGGCGGCGGGCCCATCGGAATCGAGATGGCGCAGGCGCATCGCGGGCTCGGTTCGCAGGTGACGGTGCTGGAGGCCTCGCGCATCCTGCCGAAGGACGATCCCGAACTCGTCGCCGTGCTACGCGAACGCCTCGTCGCCGACGGGGTCGTGCTCCGCGAAGGCATCCAGATCGCGCGGCTCGAAAAGGAGGCGGGCGGCGTCGCTGCCATCCTTCGCAACGCGGACGGAACGGAGGAGCGGGTCTCGGGCTCCCACCTGCTGATCGCGGCTGGTCGGCGGCCGAACACGGCAGGCCTCGATCTCGAGAAGGCCGGCATTGCCTACGGTCCTAAGGGCATCCAGGTCGATGCGCGACTGCGCACCACCAACCGGCATGTCTTCGCCATGGGTGACGTGGCGGGCGGGCCGCAATTCACGCATATCGCGGGCTACCACGCCGGCATCGTGATCCGGAACGCGCTGTTTCGTCAGCCCGCGAAGGTGGATTACCGCGCCCTGCCCTGGGTGACCTATGCCGATCCGGAGCTCGCCCATGTGGGTCTCACGGAGGCCGAGGCCCGCGAGCAGCACGGCGACAGCATCACCGTGCTGCGCTGGCCCTATCACGAGAATGACCGCGCCCAGACGGAACGCGAGACGCACGGCCTCGTGAAAGCGATCACGACGCGATCGGGCAAGATCCTCGGGGCTTCCATCGTCGGCGCGCATGCGGGCGAGCTGATCCAGGTCTGGGTTCTCGCGATCGGGCAGGGGCTGAACATCAAGGCCCTGGCCTCGATGATCGCCCCGTATCCGACGCTCGGCGAGGTCAGCAAACGCGCCGCGGGGAGCTTCTTCACACCAAAGCTCTTCAGCCCGCGCACACGCAAGCTCGTGCGCTTCCTATCGTGGTTTGGCTGATCTGGGCTCACGCAGGGTCCACGCATGCCATCGGGGTGGCCTGGCGAGAGCGCCGGGCGCCCGCACAATCCGCACAATCCGTCGAGGTCATCCGGCAGCGATGCCGGCCTCACACAGGAGACCGCCATGCACGCTCTTTCGAAGCGCCTCCTCATCGGATTCGGCGCCGGAGCCCTGTCGCACGTCATCTTCCAGGGCGCGCTGGGCACCATCCTCTACGCGGTCGATCTGCAGCCCGCGCTCGTCTGGAGCCTGAAGCCGGTGCCGCCCTTCGCGGTGCCGACGACGATCAACAACATGTTCTGGGACGGCCTTTGGGGCGTTCTCTACGCGGTGATCGAGCCGCGGCTCACGCCGCGCATCGGGCGCCTCGGCGGCGGCCTCGCGCTCGGGCTCGCCTCGCTCCTGATCTTCTGGTTCATCGTGCTGCCGCTCAAGGGCAGCGGCCTCGGCGACGTCGAATGCATCAAGATCGCAAGCCACGTCGCATACGATCTCGTCTTCGGCATCGGCACTGCGCTTCTCTTCTGGGCCGGCATCAGCTTCACCAGGCGGCCAAGTGCAGGTCGCGCTCAACCCTGGGCGCGAGGCTGACCAGGGCGAGCACCCGATGGTGTGAGTAAGAAATCAAAGCGATCTTTGGTTTGGTAGCGGCCTCACCAATATGCCGCTGTCGGCGGCGGACGTGACGAACCACAGTGCATCCTCAGGTATGCCAAGCAAACGGCCATTAGTTTCAACAAGAGAGCATCGTTCGCGCCGGCTATCAGGAGAGGGCTTATGGAAATGGGGATCCCTCCTATGCGTGCTCTTGTTCTCGCTCTCAGCCTTGTGCAGGTCTCATGCGCAGCAGTGGCGCAATCGAGGCCCAATACGACTGCACTGACTTGCGCTGAAGTAAAGACATTCGTGGCGGGTCGAACCTCCGTTCTGATGAACACGGGGCTGTCCACCTACGATGTGTTTGTCAGCGGTAATCTGGGATGTTCCTATGGAACCTTCCCGGAGCCGGCTTGGGTGCGCACCCGTGACAACCCGGAATGTGCCCTCAACGTCTGCCGCGGCCGGTCGCGTCCGGGGAGCTGATATCGATCCGCGGGCTCTCCGGCGCGACGCTTTCGTGGGAGATCCTGCTCCCGAGGACTCCGGCGCAGCTGCCGGGAATGATGCGTCGCGCTGGCTGTGCTGCCGGTGCCGGCATAGGCAGGTTGACGACGCCGATGGCGGCTGAGGCCTGACCGCAGGCTTCCGGTACGCCGCACACGAAGCGCACAGCCAGCTTTGGAAAAGGAAACACGGTCATGCCTGATCAGCGCAAAGTCGCGATTATCACCGGTGCCTCGCAAGGCATCGGTGCTCGGCTGATGGATGCCTATCTGGAGCGCGGCTACCGGGTTGTCGCCATCTCACGATCGATCCAGCCGTCGGCCCATCCCGACGTCTCGACCGTCGCAGGCGACCTCGGCGATGCGTCGACAGCAAGGCGGGCGATAGCCGAGGGCCTCGCTCGCTTCGGCCGCATCGATACGCTCGTCAACAATGCCGGTATCTTCGTCGCGGAGCCCTTCACAGGTTACTCGGACGAGCAATACAGGCAGGTGGTTTCGACCAATCTGAACGGCTTCTTCTTCATGACTCAAGCCGCGATCAAGGCTATGGAGGAGCAGGGCTCCGGTCATGTGGTCAGCATCACGACGAGCCTCGTCGACCACCCAAGCGCGAAAGTACCCTCCGTCCTCGCGTCGCTCAGCAAAGGCGGGATCTCCGCAGCCACGAAAAGCTTGGCCATCGAGTATGCGAAGCGCGGCATCCGGGTGAATGCAGTTTCACCCGAGATCATCAAGACCCCTATGCACCCTCCGGAAACTCACGAATTCCTCTCTGCCCTCCACCCAGTCAGCCGTATGGGCGAGATCGAGGACGTGGTCGGCGCTGTCCTGTTTCTGGAGACGGCGCCGTTCGTAACCGGCGAGATCCTGCACGTCGATGGCGGCCAATCCGCCGGCTACTGACCTGCTGTCCAAGGAGACACACCATGCCGATTGTCACCGTCCAGACAACCAGGGAAGGCACGCAGCCTGGAATCGACCGCGTCACCGCCGAACAGAAGGCTGCAATCCACAAGGGGATGAGCCAGGTTCTATTTGACGTCCTCGGAAAGCCGCCGGAATGGACTTGGGTGATCATTCAGGAGGTCGAGACGGAAGATTGGGGATGGGGCGGACTGCCAGTCCTGGAATACCGGAAGGCGATGGCTGCGAAGGCCGGGTAGCGCGTCCGGGAGGCCATAGCGATGCTCCACCAAGCCTGCTGGGCTCATGCGGTCGGCATCGCCTCCGTTGTCAGCTGCCACGGGCAGCGCAATGCAAAGACCCCGAGGAGGTGAAGTTGAAGACCAACGAAGCCATGCGTCGGATCCGCCTTGAGAAGTGCTCACCCTTCTACTGGCGCGTCACCTTCGAGCATCCCCCGCTCAACATCTTCGGTCCGGAGACCATCCCAGAGCTGGCCGGAATCATTGCGGCCCTGGAGGCGGATCGATCCGTGAAGGTGGTCGTGTTCGACAGTGCCATCGACGGGTTCTTCCTCACCCACTACGACTTTCTGGCAAACCTTGAAGACTCCACCACGCTGCCTGCAGGGCCGACCGGCTTGCACCCGCTGCCCGATATGCTCGCGCGGCTCAGCCGCTTGCCCGTAGTGTCGATCGCCTCGATCCGTGGGCGGGCCACAGGTGTCGGAAGCGAGCTGGCGCTGGCTTCCGATATGCGTTTCGCAAGCCGAGAGAAGGCTGTGCTGTCGCAATGGGAGCTGGGTGCCGGGTTAGTCCCTGGTGGAGGACCGATGGCGCGCCTGCCTCGCCTGATGGGCCGAGGACGCGCCTTGGAAGTGCTGCTCGCGGCAGACGACATGGGTGGTGACCTCGCCGAGCGCTAAGGCTACGTCAATCGTGCCCTCCCGGATGCCGAGCTCGACGGCTTCGTTGAGGCACTCGCGAGACGCATCGCCACCTTCGACCGAGATGCCATCGCCAGCATCAAGCGCCTCGTCGATAAGGCGAGTTTGCCACCTGATGAGGATATCGCCCTGGAATGGAGCGCCTTCATTGCCTCTGTGCAACGCCCCGCAAGTCAGAGCAGGATCAAGGCATTATTCGATCGCGGCTTCCATCAGCCGGGCGATGTCGAGAACCGCCTAGGGTTCCATGTCGGCGAACTCGGCCTCTGAGATGCCATCCGCAGCCGTCTGACAGCGGAGCACGCGATAAAGGCGTTCTTGACGTCAACGGCCCCATGCATAGCCCTGCCGTCGATAAAACGGCAGAGAAGCAGCCGTTGCGGATTGAGCGCCGGATCCTGAGACAGCCGCGGCTTCGGACGCATTAGGGCAGTGGGCACCTCACACTGGCTGCCGATGGCGCGCCACGGCCAGAGGTGTTTGCCCCCGGCCATGACAGCTATTCCATTGAGCTATCACCGAGTGCTGCGCTGGAGCCTCAAACACCGCGGAATGGCCGAACTGGTGTTACTTCTTGGACCCGATGCCGGAGCTGACAACGCCTTTCTGGGAGGCTGCAGCGGCAATCGTCTTTGGCTTTTCCTTCTTCGGCTTCTTTGCCTCGCGGTTACCGTGCTGTTCGCCCTTGGCCATGGCTTATCTCCCACATCCATCAGGTTGTTGGCGGGAACGATTGCTGAACCTGATCGACAAGGCATGATCGAAGGTGGCCCGGGCGGTGTCAACCAAGCCGGTTAGGGCTGGGGTATGGGAATGGTTCCAGGGCAGGACGTAACCTAAGTCGGTCCGCACTTACTTGCGCTTTTTGCGGGCAGCATAGCGTGCATCCCTAGCGACCTTACGCTCTGCTTCCAGAGCCTGCTCGCGCTCGGCCGCTTCAGCGGCGTCACGCAGCCGCTGCTCCTGTTCGGCCGCCTTATGGAGGCTTTGCTCGGCAGCGTCTGCTTCTGCCTTTGCCTGCCGGGCTGCTTGCTCCTCGGCAGCCCGCGACTCGCGCTCGGCTTGCCTGACATCGCGCGCCTCACTCACCGCCTGCCGGGCGGCTTGCTTCTCGACCACGGCAGGATCGTCCGCCGCTGGCCGAGCCCGAAACTTGTCCAGGAGTGCCTGCTTCGCCTCACCGGCCGTCTTCAAACGATCGCCGAAGCTCTTGTTCTTGTGCGCGCTCATCTCGTTCCAGTTCGTTCGTGTGTTGCGTTCCTGACTGTCACCGGTGCTCAGCGCACCCGCTTGATACCCGTGATGGTGCCCACCGGCAGAGCACCCTGCTCCTGCTGCTCGCGGGCAATCGCACCAACGCGGTAATCATCGCTGGACTTACCGTGATGCTCGATCACGAAGTAAGCCGTGCGTCCGTCATCGTAGCTCACCGCGAACATGACGGATGGCGTTTGAAAGGTCTTCTTGAAGCTGTACACGGAGCTCTCCTGCGCAGCGCTCCTCAAGCAGGCCGAATCGCCTGCGGCATCTCGGAGCTGACAATAAGAAAAGCCGCCCAGAGCGGGCGGCTCTCGTGGTTCGGCATGGATTGCTCCAGTACCGGTGGTCCAAGCTGCTTTAGGCGGCCTGGATGTTGTTGACGGCAATCTTGCCAGAGCGGCGATCTTCCGCCGTGTCGAAGGTGACGGTTTGTCCCTCCACGAGATTGCGCATGCCTGCGCGTTCGAGAGCTGTGGCGTGGATGAACACGTCCTTGCCGCCGTCATTCGGCTGAATGAAGCCGAAGCCCTTCATCTCGTTATAGAATTTCACGGTGCCTGTGGTCATCGAGTGTATCCTTGGTTCTGCTGGTGCACGTGAGCGGTCGAGCCGCGCGGGAACGCAGCCTGCTGCTCGGTTCGTCGATGTCTGGAGAGAGTTCTGAACGTGCGCCCGAGCTCAGCTCAAGGCAGTACGGCCCGATGTCCGGCCAAAAGTCGATAAAATGTATATAGGTGTTGACGAGCGCTTATACAAGGCAGAGGAGCAAATCGGCATGACGCGTGTTCCGACCTGCTCCTTGGTTCAATGGTGCTGAACGAGGGATCCTACACGAGCACCTCGGATCAGCTGCTGAAGCAGTCGCAGCGGAGCGCCTGTCGGGTAGGGTTTCTCCAGAAACATGCCGCCTCCCGGCAAAGCAGCCGGCATCCGCACCACGCCGGACGTGATCAGGAGCGCAATCGCCGGCCAGCGACGGTGGACAATCCCCGCCAGCTCCAATCCGTTCATGTCGCCGGGCATGTCGACGTCCGTAAACAGCGCCTCCACCTCTCCGTTGCGCTTCTCCAGGATCGCGAGAGCAGCCTGAGCCGTCGCCGCCTCGATGACTTCATAACCTTCATCCTCGAGAAGCACGGCAGCGTTCATGCGGATGAGGGGCTCGTCTTCGACGACCAGAATGACCGACATGAGCGTCCTACTCGCGGTTCTGATGCTGAGCGGAGTCAGTAGCTTGTGCCGCTTCTTCGATCAGGCGGGCAAGACGAGCATCGGCTTCGCCGGCCTGCCGTGCGAGTTCGATCAGCTGGAGTTCGCGATCCGCGGAGTGCGGCTTACCGGTCAGGGCAGCCTGCGCCTGCTCGATGGTCTTGCGAGTTTGTTCGGCTCGTGTGATCGCGTTCTTGGCCGTTTGGGGATCGGTCATCGCTAGTGCTCCGCAACATAGGCGGGAGCACGACCGCTCTCAGCTGCCGACGCCTACAGGCTCATGGTCGGCAATCCGCTGAGTCTACACCCTTCCTGCTGACGAAGATACGCGTTTGTACAAGCGGTTCACGAGATCGCACGAACGAGAGGGTGCGGGACGATCCGCAGAGCGGCAATCCCTAAGCATGGGGGCTTCCTCGAGCGGTTGAGGATCGCGTTACGCTGCCCGCCATCTATTCACAGGGAGGGCAGGGCAGGCTTGAGCCCTTCCGCCGCCAAGCCGGAGCCTCCGCCAGACTGAGCCTCCGTACCCGATGAGGGCAGCATCGGCTCGGTGCGTTTTTCGAGCGGAACCGTGAACCGTAGTTTAAGTCCGTCCGGCTGCCAGTCCATCTCGAGCGCGCCCCCGAGTTCGCGCTCGATGGTCCGGCGGATCATCCTCAGACCGAAGCCCTCGCGCGGAGGAGCAGCAGTCTCATGGCCGGATGCGGCTGCATCCCAGCAGAAGGTCAGGCGGTTGCCCTCGACACGCCAGGAGATGGCCACTCGACCCTCGCCACCCGGCCGCATGCCTCCGTACTTCAGAGCGTTCGTCGCCAATTCGTGGATGACGAGAGCCAGCGAGACAACCTCACGGGCGCTCAGCTCTGTTGGCGGTCCTTCGACGCTGACGCGGCTCGCGTCAGAACCGTAGGCGAGCTCAACCCGAACCACATCCGCCAAGGAGGCGCCCGTCCAGGCTGTCTGGTTGAGGAGGTTGTGGGCAGCAGACAGAGCCAGCAAGCGCCCCTGAAACGCCTCGACGGCGGGCTGGCTCTCCGGACCTGTGCCCTTCAGGCTCATCTGAGCCAAAGCCTGCACGGTCGTCAGCGTATTCTTGACCCGATGGTTCAGTTCCCCGATCAGCAGGTCCTGAGTTTCGATATGACGTTGCAGTTCTTCATTCGATCGCTCCTCCAGCGCCTCCCGCAACGCCACCTCGGCAGCGATCCGCTTGGCGTGCTCCTGGCGCAGCATCGCGGGCGTCGGCAGCCGTTTGATGTCGGGCAGAAGGCTCAAAACGGCTCCGGCTGTCGTCAGGGAGGCGAGGGCAGTCGCCGCCTTGAGGTACGCTTCGGCCGTGTAGTGCGGGAAAAAGTTGAGCCAGATGTGCATCCAGTGGGTTGCCCCGCAGAGTGCGATGAACAGGGCAAAGCACCAGGCGAGCCACCCGAATTCCACATCGCGCCGGGCCGAGAGAAAGGACGCCAGACCAAAGGGGATGAGCGCGTAAGCGCCGCCAATCAGGAGATCGCTCGCGTTCTTGAGCCAGAACACCGACGCGCTCGTGACGAGGCACATGTTGGCCGCTTGGGGGGTGAGCCAGTCCCACATCGAACACATCCCTTGAGCAGGCCAGTGCACGCGTGGCACGGCTCGTGCTCGGTTACAGGCACCCACTGTCCAGGTTAGGCCGTCCCGCGGGATGGCACCTCGGAGCTAACGGCGCTCAGAATGGCAGACTTATGCGGACTTTGTCAGGGTTGTGCGCGGCAGGGGCCTGACCGGGTCCGGATTCGAGCAGACGCAAGACTGCCAGGGTCAGGATAAGGTGGGTACCAGGAGACGTCTGCAACACATACAACTGTACCGAGCCGCAGCCATGGGCGGAGGGATGGTATGCTCACCGGGTCTCCCGAGCGCTGCTGCCGGGTGCTCCCTGGTGTCTCCCAAGGGCGCCGCTCCGGGTCATCCCTGACATTGGAACATGGATTAGATCCGACAAAGCTACTCTATGACTCGGATCGCGCTGGCGTTTGGGTGCAAGGGAAGCATGGATGGTGCGGCTTACGGGTGGAGCCGCATTCAACGAGTCACAGCCTCAACGATCCTCTGGGGCCAGCCACCACCTCGTCCCGCGCGGGAAGTTCCACACCCGAACGCAGCACCGCCGGCGCAGAGGCCGAGCCGAGCCTTCGAGGGCTCTCGGTCTTAATCCATCACACCTTCCGGCGCCTTGCGGACCCTAAAGGGCCGGGCTCGGGACACGTGCCGCGAGCTATGTCTTGGCGGCGGGAGTGGCCTCTCTCATGGGTCTCCTCGTTCAAGGTATCGTCGTTCATCCACACCTGGGTGAACGGATGCAAGCCAGCGGCGCACAGGCGCCGCTACCTCGTCCGGCTTCTCGACCAGTAGAAAGTGGCCCGCGTCCGGAACGATGGCTAGCGTGGAGGTCGGGATGAGATCCGCTATCTCGCGGTGGAGATCGGGGCGGCAGATGCCATCGTCCTGCCCGCAGAGGACCAGTGTCGGCACCTCGATTTGAGGCAGGCGCGGGCGGCTGTCGGCGCGATGGATCGCAACCTCGGTTTGGCTTGCCAGAGCATCCGCGCCACCGCGCTCCGCCATCGCGACAAGAAGATCCCGCAGATCCCGGCGGCCGGCGTTGACGGGCGAGACGTGGTCCGGCCAGGCGTCGTCGATATAGCTCGCCATTCCATGAGCCCGCGCCCGCTCCACCGCTCCGCGCCGGATGGCGGCATTGGCAACCTGATCGGCGCGCGCCGTCGTGTCCACGAGGGCGAGGGCAGCAATGCGATGGGGCGCTTGGTGGATCATCTCGAGCGCGACGATGCCGCCGAGCGAAAATCCAAGGAGAGCGAAGCGATCAGGTGCTCGGCGCAGAATTCGTTCGGCGAGGTCGGGTGTCGTCGCCGCCCCGGTCATCTCGGCGAGCAACACGGGCTGGTTCGGCAGGCGCGCGATCAAGGGGGCGAACACGCGCTCATCGCACAGCGTTCCCGGCAGGAGCAGCAGAGGCAATGATGATGGGGGCCGCACCGTACCCATGAATATTGGACTCCGAGCTGAAAGGCGTAGCGCCCCTCGGCATCGCTGACCCGCAGGTCGGCCGGCGCCGAAGAAGTTCCGCTTGAGATGAGCTTGCGTTGAGGCCAACGACGCGAGGTCCCTTCGCGCAGGCGCTCTCCCAGCTCGCAGATGGTGAGATCAAGAAGGCTCAAGCGCCAGCCTCCTTGACTTTGCTCTTGTGGAGGCCGTTCCGCACGGCAGGGTCGGCCTCGCTCTCATAAAAGTCGAACGCGCGAGGCCGCCTGTCGCAGAAAGCGCGCGACCGCCAGGACTCCCTGGCAGTCGTCCCAAGCCATGTCTTCCGCGCGTCCGGAAGATGCGCCTTCAGTGGCGGTGCGTCGGCCCGGCCGGATCGTCCGTGTTGCGCACGCGGTAGAGGCTGGCCTCCCCGGTCATGGAGGGGACGAGGCTGTGCTTCAGGTTCGGCGGCACCGCGCAGGTATCGCCGGGGGCCAGCACCGTCTCGCCGCCGTCCCAGGTGAGGCGCCAATGTCCGCGGAACACCATGAGAACTTCGTGGCGGTCTACCGCATAGGGGTCCCCGGGGATCGATCCCCGAGTGAGCAGCTCGACCTCGAAGCCAGGCCGGTCCCTCAAGCGCGCATCCGCACCGATCACCTTCGCGGGTTCCTTCTCGGCCAGGGCCATGAGGTCCCAATAGCGGGCGACATGGCCTGGGACGACGTCGGCGGCCGTGAGCTCCGGAAATGTCTTGAGTTCCTCGTCCGAGAGGAGCGGCATCGGCTTGACGCCGTCGGGAAGTTTGTCGCCCTTCTTGGTATCGTAGAGGCGGCCGTTCTCGCCGAGCACCAGACCGTGCGCCTTGGCGTCCTCGATCACCTGCGGAGCCCAGATGACGCCGCCGCCGGCATCGTCGCCGCCGAGGATCGCCATGATCATCCCGTAATCCGTGCCGATGTTTTCAAACCCGCGGAAGATGCCCGTCGGGATGTTGATGATGTCGCCCTCTTCCAGGACGACGTTGCCGGCATTACCCCAGCGACCCCAGAAGAAGCGCCAGCGTCCCTTCAGGACAAAGAAAACCTCTGCGGTGCGGTGGCTGTGAAGGGAGTTGCGGCATTTAGGAGGCTGGCCCGCGGCGCCGATGTTGAAGCCCGGCGTGTCCTTGATGTGCACGTGCTGGTCAGCGCTCTCGGAGACGCCGCCGCCGATGATCGTGAAGTTTTCCTTTTGATTGCTTCCCGGCGTATGCGCGTCGATGAAGGCCGTGCGGCACGGCCTGAGATCGCCGTAGCGGACGATCCGGGCTTCCATCTCTTGAGGGGTCATCAGACGTCTCCCGTATGCAGGTGGATCTGCTTCCAGATCGCGATTTCGTCGAAAAGCGTGAATTCGCGGCGCAGGCCCCAGGGCCCGAACTCCGCATGCGTGATGCCCATGATGTGGACCGGTGCACCGGTCGGCCGGCCGAAGGCGCCGAACCCGTCGTGCCGGCCGTCGAGGCTCCAGCGCACCGCCGCCCGGTGCGGCTGCGCCGGGTCCGAGCGGCCGATCACGTGGTGAACCGCAAACTGCGCGGACGGGAAGGCCGACCGCAGCTGCAGCCAGCGGAAATCGGCAAAGTCCCAGGACCAGCCGCCCTCGGACCCGGGATGCTCCACACGCACCGCCCGGTCGTACTCGGCGGGGATCACCGTGAAGTCCTTGTTCATGATGCGGGTGAGGATGTCGGCCAAACGCTGGCCCCACTCGCTGTCGTTGCCCCGCGAGGTATAGGGACCTTGCACGTCCTGGGCCGCCGTGAACGGGCGCTTGGCCTTCTCGGGACCGCCCTCGGCGCGGATTTGGTCGCGCGCGAACCTCTCGGGATTCAGGCCCAACTGCTTGACGATTCCCGAGCTGTCCCGAATCAACCACTCGTCATAGATCACGTCGTCCTTGGCGGCGCAGTCCGCGATGGCACGGATCACGAAATGCCGGCCCGTGGGTTCGCCGAACAGGCCATGCCCACGATGCGTTCCCGAGGTGACGAGCCGGTGGGAGGACAGGAAGCCCTCGTTTTCGTCGCCGCTCCAGATGACGTCCTCGGCGAGGAGCCGCCGATCAGGGAATTCGGCCAGGGTGGCGAGCGTTCCGTCGATGACCGCTTGATTGCCCCTGACAAGCCCCGATGGGGTGCGCATCGGCATGTCGGGTGCGTAGTAGTGATGGAGCGTGGCGAGGCCGCGATCCTCCCAGATCTCCTTGGTGATCTTGATGATGTAGTCGGGAAGGTCGGTGAACTTGTCCTGGAAGCCCTTCATCGCCATGCGTCACCCCTTCGCGACAGTGCGTTGTCTCTAATCGGCTGACACGCCGTTCCGGTACTGCCGATCGCGGAACGCCGGACGCCGTGCCGGTTCCGGTCGAAGCTCGTCATGGGCGTCCGCCCTTGGGCTCGCGGGTGGATTTGCGCACCACGAGCGTACCGTCGATCTTCACCCGCCGGGGCTCGGTGCTCTTGCCCTCGATGCTGTCGAGGAGCGTGGTCACCGTCTCGCCCACCATCTGGTTCACGCATTGCCGATACGTGGTGAGATCGTAGGCGGCCCAGGCCGCCGGTGGCACGTCGTCGAAGCCCACCACCGACACGTCCTCGGGGATCCTCAAACCAAGCTCGAAGCGCAGTACGTCCATGACCGCGAACGCCATGTGGTCGTTGCAGACGAACACGGCGTCGGGCCGCTTGGAGCGGTCGAACATGCGGCGGGCCGCATCCTGCGCCATGTGGAAATCGAAGTTGCCCACCCCGCGTGCGAAGAGCTCCCGTCCAGCAGCGGCGAGACCTTCCCGAAAGCCGAGCTCGCGGTCGCGCTGCGTGGAGGCCTCTTCGAAGCCCGCGATATAGGCGATCCGCCGATGGCCCAACGACGCGAGCAGCTCGGCCAGCGCCCGGCCCCCGGCGCGGTTGTCGGTGGTGACCGAGCTGAGGCGGGGATCGTCCTGATCGCGGTTGAATAGCACGACCGGAATGCCGAACGACTGACACTTCTCGGCCAGAACCGACGACATGGAGACCGAGGCGAGCACGATCCCGTCGACCTGATAGTCGAGGATCTCCTGAACCACGTTCTGCACGTCTCCCACCGTCGGCGCGGCCATGAAGACGAGGACGTGGTAGCCCTGCTCCTGCAGCGCGACGGAGAGCCGCTCGACCACTTCCGGGTAGAAATAGTTTTCGAGATAGGCGACCACGAGGCCGATGATGCGGCTGCGCCCGGTGATGAGGGAGCGTGCCAGGACGTTGGGACGGTAGCCGAGTTGCGCGGCGGCGCGCCTGACCTTCTCGATCGTGTGCTTGGAGGCCGATGCGCCCGGCGTGAACACGCGGGAGACCGCGGACTGGCTGACGCCGGCAAGCCGGGCAACGTCGAGGGATGTAACCTTCTCGCCTGCCATCACTCGGCCGTCCAACCGCCGTCGATCATGAGCGCGGAGCCCGTCACCAGCGCCGACGCGTCCGAGGCCAGGAACGCCACCGCGCCCATGATATCCTCGACGACGCCCGTGCGGCCCAGTTTGATCTTCTCCTCGATCCAGCGAACCCGCTCGCGATTCGCGAAGGTTCCCTCGGTCAGGGGCGTGCGAATGAAGGTTGGGCACAGGGTATTGACCCGGATGCCGTGTCGACCCCACTCGATCGCCATCGCCTTGGTGAAGCCTTCGAGGGCATGCTTGCTCGCGCAATAGACCGCGCGGTCGACCCCGCCCACATGGCCCATCTGGGACGAGATGTTGATGAGCGATCCGGGCTTGCCAGCCGCGATCAGCCCTCGCGCCACCGCCTGCGTGACGAAGTACGCGCCGCGCACGTTCAAGTCGGATACGGCATCGAAGTCGTCCGGCGTCGTCGCCGCCGCAGGCCCGTGGCGCGCCGCGCCCGCGCTGTTCACCAGAATGTCGAAGGGGCCGTGCTCCTCGACGATCCGGGCTGTCGCCGCCACATCGGCCACATCCATCGCGATCGCTTGGGCCGCCCAGCCCTCGGCTTCGAACGCCGATACAGCCTCGTCGAGCTTGTCGCGGCTGCGTGCCGCGAGCGCCACCTGCGCTCCCTGCTCGGCCAACGCCACGGCGCAGCCAAGGCCGATGCCCGAGGAGGCGCCCGTCACGAGGGCGCGTCGGCCATCAAGCCGGAAGGAGGGTGTCCGGGGCAGCTTCATCGCACCCGTCTTCTCGTCATTCCGCCGCGGCCCGGCTCGGCATCGCCGCCGCGCCGTAGGGCACGTTCTGGCCACCATAGCGCCGGACCCGCACATTGGCCTGCTCGGCATGGCCGACGAAGCCCTCTAGAATGCACAGGCGCGAGCAGTACTCGCCCACCATCGCGGCGGCCTCGTCGGTCAGGATGCGCTGGTAGCTGTGGGTCTTGAGGAACTTGCCCACCCATAGGCCGCCCGTGTAGCGGCCCGCCTTCTTGGTCGGCAGGGTGTGATTCGTGCCGATCACCTTGTCGCCGTTGGCGACATTCGTGCGCGCGCCGAGGAACAGCGCGCCGTAGCTGTGCATATGCTCCAGGAACCAGTCGTCCCGGTCCGTCATCACCTGGACGTGCTCGGACGCGATGTCGTTCGCGACCTGCAGCATCTCCTCGTAGGTGTCGCACAAGATCACCTCGCCGTAATCGCGCCAGCTCACCCCGGCGGTGCCGGCCGTCGGCAGGATCTTGAGCAGGCGCTCGACTTCGGCCAGCGTGCCCTCGGCGAGCTTGCGGGAATTGGTCACCAGAATCGCCGGCGAATTGTAGCCGTGCTCCGCCTGGCCGAGGAGGTCGGTGGCGCACATCTCGGCATCCACCGTGTCGTCTGCGATCACCATGGTTTCGGTCGGACCCGCGAAAAGATCGATGCCGACCCGCCCGTAGAGCTGGCGCTTGGCTTCGGCCACGAAGGCATTGCCCGGGCCCACTAGCATGTCGACCGGCGCGATGGTTTCCGTCCCGAGCGCCATGGCGCCGATGGCCTGGATGCCGCCGAGCACATAGATCTCGTGCGCACCGCCCAGATGCATCGCGGTGATCACGGCCGGGTTCGGCTCGCCCTGGAAGGGGGGCGTCGTGGCGACGATCCGCGGAACGCCGGCCACGGAAGCGGTCGCGACCGACATATGCGCGGACGCCACCATGGGGAACTTGCCGGCCGGCACGTAGCAGCCGACGGACTGAACCGGGATGTTCTTGTGCCCGAGGATCACGCCGGGCAGGGTTTCGACCTCGATGTCGCGCATGGAGTCCCGCTGCGCCTGGGCAAAGTTCCTCACCTGCGCCTGCGCGAACCTGATGTCCTCCATCTCGCGCTTCGAGACCTTGCCCATGAGGGCTTCGATGTCGGAGGGAGAGAGGCGGAACGACGCCGGCGTGTATTTGTCGAAGCGCTCCGAGAAATCGCGCACGGCGGCGTCGCCGCGGCTTTCGATCTCCTTCAGCGTCGCCTCGACGGTAGCGCGGACCTTGGCGTCGTCATCGGCGCGGTCGGCCTCCGGCTTGCCGCGTTTCAGATGCTGGATCATGAGGCTTTTCCTTTAATCCGGCGCTGCTTGGACCTACCGGCGGGGGCGGTCCGTTGCGCCGTGTCGGGCGTTGCCGGCCCAGATGACCTGTCCGGTGCTCTTCTCGAAGAGATGGCAGATCGAGCCCGGTACCGCTGCGTGAACGACATCGCCGATCTCGGCCCTGTACTCCTTTGGGGCCTTGATCGAGACCAGGCTCTCGCCGATGCGGTAGCTGATCATCGAGGCCTCGCCAAGAAGTTCGAGCGAATAGACCGGCGCGGCGAGCTGGCCGTTTCCGGGCACGAGCACGGCGTCCTCGGCCCGGAACCCGAGGGTCACAGGACCGGAATGCGCTTGCGGCAGGCCCTCGATGCGCACATTGGGCGCTTCGAACACGCCGCCACTAAGGCTGCCGTCGATCAAGTTCATGGCTGGCGACCCGATGAAGCTCGCCACGAAGGTATTGGCGGGGGCGTCATAGATCTCGGTCGGCGTCCCCACCTGCTGGATCAGGCCCTTGTTCATGACCACCACGCGATCCGCGAGCGTCATGGCCTCGATCTGGTCGTGGGTGACGTAGATCGTCGTGGTCTTGAGTGTGTGCTGCAGGTTCTTGATCTGCGCGCGGGTGGATACGCGCAGCTTCGCATCGAGGTTCGAGAGCGGCTCGTCCATGAGGAAGAGCGTGGGCTCGCGCACGATCGCCCGGCCGAGCGCCACGCGCTGGCGCTGACCGCCCGACAATTCCGCGGGTCGCCTGTGAAGGAGGTCGGTGAGCTCCACCATCCGCGCCGCTCGCATCACGCGCTCGTTGTGCTGCTCGGCCGGCACCTTCCGGACGCGCAAGGGGAAGCGGATGTTCTCGTACACCGTCATGTTGGGGTAGAGGCCGTAGCTCTGGAACACCATCGAGATGTCCCGGTCCTTGGGCTCGAGCCCGTTGACCATCCGGCCACCCAACCAGATCTCGCCTTCCGTAACATCCTCGAGACCGGCGATCATCCGCATGGTTGTCGTCTTCCCGCAGCCCGAGGGACCGAGCAGCACGAGAAATTCCTGATCCGCGATGTCGAGGTTGAAGTTGTCGACGCCGACATAGGCGCCGAACCGCTTGGTGACGTTTTTGAGACGGAGCTCCGCCATGCCAGGTCCCCTACCCTTTCACCGCACCGGCCGTGAGGCCGCTGACGATCTGCTTCTGGAAGAATAGCACCAGCACGAACAGTGGCGCGATCGACGAGACCACGGCGGCGACCGCATACATCACCTTGCCCTCCGCCTGCGTGGATCCGAGGAAGCTCGCAATCTTCGGGATGATGGTTTGATTGTCCTGGGTCAGCAGCATCGCCGTGACCGCGAAGTCGTTATAGGCGAGCAGAAAGCTGAAGAGACCGGTGGTCACCACGCCGGGCCACATGACCGGGATCACGACCAGCCGAAAAGCCTGGAAGCGCGTGCAGCCGTCCACCATCGCGCTTTCGTCGAGATCGCGCGGGATGGAGCGGAAGAACGAGTGCAACATCCAGATCGTGAAGGGCTGATTGATCGCCACCAGCACGATGATGGTGGTGGGCAGGATGCCCCAGATGTTGAGCTGGAAGAACGGCAGCAGATAGCCCGAGACCAGCGTCACGTGCGGCATGGCCCGGAACACGAGCGCGACGATCAGGATCCAGAACGTGTAGCGGTAGCCTGAGCGCGCAAGCGCGTAGCCGCCGAGCGTTCCGAACGTGAGCGAAATGACCACCACCGAGACGGTCACGATCGCCGTGTTGAGGCCGGATCGCCAGAACTCCTCGAGCACCCACGCCCCGTGGTAGCCCTCGCCCGTGAACGCGCTCCCGGTCTGCGCGAGGGTCTTCGGCCCGTACACCGCATTGAGCCAATCGCTGCGGGAGAAGAAGTCCGCTTCGACCTTGAAGGAGCCCCAGGCGGTCCAGATGAACGGGAACGCCGCGACGAAGAGCCAGAGCAGGACGATGGCAAGGCAAACCGCGAAGACGGCGGGGTGCTGACGGGTGGCGCGGGCGACGGCGGCCATAGCTCATGCCTTCCGGTGAAAGTCGCGCCAGGTGCGCAGGAGCACCGGCGTCAGCAGAGTCACGACGCCCAGGATGGTCAGCATCGAGGTCGCGGCGGCCGAGCCGAACAGGGGCGCGTCGGCATTGCGCAGGTCGTTGTAGATCAGATAGCTGAGCGAGGTGGCGTTCGCCGCAGCGCTGAAGCCCACGATCGGCTCGAAGACGCGGAAATTGTCCATCAGCTGGATCAGCGCCACAAAGGTTGCGAGCGGCGCGAGATAGGGGATCACGACGAAGCGTATCTGCTCCCATCGGCTGGCCCCGTCGATCTTGGCGGACTCTAGCGTATCCGCCGGAACCGTCTGCAGACCGGCGTAGAACACCACGAAGCTGAACGGCACCGAGTGCCAGATCCCGTAGATGAACAGCACCGCCCAGGTCAGGGTCGGCGACGCCTTGAGCGAGAGCTGTGGGTTGTCGAACACCTTCTGCAGAGTCGCCCCAATGACGCCTTGTGTGTCGATCATCCAGAACAGAACGAGCGAGCCGATGAGCGGTGTCACGATCATCGGCAAGAGAGAGAAGAAGATCACCGGGCCCTTGAGGAACCCGGGCATCGCGTTCACCGCGACGGCGATGACGAAGCCGAGCACGATGACGATCGGCGTCACCAGGAAGGTGAATGCAAGCGTGAACGTGAGAGCGCGATAGAACGGGAGATTGAGCACCCCGCTGATGGCGGTCGAGATGCTGTCGCTCGCCGCCCAGATCCGGGAGATTTCGTCGAAGGCGAGGTGGCTCGCATTGGTATAGGTGCCGAGTCCGTTGAACACGCCCATGGGCTGCTCGCGGCGCGCCTGTTCCATGGCAGCCGCATCGACCCGAACTTCCTTGGTGCAGCCGAACGGGCTGCAGTTCTCGACCGTCCGCAGGACCTGGGGATGCTCGACGTGCAGGGACTGGTATGCGACCGACAGGATGGGGATCGCGATGAACAGGATCATCGCAATCAGTGACGGCAGGATGAAAGCCAGGAACGTCCGGTGCGGCATGCTGAGATCCCGTCGCTGACGAAGTCGATCGGCGGCGAAGAAGCCCGGCAGGGCACGCAAGTGCCCTGCCGGATCTCGCGTTAGCGCAGGTACCCGGCGTCTTTGGCCGCAGTGTTGTAGGCGCGGGCGACGTCGGCGAGCGCCTGCTCAGCCGTCTCCTTGCCCTGCATGAAGTCCGCGAGCTCTCCCCCGAGCGCCGTGAGCAGCAGGCCCATGAACGGCACCGTCGGAAACTCCCGTGCGCCGGCCTTCGCGGTTTCGAACACGCCAACCGCCGCCGGCGTCGGCTCGTAGCCCTTGATCAGCCAGGCCGCTACCTTGGGGTGCTTCTTGGCCACGTCTGGGGAGATGGCGTGCATCATGGCGCGGAAGGATGCCTCCGCATCCTCGTCGCTGATGTTCTTGGCGATCACGAATCCGTCCCACCACAAAGCTGCGGCCGGAACGGTGCCGCCGCCGAACGTTGGGGCGCTGGTGAGGACGGTATTCGCCGCAACCTGAGGAGCAGGACCGGCCGGGTCGATGAGTGCGCCCGCCCGGGAGCCCCAGCCGTTGATCATGGCGACCTGGCTCGATTCCCAGAGGGGCTTCACGGAGTTGCTGTTGTAGGTGAGGAAATCCGGGGCCATGTACTGGCTCAGGGACTTCATGAGCTCAAGCGTCTTGGTGGCTTTGACGGGATCGAGGGCCAGCTTCGCGGTGCCCGGCTCGAAGAACTCGGCTCCGGTCCCGAGATAGTTGTTCACGAACTCCACCGCGAGGTCGAAGCCCGGCTTGTAGAGCCCCGCCAGCGGGTTCTGCATGATCCCCTTCTCGCGAATGACCTTCGCGGCCGCGAGCACCTCTTCATAGGTCTTCGGCGGCTTCACGCCCGCCTTCTCGAGAATGTCCTTGCGGTAATACAGATGCTGCGCATTCGCCATGAAGGCGACCGCCATCACCTTGCCGTCGACCTTGATCAGCTGGTTCGGGGTGAGATCCTTGCCGTATTTGGCAACGAGGTCGTCGAGCGGGCGCACGAGCCCCGCATTGAGCAGGGGCGCCAGCGAGCTGTTGGCGACGATCTTGACCGTATAGGTCGCCGGATTCGTGGTGAGCGCCGCGACCTGGATGTTGTTGTGTTCGGTGGTCTGGTTCTTCGTCACCTTGACGGTGGGGCTGGCGCACTCTTCCGCCGTACTGGCGACCACGTGGAGCGCCGTGAAGTCGTTGGAAAGGATGCGGACCGAACCGGCCGGAATGCCGCAATTCGCCTGCGCGGTGGCCGCGGAGACCAACAAGGCACCGACGGCCACAGAAATCTTCAGAAACGTTTTCATGCTGTCCTCCTGCTCTCGCGTCATTGCCCGAGGCCCCTCTGGATCAGCGGCCCGGTGTTGGATCGTCTCGCGATCCGAAGCCTTCGCTCCGGCACCCCGGCGATTTCACGCTCTGCGGACGGCGGAACTTAACAATGGACAGATGAGGGCTAACATGGCTTGAATACGTTTGCAAACGCATTTGCATAGGAATGCAATGAGCACGACAGATCGCAACGAATCCGAGTGGGTGAGCCGCAAGCGGAGTATCTACGAGGCGCTCTCGGCCTTGGCCGAAGCCCGCCCCGAAACGCTGCCCCAGCGGCTCGCCGCCCTCTATCATCCGGACGCCGAATGGCGGGGATCCCACCCTCTCAACGAGATGCATGGGCTTGAGGCCATCGAGGCCCAGGTCTGGGCGCCGCTCCTGCGTTCGTTCCCGGATCTCGAGCGCCGTGACGTGATCGTGGTCGGCGGAAGTTACGAGGGCCGCGACTACGTCGCCATGGTGGGCCATTACTGCGGCACCTTCCGGGAGAGCTGGCTCACGATCCCCGCCACGGGCCGGCCGATCTATCTCCGTTATGGCGAAGTGCATGAGATCCGCGACGGGCGGATCGTTCAGAGCAACTGCCTCTGGGACGTGCTCGACGTGATCCGCCAGGCGGGCTTCTGGCCGCTCGCGCCGAGCCTCGGCACGGAGGGCATGTGGCCGGGCCCGATCACCGCGGACGGGCTCGTCTTCAGGCCCACCGACCCGCAGCAATCGGCCGCCAGCCTGAAGCAGACGCTCGCCATGCACGGGACACTCGGCGCGTACAACGACCAGGGCAACGAGGGACGCGAGGGCCTCCTCAACATGCCCCAAAAAGAGCACTGGCACCCGCGCATGATGTGGTACGGGCCGTCAGGCATCGGAACCACGCGCGGCCTGCAGGGCTTCGTCGATTACCACCAGCTGCCCTTCCGCATCGCCTTCCCGAACCGCAAGGGCGGCGGGCAATGGAACGAGGTCTCCGAAGCCAAGGCGAGATATCGCGGCGGCCACTACATCCGCATCGGCGACGGACCCTATTCGGTCACGGGCGGCTGGCCGAGCGTCTTTGCCATGCATGTCGGTAACGACTTCCTCGGCGTCGGGCCCTCTGGTCGGGCCGTCACCATGCGGGTGATGGACTTCTACCTCCATCACGAGGGCCTCATCCGCGAGAACTGGGTGCCCCTCGATATCCTCGACCTTCTCAAGCAGATGGGCGTCGATGTGATCGCTCGCATGCAAAGCCATTTCCGTCGCGGCGCGTGAGAGCTGCGGCTGCGTAGAGCCTTGAGGGCCTGACGCGGAACTCATCGGGCGGATGCCGCTTTCGACGAGTTCCGCGTCAGGCCCCTGCTCATCATTCAAGTCGCGGCTTTCCCAATGGGGCGACTTGCGAGCGCTGCACCCTCGTACGAAGCCGGGCTAAGTTGGGGAGACGATCAGCGACGGAGGAGAAACGCCGCTGATCAATGCGCAGCGCAGGTGCTTGTTGCTGGAAGCGGGCAGCGTTGCTGCCGGTATCGTGAACAAGCACTTACCGTCATCGAGGCGGTCAGCGCCGGCGCTGCTTGCCTCCTGATTTGGCGAGCATCTGCTGCATCGCCGCCTCCGCCTGTGCTCTAGCCTCGGTATCATCATTCAAGCTTCGGACCTCGGAAGGCTCGCCCTGGCTCGCCATCCCATTCTTGCGCGCCTGCCACTGTTTCGCCTGGGCTGCTTGGGAGGCTGCGCTGGCCAGCCTTTCGAGACGGTCGTATTGTGTCGTGCTGCCCTGCGTGGCGTCTTCCGTCTTCTCGTCGCTGTGCTTTGATGGCTTTGCCATGGGACTGTCCTGGTGAGTTCGCGTGGACTCAACGCGCAGGGTCGCGTTTCGGGTCATTGGTCCCGGCCTAATGCTCGGAACCGGGGAGCGCTCTCGCCTTGGCAGCATCACAAGAGCGGCGATGCCAGGGAGGGCAGGGGCAAGCACCCCGCTTCCCGTGAGCGCCCGCCACTAGGGGCGGTGTAGGCGCACCCGATTGGAGGAATTGCATCAGGTCACCCGCACTCTGTTCCTTGTACGCCTAGCGGGGCTCCGGTGGCCTGCCCTCTTTCTGCCGCACGAGGCAGCAGAACGGCCCATTGACGATCTGCCCTGCGTACAAGGTCAACCAGATGATGACGGGCTGAAGGACGAGCCGCGGACCATGATACCACCAGGTATCGGGCAGGCCCGGCACGTTGATGCCTTCGAGCGCATGCTTGATGTTGGCTGGGAACACGCAAAGGGCATAAAGGGCCAACATGAGCGCAGCCGCGCGCTGGAGCCTGGGGACCAGAAGGGCGAGCGCGCCCACCACCTCGCAGGCACCCGTGATCTGGACGACAAGGCGGGGCTCCGGCACCCAAGCCGGCACGATCAAAAGAAAGCGGTCGGTTGCCCAGAAATGCGCGATGCCAGCCACGCCATAGAACGCGGCAACGGCCCATCGCATCATAGCCCTGGCGCGCGTGGCGATGGTCAGCCTCCTCTGTGGCTCGGCGATGCCGGTCGGGGCGCTGTATAGCAACGGCACCCCTGCCGCGACATGTATTTGGCTCACGGGCATGAGCACGGTGCCGACACCGCGGACGAGGCCGTTCGACTGGTCCACATCGGCTACCGCCAGCATGGACCTGCCGCCCCCTCGTATCCGTCACCGAGAGCCTGCCGCCAGCAGCATCCAAGCGGGTCAGCTGACCGTCATGGATGCCGTCTTGAGCGTGGCCCTGCTGTCGCTATCCTTCACCTGCTTGGCGAGATCGGACCCGGAGAGGCTGCCCGGCGCCGCACCGTCTCACAGCAGATATCCAGCCCGTGCTCGACCAAGAGCTCCTCCACGTCGCAGTAGCTTGGCGTGAAGCGAAGACGGAAGCAGACAGCGTGCCGGATGACCTCAGGTGGGAAGGGGGTGACGTGCACAGGAGATGGGCTGCATGTCCGTACCCTACCGCGGGCCAGGGTTCGCATGACAACGCCGTCGCACGAACCTCGCACAAGGTGCAATGGCCCAAAGTGGCGGGAGACCGACAGATAGACAGATAGGGGGTGCAGCAACCTCCCACGGACGGTTGAAACAGATTTGCGCACCTGATTAGATTTCAAGGTATTGCTGAACCTAATTCACCGAGGCACATGAGGTCGCTTCCTCCGATCAAGGCCTTGCAGGCCTTCGAGGCCGCTGCGCGGTATCTGAGCGTGTCGCGGGCCGCGGAGGAGCTGCACGTCACGCCCTCCGCGATCAGTCACCAGCTGAAGGCGCTCGAACGCC
>DASZAZ010000051.1:0-10698 GCA_035944635.1 Microvirga sp.
GAGAACATGTTCGCTCGCCTGAAGGACTGGCGGCGTGTCGCTACCCGCTACGACCGCTGCGCCCACACCTTCTTCTCAGCCATCTGCATCGCAGCAGCCGTCACCTTCTACCTCAATCAATGAGTCCTGAGCCTAGCCCAAGCACCTAATGCGGCTATTGGCGGAACATCGTTCGGACGGCTGTTGTCCATCCTGGCTGTTGCCACTGTGCCGCAAACCAAGTCCGCGATGCACGTCGGCCCGCATGCAATTCGAGGTCGCGACCAAGAACCTGGGACGGCGAAGGATCGACCAGCAAATCCTTGATTGGGCTTCGGGGCTAAAGCCTTGTCCGTCTTCCTCATGAGCGGCAACGAACCGGTCGGCCCTGTCCTTGGGCTTGCGGCGACATTTTTCCAGCGTTCAGCCTATCAGTGGCTTGCCCAGAACGAGGTGGGCGGCGGCTCCGTCAACGTTTGCAAGGTGCAGACCCTACAGTCCCTTCAGGAGGTACAGGTCGTTCAGAGCATAAGACACTAAACGATCTGTATGGCCTGCATGTTCTGTGCCGTCTCACGCGTGCGACCGTAGCGGGTAGAAGTACCCGCTTTCCGTGCGGGGCGACTTCATCAGGAACGGCCCGCGTGAACGCTCAACGAGCTTCGCCATCTCCTCACCAAATCTCCGATGGGAAATATCGCTGGCAGTCTGAGCGATGTACAGGTCAAAGAGACCACCGGCCTTCACGCCACGCGTCGTGGTGATTGCCTGGACCTCGGACGAGTTCAGATCCAACCCAAGAAGCCACTCTTCAACAGGGCTTCGAAGCCGGGCGCTCTCCTGAGCCGCGAAGAGGGCATCCAGATATGGGTCGGTAGGATCAGGTCCGAACGCATCCACGCTGCGCCACAACATGTCGAAGTCCGTGCCGTTCACAACCTGCCACACGCGCGGATCGCCGCCTTTCTTCACCTCTCCATTTCGGAACCGGAGCGTGAAGAAGCGCCGGTTGCCTGTTTCGTCCCGAATGATTTCGGCAACAGGCTTGTTGGCAGTGCCGATAAGCGTGGACATCTGCCGACATTTCCGCAGGTTCGACGTACCCAGAACGCGGCGCACCAAGCCTTCGCCTGTCACCAAGCTGTTGAGGGTTGGAATGAGGGAGCGGTCGATCCTCTCCATGTCGTCGATGAATACGACCGGGTAGCGGTACACATCACCGCTGCGCTTATCAACGAAGTCCGACAGAAGAGCAGGGTCCGTCCGCAACTACTTGAGCGGCTTCAGAAATGCGAGCACAGCCGTGGTCTTGCCGCTACCTTGGATAGGGCTTTGCCATACCGGCATCAGGTGCCGCGTAATCGGAAGCCCGAGTGGTTTGCGCTTCACCTGCCAGACGAACTTCTTGAGCACGGCGACCCCGAGATCTACGTCTACGTCGAACGCTGCACCAAGGAAACGCCTCCAGGTCTGCTCGGCACGCACGTGCTCTACCGCGTCCAGCACCTGATAGAGGGGCTGAAGTACGACCATCTTCCGCGCCTTCTGGTCGTCTCGTTTGATCTTGCGAATGGCTCTCTTGATATCGGACTCGCGAACCTTCAGCTTGTCCCGACGAACCCACAGCATCACGTCGTCGAGGAGTGTCTCCCCGGTCATCTCCTCCTGATCGAGGACGGCCTGGATCTCGGCGACGGTTCGTGCTGATGCCATGGCATCTCTGCGCACGATCTCTCCGTCGAACCGAACCTCCAGGTCGTGCTCGGCCATGTGCTCCCGCACAATGCTGACAGCATCGGGGGCATGACTTCCAGCCATGGCACGTCCGGAGGTCAAGCCATTGCTCTCCGGGCGGGGGTTCTCGTCCTGGGCTGCGGGTGCTCCCGGTTCCTGGATCTCGTCGTCGACACGCTTAAGCCACGTGCCTGTGTGTCCTTCGTCCATGATGCAATCCCAAAAAAAAATGCCCACCGGTTGGCCGGTTGGCATTTTGATCATCAATAGCAATGTCGCGGCCGAGGAGCGTACCCTGGCCGGTGATCGCTGTAATACGAGCGGTTTTGCAGATGTCAAGCGCCTTACAGCGTGACCGCATCCTCGTCCGCACCCGCACAACATCACCACCTATGCTGAGCAGGAGGGCGACCTGAAGGTCGGCGTGTTTCGCCTCATGACCCGCTCAGGGCTGAGACGCGACGCGCTGGAGTGGATGCAGGAGAACCTGAAGAAGGCAGCCGTGATCCACAACGGTGTCGCGACCTTCTCGGACGTGACCGACGCCGTGTTCTTTAAGATGACGTGGAGTGAGGAACTGCACGACACGAAGTCACGATCATAGGTATGGCCACCGACAAAGACTTGGAGCTAACGCGCACAGCGCACTTCAGGCGTAAGAATGCTCCGGCAGGACTATAGGCTGGGCGCTATTCTATTGCTCGTGCTGGACGACGCTGCTGGAACGACTATCTGGTTTCGGGCGACAGCCAAACACAAATGCAGCGGATGCTTCGGCGAAGCGCCGACACCAACATCAGGTCACCAGCCTATCTTCTCGACCCACGGCTTGAGTACCGTCATAGGATAGCCTTTACCATAACCTCTTGAAACCGTTTCCTCTTCATGGCCGAGGATCTCCTCTTGGATGTCCTCAGGGCACGAAGCAGCCCGTAGCCGATCTTTAGCCCGGTGTCGGAGCGAGTGAACAACTTTGCAAGGGCTAGTGATGCCCACATCGTCCAAAAAGCGGTTCAGTCGTTTGCTCGCTGCCTGAGCCGGGTTGGCTTGATTGTACGCCAACAAAGGTCCCGTGATTCTCACGGGTCGCAAGGGCAACAGGATGTCCGGTAATGGGACTCGGCGACAACTTTGCTCCGTCTTCCGACCAACCCGGCCAATTATGACATAGCGAATGCCGCTCTCATTGAACTCCGCGTCAATCCCGAGCGGCTCACTCAACCGCATTCCAGTAAGGGCCAGGAGCCGCAGCCAGAGGGCGTCTTGTCCGTTAAGACGATCAATATGCTTGCGGATGAGCGCCATATCTTCGTCGTCAAGGGGAAGCGGTTTTTCGGCGTCTTTCTTGTCGGCCACGACTTTCGAAAATGGGTTGTGCTTTAGCTTTCCATCTTCAATGGCGATATTTACTGCCCAATTGAGAAAGCCGACCTTTTTGATGACAGTCCCTGACTTGAGACCCTGCTTAAAATAGTGGTTAGCGAGTTCTCGCCCGTCATCACGCGTGGCGTTTGCAAAGGATTTACCGCCAGAAACTGTCCTGAAGGTGCCGAGCACTTTGCGTGCCTCGTCCGCCATGCGAGGATTGATGTTCCTTTGGGCGATCCAGGCCTCCAGTATCTGTTCGTCAGAATTCTTCTTCAGCGCACGATTGACCCGCTTTTCAGTCTCGCTGAATGCCTTCGCCTCGCCATGGGGTAGAACACTCAGGGGGATCTTGAAAATCCGCTCGTTAGGAACGGGGGAGCCGTTTGGCTTGCCGTCCGCACTGAGGGAGAACACGAGATCCTCAGTGGCAAATGTCTGCGTCCCATCTGGGTTGCGAATGATCCCAGGCTCGGATTGGCGCACGATCCGAGCGCCTGCCTTCCTCAGCATCCTCAGAAATGATTCCTCAAACTGCTCCTCTGACATCGTTGAGGCCTTCACCTCACGTGCGTGCCTAATGGCAATACGGTGAGCGAAGAGAAGCTGCCGGTGCGCCGTGATTAGAGGAGCGGCCTTGATCTCTGCGGTTTCGCGATCAGTGGTCGCGAGGCTCAATTGCACCTTTCTTTGCCCAGCCTTCTTCTGCACCCCTATCTCCTCCGGCGTGCACTCCATATCCCAGAGAGACTTAGGGTACTGAAGTTTCAACCACCAAAACTGAGATCCCTCTCGCTTGAAGAGGTAATCGCCCCTGCGCCCTACCACCGCAAAGCTCCGTAGCCACACCAATTAGCCGCACATTTTCGCCGCATGATTAGCCACAGTAAACTCCCCTGATATTGCTGAACAATTTCACAGAATTATGCGTCGGCTTTCCCTCCCGCAGGGCGTGCCACAACCTCGTGGCTTTGCCGAAGATCACTTCCCGCCATCAAATCGTTGTCGATCAAGCGCTAGCTTGCCGAGCGAGCGATTTGCGCCGTCACGTCGGGGCCGGCTAGGCTCCCGCTCAGCGAGTGTTCCGCAGGGGATTCAGCCTGCGTTGTCCGTTCTGCCTGCTGAGGAGGTCTCATGGGGTCTGGCGCGTCCACGGTCGATCAGGCCCAGGTAGATCACTTCGATGCGGCTGGAGATGCGTGGGCTCCGGACGGCTACGCCCGCTGGCTCTACCGTTATAACCCCGCTCGCGTCGGCTACATCCGCGACAGGGCCTGCGCCGCTTTCGGGCGCGATCCGGCGCGGGAGGCTCCGCTCACCGGTTTGCGGATTCTCGATATCGGCTGCGGCACCGGCATCCTCTGCGAGCCCCTCGCGGAGCTTGGCGCGTCGGTGATCGGCGCCGACCCGGCCGAACGCGTCATTGCCGTCGGCGCCGCTCGCGCCGAGACGTTGGGCCTCGCCATCGATTATCGCGGCCAGACCGCCGAGGCCTTGGCGGAAGCCGGGGAGCGGTTCGACGTGGTGACGGCCATGGAGGTGATCGAACATGTGGCCGACACCCGGCTGTTCCTGCAGACCTGCGCCGAACTCGTGAAGCCCGGCGGAGTACTGGTCCTCTCCACCATGAACCGGACGGCCAAGAGCTGGTTTCAGGCGATCGTGATGGCCGAATATGTGCTCGGGCTCCTGCCGCGAGGCGCACATCAGTGGCGCCGCTTCGTGCGGCCCGAGGAGGTCGACGTCCAGTTGGCGCCGGCCGGCATGCGGGTCACGGATGTGACCGGCGTCACCATGAACCTGCGGACGCTGATGATGCAGCCCTCCCGCCGCACGGGGGTGAACTACATGCTCGCCGCCCGGCGAGGCACAGCTTGAGCGTTGCGGGCAAAAGAAAACCCTCCGGCTTGCGCCAGGAGGGTTTTGAAGGGACCGGCCCGTGGGGGCAAAGATAGGCCGGAGATGTACGTTCAACGCGCCACGGCGCGTTGCGGTTCCAGCCTCTGCGAAATTTTTTCGAAGAATTTTTGAGGGGAGATCGGGGGAGCGGTTTTCCGCTTCGACCCCGCCCCGTCATGCCCCCACGGCACGCTCCTCATAAGCCCTCCAGATTTGACCAGATTAAGGCAGCTTTGCCGTAGGCGGGAGTGGCTCCTAGTTGAACTCGGCCGCAAGGGTGCGCATTGTCCCGCACGTCAGCCGGGACGGAACCATGCCGCGCTATTACTTCAACATCCGCGACGGATACGATCTCGATGAGGACGAGGAGGGGGTCGACTTGCCCAGTCTCGATGCCGCCAAGGCCGAGGCGCAGGCCACCGTCGACGAGTTGCGGGACGAACTCGGCGCCGAGGCCAGCACCATCCAGCTCGAAGTCACGGACGAGGAGGGTCACCGCCTCTTCACGGTATCGTTCGGCCGTCCAGGGCACGGGCGCCGCTCATGACCTCCCTGCAGTTGCGGCAGGAGTCCGCGGTCGCGACCGTCGCCCTGCGCGGAGCCGAGCCCTTGTCCTGGCAGGTGGGCGGGCGGGAACTCGTCTGGCACGGGGATCCGGCGCATTGGAGCGGGCGGGCGCCGATCCTGTTTCCGGTGGTGGGCGCGTCGGTCGGCGGGGAGGTTCGGGTCGACGGGGAATCCTACCCGATGCCCCAGCACGGTTTCGCGCGCGGGCTCGATTTCGCGGTTGTCTCGCGCGGCGAACACACCGCGCATCTGCGGCTCGGGGACTCGCCCGACACCCGGCAGCATTACCCGTTCGCGTTCCGGCTGGACGTGGTCGCCACGCTCAGCGAGAGCGAGCTTCGGTTCGATTATGAGGTCGACAATCCGGGTTCCGTGGACCTGCCCTATGCACTTGGCTTTCACCCGGCCTTCCCTTGGCCGTTCATGGCGGGGGACAACAAGGGTTACCGGGTGGAGTTCGAGGCCGCGGAGGAGCCCTTCGTGCCCACCATTCGCGAAATGGGCATCCTCGACAGGGCGCCGCGCCCCGTTCCGCTTGAGGGCCGCAATCTGGATCTCGCGCCGGAGCTGTTCGCGGAGGGCGCCATGGTGTTCCGCGAGGCGCGAAGCCGCGTCATGCGCTTCGTCGCGCCCTCGGGGGATACGATCGAGATAGCGGTCGAGGACTTCCCGCACCTCGCGCTCTGGACACGTCCGACCGCGCCCTTCCTGTCCCTCGAAGCCTGGACCGGCCATGCGGATTGGGCTGGCTTTTCGGGCGAATTGCGGGAGCGCAACACCATCCGCCTCCTCGCGCCCGGATCAAGCGCGCGGCACGCCGTGACCTTAAGCTGGCGTGAGGCCTGAAGGGGGGGCCGCGCCGCCGAAGGCCGCGAGCAGTTCGTCACGCAGGGCATCGGGCGTGTCGAGATAGCGGGCGGAATGGTGGAACGGGTGCACGTGCCGGGCGCCGGCCTGCCGCGCGAGCCGGCCAGCCTGGGCGGCCGTCAGGTGGCGTGTGCCCGCGGCAAGGGTAGCGTCGCGCTCCAGGAACACGGCCTCGATGAAGAGCTGGTCGGCGCCTTGCGCGAGGCGGAGGATCTTGGCGGCGTTCTGGTCGTGAAAGGCGCAGTCGGTCACGTAGGCCACCACTTGGCCGGGACCGACGCGGAACGCGCTCTGGCGCAGGTCGCCCAAGGCGAGCGTCCGGTCTCCGGCAGCCAGGAGGGTCTCGTCGGGCATGCCCGCGCGCACCGCACGCTTCGCCTCGTTGAGCCAAGGGCCCACCGGCAGCCCGAGATTGTCGAGGGCGCCGCGCAGCACGTTCACCTGCAGGGTTTCGCGCAAGGCGAAAGCGAGGGAGGGGATGCCGTGGTCGAGCGCCTCGGCTTCGATCCGGAAGCCTTCTTCGGCCAGGACGATCCCGTCGGGGAGCTCGGGCGGTGGGACGGGCTCGCGGGCGAACACGGCCTGCTCGCGGAACTGAGCGGATCGCGCGATCCGCGTCCCGTCGAACTCCTGCACCACGATGCGGAAATCCGCCGAGTCCGGGCCGACGAGATTCCAGGTATAGCTCCGGATCCGGTGCTCCACCTCGTCGATGAAGCCCGTCGGGCCCCCGAGGGTGAGCGGCCCCTCGCGATGGAGGCACAGGCGCAGCAGGCGGTCGAACCCGGCCCAGTGATCCATATGGGTGTGGGACACGAAGGCGTGGCTCACGCGGGTGAGCTCGCGTGCCGCCATGCGGCTTAAGTCGCCGAGGTCGAACAGAATGGCGCGGCGGCCGTATCGGAAGTCGAGGTAGAGGCCGGGGTCGTCGAAGGGGTCGTTGATCAGGCGCGGCTGGACGAGCCAGGACATGGCGGCGTCACGCGTCCGGCGGCGGCACGTCGAGGCGACGGGCGCGAAACAGCGGCGGGAACAGGCGGATCCACAACACGGTGACCGCGATGGTGCCCATGCCGCCGATGACCACCGCGGGCACCACGCCGATCCAGGCGGCCGTGACGCCGGCGCGGAACTCGCCCAATTCGTTCGAGGCGCCGAGGAACACCATGTTGACCGCATTCACCCGGCCGCGCACGTGATCCGGCGTCGCGAGCTGGATCAGGGTCTCGCGCACATAGACGCTCACCATGTCAGCGGCGCCGACGAGCGCCAGGGCCAGGATCGAGAGCCAGGGCGTGGTGGAGAGCCCGAACACGATGGTGAACAGGCCGAAAAATCCGACGCCCACGAACAGCACCACCCCCGCATGGTCGCGGATCGGGCGGAAGCCGAGATAGGCCGCAACCACGATGGCGCCGATGCCGGGCGCGGCGCGCATCATCCCGAGGCCCCAGGGGCCCACATCGAGGATGTCGCGGGCATAGGCCGGCATGAGGGCGATGGCGCCGCCGAGCAGCACGGCGAAGAGATCGAGCGAGATGGCGCCGAGCAGGATGCGGTTCTTCCTCACATAGTCGATGCCGGCGACGACCGTCTGCCAGGAGGCCGGCTCGCCCGCCTCCTGCGGGCGCACCACGACGATGAAGGCGATGAGCGCCATGCTCACGAGGAGCAGCGCGGCCGCGACCGTGTAGGCAACGAGCGGCGAGAGGCCGTAGAGCAACCCGCCGGCGACCGGCCCCACGATGGTGGCGATCTGCCAGGCCGAGGAATTCCAGGCGATGGCGGTGGGCAATTCGTGCGCGGTCACCACGTTCGGCAGCAGGGAATAGACCGCGGGTCCGACGAAGGCCCGTGCAACGCCGAAGGCAGCGAGCACCGCGAAGATCGGCCAGACCACGCTCGTGCCCTGCACCGTGATGGCGAACAGCGCTCCGACGCAGACGACCTCGGCCGCGAGGCAGATGGCGAAGATGTGGCGCCGGTCGAAGCGGTCGGCCACCGAGCCGGTGACGAGGACGAGGAGCAGGGAGGGGAGGAACTGCACGAGTCCCACGAGGCCGAGGTCCAGCGGATCGCGGGTGATGTCGTAGACCTGCCAGCCGACGCTCACGCTCACGATCTGGGTCGCGAAGGTGGCGAAGAATCGCGAGGCCCAATAGGCGAGGTAGCCGCGGCGGCGGAAGAGCTGGCCGGCGCTGGCCGGGGCAGGGGGCGAGGCGGCGTCCACTGGAGTCCGGGTCAGCCCTTCAGGGCCGCCCAGGCGTCCGCGAAGGCGTAGGCGTTGCGGCCGACCTCTTCGGCCGGCATCTGCGGCGTGAACAGCGCCGAGCCGAGGCCGAAGCCGTCCGCTCCCGCATCCACGTAAGCCTTCATGGTCTCGGGCTTGATGCCGCCGACCGGCACCACGAGGGCGTCCTTGGGGAGCACCGCGCGCCAGGCCTTCACCACATGGGGCGGCATGGCCTCGGCCGGGAACAGCTTCAGGGCGTCGGCTCCGGCTTTCAGGGCCGCGAACCCTTCCGTCGGCGTCGCGACGCCCGGCGTGCAGACGAGGCCCAATTCCTTGGCGCGGCGCACCACGTCGAGGTCGCTGTGGGGCATGACGATCAGGCTGCCGCCCGCATCCCGCACCCGGTCGACGTCGGCGGGGTCGAGCACGGTGCCGGCGCCGATGAGCACGTCGTCGGGCATCGCCTTGCTCAAGGTCTCGATGCTGCGGAAGGGCTCGGGCGAGTTCAGCGGCACCTCGATCACCCGGAACCCCGCCTCCACGAGGGCATGGCCGACGGCTTCCGCGTTCTCGGGCTTGAGGCCGCGCAGGATGGCGACGAGGGGGAGTTTCGTGAGGTAGCTCTTCAGGGGCTGTCGCATGGGAGCCTCGTAATCGGCGATGGGACGCGGGGCAACGCCGTCCGGCGCCGGAGGTGCCATGCGTCGGGCGGACACCCCGGTCGCAGATGACCCGGCCGAGGTCCCAGGGTCAGACGGGCACCAGCCCCGGATCGACCGTGCTCCTCCGCTCGAGCCAGGCCGGGACGGGAAGGTTCTTGGAGCGGAGAAAATCCGGGTTGAACAGCTTCGATTGGTAGCGCGTGCCGGAATCGCACAGCACCGTCACGATGGTGTGGCCGGGCCCCAGATGGCGGGCGAGGCGCACCGCGCCGGCGACGTTGACGCCGGACGAACCGCCGAGGCACAGGCCCTCGTGCTCCAGGAGGTCGAACACCACCGGAATCGCCTCCTCGTCCGGGATCTGGAACGCCACGTCCACGGGCGCGCCCTCGATGTTCCCGGTGATCCGTCCCTGGCCGATGCCTTCGGTGATGGAGGAGCCCGAGGCCTTGAGCTCGCCGGTCGTGTAGTGAGAGTAGAGCGCCGCGCCCATGGGGTCGGCGAGACCGATGGTGATCTTCGGGTTCCTGGCCTTCAGGGCCATACCGACGCCGGCCAGCGTGCCTCCGGTGCCGACGGCGCAGATGAAGCCATCGACCCGGCCCCTGGTCTGCTCCCAGATCTCCGGCCCCGTGGTTTCGCTATGCCCCTCGCGGTTCGCGGTGTTGTCGAACTGGTTCGCCCAGATCGCGCCTGCGGGCTCCTCCCGGGCGAGACGCTCGGCCAGGCGGCCCGACACCTTCACGTAGTTGTTCGGGTTCGCGTAGGGCACCGCCGGCACCTCGACGAGCTCGGCGCCCGCGAGCCGCAGCATGTCCTTCTTCTCCTGGCTCTGCGTCTCCGGGATCACGATCACGGTGCGAAAGCCCATGGCATTGCCGACGAGGGCGAGCCCGATGCCGGTGTTGCCGGCCGTACCCTCGACGATGACGCCGCCGGGCTTCAGCACGCCGCGGCGCACGGCATCCTGCACCATGGCGAGCGCCGCCCGGTCCTTCACGGAGCCGCCGGGATTCATGAACTCCGCCTTGCCGAGAATCTCGCAGCCCGTGGCCTCGGAGGCCCGGCGGAGACGAATGAGCGGCGTGCGGCCGATGGCGGCGAGCAGGTCTTGGGCGATGGTCATGGGATCCCGGAGCAGGAGGGGGCGCCACTCTGTGGGGAAGGCCGGACCGGCGCAAGGGGAGGGGATGCGCCCTTATCCTCGCCGGTGCTCGGCGAGGCGCGTTGTTCGGCTCTCTCTCGCGTGCCCCTGTGGGGCGAAAGCGGGAGACGGTTGGGCCTGCCCCTCGGCAGGGGCCGGCAAGGAGTGGGTAACATGGGCCTGCCGCAGCAGAGCCCAGCGTCTCCCGCTCGTGCGGTGCGCGCGATCGGGCGGGGTGCTCCGGGTCA
>DASZAZ010000052.1:0-35056 GCA_035944635.1 Microvirga sp.
CGGGGCTGGCGCCTGTGAGATCATCGTGCACGGGGCGCGTGCGGCACCGCTCGTCCGGTGCCCTCCCTCCCTGCTTACCCCAGCCGCCGGCTTGCCGGGGCTGCATGCGCCCCGTGCCCCCACCAGGGCACAAGGCACACAAGGACCTAAGCCTCGCACCTGAACAGGTGGCGAGGGTATAGGCGCATCCGCAATGCAGGCGGGTCCGCTAGGCGACTGGCGGAACGGCGCTAGAGTAAAGGCATGCCCCGCAGCTCTCTCGCACTCACCCTCGAGCAAGCGCTCGCCGCCAGCGGCCATCGCGTCATCGCCGGTCTCGACGAGGCCGGGCGCGGGCCGCTCGCCGGTCCTGTGGTCGCGGCCGCGGTGGTGCTCGACCTCGATGCGGTGCCCGAGGGCCTCGCGGATTCGAAGGCGTTGACCGCGAAGCGGCGCGAGGAATTGTTCGAGGCGATCCTGCGATCGGCGCACGTCGGCATCGCCTCCGTGTCGGCGGCCACCATCGATGCAATCAACATCCGTCAGGCTTCGCTCCTCGCCATGTGCCGCGCGCTCGCCGCGCTCCCCTGCGCGCCCGATGCGGCCCTCGTCGACGGCAACGATCCGCCGGATCTGCCTTGCGCCGTGCAAACGGTCGTGAAGGGCGATGCCACCGTGCCCTCCATCGCCGCGGCTTCCATCGTCGCGAAGGTGGTGCGCGATCGCATGATGCGCGAACTGGGGCTGCACCACCCGGCCTACGGCTTTGCGAGCAATGCGGGTTACAGCACCGCGGGGCACCTGAAGGCGCTGGCGCAGGAAGGCCCCTGCCCATTTCACCGCCGCAGCTTCGCGCCGATTCGCGCGGTTAACGTGACTTAAGGTCAGTTAACGCGCGTTCACACAAAATAGCTCAACGAAATCAAAGGCCAGCCGAAAACGGCTCGCATCGAAATCGCGCACTTTCGGTGCGCTCTAAACCCGTTCTTTACCTTGAGCGCCGTAGTGTCCGGATTGTCAGTTGCGTAACCGGTGATCACCCATGGGTACCTCGCGTACCGGGGCCGCCGGCGCCACCGCCCGGACCCATGTCTCGCGTACCGGGCAGGTCGCGCCGGCGCCTCGGACGGGGCTCAAAGCCCCTTTGTCTGTCGCGCCTTCCCTCCCCCTTGATGAGATCCTCATCGGCGATTGCATCGCGGCGCTCGAACGGCTGCCGCCCGAAAGCGTCGATGCGGTATTTGCCGATCCGCCCTACAACCTTCAGCTCGAAGGCGCGCTGACGCGCCCGGACGCCAGCCTCGTCGATGCGGTCGACGACGATTGGGACAAGTTCGCGAGCTTTTCCGCCTACGACGCCTTCACCCGCGCCTGGCTTCTCGCCTGCCGCCGCGTGATGAAGAAGAACGCGACGTTGTGGGTGATCGGCTCGTATCACAACATCTTCCGCGTCGGCGCCACGCTCCAGGATCTCGATTTCTGGCTCCTCAACGACATCGTGTGGCGCAAGGCCAACCCGATGCCGAACTTTCGCGGACGCCGCTTCACCAACGCCCACGAGACCTTGATCTGGGCCTCGAAAAGTGCCGGCGCCAAGGCCTACACGTTCCACTACGACGCGCTCAAAGCCGGGAACGAAGACACCCAGATGCGCTCCGACTGGTTCATCCCGCTCTGCACGGGCGAGGAGCGCCTGAAGGGCGCGGACGGGCGCAAGGTTCATCCGACGCAAAAGCCCGAGGCCCTGCTCGCCCGCGTGATCCTCTCCTCCACGAATCCCGGCGACGTGGTCCTCGATCCCTTTTTCGGCACCGGCACCACGGGTGCGGTGGCGAAGCGGCTCGGACGCCACTTCATCGGCGTGGAGCGCGATTCGGCTTACGCGGCCGCGGCTCGCGCCCGCATCGCAGCGGTCGAGCCTCTCTCGGGAGCCGCCATCGCCGCGGCGCCGGAAAAGCGCGCGGAAGCCCGCGTGCCGTTCCTCTCCCTCATCGAGGGCGGGCACGTGCAGCCCGGCGAAACCCTCGTGGACGAACGCCGCCGCCACAAGGCGGTGGTGCGCGCCGACGGCACGCTCGCGGTCGGCCCGATCGTCGGCTCGATCCACAAGATCGGCGCCCTCGTCCAGGGACTTCCCGCCTGCAACGGCTGGACGTTCTGGAACGCGGAGCGCGCCGGCCGGCTCGTCTCCATCGACGCGTACCGCGCGAAAGTCCGGGAAGCGCTGAGCGCCTAATTGTTCTACGTATGTGGGGAAGGGTTCGGCAGCCCGCCGAGGGCGTGGACCAGCACCTTTTTCATGGAACCCGGCAGCGCCTCCTCGTGGAGCCGCGCCCGGGGCGTCCAGCGCATCTCGTCCGGGGCTGCCGTGTCCCGCGGGACCTTGGCGAAGAACACCGTGAGTTCGAGCGGGAAATGCGTGAAGACGTGGCGCACGACGCCGGGTAGCCGCTTCCAGCGCGCCTCCAGGGGCGCGTCGAGCATCGCCTGCGAGGCCGCGTAATCCGGTGTCCACTCGCTCGTCGGCGGTTCCGCCATGCCGCCGAGCAGGCCCTTCGGCGGACGCGTTCGCAGCAGCACCGAATCGTCGGCGCGCAGCACCACGAAGGCGGCGCCCCGGCGCAGCTGCCCCTCCACCTTCTTGACCTTGCGAGGATAGGCCTCCTGCAGCCCCGCCGCGCGGGCCTGGCACGGGCGCATCCAGGGGCAGAGCGCGCAGGCCGGCCGCTTCGGCGTGCAGATGGTGGCGCCGAGGTCCATGACGGCCTGAGCGAAGTCGCCCGGCCGGTCCCGGGGCACCAGCGCTTCGGTCAGCGCGCGGATCTGGGGCTTCGCCTTCGGGAGCGGGTCGTCGACCGTGTAGACGCGGGACATCACCCGCTCGACATTGCCGTCCACGGCCGCGGCCGGTTCGTTGAAGGCGATCGCCGCCACCGCTGCCGCCGTGTAGGCGCCGACACCGGGCAGCTTCAGGAGCGCGGCCTCGGTGCCGGGAAAGCGTCCGCCGTGCTCTGCCACCACGGCCTTCGCGCAGGCATGGAGATTGCGGGCGCGGGAATAATAGCCGAGCCCGGCCCAGGCCTGCATCACCGCATCGGTCGGCGCCTCCGCGAGAGCCTCGACGGTTGGGAAGCGCTCCAGGAAGCGAAAGTAGAACGGCTTCACCGCCGCAACCGTGGTCTGCTGCAGCATGATCTCGGAGAGCCAGACCCGGTAGGGGTCGGCGGTCTCCCCGGGCTTCGCGCGCCAAGGCAGATCGCGCCGGTGGCGGTCGTACCAGACCAGGAGGTCGGCCGCGTTCGCCTGTGGAGCCGCCGATCGGTCCGCCTCAAGCCGGGGAGCTGAGGTCGCCTGCGGAGCAACCGGCCGATTCGCCCCGGGCTCGGGAGCGGAACTCGGCGGATCCAGGAGCGCAGCGTCGGGCGCAGCCGGCGGCGGGCTCGTCCGCGCTTCGGGCGCGGCGGACGGCTCGATGGGTGCAGCCTTCGCTTTACGGGCCATGGCGGTGGATTGCGGTGATCGGAAGGGCAGGCCCGACCGGCGGCGGCTGAGCGCGCTTGGGGGCCGGTGACGGAGGCGTTAACATGGATATGGGATACCGGCCCCGCCGCACCGGTCAACGCGGCGTTTGGACTATGTGGATGCGCAAGCCCCGGCCCCTCGCCGATCTCCTCGATGCCTGCCTCGCACCGGCGCTCCGCGCCCAGGGCTTCGCGGCCACGGACGTGATCGTGGCCTGGCCCGAGATCGTGGGCGAACGGCTCGCCGCCTTCTCCCAGCCCGTGAAGATCGAATGGCGCCGCAAGGGCGGCCCCGATTCGCGCCCCGAACCCTCCACCCTCGTGGTGCGGGTCGAAAGCGCCTTCGCCCTCGAAATGCAGCACCTCGCCCCCCAGGTGATCGAGCGGGTGAACGGCTATTTCGGCTGGCGCTGCATCGGGAAGCTCGTGCTGAAGCAGGGCACGGTGCGCCGCACCGAGCGGCGGCCCCTCCCCCCGCCGCGCCTGTCTGAAGCCGAACGCCAGCGGGTCGGCGCGGCCGTGGGCCCGATCGCGGACGAAGCCCTCAAGGGCGCCCTCGACCGTCTGGGACAGGCCGTCCTGGGCGCGACAGCCCCGCGGCCGAAGCCGTGAGCCGCTCCTCGGCAGGAATTTGCGGTCGGAGCCGCGCACGAAACCGTGACGGCGCGGGGGCCCCGTGGTTCTTGCCACATTCGTCCCCACATTCTACGGCGACCCAAAGCCCCTTCGCAGGAGACGACCCCTCATGATCACCCGGCGCCAAGCGCTCCAGCTTCTCGGTTCGGTGGCCGGCACGGCCCTTCTCGTGACGAGCTTCCCGGCCCTCGCCCAGAACGTCGCCCCGGCGGACCTCGCCCAGCCCGGCCCCCTCGGGGACGTGATCCAGGGCCCGGCGGACGCCAAGGTCACGATCATCGAGTACGCCTCGCTGACCTGCTCGCACTGCGCCGCGTTCCACCAGACCACCTACCCGGAGCTGAAGAAGCGTTACATCGACACCGGCAAGGTGCGCTTCATCCTGCGCGAGTTCCCCCTCGATCCGCTCGCGACCGCGGGCTTCATGCTCGCCCGCTGCGACGGAGAGGCCAAGTATTACCCGGTCGTCGACATGCTCTTCCAGCAGCAGAGAGCTTGGGCGTTCACCGAGAAACCCCTCGACGCCTTGCGGCAAATGATGCGGCAGGCCGGTTTCTCACAGGAGAAATTCGACTCTTGCTTGCGCGATACGAAGCTTTATGAGGCCATCAACGCGGTGAAGAACCGGGGCCTGGACACCTTCAAGGTGGACTCCACTCCCACTTTCTTCATCAACGGGCAGCGTCACCCCGGAAATATGTCGATCGATGAGCTTGAGAAGATCATCAAGCCGATGCTCGGAGCCTAACCCCTCCCCCCGCTCCCCCGGAGCGGGGCTCGACCTGTTGCTTCCCCTCCCCATCGAGCCGGCAGGCGCCTCCCCGGCCGGGCTCGATCGGCTGTTTCCCGTAGAACCGGCAGGCGCATGAAGCTCACGCGCCTGCGCATCGTCGGCTTCAAAACATTCGTAGAGCCGACCGATTTCTTGATCGAGCCCGGTCTCACCGGGGTCGTGGGCCCCAACGGCTGCGGCAAGTCCAACCTCGTCGAGGCCCTGCGCTGGGTGATGGGCGAGAGCTCGCACAAGAACATGCGGGCCACGGGGATGGACGATGTGATCTTCTCGGGCTCGGCGACACGGCCCGCCCGCAACACCGCCGAGGTGATGCTCACCATCGACAACACGGAGCGCACGGCGCCCGCGGCCGTGAACGACGCCGAGACCCTGGAGGTCTCCCGCAAGATCGAGCGCGAGGAGGGCTCCACCTACCGGATCAACGGACGCGAGGTGCGCGCCCGCGACGTGCAGATCCTGTTCGCCGATGCGGCCACCGGCGCCCGCTCCCCGGCGCTCGTCCGCCAGGGGCAGATCAGCGAGATCATCAACGCCAAGCCGCAATCCCGCCGTCGCATCCTGGAGGATGCCGCCGGCATCGCGGGCCTGCATGCCCGCCGGCACGAAGCGGAACTGCGCCTCAAGGCGGCGGAAGACAACCTGCTGCGCGTGGAGGACGTGCTGCGGGAGATCGAAACCCAAGTCGAGAGCCTGAAGAAGCAGGGGCGTCAGGCCTCGCGCTACAAGAACCTCTCGTCCGAGATCCGGCGCCTCGAAGCGCTGCAATACGCCATCCACTTCGCCGATGCCCGCGAGCATGCGGCTGCGTCCGAGCGACAGGCTGCCGAGGACCTGAAGGCGGTGGCGGACCGCACCGAGGAGCAGACCCGCGCCGCGACCGCCCAGGCCGTCGCCGCCCATGCTCTTCCTGGACTGCGCGAGGCGGAAGCGGCTGCCGCCGCCGCGCTCCAGCGGCTGACCCATGCCCGCTCCGAATTGGAGGCGGAGGAGCGCCGCTCCAAGGAGCGCCTTGCGGAACTCGAACGGCATATCGCTGACCTCGACCGCGACATCGCCCGTGAAACCACCCAGAGCACGGACGCCACCGCCAACATCGAACGCCTCCAGGAGGAGGAGGCCGAATTGTCCGCCTCCATGGAGGGCGATGCCGCCGCCCGGGCCGAGGCCGAGGAGCGCGTGAAAGCGGTCGAGGCTGAGCTCGGCGAGGCCGAGGGCGCCCTCTCGGCCCTTCAGGCCCAGGTCTCGGACCTCAATGCGCGCCGCGCTGCCCTCGAGCGTGGCGTGCGTGAGGAAAGCGAACGGGTTGCGCGCTTTCGCAACGAGCGCGCCCGGGTGGAGCGCGATCTCGAAACCCTCCTGGCGTCGGCCGGAGATGGCCCCTCGCCCGATATGCTCCGCGAGGAGACTGCCGCGGCGGAGGCGAGATCCCGCGACGCCGAAGAGGCGGTGACCACCGCTCGCTCCGCCGTGGCGGCTGCCCGGGAGGCAGAGGCCCGCTCCCGCCAGCCCCTGGCCGAGGCCGAGCGCAAGGCGCAGCGCCTGGAAACCGAAGCCCGCACGCTAGCGAAGCTGTTCGCGACCGCGGCCAGCGATCTATGGCCCCCCGCGCTCGACCAGATCACCGTGCAGAGGGGCTACGAGACGGCGCTCGGCGCGGCGCTGGGCGAAGACCTCGACGCGTCCACCAACGCTTCCGCGCCTGCGCATTGGGCCGACACGGGTACGGGCGAAGGCGATCCCGCGCTGCCGGAAGGTGTCGCGGTGCTGGCCGACGTTGCCGAAGCGCCTCCGGCGCTCCTGCGGCGCCTCAAGCAGATCGGCGTCGTCGAGAAGGCGGATGGGACGCGCCTGCGCGGGCTCCTGCAGCCGGGCCAGCGCCTCGTCTCCCGTGCGGGCGATCTCTGGCGTTGGGACGGCTACACCACGGCGGCCGAAGCGCCCTCCGCTGCTGCCCGCCGGCTGGCCGAGAAGAACCGCCTTGGGGACCTCGAGCGCGATGCCGCCGCGGCCCGCGCCGAGGCCGAGCGCCTGCGGCGGGACGCGGAAACGGCGCTGACCGCCGTGCGGACCGCTTCGGCGGCAGAAACCCTCGCCATCGATACCGCTCGCCATTCGCGCCAAGCCCTCGACGGTGCCCGCACCCGCCTTGCGGCAGCCGAGCGGCGCGAGGCCGACCTCGCCTCCCGCCGCTCCGCCCTGCAGGAAGGCCTCGCCCGTCTGACCGCCAGCGAGGCGGAGGCCGAGGGCCGGGTCGAGCAGGCGCGGGAGGCCTTGGCCGACCTGGCGCCGGCTCCCGATCTTGAAGCCCGCCTCCTCGCCGAGCGCGCCCGCGTGGCCGAGCACCGCGCCGCCGCAGCGGAAGCCCGTGCGGCCCGGCAGGCCCTCGTACTCGAGGCGGACATGCGCCGGAGGCGACGCGAAACGGTTGCCGGCGAAATCCGCTCCTGGACGGATCGCGCGGCCCGCGCGACGGCGGCAATCGGCGATCTCGCCAAGCGGCTCGAGCGCGCCCGCGCCGAACACCAAACCCTTCTCGATGCCCCGGACACCTATCTCGTGCGCCGCCGGGCACTCATCGCCGAGATCGAATCAGCGGAGGCGAAGCGCAAGGACGCGGCCGACCGGCTGGCCGATGGCGAGACCGCGGTTGCGGAAGCCGACCGCGCCGCCCGGGCGTCCATCGAGGCTCTCTCCTCCGCTCGCGAGGCCCGGGCCGGCTCCCAGGCTCGCCATGAGGCGGCCCTGCAGCGGGTGACCGAAATCACCCGCGCCATTGCGGAGAATCTCGAAACCACACCCGCGGGCTTGATCGAACTCGCCGGGCTCAAGGACGCTTCCGGTTTGCCGCCGGCCCACGAGATCGAAGCGCGCCTCGGCTCACTCAAGGGCGATCGGGAGAGGCTCGGTGCCGTGAACCTGCGGGCCGATGAGGAGCTCGACGAGCTCCAGACCAAGCACACGAACATCGTGACCGAGCGCGACGACCTCGTCGAAGCGATCAAACGCCTGCGGCAGGCGATCGGCAGCCTCAATCGTGAGGGCCGGGAACGTCTGCTCGCCGCCTTCGATGTGGTGAACGCCCATTTCAAGACGCTCTTCACCACCCTTTTCGGCGGCGGCACGGCGGAATTGACGCTGGTCGACTCGGACGATCCCCTGGAGGCGGGCCTCGATATTCTGGCGCGGCCGCCCGGCAAGAAGCCCCAGAGCATGACGCTGCTCTCCGGCGGCGAGCAGGCGCTCACCGCCACAGCGCTCATCTTCGCGGTGTTCCTCACCAACCCCTCGCCCATTTGCGTGCTCGACGAGGTGGATGCGCCCTTGGACGACGCCAATGTGGAGCGTTATTGCGATCTGCTCGACGAGATGGCGCGGCAGACCGAAACGCGTTTCGTGGTCATCACCCACAACCCCATCACCATGGCGCGCATGAACCGCCTCTTCGGGGTCACCATGGGCGAGCGCGGCGTGTCCCAA
This sequence comes from Microvirga sp., assembly GCA_035944635.1. GTDB lineage: Bacteria > Pseudomonadota > Alphaproteobacteria > Rhizobiales > Beijerinckiaceae > Microvirga. Next base: position 8,410 of record DASZAZ010000052.1, read on the forward strand.
CTCGTCTCCGTGGACCTCCAGGCGGCCGAACGCATCCGCGAGGCGTCCTAGGGGTTTGGACCGAAAGGTCGCTGGGCCGCGGAACCCTGTGGCCAATTCGCTGTTTCGCTAAGCAGATCATGGACTTACGAGTTTTCCGGTTTGCCTTGACAGGGGGGACCCCCCTCAATATGTTGCGCGCGGCTTTCGGGGCCGGGTTCCAACCCTTCTCCCGTTCCGCTTGAAGAGGAGCCGATATGGCGGATCCCACGAAGCGGAACGGTGATGAGGGCGAGGGGCCGACCAGCTCCGACGAAGCTGCCCTGTCGGCGAGACTGAAATCCCTTGATGCCCGGCTCGACAAAGCCACGGCCCATCGCAGGGAGACCTCGGAAACTCGCTCCCGTTCGACGTCCAATTCCACGGCACTCGGCCAAGCCTTGCGGCTTTCGGCGGAGTTCATCTCTGGAGTTGTCGCCGGCGGTATCGTGGGGTGGATCGTCGATCAGCTGTTCGGCAGCGCCCCTTGGGGTCTCATCGTCTGCGTCTTACTCGGCTTCTGCGCCGGGATGCTCAACCTGATGCGAGCAGCCGGAGTGGTCAAAGCCGCCCGGTACGACGAGAAGCGGTGACGCACCTCGACCCGATAGGGCCACGGCGAACGGACACGAGAGATTAGAGCGGCGGATCATGGCGAGCCCGATCGAACAATTCCAGATCAAGCCCATCATACCGATCCTCAATTTCACCAATTCGTCCCTATTCATGGTCGGGACCACCGCGCTTATCGTCTGTGGCCTGCTCTATGCGACGCGCCGCAAGGCCGTGGTCCCGGGCCGCGCCCAATCCGTCGCCGAGATGCTCTACGATTTCGTCGCCGGCACCCTGCGGGATGCCGCCGGCCAGGAGGGGATGAAGTTCTTCCCCCTCGTGTTCTCCCTCTTCATGTTCGTGCTCACCGCCAACATGCTCGGCATGATCCCGGGCTTCTTCACGGTGACGAGCCATATCATCGTGACCTTCGCGCTCGCGATGCTCGTGATCGGCACCGTGGTGGTCTACGGCTTCATGAAGCACGGCACCCACTTCCTGGGGCTATTCGTGCCGTCCGGCGTGCCGGCGTGGCTTCTGCCCTTCATCGTCGTGATCGAGGTGATCTCGTTCCTCTCGCGGCCGATTTCGCTCTCGCTTCGTTTGTTCGCGAACATGCTCGCGGGCCACATCGCCCTGAAGGTTTTCGGCGGCTTCGTGGTGTCGCTCGGTGCTGCCGGTGTCGGCTACGCGATCCTGGCCCCGCTGCCGCTCCTCATGGCGGTTGCTCTCACGGCGCTCGAGTTCCTCGTCGCCTTCCTGCAGGCCTACGTCTTCACGGTGTTGACCTGCATCTACCTTAACGACGCGCTGCACCCGGGGCACTAGGCCGGCGCTCGTTTCACGTCCCCTCCACCTCCCGATCATATGACTTTCTAGGAGATCACGATGGATCCGATTGCTTTCAAGTTCCTCGGCGCGGGCCTCGCCTGCATCGGCATGGGCCTCGCCGCTATGGGCGTCGGCAACATCTTCGGCAACTTCCTCTCGGGCGCTCTGCGTAACCCGTCGGCGGCCGACAGCCAGTTCGCCCGCGCGTTCATCGGCGCGGCGCTCGCGGAAGGTCTCGGCATCTTCTGCCTCGTCGTCGCTCTCGTCCTGCTCTTCACCTAATCCTCATTCGGTGATCGGGAGGGTGGAGCCGGTCGGCTCCGCCCGGAGGAACGATGACGGCGGCTCACCGCCGTCATCTGCTGTTTTTGGGACCGCACCATGGCTCAGGCTCAAACGACACAAGCAGGAACCGAAGCCCGCGGCGGCGCCGATGTGGCTTTCCCGCCCTTCGCGTCCGAAACCTTTGGGGGCCAGCTCCTCTGGCTCGCGATCACCTTCGGGGCGCTCTACTTCCTGATGTCCCGCTTCGTGGTGCCCCAGCTCGGCGGCATCATCGAAGGACGCCGCGAGGCTATCGCCCGCGACCTCGACGAAGCGGCCGCCATGAAGACCCGCGCGGAAGACGCCGGTGCGGCCTACGAGAAGTCGCTCGGCGAGGCCCGCGGCCGCGCTCAGGCTCTGGCGCAGGAAACCCGTTCCAAGCTCAACGCCGAAGCGGACGCCAAGCGCAAGGCCCTCGAGGCCGATCTTGCGCAGCGCCTGGCTCAGTCCGAGGCCACCATCGCGGCCCGCAAGACGGAAGCCCTGAGCAACGTGCGCGGCATCGCTCTCGAAACCGCGACTGCCATCGTCGAGCGGCTCACCGGCCGCGCCCCGGCACCGCAGGTCGTCGAGGCTGCCCTCGACGAAACCCGGGCTTAAGGATCCGACCATGTTCTCCAATCCCACCTTCTGGGTCGGCGTCGCCTTCATCCTGTTCTTCGCGATCCTGTTCTATTACGGCGTGCCGAAGAACCTGATGAGCTCCCTCGACACCCGCTCGAAGCGCATCGCCGACGAGCTTGCCGAGGCCCGCCGCCTGCGCGAGGACGCGCAGCGCCTCCTCAAGGAATACGAGTCGAAGCGCCAAGCCGCCGAGCAGGAAGCTGCCGAGATCGTCTCCAACGCCCGCGACGAGGCCGAGCGCCTCGCCCGCGAAACGGAAGAGAAGATGGCCGATTTCGTCCGCCGTCGCACCGCAGCCGCCGAGGCGAAGATTGCCCAGGCCGAGGCGCAGGCGTCCGCGGAAGTTCGCGCCGCCGCCGTCGACGCCGCCGTCAAAGCCTCCGAGCGCGTGCTCCGCACCCAGCTGTCGGGCCAAGCCGCCGAAGACCTCGTCACCACGAGCCTTGGGGCCGTGCGGTCGAAGCTTCAGTAAACGTCTCCGGTTTCGCGTTCGAACGGCCGTCCTTCGGGCGGCCGTTTTCGTTTTGGGGGTCCGATGACGCTTCTGATCTTCGACTGCGACGGCGTTCTGGTCGATTCCGAGCCGCTCGCCTGCGCCGTCGATGCGGAGATCCTCACAGGACTGGGTTTTCCCTACACGCCCGCGGCAATCGCGAGCCGCTTCGTCGGAACGAGCCTCAAGGACATGATCCGTCGCATCGAGGCGGAGCATGGCCGCCCGCTCCCGACCGATTTCGGCGAGCAGGTGAGCCGCATGCTGCTCGCGCGCTTCGAACGCGATCTGAAGCCAATATGTGGTGTTCGCGAAGCCATCTTGGCCCTGCCCTACCCGCGCTGCGTGGCATCTTCCTCGACGTCGGACCGCATCGCGCTCTCCCTTCGGGTTACGGGTCTCGGCGACCTGTTCGAGCGGGTCTTCAGTTCGGTCGAGGTTCGGCACGGCAAGCCGGCTCCTGACCTCTTCCTGCATGCGGCAGCGCAGATGAGCGCGTCAGCCGATCATTGCGTGGTGATCGAGGATTCGCTCGCTGGCGTTCAGGGCGCGCGGGCCGCGGGCATGCGGGTCATCGGCTTCACGGGCGGCGGCCATTGCGGGCCGACGCGCATGCGGAAGCGCTCAAGGCTGCTGGCGCCACGGCAACCGTAGCGCACATGCGCGACCTGCCGGCCGTCGTGGAGCGGCTCGTCGCCTGAACCTTCGATGGGAAGTTCCCCTCCCCGAAGGGAGGGGAACGATCATTCGGCTGCTTCGGCCACTGGCTTCGGCGGGGTCCAGCGCAGCACGGGGCTGCGGGCGGCGCGGGTCTCGTCGAGGCGCCGGCGCGGGGCGTGATAAGGCGCGCCCGTGAAGCGCTCCGTCTCGCCCGCCTTCGCGCTCATGGCGAGGTCCCGCAGCGTGGCGACGAACAGGTCGAGCGACGCTTTCGATTCGGACTCCGTCGGCTCGATCAGCAGAGCGCCGTGCACCACGAGGGGGAAGTACACGGTCATGGGGTGATAGCCCTCGTCGATCATCGCTTTGGCGTAATCGAGGGTCGTCACGCCCGTGTCCTTCAGCCACGCATCGTCGAACAACACCTCGTGCATGCAGGGCTTGTTGCCGAAGGGGAGCGACATGAGGTCGGCGAGGCCGGCGCGGATGTAGTTGGCGTTGAGCACCGCGTCCTCTGACGCCTGCTTCATGCCGTCCGAGCCGTGGGAGAGCATGTAGGCGAGAGCGCGCAGATACATGCCCATCTGGCCGTGGAACGCCGTCATGCGCCCGAAGGGCTCCGCCTCGCCACTGTTCGCGGCATGCTCCACGAGATCGAAGTTCTCGCCGTTGCGGGTCACGAAGGGCACGGGAGCATAAGGCGCGAGGCGCTCGGAGAGCACCACGGGACCTGCACCCGGACCGCCGCCGCCGTGAGGCGTCGAGAAGGTCTTGTGCAGGTTGATGTGCATGGCATCGACGCCGAGATCGCCGGGCTTAGCCTTGCCCACGATGGCGTTGAAGTTCGCGCCGTCGCAATAGAAGTAGCCGCCGGCCTCGTGCACGGCCTTGGCGATCTCCACGACCTGCGGCTCGAAAAGCCCGCAGGTGTTGGGGTTCGTGAGCATGATGGCGGCGACATCGGGCCCGAGCAGCGCCGTCACGTCCTCCACATGCACCCAGCCGTCGTCGCGCGCGGGCACCGGCTTCACCACGAAGCCGATGAGCGCCGCAGTCGCGGGATTCGTGCCGTGGGCGGAATCGGGAACCAGCACCGTGCGGCGCGTCGCGCCCTCCCCCTTGGCGTCGATGGCGGCCTTGATTGCCATCATGCCGCAGAGCTCGCCATGGGCGCCGGCCTTCGGCGAGAGCGCCACGGCGGTCATGTTGGTGAGCGTCAGGAGATAGCGGCCGAGTTCGCTCATGAGTTCGAGCGCCCCCTGCACGGTGGAGACCGGCTGGAGGGGGTGCACGTCGCCGAAGCCCGGCAGCCGCGCCATGCGCTCGTTCAGGCGCGCATTGTGCTTCATGGTGCAGGACCCGAGCGGGAAGAGCCCGGTGTCGATGCCGTAGTTCTGCTGAGACAGACGCACATAGTGGCGCATGGTCTCGGGCTCCGAAAGACCGGGCAGGCCAAGCGGATCCTTGCGCTCGAGCGTACCGAGCCGCGGCGTGAACGCCTCGGGCTCGTCCACATCGACGCCTGTGGTGTCGGTGGAGCCCGTTTCGAAGATCAACGGCTCGATCTGGGCCAGGGCCTTGTTCCCCGTGAAGGTGGGGTGGCGCGTACCCTCGGGCCGGGGCAGCCGGTTCGCGTCGCCCTGGGCGCGGGCGGCGTCGCCGGACACGCCGGCGGCGGGATCGGACTGGCCGTGGGCCTGAGGTTGGGTGGGTCGTCCTTGACGGTTCAGCATCACAGCACTTCCTGAAGCGCGGCCACGAAGGCGGCGCGGTCGTCGTCGGTGTTGATTTCCGTGGAGGCCACGAGGAGGAGGTCGTCGAGGCCGGCCTGCGGCAAGAGGCGCGAGACCGGCACGCCGGCGAGGATGCCGCGTTCGGCCAGCTGCTCGACAGCGCCGGCGGCGGGCTTGCTCAGACGGATCGTGAACTCGTTGAAGAAGGTGTCGTTCAGGACCTCGACGCCCTTCACTCCGCCGAGCGCGTCAGCCAGCTTCACGGCATGTGCGTGGTTCACGCGAGCGAGGCGCGTCAGCCCGGCTTCGCCGAGCAGTGTCATGTGAATCGTGAAGGCCAGGCAGCACAGGCCCGAATTGGTGCAGATGTTGGACGTCGCCTTATCGCGGCGGATATGCTGCTCCCGGGTCGAGAGCGTGAGCACGAAGCCGCGCTGGCCGTTGGCGTCCACGGTCTCGCCGCAGAGGCGCCCCGGCATCTGGCGCACATATTTCTGACGGGTCGCGAACAGGCCGACATAGGGGCCGCCGAAATTGAGCCCGTTGCCGATGGACTGGCCCTCGCCCACCACGATATCGGCACCCATGGCGCCCGGCGGCGTCACGAGACCAAGCGACATCACCTCGGTGAACACCGCGATGAGCAGAGCGCCGTGCTTGTGGGCCTTCTCGGCGACCGCGCCGAGATCGCGCAGATTGCCGAACACGTCCGGGGTCTGGACCACAACGCAGGACACGCTGTCGTCGATCTGCGCGAGCAGATCCTCGCTGCCCGACACGTCGGGGTTCATGGTCACGACCGTGTCGCCCGCCATGTCGGACAGGGTGCGGACCACGTCGGCATAGTGCGGGTGCAGGCCGCCTGAGAGAACCGCCTTGCGGCGCTTGGTGACCCGGTGCGCCATGAGCACCGCTTCGCCCGTCCCCGTGGAGCCGTCGTACATGGAGGCGTTCGCGACCTCCATGCCCGTGAGCGCCGCCACCTGGGTCTGGAACTCGAAGAGGTACTGCAGCGTGCCTTGCGCGATCTCGGGCTGATAGGGCGTGTAGCTCGTGAGGAATTCGGAGCGCTGGATCAGGTGATCGACGCTCGCCGGCACGTGGTGCTTGTAGGCGCCCGCACCGACGAAGAACGGCACCGAGGAGGCCGGCATGTTCTTCGCGGCCATGCGCCCGAGAATGCGCTCCACCTCCAGCTCGCCCTTGCGGCGGGGGAGATCGACTGGCTCGGTGAGGAGCACGTCCTTCGGAATATCGGCGAACAGCTCGTCGATGTGCGTGACGCCGATGCGGGCGAGCATCTCGCTGCGGTCAGTATCGGAGAGGGGCAGGTAACGCATGCGCCTGGTGCCTTAATGAGCGGGAATGCCCGCCACCACGATCTCCGTCAGCACGGAATTCGCGATGAAGCATTCCTCGTGAGCGAGGTGGTGGAGGTCTGCGATCTCGGCCGGCGTCGGGATGCGCTCGCCCGAGAAGGTGATGGTGGGGTCGAGGGTGACCCTGAAGACGAAGAGCTTCCCGCGCTCGTTCTTGGTCATCACGCCGACGGCGCGATCCTCGTACGTGTCGACCACGAAGCGCTTCTTGCCGGCCACCCACAGGAAGGTGAGCATGTGACAGCTCGACACCGAGGCCACGAAAGCCTCCTCGGGATCGACCGCATCCTCGCGCGACAGCGGCAGCGGGACCACGGACGGCGAGGCGGAGGCCGCGACCGTGATGCCGCCGTCGAAGCTCCAGCTATGGCCGCGGCTGTAGCGGTTGCCGGCGAAATCGCCACCGTCCCGGCTCCAGCGCACCGTCGCTCGATATTCGTGCGTCATCGCGATCAGCCGATCGACTTGAGGAAATCCTGGTACTGCTCCTCGGTCAGCAGAGCGTCCAACTCGCCCTTGTCCTTCAGGCGGATCTTCATGAACCAGCCGCGGCCCGACGGATCCTCGTTCACGGTGCCGGGCGCGCCTTCGAGATCGCCGTTCACCTCGACGACCTCGCCCGAAACCGGAGCGTAGACCTCGCTGGCCGCTTTCACGCTTTCGACGACGGCCGCTTCGCCGCCCTTCTCGACCGCTTTGCCGACCGTGGGCAGCTCCACATAGACCACGTCCCCAAGCTGCTGCTGGGCATAGTCCGTGATGCCGACCACGCCCGTCTCACCGTCAATGCGGATGTATTCGTGGTCCTTGGTGTAGCGCGTCGTCATGGCGTGTCCCTCTGTTGGATCCTGTTGTCAGCCGACGGCGAGAGCCGTGTCGTTCGGAACCCCTGCCCGATCCTCCGGGCCGTAATCGCGGACGATCTCCGCGATGCGCAGGCGGTAATTGGCGAAGAGCTCGCCGCGCCCGAGGGCCTGCATCCGGCGGTGCTGGAGATGGTTGCGCCACTCCTTCAGCGCCGCCTCGTCGCGCCAAAACTGGAGCGAGAGGAGCTTGCCCTCCTCGTAGAGGCTCTGGAAGCGCTCCACGGAGATGAAGCCGTCGATCTTCTCGACCTCGGCGCGCATGGCGGCGGCGAGCTTCAGATAGTCCTCCTGCCGCCCGCCCGCGGGCCACACCTCGAAGATCACGGCCAGCATGCGAGGCCTCTCAACGCTTGTAGCGGTGCGGCGCGAAGGGCATCGGCGCCACCTTGGCGGGGAGAGCCTTGCCGCGCACCATGAGGTGGAGATCCGTGCCGGGCGCCGCCACGTCGCGCGTCACATAGCCCATAGCCACGGGTCCGTTGACGGCTGGGCCGAAGCCGCCCGACGTCACGATACCGACCTCGCGCCCGTCCGGTGTGGTGATCGGCGTGCCCTCGCGGGCCGGAGCCCGGCCCTCGGGTTTGAGGCCGACGCGCACGCGAGCCGGACCGTCCTTGATCTCGCGCTGGATGCGCTCGGCTCCCGGGAAGCCCCCCTCCTCCCGGCGGCGCTTCTGGATCGACCAGACGAGCCCGGCCTCGACCGGCGTCGTGGTGGTATCGATGTCATGGCCGTAGAGGCAGAGTCCAGCCTCGAGCCGTAGGGAATCGCGGGCGCCGAGGCCGATGGGCTTCACCTCCGGATCGGCGAGGAGCGCGCGCCAGAGCGCCGGCGCCTCCTCGGCCTTGACCGAAATCTCGAACCCGTCCTCGCCGGTATAGCCGGACCGGGAGACGTGGCAGCGCAAGCCCGCGATGTCGAACCACCCCGTCATCATGAAGGTGAGGTCGGCGGGCCCGCTGCCGAGGCGGCGCATCACACCCTCGGCTGCAGGTCCCTGGAGCGCCAGAAGCGCCCGGTCGTCGCCGCGCACGAGCGCGACCCCGCTCGGGAGGTGCGCGCCGATGTGGGCGTAGTCGGCATCCTTCATCGAGGCGTTGACCACGATATAGATGTGGCCGGCTTCATCGTCCCGCGCCGGGCGGGTGATCATCAGGTCATCCAGAATGCAGCCATTGCCGTCGAGCAGTTGCGAATAGCGCTGCTGGCCCGGTTTCAGATTCAGGATGTCGGCTGGGACGAGGGCTTCGAGCGCCCGGGCCGTCGTCTCGTGGTCGGGACCGCTGAGCGCCGCCTGGCCCATATGAGAGACGTCGAACAACCCCGCATGCTCGCGGGTCCAGTTGTGTTCGGTGAGAATGCCAGTGGGATACTGAACCGGCATGTCGTAGCCCGCGAAGGGCACCATGCGGGCGCCACGGGCGACGTGCTCGGCGTGGAGAGGGGTCGCGAGAAGCGGTTCGGGGGACTGAGCCGCCTGGGCCATCGGTTCTCTCCATCAAAGGACGCGCATTCGATCAGGCCATGCGGCCTGCGATCTACGCCCCCTCTGTCCCGAGAACCTGAGAGATTTCCCCCAAGGCCGAGGCCCCGAGGTTACGCCCGTCGGTGGACGGCACCTAGAGGGTGCCGTCGCTTTCCAGAGTGCCAGCTCCCGCGCGGTCCTTTGGCCTGAGCGTTTCCGGGGCGGTTGCGCCTTCGGCGCCGGGTCCAAGGACCCGGTCTCTCCCGCGGGGATCAGCGGCTGTCCCACCTCATGCTAGAGGCGTCTCGTCAAGTCAATGCACGGATCCGTTCGACCAACGGAGTCCTTAGCCCCGCCGGCCGCGGGGTCCTTCGCCCAGGCCGACCTCAATATCGAACCCGCGGACATTGGCGCTCGCGGGCACCACGATGCCCTCCTCCACCACGGCGAAGAAGGCGTTGGGCTCGCCCGGCGGAACGGTGACTGAGGCCCGACGAACCCGGCTGGCATAGACAGTGGAGCCATCGGAGACCACGAAGCGAACCGGCACGTCGAAGCGCGCGCCGCCCCCAGCGGTCCCCATGATCACACGGCCCTCGGCGCCGATCTTCACGATGGTCGAGCCGTCCGGCCCTTCGCTGCATTCGCGGGCGAGTTGGCCGAGCACGATCTGACTGGAGCGCTGCTGCAGAGCGGCGCCCCCTTCGAGCACCGTCACCGTCGGGCAATAGCCCGCATAAGGGAGCGAGGTTTGGGCGACCGCTACGGGTGCGGGTTCCCGGGAAAAGAGCCCGGCAAAGGTGAACCCGGTATCCCTGGCTGTGGTGCCGCAGCCTGCGAGCAGCAGCGTCCCCGCGAGCAGGGCACCACGGCCCATCGTCACGCCTACCCCACGCATGTCTTGACCCCTTCAGGTGCCGGATTTTGGCCCAATCCACGCCAGACGCGCCGGAGAGTCAACCTTTAGCTGGGCCGTGACCTTGTCCGCACCCGTTCAGGGGGCTGAACGGCACCCCGAACCCGTTACGGCAAGGCGTCGAAACCGGCTCCGAACCCGTTCAGCGTCACGGGAATGCCGATCCCCTCCTCGGGGGTCTGGAAGACGATGAAGGTGGCCTGCTGGCCCTTCTTGAACTGCTCGACGAGGTTGGGCTCCATCACGACCTCGGCCACGCAGCCGCTGTTGAGGCAGCGCACGAATCCGGCCCGGCCGATGTCGGCATCGTCGATCCGAAGCCCCAGTCCCGAGGGCAGGAGCACGCCGAGCGGCGCCACCACGCGCAGGAGCCGGCTCTTGCCGTCGGCCGTCTTCAGCACGATCACTAGAAGCGTGATGCTGGGCCGGTCCTCGGCCGCCACGTTCTGGACCAGGGCGCATTGCTCGGCCCGGGCACCGGCCGGGGTCTCGCAGCGCATCTGCCAATCGCCGAACGTGTTCTTCACCACGCCTTGAGCGCTCACACTCGCCGGTGTGGACAAGGCTGCTGCCGCTCCGAGGAGCACGGCCGCGGCGAGGCGGACCCAGCGTGGCGCGTTCACAGGCATCTCCGTCTGCTGACCGGGCTCCACATCGGGCTTCGACATCACGCGAAATCACTGGGCCGAGTGGTGCTTTGAGGCCGTTTCGGACCATGGGCCGGAACGGCTGTCAAGCGAAGGGCCCGCCGCCTTGCGGCTCCTCTCGTGCTTCGGGCCCATATGACGCGGGGATTGCGACGCCGTGGCGGTTGCACTCGCCTGTTCCATATGGTCATTGACGCCGATCAAAAGATGATGGCATCGACACGGCCGCCCGTGGCCTCCCCGCGTCATCCCCTGACGCCGTCACGGGCTTTTGGCCGGCTGGCCGGACAGGAGCTACGGAACACCCATGCGGATCGAGAAGGCTGTATTGCGACCGACACTGGCCCTGGCTGGGGCGGCGCTTGGTCTCGGATGGAGCGTGATGGCGGTTCAAGCCCAGGAAGCCTTGGGCGCTCCGCGGAACTGGCAGCTCGGAATGCAGCCGACCGTGACCGAGATCGGTCACCAGGTGGCCACGTTCCATGACTGGCTGGTTTGGATCATCACGGCGATCTCGCTTTTCGTGCTCGTCCTGCTTCTCGCGATCATCTTCAAGTTCGGCGAGAAGAAGAACCCGGTCCCCTCGCGCACCACGCACAACACCATGCTGGAGGTGGCCTGGACCGTCGTTCCGGTGCTCATCCTGGTCGCGATCGCGATCCCGTCCTTCCGCGTCCTGCGCACCCAGCTCGTCATCCCGCCGCACGATCTCGTCGTGAAGGCCACGGGCTACGCCTGGTACTGGGGCTACGAGTATCCCGGCGAGCAGGCCGGCTTCAAGTTCGACTCCAACATGATCCTCGACAAGGATCTGAAGCCCGGTCAGCCCCGCCTCATGGCCGTCGACAACGAGATGGTGGTCCCAGTCAACAAGGTCGTCCGCCTGCAGATCACCGCCGCCGACGTGCTCCACAACTTCGCCGTTCCGGCCATCGGCATGCGCCTCGACGCCGTGCCGGGCCGTCTGAACGAGACCTGGTTCAAGGCGGACCGCGAGGGCGTGTTCTACGGCCACTGCTCGGAGCTCTGCGGCAACGGGCACCCCTACATGCCGATCACCGTCCGCGTGGTGAGCGAGCAGGCCTATGCGGCCTGGGTGGCTGAGGCCAAGACCAAATACGCCCGCATCGACGGCTCGGCGCCCGCCAAGCTCGCCAACGCTCAGTAATCATACCAAGACATCCGGACCACAGAGGTCTCCTCATGGCACATGCTGCAGCCCACGCGGACCACGCCGATCACGGCGCCCCCGCATCCTTCTTCCAGCGCTGGTTCTATTCCACGAACCACAAGGACATCGGCACTCTCTACCTGATCTTCGCCTTCTCGGCGGGTCTGGTCGGCGCGTTCCTGTCCTTTGCGATGCGCTACGAGCTGCAGGAGCCCGGCCTGCAGATCTTCGCGAACCCGCAAAGCTACAACGTATTCGTGACCGGCCACGGCCTCATCATGGTGTTCTTCATGGTGATGCCGGCGCTCATCGGCGGCTTCGGCAACTGGTTCGTGCCCCTGATGATCGGCGCGCCCGATATGGCGTTCCCGCGCATGAACAACATCTCGTTCTGGCTGACGGTCTCGGCCTTCATGCTGCTCGTCGTCTCCCTCTTCGTCGAGGGCGCGCCGGGTTCGCTCGGCTTCGGCGGCGGCTGGACGGTCTATCCCCCGCTCTCGACGGTCGGCCATCCGGGCCCCGCGCTCGACTTCGCGATCTTCTCGCTCCACCTTGCCGGCGCGGCGTCGATCCTGGGCGCAATCAACTTCATCACCACGATCCTGAATATGCGGGCGCCGGGCATGACCCTGCACAAGATGCCGCTGTTCGCCTGGTCGATGCTGGTGACTGCGTTCCTGCTGCTGCTCTCGCTCCCGGTTCTCGCCGGCGCGATCACCATGCTGCTCACGGACCGCAACTTCGGCACGACCTTCTTCGACCCGGCCGGCGGCGGCGATCCGATCCTCTATCAGCACCTGTTCTGGTTCTTCGGCCACCCCGAAGTGTACATCATGATCCTGCCGGCCTTCGGCATCGTGTCGCACATCATCTCGACGTTCTCGCGCAAGCCGATCTTCGGCTACCTCGGCATGGCCTACGCCATGGTTGCCATCGGCGTCGTCGGCTTCGTGGTGTGGGCACACCACATGTACACGGTGGGTCTGTCCCTCCAGACCCAGGCCTACTTCGTGTTCGCCACCATGGTGATCGCGGTGCCGACCGGCGTGAAGATCTTCTCGTGGATTGCCACCATGTGGGGCGGCTCCATCCGCTTCACCGCCGCCATGCACTGGGCCATCGGCTTCGTGTTCCTGTTCACGGTAGGCGGCGTCACCGGCGTCGTGCTGGCGAATGCGGGCGTCGACCGTTACCTCCACGACACCTACTACGTGGTGGCGCACTTCCACTACGTGCTCAGCCTCGGCGCGGTGTTCGTGATATTCGCGGGCATCTACTACTGGTTCCCGAAGATCACCGGCTACATCCTGCCGGAATGGATCGGCAAGGTTCACTTCTGGATGGCCTTCATCGGCGCCAACGTGCTCTTCTTCCCGATGCACTTCCTCGGCCTCGCCGGCATGCCGCGCCGCTACGCGGATTATCCGGACGCCTTCACGGGCTGGCACTGGGTCGCGACGCAGGGCGGTCACCTCTTTGCGGCGAGCCTCGTGGTGTTCATCGCGGGCGTGGTCTACGCCTTCGTCCGCAAGGAGCGCGCGGCCGGCAATCCGTGGGGCGAAGGCGCCACGACGCTGGAGTGGACGTTGCCCTCGCCGCCGCCCTTCCACCAGTTCGAGACGCTGCCGCGCATCGCGGACACGCACCACTAGTCCAGGACCGGGCGGCCCCAGGGCCGCCCGCTTCTCCCCCGAGGGCTCCCCGAGGAGCCTTCCGGCGAGAAGCCGATCACGATCCTCTCCAGGGCCCCGGCGCGCTGCCGCGACGGGCCCGCATTCATTTAGCGATCATGAGCACAGCAGCCCCTACCCTCGATCAAAGCCAGTCCGTTGCGGCCCCTGCGGTCTCCCAGGGCGACGTCTCCGACTTCTTCGCGCTGCTGAAGCCGCGGGTGATGTTCCTAGTGGTTTTCACGGCCCTCGTCGGCATGGTGGTGGCGCCCGTCACGGCCCATCCCGTGATCGCCTTCGCCTCCCTGCTGATGATCGCGGTGGGTGCCGGCGCCTCGGGCTGCCTCAACATGTGGTGGGACGCCGATATCGACGCGGTCATGACCCGCACGGCCAAGCGCCCGATTCCCGCCGGCAAGATCCGCCCCGACGAGGCGCTCGCCTTCGGCCTGACGCTGTCCGGAGGCTCGGTGCTCGTCCTCGGCATCGTGGCGAACTGGCTTGCGGCCGGCCTTCTCGCCTTCACGATCGTGTTCTACGCGGTCATCTATTCCATGTGGCTCAAGCGCTCGACGCCGCAGAACATCGTCATCGGCGGCCTGGCCGGCGCCCTGCCCCCGGTGGTCGCGCAGGCTGCGGTCACGGGCTCGCTTGGCCTCGAGAGCCTCGTGCTCTGCGCCATCATCTTCATCTGGACGCCGCCGCACTTCTGGGCCCTCGCCCTCGTGAAGTCTGGCGATTACGCCCGCGCCGGCATCCCGATGCTCCCGAACGTCGCCGGGCCGGATGCCACCCGCCGTCAGATCCTCGCCTATACGCTGCTGCTTGCGCCCCTCGGCGTGGCTCCGGTGGCCCTCGGCTTCGGCGGTCTCGCCTACGCGGTCGTCTCGGTTGTTGGCGGGGCCGGCATGCTGGCGCTGGCCTGGCAGGTTTTCCGCCTGCGCACGGGCGAGCGCTCCCTGAAGGTGGCGCAGCAGCTCTTCGGCTTCTCGATCCTGTATCTCTTCGCGATCTTCGCGACGCTTCTGGCCGAGCACGCGTTCGGCCTCTTCCGGCCGGTTCTGGGGTAAAGCATGGCCGCCACTCCCCCGCTCGGCCCCGAGGACCAGCGGCGGCGCCGTCAGCGCTCGCTCGCCCTTGCCCTCGTGCTCGGAGGCTTGGTGGTGCTCTTTTATGCCGTCACCATCGCCAAGCTTGGACCCGGCGTGCTGCAGCGGCCGTTATGAGGATGCCATGACCGATCCGCAGAGCCCCTCCTCGGACCTCGGCCGCAAGCAGCGGCGAACGGCCGTCGTTTGCGCCGGCATCGCGGCGGGCATGGTAGGAATGGCCTACGCGGCCGTTCCGCTCTACGACCTCTTCTGCCGCCTTACCGGTTTCGACGGCACGCCGATCGTGCGCACCGCGGGCGTCGCCCCGGCCGAAGCGCTCGACCGCAAGGTCACGGTGCTCTTCGACGCCAACGTGGCGCCGGGCCTCAACTGGCGCTTCGCCGCCGAGACCCCGCAGGTCGAGGTGAAGGTCGGCGAGACCACCACGGTTCTCTACCGGGTGACCAATACCGGCACCGTGCCGACGACGGGGGTGGCAAGCTACAATGTGCAGCCCTCCCTTGCCGGCGCCTACTTCGTGAAGATCCAGTGCTTCTGCTTCACCGAGCAGACGATCCAGCCGGGCGAGACCCTCGAATCGGCGGTGATCTTCTACGTCGACCCGTCCATCGTCGCGGATCCAAACGTTAAGGACCTGAAGGCGATCACCCTCTCCTACACCTACTTCCCGGCGCGGAACGCCAAGACGGCCGATGCCGGCGGCCGCTCCGATGCGACATCGGCTCCGGCGGTAAAACCGCAATAAGCACCGTGACAAGCTGGGCGGAAACGTCCTAAAGCGACAAGACCTCGAGGATAGAGAGTTCAGGAAATGGCCGAGGCTCACGCCAAGCACCACGATTACCACCTCGTCGATCCGAGCCCCTGGCCGCTCATCGGCTCGGTGAGCGCCTTCTTCATGGCAGTCGGCGCCGTGATGTCCATGAAGGGCATGCAGTTCGGCGGGCTGAGCATCGGCCCCTACGTCCTTGGAGCCGGCTTCATCGGCGTGCTCTACACCATGCTGAGCTGGTGGACAGACGTGACCCGCGAGGCCACCTACGAGGGCCACCACACCCGGGTGGTCCAGATCCACCACCGCTACGGCATGATCATGTTCATCGCCTCCGAGGTGATGTTCTTCGTGGCTTGGTTCTGGGCCTATTTCGAAGCTGCGCTCTATCCCAACGACCCGCTGCAATACACGCGCGTGGAGTTCCTCGGCGGCGCCTGGCCCCCGAAGGGCATCGAGACCTTCGATCCCTGGCACCTGCCGCTTCTGAACACGCTGATCCTGCTGACCTCCGGCACGACAGTCACCTGGGCGCACCATGCGCTCCTGCACAACGATCGGCAGGGCCTGAAGACCGCCCTGTGGCTCACCGTGCTCCTCGGCGTCGTCTTTACGATCTGCCAGATCTACGAGTACAGCCACGCCGCCTTCGGCTTCAAAGGCCACATCTACGGCGCCACCTTCTTCATGGCGACGGGCTTCCACGGCGCGCATGTGGTCATCGGCACCATCTTCCTCGCCGTGTGCCTCTTCCGGGCCTACAAGGGCCATTTCACGCCCCAGCAGCACCTCGGCTTCGAATTTGCGGCCTGGTACTGGCACTTCGTCGACGTGGTGTGGCTCTTCCTCTTCGCCGCCATCTATGTGTGGGGCTACGGGGGCGGGAGCCACTGACACGGCGATCCACGATCACCATATGAGAGGGGCGGCTTCGGCCGCCCTTCGCGTTTTCAAGGAGGCGCCCGTGACGCCGACCCACACCCCGCCGACTCCCATGACCGTGGCGCTCAAAGGCTGCTGCCCGCGCTGCGGCGAAGGCCGGCTGTTCAAGGGCTTTCTCTCGCTTGCACCCCGCTGCGAGGCTTGCGACCTCGATTACGGGTTCATCGACACCGCCGACGGGCCCGCCTTCTTCGTGATGTCGTTCGTCGGAATCGTGGTGGTCGGCTTGGCGCTCTGGGTTGAGTTCACCTTCACACCGCCGATCTGGTTGCACCTGGTGCTGTGGTTCGGCCTCACAGGCATCCTGAGCCTTGGCCTCGTACGCCCGCTCAAAGGCCTGATGGTCGCCCTGCAGTTCAAGCACAAGGCCGAGGAAGGCCGGTTGGAGGCGGTTACGGCCGCCAAGCCGCATGAGGGGCCGCGCTGATCCGTGCGTCACGTACGGTCTCTCCTGGCGCCCGGCCTCGCCTCGCTGGTCGCCCTTGCGATCCTGCTCGGTCTTGGAACCTGGCAAGTGCAGCGCATGGCCTGGAAGGAGGGCCTGATCGGCCAGATCGAGGCGCGTGCGCGGGGCGCGGCAGGCGCCATTCTTCCGGAAGATCGATGGTCGGCTTGGTCGTCCGACGACGACCAGTTCCGACGCGTGACGGTGACGGGCACGTTCCTTCACGAACATGAAGCCCCGGTGCATGGTCTCGCCCCCGCCGAGCGCGGCGCGCCCGCTCAGGGCTTCTATCTTTTCACCCCGCTTCGCCTCTCCACCGGGGCGATCGTGATGGTGAACCGAGGCTTCGTCCCGACCGAGTTGCGTGACGCGGCCGCACGACCGGGGAGCCAGCCCGCGGGCGAAGTCACCGTCACCGGGCTCGTCCGCGCACCCGAGGAGCGGACCTGGTTCACGCCCGACAACGTGGCGGCCCAAAATCGCTGGTTCAGTCGCGACCCCGCCGCGATCGCCGCCGCCCGCGGCCTCGAGCGGGTGGCTCCCTTCTATGTCGAAGCGGACGCAACCCCGAACCCGGGCGGCTGGCCCCGCGGCGGCCAGAACCGCCTCAACCTTCCCAACAACCATCTGCAATACGCGCTGACCTGGTACGGCATCGCCCTCACGCTCGTGAGCGTCTTCACCGCTTTCGCTTGGCGGCGGCTGAAAGCCGGCTAGGCCGCACCTTGGCGGTTTTGCGGGCTTGCTGTATGGTAAGTCTCATGATCACGCGCTGCATGCACGTAGCCCTTATGACCACGAACACCTCAGGGTGGGCGGGACCGGCTGCGCGCGACACTTAGCGCCTGATCATTCCCCCAAGCCCTGCGGAGACGAGCAGGGCTTCTTCGGTTCGGCTCCTCTCCGCCCCAACGATGGAGAGAACCATGCCGCCCGACCAATCCTTGCTCGAACGAGAACCAGCGCAGGCCAAGGCTCCGCCGGGTCTGGTGATCCGCGCCACCCGCGTCAGCGACGCCGAGGCGCTCCACGCCCTTCGCGATCTCCCCGGCTATCGCTTCGGGACGCTGAGCGTGCCATTCCAGACGCTCGAGGAGACGAGGCGCTTCATCGAGAGCCGCCCGTCCGGTCATGTCGCCATCGTGGCGCTCTTGGCGGATAAGCTCGTGGGCGCGGCCGGTTTCGAGCGCTACCAGGGCCGGCGCAACCATGTGGCTTACCTCGGCATGGGCGTGCACGACGATCACGTCGGCCAAGGCATCGGCACGGCCCTGCTCCGGGCGTTGATCGACACCGCGGACAACTGGCTCGGCATCCGCCGCATGGAGCTGACCGTGTATGCCGACAACGCGCCGGCCATCGCGCTCTACCGCCGCCACGGCTTCGAAGCGGAGGGCACGCTGCGCTCCTTCGCCTTTCGCGACGGCCAATTCGTCGATGCGCTCACCATGGCCCGGCTCCGCTGATGGGAGCCCGGCCAAGCTCCGGCACCTGAGTCGCAGGTGCCGGAGCGGGGGCCAAAATGCTTGCCGCACCGGGAGCCGATCCCTAAGGTCCGGCGCAATTTCAGGAGATCGACCCTTGCTCCATGTCTCCACCCGCGGCGAGGCGCCCGCGATCGGCTTCACCGAGGCCCTGCTGACCGGGCTCGCCCGCGACGGCGGTCTCTACGTGCCCGAGACGTGGCCGAGCTTGAGCCGCGATGCGATCGGGGGCTTCGCCGGGCAGCGCTACGCGGAGGCTGCAAAAGCGGTTCTCACTCCCTTGATGGCGGGCGAGATCCCGGCCGTGGCCCTCGACCGGATGATCGAGGATTCTTATGCGAGCTTCCGCCACCCGGCGGTGTGTCCGCTCACGCAGTTGGGGGACAACCTCTTCGTCCTCGAACTCTTCCACGGGCCCACGCTCGCCTTCAAGGACGTGGCGATGCAGCTGCTGGGCCGGCTCATGGACCATGCCCTCAAGGCCCGCGGTACCCGTGCGACCATCGTCGGGGCGACGTCCGGCGATACCGGCAGCGCGGCCGTCGAGGCGTTCCGGGGCCTCGATCAGGTCGATATCTTCATCCTCTATCCGCATGGCCGCGTCTCGGACGTGCAGCGCCGGCAGATGACCGGGGTGGATGCCCCCAACGTTCATGCGATCGCGGTCGAGGGCACCTTCGACGATTGCCAGAACGCCGTGAAGGCGATGTTCAACCACGGGCGCTTCCGCGAGGAACTGCAGCTCTCGAGCGTGAACTCCATCAACTGGGCCCGTGTCGCCGCGCAGGCGGTCTACTACTTCACCTCCGCCGTGACCCTGGGCTCGCCCCACCGCCCGGTGTCCTTCTCGGTGCCGACCGGCAATTTCGGCGACATCCTCGCGGGCTGGGCGGCGAAGCAGATGGGGCTGCCGATCGAGCGCCTGATGATCGGCACCAACGCCAACGACATTCTGGCCCGCGCGCTGGGCTCGGGCTCCTACGAAATCCGTGGGGTGCAGCCCACCGCCTCCCCCTCCATGGACATCCAGATCTCGTCGAACTTCGAGCGGCTCCTGTTCGAAGCCTACGGCCGGGACGGAGCCGCCGTGCGGAGGCTGATGGGAAGCCTCTCGCAGTCCCGCGCCTTCCTGATCGATGCCGAGCCCCTCTCCCGTATCCGCGAGGAGTTTGGCGCCGTGGCGGTGGATGAGCCTTCCGTCGCCGAAGAGATGCAGCAGACCTACCGCGAGACCGGCTATGTGCTCGATCCGCACACCGCCGTTGGCACGAGGGCCGCGCGCCGACTCCTCGCGGGGCGCCCCGAGGTTCCGGTGATCGCGCTTGCGACCGCGCATCCCGCCAAGTTCCCCGACGCGGTGGAACGCGCCACGGGCCTGCGTCCGAAGCTGCCGCCGCACCTGGCCGATCTCCTCGACCGACCGGAGCGCTTCACCGTTCTCCCGAACGAGCAGGGCGCCATCGAGCGCTTCATCCGCGAGCGGGCGCGGGCCGTGCGCGGCGTGGCGGCATGAACCGCCACTTCGTCCGCGAGCCGCGGATCCAGATCACCACGCTCGCCAACGGCTTCACGGTCGCGACCGAGCCCATGCCCGAGATCGCCACCGCGACGCTGGGCGTGTGGGTCGGCGTCGGCTCCCGCCACGAGGAGCCGCACGAACACGGGCTGTCGCATCTCATCGAGCACATGGCCTTCAAGGGCACCGCGCGCCGCTCCGCCCGGGCCATCGCCGAGGACATCGAGAATGTGGGCGGCGACATCAACGCCGCGACCAGCGTCGAGTACACGAGCTATACCGCTCGCGTGTTGGGCGAAAACATCGACGTGGCGCTGGACGTGCTCGGCGACATCCTGACCAACTCGGCCTTCGACGAGGCGGAGCTCGCCCGCGAGAAGGGCGTGATCCTCCAGGAACATGCCGCCGTCGAGGATACCCCGGACGATCTCATCTACGACGCCTTCATGGAAACGGCTTTTGCCGGCCAGGCGATCGGCCGCCCGATCCTGGGGACGCCCGACACCATCCGCGCCCTCGATGCCGGCACGATCCGCGCCTTCATGGCCCGCGAATACACCCCCGGCCGGATGGTGCTGGCCGCGGCCGGCGACGTGGAACACGAAGCGGTGGTCGCGGCGGCGGAGCGCTTTTTCGGCGGTCTCCCGGCCGTCGCGCCCCGCGCCGTCGAGCCTGGGCATTACACCGGCGGCGACCGGCGCATCCGCCGCAAGCTCGAACAGGCCAACCTCGTGCTCGGCCTGCCGGGTCTCTCCTTCAAGGACCGCGGCTATTATGGCACCCATCTTTTCGCGCATCTTCTCGGCGGCGGGCTGACCTCGCGCCTGTGGCACGAGGTGCGCGAGACGCGCGGCCTCGCCTATTCCATTGAGGCCTTCCACTGGCCGTTCTCGGATTGCGGGCTCTTCGGCATCGGCGCTGGCACCGCCGGTGGGGACATCAAGCAGCTCACGGAGGTGACGCTGGAATGCGCGCTCCGTGCCAGCCGCGACATCGACGAGGTCGAGGTTGCTCGCGCCAAGGCCCAGATGAAGGTCGGCCTGCTGGCGGCGCTCGAAACGCCCGGCGGACGCATCGAGCGTATCGCCCGCCAGCTTCTCTCCTGGGGTCGGGTGATCCCGAGCGAAGAGGTGGTCACCCGTGTCGACGCCGTCACTGTCGATGAGGTACGCGCGGCCGGTGCGGCGCTGCTGAAGGGTGCCCCAACGGTAGCGGCTATCGGCCCCATCAAAAGCCTGCCGACCGTGGAGCGCATCGTCGAAGGGCTTGCGGCCTAAGCGCCGCGCCCGCTCCCGGTGAAGGGCTGGTCGAGGGCTTGCGGCCTCCCCGCCTTGCTCCTCAATCCCGCCGCAAAGCGCTTCCACAGCGGCCCGACGCTTTGCTGACAAGTCGCCCCGGGTCTCGGCGCTGCCTTGCTCTCAAGCTTGCTGCCCAGTACCACTCAAGCTCACCGTTCGTGAGAACCGGACGAAAGACGTACAGCGTTGCGGATCGCTTCTCTCGCCCTCGCCCTGCTGCTCGCCTTGGCGGCTTCGCTCCTCTGGCCCTCGGCCGGACAGGCGGTCGAGGCGGTGCGCGTGAACCTCGAGGCGAAAGCCATCGACCTCACCCCGATGATCGAGCGCTACCGCTCGGACGGGGACCTGATCCAGATCTCCACCGCACCGGGGCGCGACGGCATCGTGCGCCGCATCGCCGTGAAGGCGCGCGAGTCCGACACGCGACCGGACTGGATCGTCTTCGCCCTCACCAACAGCACCGACGAGCAGATCGACCGCCTTCTCGTCGCGCCCCATTTCCGGCTCACGGGCTCGGGCGTGGTGTGGCCCGATCTCGGCTCCTCCCGCATTGCCGCCATTACCGCGAGCGAGGGCATCCGGCCGGAGCGCGAGGACAGCCCCGACGCCGACGTTTTCCTCATCACCCTCGACCCGGGCACCACGGTGACCTTCGTCGCGGAGTTGCGCACGCCGAACCTGCCGCAGCTCTATCTGTGGGAGGCGGACGCCTACAAGGAGCGCGTCAACGGCCTCACCCTCTACAAGGGCATCATCATCGGCATCGCGGGCCTCTTGGCCCTCTTCCTCACCATCGTGTTCGTGGTGAAGGGCGCCCTCATCTTTCCGGCCGCCGCCGCGCTGGCCTGGGCGGTGCTCGCCTATGCCTGCATCGATTTCGGGTTCTTCCAGCGCATCTTCCCGATCACCGAAGCGGCGGAACGCGTCTACCGCGCCGGTGCCGAGGCGGTGCTCGCCGCGACCCTTCTCGTCTTCCTGTTCGCCTATCTCAACCTGAACCGCTGGCATGTGCGCTACAGCCATGTGACGGCGTTCTGGCTCGTGTTCCTTGCGGCTCTCGTGGGCCTGGCGGTGGTCGATCCGCCGATCGCCTCCGGCGTCGCCCGCATCTCCATCGCGGCGGTGGCCGGCATCGGCTTCGTGCTGGTGGTGCATCTCGCCACCCACGGCTACGACCGGGCCGTGATGCTCGTCCCGACCTGGCTTCTCCTCATTACCTGGGTTGCGGCGGCGAGCTTCACGGTCATGGGCCAGTTGCCCACGGACCTCGTGCCGCCGGCGCTCATCGGCGGGCTCGTGCTCATCGTGATGCTGATCGGCTTCACCGTGATGCAGCACGCCTTCTCGGGCACCGGCTTCGCCCAGGGGCTGATGACCGACACGGAGCGCCGCGCGCTCGCTCTGTCGGGGGCCGGCGACATCGTGTTCGACTGGGACGTGGCGGGCGACAAGATCTTCGTGAGCCCGGAGGTCGAGCAGCAGCTGAGCCTGCGGGCCGGCACGCTGGAGGGTCCCGCCTCCGGCTGGCTCGACCTCATTCATCCCTTCGACCGGGACCGTTATCGCACCGCGCTCGACGCGGTGATCGAGCAGCGCCGCGGGCGCATCAACCAGGATTTCCGGCTGCGGTCGAGCACCGGCCCCTATCACTGGTTCCGCCTCAAGGCGCGCCCGGTGGTGGGCTCGGACGGCGAGGTCATCCGCATCGTCGGCACGCTCGCCGACATCACGGAGTCGAAAACCGCGGAGGATCGCATCCTCCACGATGCGATCCACGACAATCTCACCGGCCTGCCGAACCGGCAGCTCTACTACGATCGCCTGGAAAGCGCCCTCACCTTCACGGCGCAAAGCGATCTGCTCCGCCCGACCGTGGTCGTGATCGATGTGGATCGCTTCAAGCAGGTCAACGATGCCGTGGGCCTCTCCGCCGGCGACTCGATCCTGCTCACCCTGTCCCGCCGCCTCGGCCGCCTGCTGAAGCCGCAGGACACGCTCGCCCGCATCGGCGGCGACGCCTTCGCGATGATCCTCGTCTCGGAGCGCGAGCCGGACCGCATCATTGCCTTCGCGGACATGATCCGCCGGACGCTCACGACGCCGATCACCTACGCGGAGCGCGAGATCTTCCTCACGGCCTCGATCGGCCTCGTGCTGCACGATCCGCAGGCCATCGGCACCCGCGAGGAGATGCTGAAAAGCGCCGAGATCGCGATGATGCACGCCAAGCGCCAGGGCGGCGACCGGATCGAGGTGTTCCGCCCCTCAATGCGCGCGGACCGCAACGACAAGCTCAATCTCGGCAACGACCTGCAGCGGGCCTACGAGCGCGGCGACATCAAGGTGCTGTTCAAGCCCGTCGTCCGCCTGGAGGACCGCACCATCGCGGGCTTCGAGGCGGTGCTGCGCTGGGATCATCCTCGCCTCGGCCGCCTGGGAGCCGAAGACTTCCTGCCCGTCGCCGAGGAGACGGGCCTCATCGTGAACCTGAGCGTCTACACGCTCGAACGCACCGCCCGCGAGCTGGCGGCCTGGCAGCAGGCCCTCGAAGTCGATCCGCCGATCTTCGCCAGCGTTCGCATGGCGAGCCACCAGCTGCTGCGCCACGATCTCCTGCAGGACGTGAAGGCGACGCTCGCCCGCACCGGCGTGCTTCCGGGCTCCCTGAAGCTGGAGATGACCGAGGGTCTCGTGATGGAGAATCCGGAATATGCGGCGCAGATGCTCGCACGCCTGCGGGATCTCGGGGCCGGCCTCTCCCTCGACGATTTCGGCACGGGCTACTCGGCCCTCTCCTATCTCCAGCGCTTCCCCTTCGACACGATCAAGATCGACCAGTCCTTCGTGCGCCAGATGGCGAACGGGCGGGCGGTGATCCTGCGATCCATCGTCAAGATGGCCCACGAGCTCGGGATGGAAGTGGTGGCGGAAGGCGCGGAGACGGAATCCGAAGCCGTGGAGCTGTCGCAGCTCGCCTGCGAATACGCGCAAGGCCCGGTGTTCGGAGAGCCGATGTCGATGCTCCAGGCGCGCCAGCTTGTCGGCGCGGCGCCGGAAGCCGCTTAGAACGCCCTTCGCCCGTCAGGCGTGTCCCGCCTCGGACGAGAGCATCGCGGGGTCGATGCCGATCTTGCGCAGGGCCAGGTCGTAGCGGGTGTTCACCGAGGCCTTGAAGATCAGGTTCGGATCGGCCGGGCAGTTGAGCCAGCCGTTGGACTGGATCTCGGTTTCGAGCTGGCCGGCCGACCACCCGGCATAGCCCAGCGCCAGCACCGCGTTCTGGGGGCCGTCGCCCCGGGCGATGGCGCGGAGGATGTCGATGGTGGCGGTCAGGCAGACGCTGTCGTCGATGGGAAGCGTCGACTGGTCGATGTAGAAATCCGGCGAGTGCAGGACGAAGCCGCGGCTCGTCTCCACCGGTCCGCCCATCAGAACCGGCATGGTGCCGACCCGCTGGGGCAGGCGGATGCGCTCGGGCTCCGGAACGATCTCGAGCTGGACCAGGAGATCGGGGAAGTTCAGATCCGAGGCCGCGCGGTTGAGGACGATGCCCATGGCGCCTTCGGCGGAATGGGCGCACACATAGATGACGGCCCGCGCGAAGCGGTCGTCCACCATGCCGGGCATGGCGACGAGGAGTTGCCCGTCGAGGTAGCCCGAGCCCGTGGTCTGTTCTGGAGTGCGCTTCAAGAGCATGGCCTTATGCTACGCTTGCAGCGTGACCTGTCCACTCGTGTCTGGGCCCATCACTTCAATGTGGGTCACGGGAACGCGAGTAGCTGGCGCGCTTTGAAAACCTCATAAGGGAAGTGCCTCAGGCAGGCGGGAGTTCCATGACAATCGTGTCGCGCGACATCGCCCGGATGCACCTCATCCGCAGGGCTTCGATCCTCCTTTCCCGCAGGGCCCGGATGCACCTCATCCGTAGGGCTTCGATCCTCCTTTCCCACAGGGTCCGAATGCACGTCCTCGGCAGGGCTCCGGTCCCCCTTTTCCGCCGCGTGGCGGGCCTGCTCTTCCTCGCCCTTGCGGCGCTCGGATCGACACAGGCCGGCGCCGAGGTGGCCTCGCCCTGGGCGCAGGGGCTCCATTCCCGCGTGCGCCTCGTGGCCGGAGGGAGCCTCGACGGGCGTCCCCTCGCGGGCGTGGAGATCGCGCTCGATCGCGGCTTCAAAACCTACTGGCGCCATCCGGGCGATGCCGGGCTGCCGCCCTCCTTCGATTGGTCGGCCTCCGACAATGTGGCGGCCGTGGATGTGCGCTGGCCGGCGCCGAAGCGCGTCGAGGATGCGGGCGGGGTCTCCTACGTCTACCCCGAGCGGGTGATCCTGCCGCTCGTGGTCACGCCGCAGGACCCGAAGCAGCCCGTCCATCTCGACCTCACCCTCGATTACGGAGTCTGCAAGGACATCTGCATCCCGGCGCATTCCACCCTGTCCCTCTCCCTGCCCGACAAGGCGGAGCGCCATGCGGGCATCGACGCGGCGCTGGCCGGCGTGCCGAAGCCGCGTCCCTTGGGCGCCTCGGACGACCTCGCCGTTCTCTCGGCCGAAGCGATCGCCGGAGACAAGCCGCGCATCTCGGTTCTCGTGCGCCGACCGGCCGGCGCGAAGCCCGTGATCTTCCCGGAGGCGCCGGACAGCTGGTTCGTCTCAAGCCCTGCGGCAGGCGAGGAGCCGTCCGCGGATCGGACGCGATTCTTCCTCACCCTCGAGGAGCGGCCGAAGGATCATCCCGGGCCGCTGCCGCTCCGCCTCACCCTGGTGGCGGGCGAGACGGCCATCGAGACGGATGTGAAGGTGGAGCTTCCCCAAAAGCCCTGAGCGAAGACGCGACGCAAGGGAAGGGTGACGCCGCCTTCGTCTCGACGGGAGCGAACGGCCACGCTAAGCCAACGGAGACGGCGCACGGATGCGCCGCTTTCCGTGGGAGACCTCTCGATGACGATCCAGGTTGGCGACCGCCTGCCGCAAGCAACGTTTCGTGTCATGACGCCGGAGGGCCCGGCGCCCAAGACCACCGACGACGTGTTCAAGGGCCGCAAGGTCGTGCTCGTCGCCGTGCCCGGCGCCTTCACGCCCACCTGCCATCGCACGCACCTGCCGGGCTTCATCCAGAACGCCGAGGCGATCCGCGCCAAGGGCGTCGACGCCATCGCCTTCACCTCGGTGAACGACGTGTGGGTCATGGAAGCCTGGGGCAAAGCGGCCGGCGCCGACGGCATCGAATTGCTCGCGGACGGCAACGGCGAGTTCGTCAACGCCATCGGCCTCACCATGGACGGCACGGGCGCGGGCTTCGGCACCCGCTCGAAGCGCTACGCCATGGTGGTGGACGACGGTGTCGTGACGTCGCTCGTGGTCGAGGATTCGCCCGGCAAGGCCGACGTCACCGGCGCCGAAAACGTGATGAAGAGCCTCTAGGTCTCGACTGCGCGGGCCCGGGCATCGCGTCCAGCGGTGCACCCGGGCCTGCGGATGCGCCTGTAACCTCGCCACCTTGTGGTGCGAGGCATGGCCTTGTGTGTGCCTGGTGCCCTGGTGGGGGCACGGGGCGCATACGGCACCGCCAAGCCGGCGGCGTAAGAAACAGGGAGGGAGGGCACCGGACGAGCGGTGCCGCACGCGCCCCGTGCACGATGATCTCACAGGCGCCAGCCCCGCGCTTCGGCAGGTCTGCTGGTCGTCTCAGACCCGCCTGCCTTAAGCACCTTCGTGCGGCCCAGCGCT
>DASZAZ010000053.1:0-27096 GCA_035944635.1 Microvirga sp.
CATTGCTTCGATCCCGCGCCGGCCGCGGCAGCGAGCGTCTGGCAGTGTTGATCGGCCCCTTGCAGACCGCCGAGGTCGGCGCCTTTGCCGGAGCCGACGCTGGTGACGAAGAACGTCATGCCCGCCGAACCGCTCGCGGCGTTCTGTGCACTGGCCCCCGTGGGGATTCCGGCGAACAGAGCGGCCAGGGACGCGGCGGCTGCTGCGGTGATTCCGCGCTTCGTGGTTTCCTCCCTTGGGTCGAGGGTGACCCAAGGGAAGGTTAGCACGATCGGCAGGGCGGCCTAGAGGCTCAGCGGTCCGGCCGCGATCGCGTTCGAGGGGCTGGCCTGCGGCTTTAGCGGTCCAGCCGCGCGATGAGGCTCGACGTGTCCCAGCGGTTGCCGCCCATGGCCTGGACCTCGGCGTAGAACTGATCCACGAGAGCCGTGACCGGGAGCTTGGCGCCGTTCTTGCGCGCTTCGCCGAGCACGATCGACAGGTCCTTGCGCATCCAGTCGACCGCGAAGCCGAAGTCGAACTTGCTCTGGTTCATGGTCTTGCCGCGGTTCTCCATCTGCCAGGAGCCGGCGGCGCCCTTGGAGATCACGTCGAGCACCGCCTCGATGTCGAGCCCGGCCTTCTTGCCGAAATGGATGCCCTCGGCGAGGCCCTGCACCAGGCCCGCGATGCAGATCTGATTGATCATCTTGGTGAGCTGGCCCGATCCCGCAGGACCCATCAGCCGGCACGCGCGCGCAAAGCTCATGATCACCGGCTCGGCGCGGGCATAGACCGCGGGATCGCCGCCGCACATCACGGTGAGCACGCCGTTCTCGGCGCCGGCCTGCCCGCCCGAGACGGGAGCGTCCACGAAGCCGAAGCCGCCTTGGCCGGCGGCCGCGTCGAGTTCGCGCGCAACCTCCGCCGAAGCGGTGGTGTGATCGACGAAGATCGCTCCTTTGGCCATGCCGGCGAATGCGCCGTCGTCACCGATCGTGATCTGGCGCAGGTCATCGTCGTTGCCGACGCAGGAGAAGACGATCTCCTGGCCTTCCGCGGCTTCCCGCGGGGTCGCGGCGGAACGGCCGCCGTGCTCGGAAACCCACTTCTCCGCTTTCGGCGTGGTACGGTTGTAGACCGTCACCTCGTGGCCCTTCGAGGCCAGATGCCGGGCCATCGGATAGCCCATCACGCCTAAACCCAGAAAAGCCACCTTCGCCATCGTTGATCCCTCGCCCTTGCGCTTCGGCGGGGGCCTTCACGATCGTGAATCCCCGGCCGTTGTGCGTCGGCAGCGGTTCTACGCAGGGGGTGGGGCGGGCGTCAAACGCCTCCCGCCGAGCCGAGGCTAGCGAACGTCGAAGGGGAAGTACTTGACGCGGATCCGGTCGTAGGTGCCGTTCGCCTGGATCGCCGCGATGGCGGCATCGAAGGAGGCCTTCAGGTCCTCGTCCTCTTTCCGCAAGCCCACCGCGATGCTGCGCGCATTGTGGGCGGGCGTCGGCGGCACGTCGGCGAGGATGCGGCAGCACTCGCCGTCGCGGCCTTCGACGGAGTGGGTGAGCGAGAGCTTGTCGGCCAGCACCGCATCGATGCGCTCGGCGCGCAGATCCAGGATCGCGTCCTCCACCTTGCCGTAGACCCGGGCTTCCGCGCCCTTGTAGCGCTCCTCGATGAGCGCGAGATGGTCGCGCCGGTCCGTGGTGCCGATGCGCTTGCCCGCGAGCGCCTCGGCTGTGGCTTCCGCGAGGCCGCCCTCCTTGAGGACCAGGAAGGAGGAGGGCATCAGGAAGTAGCGGCGCGAGAAGGCGATGCGTTTCAGACGCCGTTCGGTGACGGCGAGCGACGACATGATCGCATCGTATTCGCGATTGATGAGATCGCGGATGATCCCGTCCCACTCATGGGTCACGAGGGTGCACTGCGCCTGCATGGCATCGCAGAGCGCCCGCGCCAGATCAGGCTCGAAGCCCTGCAGCTGATTGCTTTGATCGAGGTAGTTGAACGGAGGCGATGCGCCCTCCATCGCGATCCTGAGCGAGCGCTTCTCTTGGGCCGCCAGGGGCAGCGACAGCAAAAGGCTCAGCCCGAGCCCCGAGAGGCCCGTGGCGACTGCCGCTCTCCGCCGCTTTACTCGTGCGATCACGCTACCACTTGCAGTTCTAAGGCGCCGGCACCAGCGCGCTCGTGGTTTCAACCCTCGATACTTGCGGGGTTATTGCCCCAAAACGTGAATAAACGATAGGCAGCGCGGGAGAATACAACCAAAGACATGCCGGCTGCGGCAAAAAGCGCTTGCCTGTGGCGCGAAAGTCAGGACTCCTACGGCCATGCTTGCCCGAAGAGGCAGGCAGGGGATCCATTTCCGTGGGAGGAAATCTTAGGATGAAACGTCGTCAATTCTTGCAGGCCGCCACTGCCGGTGCGGCTGCAACGGCCATCGCCGCTCCGGCGATCGCCCAGTCCAATCCGGACGTCCGCTGGCGTCTGACCTCGGGCTTCCCGAAGTCCCTCGACACCATCTACGGCGCCGCCGAGACCTTCGCGAAATTCGTCAGCGAGGCCACCGACGGCAAGTTCCAGATCCAGCCCTTCGCGGCGGGCGAGATCGTGGGTGCCTTCCAGGCCGCGGATGCGGTCGGCAACGGCACCGTGGAGATGAGCCACACGGCGTCCTACTACTATGTCGGCAAGGACCCGACCTTTGCCTTCGGGACCTCGATCCCGTTCGGCATGAACTCGCGGCAGATGAACGCCTGGATGTACCATGCGGGCGGCATCGAACTCATGAACGAGTTCTATGCCAAGCACGGCATCTATGCGCTGCCCGGCGGCAACACCGGTACGCAGATGGGCGGCTGGTACCGCAAGGAGATCAAGACGCCGGCCGATCTGCAGGGCCTGAAGTTCCGCACCGCGGGCCTCGGCGGGCAGGTGATGGCGAAGCTCGGTGCCGTGCCGCAGCAGATCCCGGGCGGCGACATCTACCCGGCCCTCGAGCGCGGCACCATCGACGCGGCCGAGTGGGTCGGCCCCTACGACGACGAGAAGCTCGGCTTCGTGAAGGTGGCGCCGTTCTACTACTACCCGGGCTGGTGGGAGGGCGGGCCCATGCTCCACTTCATGTTCAACCAGGCGAAGTGGAACGAATTGCCGAAGCACTACAAGGCGATCGCCACCGCGGCGGCCGGCTATGCCAACGTGGACATGCAGGCGAAGTACGATGCCCGCAACCCGGCGGCTCTGCGCCGCCTCGTCGGCGCCGGCGCGCAGCTGCGTCCCTTCTCCCAGGAGATCATGGAGGCCTGCCTCAAATCCGCGAACGAGCTCTACGACGAGATCGCGGCCAAGAACGCCGACTTCAAGAAGGTCTACGACGCCTTCCGGGCCGTGCGCGGCGAGCAGTATCTCTGGTGGCAGGTCGCGGAGTTCAACTTCGACAACTTCATGATCCGCTCCCGCGCTCGCACCTGAACGCGGACCCAAGCGACGGCAGAAAGCCCCGGCAAGCCGGGGCTTTTTTGTTGGGCAGTACCGGGCGGCACTCACGCGAACGGCGGGCTGTTTAAGCCCGCCGTTCGCGTGAGTGCCGGATGATCGTTACTGGATCCGCGGCGGCGGCGGGGGCTCGAGCCCCGGCAGCGCCGGCGGCGCGCCACCGCCCGGCGGATCGAAGCCCGGCAGACCCGGCAGGCCCCCGCCGCCGGGTGCGTCGAGGCCGGGGATCAGGAGGTTGTCGAGCTTTTGCTGCACGGCCGTCGGGTCGATGGTGGTCGCGGACGATTTGTAATGCATCACCATCTGCGGGAACAGGATGACGAGCGCCACCATGATGCACTGGATCACCACGAAGGGCACCGCGCCCCAGTAGATCTGGCCCGTGGTCACCGGCTCCATGCGCTTGCCGGTGACGCGGTCGATGTAGGGCTCCTTCGCCGCCACCGAGCGCAGGTAGAACAGGGCGAAGCCGAAGGGCGGGTGCATGAACGATGTCTGCATGTTCACGCCGAGCATCACGCCGAACCAGATCAGGTCGATGCCCAGCTTCTCGGCCGCGGGGCCGAGCAGCGGGATGACGATGAAGGCCAGCTCGAAGAAGTCGAGGAAGAAGGCCAGCAGGAAGATCATCACATTGACGACGATCAGGAAGCCGACCTGCCCGCCCGGCAGCGAGGTGAGGAGGTGCTCCACCCACACGTGGCCGTTCACGCCGTAGAAGGTGAGCGAGAACACGCGGGCGCCGACCAGGATGAAGAGCACGAAGGCCGAGAGCTTCGCGGTCGCCTCTGTGGCCTGGCGCACGATCGAGAAGTTGAAGCGGGCCGGGTTGTTGTCGATCCGGCGCTTGATCGCGGCGAGGATGAGCGAGCCGAGCGCGCCCATGGCGCCGCCTTCCGTCGGCGTGGCGAGGCCGATGAAGATCGTGCCGAGCACCAGGAAGATGAGCAGGAGCGGGGGCACCATCACGAAGGTCACCTGCTCGGCCATCCGCGACATGAGGCGCAGGCCCGTGAGGCGCTCGACGACGCCGACCACCAGCGCGTAGAGAGCGCCGGCCGCCACCATCTCCATGATGAGACCCCAGGTCTGGTAGCCGGCCTGCAGGAGGTAGAGGTAGAGGGCCACGAGGGCGACCGTCACGATCGCGGAGGCGATCACGCGCTTGGCGCCGAAGAGCCGGTTCATGAGGGCGCAGATCAGCGCCACCACGGTCGCGATGCAGATCGTGAGGATCACGAAGTCGGCGCCGCCGCGGATGTTGGTCTGCGACATCACGTAGTAGCCGACGAGCCCGGAGAAGAGCACCAGCACGCCGAGCTGCCACACGCCTCGGGCGCCGCTCGGCTCGCGGAAGCCGATGGCATCCTGGGGCAGGCCGGGGCCGGCCTTCGGATAGATCATCGTGACCAGGAACACGTAACCGGCATAGAGCCCCGCGAGGACGAGCCCCGGCACGAAGGCGCCCTCGTACATATCGCCGACGGAGCGGCCGAGCTGGTCGGCCATCACGATGAGAACGAGCGAGGGCGGGATGATCTGCGCCAGCGTGCCGGATGCCGCGATGACGCCCGAGGCGAGGCGCCGGTCGTAGCCGTAGCGCAGCATGATGGGCAGCGAGATCAGGCCCATGGAGATCACGGACGCCGCGACGACGCCGGTGGTGGCGGCGAGCAGCGCGCCCACGAAGATCACCGCATAGGCGAGGCCGCCGCGCACGGTGCCGAAGAGCTGGCCGATGGTGTCGAGGAGGTCCTCGGCCATGCCGGAGCGCTCGAGGATCAATCCCATGAAGGTGAAGAACGGGATCGCCAGCAGCACCTCGTTCGACATCGTCTGGTAGATGCGCTCGGGCAGAGCCTGGAGCAGCGGCCAGTCGAGGCGGATCACGTCGGGCGCATAGGGCGCCAGTTCCACCGCGATGACGAAGAAGAGCAGGCCGTTGGCGGCGAGCGCGAAGGCAACGGGGTATCCGAGGAGCAGGAAGATCACCAGCGCCGCGAACATGATCGGCGCCAGGTTCTGGGCGATCAACTGAGCCATGGAAGAGAACTCCGGACAGAAAGAGGAGGGGCGGGTCGCGTTAGCGCACGCCGTCGCCGGGCATCTCGCCGGCCGTCTTGTTGGTTGTGGCCAGCTCCTGCAGCAGGCGCTCGGCCTCGGCTTCCGCCGCGGCAGCATGGCCGCCGCCCGCCGCATGCTCGTCCTCGAGCTCGCCGCGCATGATGGCCACGCGCTTGATGAGTTCGGAGAGCCACTGGAAGCCGAGAAGGATGAAGCCGATCAGGATCAGGGCCTTGGCGGGCCAGATGATCAGGCCGCCCGCATTCGTGGAGATCTCGCCCGATTGATAGGAGCGGATGAAGAATGGGAACGAGAGATAGATCATCACCACCACGAAGGGCAGCAGGAAGAGGAGGTGGCCGAAGATGTCCACCCAGTCCCGTCCTCGCTTCGTGAGCTTGTTGGAGATGATGTCGATGCGGATGTGCTCGTTGGCCTTCAGGGTCCAGGAGGCGCAGAGCATGAAGACGGCGCCGAACAGGTACCATTGCAGCTCGAGCCAAGCATTGGACGAGGCGCCGAACACCTTTCGGATGATCGCGTTGATCGCCGAAACGAGCACCGCGACGACGATGGCCCAAGCGGTGATCTTGCCGATGCGCTCGTTCAGGTAGTCGATGGTCCGGCTGATCCCGAGAAGTCCCTGCACGTTCCGATCCCTCGGCTGACAGCTGCCTGCGTCGCGCGGACGCATGGCTGGCATGTTCGTGGTGAATGTCGCAATGGGCGCGTCCTAGCCGATCAGCTAAGCCACCACAAGCACCGACAATGGTCCAAGTGCCGCTTCCGCAACGACATTTTGCGGATGGGGCCGAGGCGTTAGCGGCGCCCGACCAGGAAGGTGAGCGCCGCCCAGCCGAGCAGCACCCAGATCAGCATCGCGGCGACGAGGGAGAGGGGCCACACGGGCACGAGCCAGCCCATGATCACGGAGCTCAGGGCGCCGAATCCGAGCTGTGTGGCCCCGGACAGGCCGGCGGCCGTGCCGGCGAGCTCCGGCCGGATCGAGAGGGCGGACGCGGTGGCGCCCGGGATGGTGAGCCCGTTGCCGACCGCATTCAAGACGAGGGGGATGAACAGGGTCGCCGGCGTCCAGGGCAGGACGATCACGCAGGCGAGCTCCAGCAGCACGGAGGTCACGGAGAACAGGATGCCGACCCGCGCGAGGCGCTCGCTTCCCATCCGCTGGCCGAAGCGCCCGGACAGGAAATTGCCCACCATGTAGCCGCCCGCATTGGCCACGAAGTAGATGCCGTACACGTCCGGCGAATGCCCCATATGGGTGATCACGATGTAGGGCGCGCCGGCCACGAACGCGAAGAAGGAGGCGGTCGTGCAGGACAGCGCCAGGGCGTAGCCCACGAAGGCGCGGTCGCGCAGGAGCAGCGGATAGGCCGCGAACATCCCTCTGATCGACGAGGATTCGTTGCGCGGGGCGGTCTCCCGCAGGCGCAGCATTGCGGCAAGGCCCACGGCGGCCGAGAGCGCGAGCATCGCCACGAAGATCGAGCGCCAGCCGAAATGCGCATCGAGAAATCCGCCCACCATCGGGGCCACCATGGGTGCGACCACCATCGCCATGGCGATGTAGCCGATGAGGCTCGCGGATTGGTCCTTCGAGGCCGAGTCGCGCACCACCGCGCGGGCGAGCGCAAAACAGGTGCCGCCGCCGATGGCCTGCACCACCCGTGCGGCGAGAAGGAAGCCGATCTCGTTGGCGAGCGCGCCCATGAGGGAGCCGAGCGCAAAAAGCGCGAC
This sequence comes from Microvirga sp., assembly GCA_035944635.1. Classification (GTDB taxonomy): domain Bacteria; phylum Pseudomonadota; class Alphaproteobacteria; order Rhizobiales; family Beijerinckiaceae; genus Microvirga. Next base: position 7,303 of record DASZAZ010000053.1, read on the forward strand.
TCCGGCGAGGATGCAGGGGCGCCGCCCGATCCGGTCCGAAATCGGCCCGACGACGAGCTGAGTCGCGGCCACCGTGACGAGGTAGAGGGTCAGCGTGAGCTGCACCGTGGCGTAGTCGGTTTGCAGCGATTGCGTCAGGCCCGGGGTCGCCGGCGCCAGAACGTTCACGGCAAAGGGCTGGAGCGTCGAAATCGCCACCAGCACCGCCAGGAAGGTGCGGGTGATGGGCGGGCGGTCTTGAGCCGCGGCCGTCACGCGGCTTCTCCGGACGCAGCCGCACGGGCGCGGATCTGCTCCCGGCGGATCGTGTAGAGGCCGCTCAGCATGATCAAGGCAATCCCCGCGCAGGATACGAGGTCGGGCCACTCGCCGAACACCAGGAGCCCGGCCAGCAACGAGGTCAGGATAATGGAGTAGCGGAAGGGAGACACCACGGACATCTCGCCAACCCGGAAAGCCTGCACGATGGCGAGGTTGCCGGCGCTGACGAACGCGGCGGCGCTCGCCAGCATGGCGATTTCGGACCAGGTGAGCGGGCGCCAATCCTCCGCGAAGAACAGCAGCACGCCCAGGCCTGTCGTGGCCGCCGTGGTCGTGAAGGTCACCAGCGTCGTCGCGATGTGCGTCCCGATGGTGCGCGTGGCGAGGTCGCGAATGGCCACGAGGGTCGCGGTCGCAAGGCTGATCAGCGCATAGGCGTTGAAGCCCGCGACACTCGGTTTCACGATCAGCAGCACCCCGATAAAGCCCACGATAATGGCGCTCCAACGCCGCCAGCCGACCCGCTCGAGCCCGAATGCGACGGCGATCAAGGTGAGAATCATGGGCGTGGCCTGAAGGACCGCCGTGAGGTTTGCGAGCGGCAGCACGGCAAGGCACATGATGAACAGAAAGGCGATGAGAGCTTCCAGGCCGGCGCGGGAGAGCACGCGGGCGTCGGTCACGCTGCGCAGGTGGTGGAGTTCCCCGCGGGCCGCCATCAATCCGAGCACGATGATCATCGCGAAGATGCCGCGCGTGGCCATGATCTGGCCGGTCGGCAGCTGCGCGGTCGCCATCTTCACGATCGCATCGCTGCCGGTGAAGAAGGTCATGGCCGCCAGCATCGCCAGGATTCCGCGCCGGTTGGCGGCGGATGCGAGGACAGCATCCGAGGGAAGGGGAGCTCCGCGGGGCTTCGCGGCGGCAGGGGTCAAGACGATCTCCCGGTGGGATGCCTCGTGATAAGGGTGTCGAACGGGAAGGTCGAGGCTCTTGCCGCCGCAAGCGGCGCGCTGCATGCCCCGGTTGCAGCAGGCGCGTGGTCAAGCCAGCGGATGGTCACGCAGGCGCGTGGTCGGGCAGGCGCTTGATCAGGCGAGCGCGGGAGACGCCGTTTGCCGCTCCGACGCCACGAGCCGATCGAGGCGAAACAGGCCGAGGTCGAGCCGCGGAGTCCTGTCCGTCGCGAGGTCCGCCAACACCTCGCCCATGACGCTGGCGAACTTGTAGCCGTGGCCCGAGCAGGGGGAGGCAACGATCACCTGAGGCGCATCGGGCAGCGTATCGACCAAGAAGTGCTCGTCCGGGGTGTTGGTGAACAGGCATGCCTTGAGGCTCAGCACCGCCCCGTCGGCATCCGGAAAAGAGCCGCGGATCGCCTCGCGCAGCAGCGCCTCGTCGGCATCGTTCGGCTCGCGGGAGAGATCGTCCGCATGCCCCCGCTGCTGGAGGTGGTTGTAGACGCCGATCTTGAAGCCCGGGATACCCCATTCGGGAAAGACGTAGGCCGGGCGCGGCTTCGATTCCACGATCCCGACGGGAAAGCGCCCCAGCGCGAAGTGCTCGGGGACCTTGGGCCGGAACCAGCCGAGCACCTGCCGCTCCGGCACCGCATTCCCTCCCTGGAGAGCGGGCACGTGATCGGCAATCCAGGCGCCCGTCGAGAGCACGAGGCGGCCGGCCTCGTAGCGGCCCCGGGTCGTCGTGACCGCGACGGTTCCCGCGCCGGTGATCTCCCAGCCCAACAGCGCCTCGCGGGCACGGATGTCGGCGCCGCGATCCATGGCCATGCGGGCATGGGCGACGATGGCCCGCTCGGATGCCACGAAGCCGGCATCGGGCTGGAACACGCCGACCATGCCCTCGGGCAGCCGCCAGCCGGGGAAACGCGCCGCGAGGTCCCGCGCGCTCAGCACCTCGTGCGGAAGGCTGTGCTCCCGGCAGGAGGCGAGGGAGCCGGCGACGATCCGGCCGCCCTCCGGACCCGCATCGATCCCGCCGGTCACGAAGAGCAGGCTCTCGCCGTTCTGCGCCTCCGCCTCCCGCCAGAGCTCGAAGGCCCGGCGGAGCAGGGGCACGTAGGAGGGGTGCTCGTAATAGGCGAGGCGAATGATTCGGTTCTGCCCGTGGGACGAACCCATGGCGTGGGGAATGTCGAAGCGCTCGAGGCCCAAAACCCGCTGGCCGCACCGGGCGAGCTGCCAGCAGGCAGCCGAACCCATGCCGCCGACGCCGGCGACGATCACATCGTAGACACTGCTCATGGGCGAAGCGTAGCCGTTCCCGTCGCGTCCGTCATCGGTCCCAGCTTGCGGCGCAGTCTCTAGCCGCCGGTGACGCTCATGTGGCGGCTTACGGCCGGGGCCGAACGGCGGCGGTCGATGACGAAATCATGCCCCTTGGGCTTGCGGGCGATGGCGTCTTCGATGGCCTGATGCAGGCGCTCGTTGCCCTCGGAGTGGCGGAGCGGCGTGCGCAGATCCGCAGCGTCCTCCTGGCCGAGGCACATATAGAGCCGCCCCGTGCAGGTGAGACGCACCCGATTGCAGCTCTCGCAGAAATTGTGGGTGAGCGGGGTGATGAAGCCGAGCTTTCCGCCCGTCTCCTTCACCCGCACGTAGCGCGCGGGGCCGCCGGTCCGCTCCTGGAGGTCTTCCAGCGTGAAGCGGTCGAGGAGCCCGGCCCGGATCTGGGCCAGCGACAGGAACTGGTCGGCCCGGTGCGTTTCGATCTCGCCCAAGGGCATCACCTCGATGAGCGTGAGGTCCATGCCGCGGCCGTGCGCCCATTCCATCATGGGCACGATCTCGTCCTCGTTCACGCCCTTGAGCGCAACGGCGTTGATCTTCACCTTCAGGCCCGCGGCTTGCGCGGCATCGATCCCCGCCATCACCTTGTCGAGGTCGCCCCACCGGGTGATCCGGCGGAAGGTGTCCGGGTTCAGGGTGTCCATGGACACGTTGATCCGGCGCACGCCGCAATCGGCGAGTTCCGCGGCGTGGCGGGCGAGCTGCGAGCCGTTGGTGGTGACGGTGAGCTCCTCCAGAGCCCCGGAGGCGAGATGGCGGGAGAGGGAGCGGAACAGGGTCATGATGTCCCGCCGCACCAGGGGCTCGCCGCCCGTGATGCGCAGCTTGCGGACGCCCCGCTCGACGAACACGGAGCAGACCCGGTCGAGCTCTTCGAGGGTGAGAAGGTCGCGCTTCGGCAGGAACGTCATGTTCTCCGCCATGCAATAGACGCAGCGGAAATCGCAGCGATCCGTCACGGAGACGCGCAGGTAGGAGATCGCGCGCCCGAACGGGTCGACGAGCGGGCGGGCGAGGTCAGTCTGGAGCGTCTGCGGTCCCCACATCGAGGAGCCAATCCCTTGCGATTTTTGGTTCTTGTCTTGCCGGCAGAGTAGACTTTGGGCACCAAGCGTCAATTCACGAGCGCCTGAGGGCCCCAAATCCGGGCACCCGGCTTCGATTCACAGGCGCCTGAAGCCCAAATCGGGGCGCCGAGCGTCAGTTCACAAGTGCCTGAGGGTCCATGTCGGGGCCGAGGGAGCTTGTACAAGAGGGCTTCTGGCCCCGGAAAGAGGTTTCTTGATGGAGCCGAAGCGCTGGCCCACCGAATTGCGCCTCGCCAAGGACCGGAGGACGCTCACCATCGCCTTCGACGACGGCACCGCCTTCGACCTTCCGGCCGAGTACCTGCGGGTCACGAGCCCCTCGGCGGAAGTCCAGGGGCACAGCCCTTCGGAGCGCAAGACCGTGCCGGGCAAGCGCGGCGTGCAGATCATCGGCGTCGAGCCCGTGGGCAATTACGCCGTGAAGCTGCGCTTCGACGACATGCACGACACGGGGATCTACGGCTGGGACTACCTGCACGAGCTCGGCGCCCGGCAGGGGGAGAAGTGGCAGAACTATCTCGCCGAACTGGACGCCAAGGGCCTCTCCCGCGATCCGGTGCGCCGCGGCTAGGCGATGGCGAAAACCTGCGATCCGGTGCGCCGCAGCTAACCCGCAACGAAAAAGGCCGGCGCGCGGCCGGCCCTTCTCGATTGGGTCAGAGAATCGCTTAGCGCAGCACCACCACGCGAGTGCCGACGCGAACGCGGGAGTAGAGGTCCTCGACGTCCTCGTTGGTCATGCGGATGCAGCCCGAGGACACTGCCTGCCCGATCGTCTCCGGCTCGTTCGACCCGTGGATGCGATAGAGCGTGTTGCCGAGATACATGGCGCGGGCGCCGAGCGGGTTGTCGGGACCGCCGGGCATATAGCGGGGCAGGTCGGGGCGGCGGCGCAGCATCTCCGCCGGCGGACGCCAATCCGGCCACTCGCGCTTCATCGTTACGGTCTTGGTGCCCGACCACTCAAAGCCGGGGCGGCCGACGCCGACGCCGTACTGGATCGCCTGGCCGTTGCCGAGCACGTAGTAGAGCCGGCGCTCCTCCGTCGAGACCACGATCGTGCCGGCGGCGTAGCGGGCATCGAAGGAGACCACCTGACGCGGAACCGGGGTAGCCTGCGGGCGGAAGGAGTCGTCCTGACCGTAGCCCGAGCCATAACCCGAGCCGTAGCCGGACCCGTACCCATAGCTTTGGCTCTGGTTGTAGAGCGGCTGGCGGGTCAGCGGGTCGATTTCGAAGAAGGCTGCAGCCGGCGTCGCAAAGGCGGCGAGGGCGCAAACAAGCCCGGTCAGGGCAGCACTGGAACGTCCCATATTTTGCCTCACTTTTTCCCAGTGTGTGTCGAGTTGGTGATGACTCAACGCGACGGCCGCGTTTCGGATCCAGAGGGTGACTCCGGATTATGCGCTCTGCAACACCGATACGCTGACATGGTTTAGCCGTTATGCACCTCCTGCAACGGTGCCGCAGAACACACACAGTGTGGCAGCTTGGGCGTTATCGTGGCCGTAGGGGGCCCCGTTCGGCTTGACGCCCTGGGGTTTGCCGCTCTAGAAGGCGCGGATCGGGCGCGTAGCTCAGCGGGAGAGCATTCGCTTCACACGCGAAGGGTCACAGGTTCAATCCCTGTCGCGCCCACCATTTTCCTTCCATCCCGCTCCGAAGGCCAAGCTTCAAAAGGTTGTGATCGGCCGCGTCCCATCCCGGTCGCCGCCCCTCGACCGGATGGCCCCATGCTCAGCACGCCCCTCGCGCTCCTCCTGATTCTCGCCAGCGTGCTGCCGCTCGCCGCGCAATCGGCCGGTCCCCTCGTGGTGCGGGAGGCCTGGTCGCGGGCGACGCCGGGCGGTGCCAAGATCGGGGCAGGCTATCTCACCGTGGAGAACACCGGCTCCGCCCCCGACCGCCTGGTCGGCGCCGAGGCCGAGAGCGCCGGACGCGTCGAGATCCATGAGACGAGCGAGTCGGGCGGCGTGTCCCGCATGCGCCCCGTCGATGCGGTCGGCGTTGCGCCGCGCGGGCGCCTCGAATTCAAGCCGGGGGGTTATCACCTGATGCTGGTGGGCCTGAAGCAGCCCCTCAAGCAGGGCGAGCGCTTCAAGGGCACGCTGGTGTTCGAGAAGGCAGGCCGCGTTCCGGTGGAATTCGAGGTGCGCGCGCTCGGCGCCGGTGCGGGCCACGGGGCGCACCACGCGCACTGAGGAACGGCTCCCTCAGGCGGCGTCGGCCCGGCGCGTGAGGTGCTGAATCGCGTCGAACAACTCGTCGAAATGCTGGATCACCCGGTCGGGCCCGAGTTCCGCGACCGGCACGTCCGTATAGCCGAAGGGCACGGCCACCGAGGGAATGCCCGCCGCCTGGGCGGTGACGATGTCGGTGCGCGAATCGCCCACCATGACGGCCTGGTCCATGCGTCCGCCCGCCTGCTCGATGGTGAGCGTGAGGTGCCGCGGATCGGGTTTGAAGTAGCGGAACGTATCCCGGCCGCAGATCGCGGCGAAGCGGTGGGCGACCCTGAGCTGCTTCAGCAGGCTCACCGAATGCGCTTCGACCTTGTTGGTGCAGACCGCGAGGCGGAAGCCCGCCTCCTCCAGCCGGAGCAGCGCCTTCTTGACGCCGGGATAGAGCTGCGTCTCCACGCAGATGTGCTCGGCGTAATAGGCGAGGAAGAAGCGGTAGAGCTCGTCGAGATGGGCGGGCGCGATCTCCCGACCTGACGCCGCAAACCCCCGCTCGATCAGAGCCCGGGCTCCGGCGCCGATCATGGCGCGGGCGTCCTCCACCGGCAGCGGCGCCAGGCCCTCGCGTTTGAGGATCACGTTCAAGGTCGCGATCAGGTCGGCGGCCGTGTCGGCCAGCGTGCCGTCGAGATCGAACACCACGATGGGGGAGGGGGGCATGGATCGGCCTGACGGTAGAGCTTGCGGCGGATAGGGATACAAACGGGGCCCGGTGCTATGGTTCCCCGGTTGATTCGAGAGTATCGCCGGATTTGACCATGCGTTTCTTTAATTTTTGGATGCTCGGCCTCTGGGTGGCGGCAGCGCCGGCCGCGCTCGCGGCGCCCTTCGACTTCGTGCCCGCGCCGCAGACCGATCTGAACCGGGTCTACCGGATCGACCGCTATTCCGGCGAGGTCACCTCCTGCCAGTACGGCCTGCAAGAGGGCACCGTCGGCGCGACCCTGTGCTTCGGCGCGGGCGAGGGCGCCGGCGCCCAGCCTCCGGGCGAGTACGGCCTCGTGGCGTCCCGCCACGAGCGCGAGGGCGGCGTGTTCCGGGTCAATTTCCGCTCGGGCGAGATGAGCATCTGCTACGTGTTCGACGAGCGCGTGGTGTGCACCCCCCAGGCGCAGCCCCCGACGAATGCCCCGACGGCCGCGGCGCCGGCTCCCGCTCCGACCGGCCCGACGCCGTCCGCTCGCGGCGGGGCATCGCCCCAACGACCCTAATCCCTCCGACGGGCCCCCGGACGTCCAGGGAGCGCGGGGCAATGGCCTTCCGCGCGCGGCTTTCGCCGTGGTAGAGGCGTGCCGAATTCCCGCGCCCAGCCCCGAGGCTCCCATGAAGCTGAACGATCCCACCCTGCTCGTCGAGCGCTGCTATGTCGGCGGCGCCTGGATCGGCGAACCCACCGATCCGGTCAACAACCCGGCCACCGGGGAGGTCCTCGCCCGCGTGCCGAAGTTCGGCGCCGCCGAGACCACGCAGGCGGTCGAGCAGGCCGGCGAGGCGTTCAAGAGCTGGTCGAAGCGCACCGCCAAGGAGCGCTCGGTGATTATGCGGCGCTGGTTCGAGCTGATGATCGCCAACAAAGAAGACATCGCGCTCATCATGACGAGCGAGCAGGGCAAGCCCCTGGCCGAAGCCCGCGGTGAGGTCGATTACGCGGCCTCCTTCATCGAGTTCTACGCCGAGGAAGCGAAGCGCGTTTACGGCGAGACGATCCCAAGCCATCGTGCCGACGCCCGCATTATCGTGGCGCGCCAGCCCATCGGCGTGATCGCGGCGATCACGCCCTGGAACTTCCCGGCCGCGATGATCACCCGCAAGGTCGCCCCGGCCATCGCCGCCGGCTGCACCGCGGTCATCAAGCCGGCGCCCGAAACTCCGCTCACCGCGCTGGCGCTCGGCGTGCTCGCCGAGCGGGCCGGCATCCCGGCGGGCGTCCTCAACATCGTCACGGGCGACGCGAAGGCCATCGGCGGGGTGATGACCTCGCATCCGCTCGTGAAGTTCGTGGGCTTCACGGGCTCGACGCCGGTCGGAAAGCTGCTGATGCAGCAGGCCGCCTCCACCGTGAAGAAGGTGGGCCTCGAACTCGGCGGCAATGCGCCTTTCATCGTGTTCGACGATGCGGATGTGGACGCCGCGGTCGAGGGCGCCATCGTCTCCAAGTTCCGCAACATGGGCCAGACCTGCGTATGCGCCAATCGCATCTACGCGCAGGACGGAATCTACGACGAGTTCGTCTCGAAGCTCGCGAGTAAGGTCCTGGAGCTGAAGGTCGGCAATGGCGTCGAGGTCGGCGTCACGCAAGGCCCGCTCATCAAGCCGCAGGCCCTCGACAAGGTCGAGCGCCACATCGCGGATGCGGTGGGGCAGGGCGCGCGCGTCGTCACGGGCGGCAAGCGCCACGCGCTCGGGCGCACCTTCTTCGAGCCGACCGTGCTCGCGAATGTGACGACGAAGATGCTGATCACCCGCGAGGAAACCTTCGGTCCCGTGGCGCCGGTCTACCGCTTCACGGACGAGGCCGATGTGGTCGAGCAGGCGAACGCCACGGAATACGGGCTTGCCGCCTACTTTTATGCCCGCGATCTCGGTCGCGTGTTCCGCGTCGCCGAAGCGCTGGAATACGGCATGGTCGGCATCAACACCGGCCTGCTTGCAACCGAGGTTGCCCCGTTCGGTGGCGTCAAGGAGAGCGGCATCGGGCGCGAAGGCTCGCGCCACGGCATGGAGGAGTTCGTCGAGATGAAATACATGCTCCTCGCCGGGCTCGACCGGTGAACGCGGACGAACTGAAGCGCGCCGCCGCCGCTCGTGCGGTGGCGGCGGTGGAGGACGGCATGCGGCTCGGGCTCGGTACGGGCTCGACCGCACGGCACTTCGTGGCGCTTCTGGGCGAGCGCGTGCGCGGGGGCCTCAAGGTGGTCGGCGTTCCAACCTCGGAGGCCACCCGGGCCCAGGCGGAAGCCGAAGGGATCCCGCTCACCACCCTCGACGACATCACGGACCTCGATCTCACCGTTGACGGGGCGGACGAGCTCGACGAGAGCCTGCGCCTCATCAAAGGCGCGGGCGGCGCGCTGCTGCGCGAGAAGATCGTGGCCGCCGCAAGCCGGCGCATGATCGTGATCGCCGACGGCTCGAAGCGCGTCGCGACGCTCGGGCGCTTTCCGCTGCCCATCGAGGTCGTGCCGTTCGGCCTCGGGGCGATCCGCCACGCGATCGAGGGAGCGCTGAGGGCGCAAGGCCTTCCCGGCGATCTTCGCCTCCGGCAGACCGCTCAGGGCGAGCCCTACCTCACGGATGGCGGTCATTTCATCCTCGATGCACATCTTGAACGGATCGACGCGCCGGAGGCGCTGAACGCTGCCCTTACGGCAGTGCCTGGCGTCGTCGAGACGGGCCTCTTCTTGGGTCTCGCAACGGGAGCGATCCTTGCGACCGAAAGGGGCCTTGTGGAACTCGGTGAAGTTCGCCCATAAGCCGCTCGACCAATGGGAGCAGAGACCCCGATGACCCGTTTCGCCAAACACCTCGCCGCAACGTCCGTTGCCCTGGTCCTTGCGGCCGGAACAGCCCTTGCGCAGCAGCCGGCCGCACAGCCCCAAGCAGCCGCGCCCCAGCCCAGCGCGAGCCATCTTGCGGCGGCGATGGAAGTGGTCGTGAATTCCGGCGTTGCGGGTTCCTTCGACGGAGCAGCCGAGCCGCTGCTGGATGAGCTTCGGCAGATGCGCGTTGCACGGCCCGAAGTGAAGAAGGATCTCAACGAGGTCGTTGACATGCTGAAGCCGGAGATGGATCTCCAGCGCAGGCGCATGCTCAATGCCACGGCTCGCATCTACGCCACACATTTCACGGAGGCCGAGCTGAAGGAGATCGGCGTTTTCTTCAAGTCGCCGGCCGGCAGGCGCTATGTGGACGTTCAGCTCAAGGCCACCGAGGACCTCGTCAAGGAACTTGAGAAGTGGAACCGCGAGGTCGCCGAATACGTGATGATCCGCGCCAAGGCCGAGATGGCGAAGCGCGGCCACCCGCTCAACTGAGCGCAGGCGTCCGACCCTCGATCGAGCCCGGCCCCGTGCCGGGCTTTTTCATGTCTAATCTTCGTCGGCCTTGAAGCGGCCGAGGCCGCGCATCACGAAGGGGGCGATGAGCGCAATCGCCGTGATGGCGAACAGGGTGGCCGCGATGGGGCTCTGCACAAGGGCCCAGGGGTCGCCGAGATTGATCTGGAGCGCGCGCCGCAATTGGCTTTCCGCCATGGGACCGAGGATCAGCCCCACCACCGCGGGCGCGATGGGGTAGTCGAAGCGGCGCATGAGGTAGCCCAGCACCCCGAACACCGCGAGCATGGCGAGTTCGACCACGGAGGGGTTCGCCGCGATCGTCCCCATGGCCGCGAAGACGAGGATGCCCGCATAGAGCCAGGGCTGCGGGATCGCGAGCAGTCTCACCCACAGACCCACCAGGGGCAGATTCAGCACGAGCAGCATGATGTTCGCGATGAACAGGCTCGCGATGAGGCCCCAGACGAGATCCGGCTTCTCGGCGAAGAGCAGGGGACCGGGATTGAGCCCGTATTGCTGGAAGCCCGCCAGCATCATGGCAGCGGTGGCCGAGGTCGGCAGGCCCAGCGTCAGGAGCGGCACGAGGGTGCCGGCAGCCGACGCGTTGTTCGCGGCCTCGGGACCGGCGACGCCTTCGATGGCACCGTGCCCGAACTCCTCCGGGTGCTTCGTGAGGCGCTTTTCCGTGGAATAGGACATGAAGGTGGGGATCTCGGCGCCGCCCGCCGGCAGGGCGCCGATCGGAAAGCCGAAGGCGAAGCCGCGCAGCCACGGCTTCCAGGAGCGGCGCCAATCCTCCCGGGTCATCCAGAGCGAGCCCCGCACGGGTTCGAGCTTTTCCTCGTGGTGATGCCGGCGGGAGGCCACGTACAGCGCCTCGCCGACCGCAAAGAGGCCGACCGCGAGCGTCGTGATCTCGACGCCGTCCACGAGTTCCGGCACCCCGAAGGTGAGACGGGCCTGGCCGGTAAGCAGGTCGATGCCGACGAGGCCGAGCATCAGGCCGATGAAGAGGCTCGTGAGCCCGCGCACCGGGGACGCCCCGAAGGTGGCCGACACCGTCACGAAGGCGAGGCACATCAGCGCGAAGTAGTCCTCAGGCCCGAACGCGATGGCGATGTCGACGAGGAAGGGGGCGAGGAACGCGATGCCGAGGGTCGCGAGCGTGCCGGCGACAAACGAGCCGATGGCGGCGGTGGCGAGCGCCGGCCCGCCGCGGCCGGCCTTGGCCATCCTGTTGCCTTCGAGCGCGGTGGCGAGCGACGCGCTTTCGCCCGGCGTGTTGATCAGGATCGCGGTGGTCGAGCCGCCGTACATGCCGCCGTAATAGATGCCGGCGAACATGATGATGGAGCCGGCAGGATCGAGCTTGAAGGTGATCGGCAGCAGCAGCGCCACGGTCAGTGCCGGCCCGATGCCGGGCAGCACGCCCACCGCCGTGCCGAGGAGCACGCCGACGAGCGCGAAGAGCAGGTTCATCGGCTGGATCGCGACCGCGAGGCCTTGGGCGAGGGAGGCGAAGGTTTCCATGGCGTTTCGTCCGGCTCGATGGGGCGGGGCTTCGGCTAGAACAGGCGCTCGAGCGGGCCGACGGGCAGCGTCAGAGCGAGCACCCTGGCGAAGAGCAGATAGGTGAGCAGGCCGAGGACGAGGCCGATCGCGAGGTCCATGAGGAAGGCGCGCCGGCCGAAGGCGCGGGCCACCATGGCGAAGAGGAGGGCGGTCGCGAGGATGAAGCCGCCCCCGAACGCGATCAGCGCGATCAGCGCCGCGAGGCCGCCGAGGATGAGAGCGATGGCGCCGAAATCGATACTCTCGCGCTCAGGCAATCCGCCCCGGAAGGCCAGAACGCCGTTGCCGATGCCGAGCAGGAACAGCCCCGTGGCCACCACGATCGGCATGGCCTTCGGGCCGACGCCGTAAACCGCATTGAGCTGCAGGCTCGATAGATCCCAGTACAGGAGGGCCGCCAGCGCGATGAGGATCGCAGCGATGGCGAGGCCGGCGAGATCGGGGCGGCGTGCGGTCATGGAGGCCTCGGTCGGGCGTCAGGGGCGCGGCAGGATGGGCCCGTGGGACGCGGCCGTCCAACCAAAAAAGAAGCGCCGCTTGCGGGCGGCGCTTCCGGCTGTGGATGTTTCAGGCTGCTTTAGGACTTCACGAGGCCGACGGAGGTGAGGATCTCCTTCGTGCGGTTGATGTCGTCCGCGAGCTGCTTGGTGAAGGCGTCGCCCGAGAGATAGGCGTCGTCCCAGCCCTTCTGCTTCAGGATGTCCTGCCATTCCTTGGACTTCGCCATCTTGTCGACGGTCTCGGTCAGGGCCTTCTTCTGCTCCGCCGAGATGCCGGGCGCGGCCACGACCGAGCGCCAGTTGGCGATCTCGAGATCGACGCCCTGCTCCTTGATGGTGGGGCCGTCCACGTTCGGGAGGCGGTTCGGGGAGGTCACGCCGATCAGGCGGAGCTTCCCGGCCTTGATCTGGCTTTCGAACTCGCCGTAGCCCGAGATGCCGGCCGTGACCTTGCCGCCGAGGATGGCGGCGAGCGCCTCGCCGCCGCCCGAGAACGGCACGTAGTTGATCTTGGTGGCATCCGCGCCCGCGGCCTTTGCGAAGAGCGCAGCCGCGATGTGGTCCACGCCGCCGGCCGAGCCGCCGGCCCAGGTCACCTTGGCGGGATCGGCCTTGATGGCCGCCGCGAGTTCCTTGGCGTCCTTGATGGGCGAGTTCGCGGGCACCACGAGGGCGAGGTACTCCGCCGTGAGGCGGGCGATGGGGGTGGTCTGCTCAAGCGTAACGGGCGACTTGTTGGTCAGGATCGCGCCGACCATCACGTAGCCGTTCACCATCAGCTGGCTGGCATCGCCCTTGCCGTTGTTGACGAGCTGGGCCAGGCCGATGGTGCCGCCGGCGCCGGGAACGTTGGTGACCTGCACGTTCTTGACGATGTTGCCCTGCGTCAGCGCCTGCTGCATGGAGCGAGCGGTCTGGTCCCAGCCGCCGCCGGGCGCCGCGGGGGCCATGATCTTGAGCTCGTTGACCTGGGCGAAGGCCGAGGCGGCAAAGCCGACCACGGCTGCAGCCGTCGCCAGGCCGCGCCAGATTCCTTTGCTTGGACGGTTCATCGCGTTCTCCCTGTCTTGCCCCACCTTCTCCGGGGGCTGTCCGGGCGGACCGTAGCGACGCGATTTCCCTCCGGCAAGCGGCCGGGGACGCGCTGCCGAGGATTTGAGCGCCTCCGCGCCGCCTGCTTCCGGTGCAGGCCAGCCCCTCGGATGGCCGGTTGGAATGGCCCGGCTTACCGCTTATCTGAGGCTCTTCCTCCCGGGCCCCTCGCGCCCCTCTACGGACTGTGACCCCCATGAGCACCTTCGATGTGGATCTCTTCGTGATCGGCGCCGGTTCCGGCGGCGTGCGGGCAGGGCGCATCGCGGCGGGATACGGAGCGCGGGTCATGGTCGCCGAGGAGTACCGGGTCGGCGGCACCTGCGTGATCCGCGGCTGCGTGCCCAAGAAGCTGATGGTCTATGCCAGCCGCTTCACGGAAGATTTCGAGGATGCTGCCGGCTTCGGCTGGACGGTGCCGGAGCCCCGCTTCGATTGGGCGACGCTGATCCGCAACAAGGATCGCGAGATCGATCGCCTGGAGGGCATCTACCGCACGAACCTCGAAAAGGCGGGCGTCGAGATCGTGAACAGCCGCGCGGTCGTCGAGGACGAGCACACCGTGCGGCTCGAAAAGACGGGCCAGCGCATCCGCGCCCGCTACATCCTGGTTGCCGTCGGCGCCCATCCCGTCATGGAGCCGCCGATTCCGGGCGGCGAACTCGGTATCACCTCGAACGAGGTTTTCCACCTCGACCGCTTGCCCGAGCGCATTCTGGTCGTCGGCGGCGGCTACATCGCTGTCGAATTCGCGGGCGTGTTCTCGGGCCTCGGCAGCCAGGTCACCCTGCTGCACCGGGGCGACAAGCTCCTGCGCGGATTCGACGAGGACGTGCGCGACGCTTTGGGCGAGGCCTATGCCAAGCGCGGCATCGACGTGATGCTCGGGCGGACGATCAGCCGCCTCGACCGCGAGAGCGGCGCCATTCGCGCGACGTTCTCGGACGGCAGCACGCGGCTGGTCGATCAGGTGCTGGTCGCCACCGGCCGGCGGCCCAATACCGGCAGCCTCGGCCTCGAAAAGGCGGGGATCACCGTCGACAACGTGGGCGCGATCCCGGTGGATGCCTATTCGCAAACCCTGATCCCGTCCGTGTATGCCATCGGCGACGTGACGAACCGCGCCGCGCTCACCCCCATCGCGATCCGCGAGGGGCACGCCTTCGCCGATACGGTGTTCGGCGGCAAGCCCACCATGGTGGACCACTCGCTCATCCCGACCGCCGTGTTCTCGACGCCCGAGATCGGCGTCGTCGGTCATGGCGAGGGGGCGGCGCGGGCGATCTACGGCGAGGTCGACATCTACAAGACGAGCTTTCGCCCCATGCGCGCGACGCTCTCCGGCCGCGACACCCGCGTGCTCATGAAGCTCATCGTCGAGAAGGCCACCGACATCGTGCGTGGCGTCCACATCGTCGGGCACGATGCGGGCGAGATGATCCAGCTCGCTGGCGTCGCGGTGACCATGGGCGCCACCAAGGCCGATTTCGACCGCACGGTCGCGGTGCATCCCACCGCCGCGGAAGAATTGGTCACCATGCGCACGCCCTTCGTGGTGAAGCATCCGGTCGCCGTCGGCTGATCCGCGCGCAGGGGTGAATTGGCCTGTCGCTGCTGGCTGATCGCCACGGGATGGTGAAGCGGCCGGTCGCCGTCGGCTAAGCTGCGAAGCCCTGCCGTTACGGCAGCGCTCCCGGCTCATCCGCCGCAAGCGCGCCGGGCCCTTCGCGCTCGCTTTCCGCACGAAATCTCGTGTATAAGCCGCGCCCTGATTTGAAATTTGCTGTCGAAACGACAGCCGGACGTGGAGGCAAAGATGAACCAGCGGTGGACGCCGGAAAGCTGGAGGGGAAAGCCCGTTCAGCAGGTCCCGGCCTATCCGGACGTGAAGGCGCTCGACGCGGTCGAGGAGCAGCTCGCCGGGTTTCCGCCGCTCGTGTTTGCCGGTGAGGCGCGCAAGCTGAAGCGGCAGCTCGCCAAGGTGGCGGCCGGAGAGGCATTCCTGCTCCAGGGCGGCGATTGCGCCGAGAGCTTCGCCGAGCACTCCGCCAACAACATCCGCGACCTCTTCCGCCTGTTCCTGCAGATGGCCGTGGTGCTCACCTTCGGGGGCGCCTCGCCGGTCGTGAAGGTGGGCCGCATCGCGGGCCAGTTCGCCAAGCCCCGTTCGGCGCCGACCGAGGCTATGGAGGGGCGTGAGCTCCCGAGCTACCGCGGCGACATCGTCAACGACATCGCCTTCACGGATGCCGGCCGCACGCCCGATCCCGAGCGCCAGCTCATGGCGTATCGCCAATCGGCCGCGACCCTCAACCTGATCCGCGCCTTCGCGACGGGCGGATACGCGAACCTCGAGAACGCCCATCGCTGGATGCTCGGCTTCGTGAAGGACTCGCCGCAATCCTCGCGCTACAGCGAACTCGCGGAGCGCATCACCGAAACCCTCGACTTCATGCGTGCCATCGGCATCGATCCGGAAGTCCATCCGGAGATGCGGATCACGGACTTCTACACCAGCCACGAGGCACTGCTGCTCGGCTACGAGCAGGCCATGACCCGCGTGGATTCCACGACGGGCGATTGGTACGCGTGCTCCGGCCACATGCTGTGGATCGGCGACCGCACCCGCCAGCCCGATCACGCGCATGTGGAATACATGCGCGGCATCAAGAACCCGATCGGCCTGAAATGCGGCCCCTCGCTCACCCCCGACGGGCTCCTCAATCTCATCGATCTGCTCAACCCCGAGAACGAGGCCGGGCGCCTCACGCTCATCGCGCGCTTCGGCGCCGACAAGGTGGGCGATCACCTCCCCGGTCTCATCCGGGCGGTGCAGCGGGAAGGACGCTCCGTGGTGTGGTCGTGCGATCCCATGCACGGCAACACCATCAAGGCGGGCTCGGGCTACAAGACGCGGCCCTTCGAGCGCGTGATGCACGAGGTGTGCGACTTCTTCGCGGTTCATCGCGCGGAAGGCACGCATTCGGGCGGCATCCATCTCGAGATGACTGGCCAGAACGTGACGGAATGCACGGGCGGCGCGCGCGCGCTCACTGATGCCGACCTGTCGGATCGCTACCACACCTATTGCGATCCGCGCCTCAATGCCGAACAGGCCCTCGAAATCGCGTTCCTCACCGCGGAACTCATCAAGCGCGAGCGCCAATCCCGCGAGCGGCCGATGCCGGCCGCGGCCGAGTAGGCGCCGACACAAAAGGGCGGCCGAGCCGCCCTCTGCACACATGACAAAGGCCTGGCGCGAGCCAGGCCTTTGTCATGTGTGCATCCTCAGCCGAGAGAGCCGAGAACGACGAACTTTGCGATCGCGACGGCTATCGCGGAGCCGTCGTGAAAACCAATTCCTCAGCTCAGGTAGCCGAGGAAGAAGAGGATCAAAATGATCGGAAGCGGAATACCGATCATCCAAAGCAAACCACCACGCAACATGACACGAACTCCTGTCTGTTTTCATGGCGACAACGTGCTGAGCTTCGTGGCGGTTCCGGCCTCGCTTGCGGTTGGGCAGGGTTTACGAGGCCTCAACAGGGTGCTTGCAGGGCCGCAATCCTTCGACTGCGGACAATCCCACCCGAGACCACCGGATTCGGGGTAAAAAGAGGGCGACAGGAGCCCGCGATGCCTCGCCTTCCCACCCTTTTCGTGTCCCACGGCGCGCCGAACCTCGTGCTGCACAACAGCGAAGCCAAGCGCTTTCTGGCCGGCTTCGCGGCCGACCTGCCGCGACCGAAGGCGATCCTGGTGGCGAGCGCCCACTTCGATACGCCGGTGCCGGCCGCCACCGCCGACGCGCGCCCGGAGACGGTTCACGATTTCCGCGGCTTCGAACCGGAACTCTACCGGATGACCTATCCGGCGCCCGGGGCCCCGGATCTGGCGGAGCGCGCCACCGCCCTCCTGGCCGAGGCCGGCTTCGCCGCGCAGCCTCTCGCGGGGCACGGCTACGATCACGGCACCTGGGTGCCCCTGAAGCTCCTCTACCCGGAGGCCGACATCCCGGTGGTGCAGCTCTCGATCCAGTCGCGCCAGGGACCGGAGCATCATCTGAAGGTCGGCGAGGCCCTGCGGCCGCTGGCCGAGGAGGGGGTGCTCGTCGTCGGGTCGGGTGCGCTCACCCATAACCTGCACGAGTTCTTCCGCGGCGGTTACGCGGCGGATGCGCCGGCGCCGGAATGGGTGTCGGCCTTCGGGGAATGGATGCGCGAGCGCATCGAGGCGGGCGAGCGGGACGACCTCGTCCACTATCGCAGCCGCGCCTCCCACGGGGCCGCGAACCACCCCACGGAGGAGCACCTGCTGCCGCTCTTCGTGGCGCTCGGCGCCTCGGGCGAGGGCCGGGGCCAGCGCGTCCACACCAGCCGCCAGTACGGCGTGCTGATGATGGACGCCTACCGGTTCGGTTAGCCCGCGGCCCGGCCCGCTGATGGCAGGCCCTTACCGGTCGGTTTGAGCGAAGCGTTGCTTTGGATGCCGGGCTGACCGGGAGCGGCTGAGCGTTGCTGGCGTGAGGCCAGCGCGTTACATCCGCCTTATGGCTCCGAACACCCTCAAGATCGCCCTCGCGCAGCTCAACCCCATCGTGGGGGACGTCACCGGCAACGAGGCCAAGGCTCGGGCCGCCCGCGCCGAGGCCGCCCGCCTCGGAGCCGACGTGGTGATGCTCACGGAGCTGTTCCTCTCCGGCTACTCGCCGGAGGACCTCGTGCTCAAGCCCGCCTTCCAGGACGCCTGCCGCCAGGCCTGCGAGCGCCTCGCCCGCGAGACCGCCGACGGCGGGCCCGCGGTGCTGATCGGCGTGCCGTGGGTCGAGGAGGGGCTGCTCTACAACGCCTTCGCGCTCCTCGACGGCGGCACGATCCAGGCGGTGCGCTTCAAGGTCGATCTGCCGAATTACGGCGTGTTCGACGAGAAGCGGGTATTCGCGCAAGGACCGCTGCCGGGCCCGGTGTCGTTTCGCGGCGTGCGCTTGGGCCTGCCGATCTGCGAGGACATCTGGAGCGACGAGGTGGTGGAATGCCTCGCCGAGACGGGCTCCGAGATGCTGCTGGTACCGAACGGCTCGCCCTATTGGCGCGGCAAGACCGACGAGCGCCTCAACATCGCGGCAACCCGCGTCACCGAGAGCGGCCTACCGCTGATCTACGCCAACCAGAACTCGGCGCAGGACGAACTCGTCTTCGACGGCGCCTCCTTCGCCCTTAACGCCGATGCGTCGCTCGCCTGCCAGCTCCCGGCCTTCCAGGATGCGATCGCGCTCACGGTTTGGGAACGGGGCGACGAGGGCTGGCGCTGCGTCGAGGCCCCCAAGGCGCTCGTCGAGGAGGGCGACGAGGCGAATTATGCGGCCTGTGTGATGGGCCTGCGCGATTACGTGGAGAAGAACCGCTTCCCCGGCGTGGTGCTCGGCCTCTCGGGCGGCATCGATTCCGCGCTCTGCGCCGCCATGGCGGTCGATGCGCTCGGGCCTGCGCGCGTCCACTGCATCATGCTGCCCTTCCGCTACACGTCGAGCGAGTCGCTCTCCGATGCGGCCGCCTGCGCCGAGGCATTGGGCGTGCGCTACGACAGCATCTCGATCGCCCCGGCCGTGGAGGGCTTCGAGGACGCCTTGGCGCCGCTGTTCGCGGGGCGAGCGCGCGACATCACGGAGGAAAACCTGCAGAGCCGCGCCCGCGGCACGATCCTGATGTCGGTGTCGAACAAGTTCGGGCCCATGGTGGTGACCACGGGCAACAAATCCGAGATGTCGGTGGGCTACGCCACCCTCTACGGCGACATGAACGGCGGGTTCAACCCGATCAAGGACCTCTACAAGATGGAGGTCTACCGCCTCTCGGCCCTCCGCAACCGCTGGAAGCCCGCAGGCGCCTTGGGCCCGGACGGGGTCGTGATCCCCGAGAACATCATCACCAAGGCCCCGACCGCGGAGCTGCGCGAGAACCAGAAGGATCAGGATTCGCTCCCGCCCTATGAGATCCTGGACGCGATTCTGGAGGGCTTGGTGGAGCGCGAGATGCGCGTGTCCGAACTCGTGGAGCAGGGCCACGACCTCGAAACCGTCAAGAAGGTCGAGCGGCTGCTCTATCTCGCCGAGTACAAGCGGCGCCAGTCGGCGCCGGGGGTGAAGGTCACCAAGAAGAACTTCGGCCGCGACCGCCGCTATCCCATCGTGAACCGCTTCCGCGACGGCGGCGAAGCGCCCCATCGGCCAGACGAGGCGCTGACACGGGCCATCGGCAAGCCACGGGCGGACGCGATGGACTTCTAGGCGCCCGTCCGCTCGGGGGAGGGAGCGTCATTCCACCCCCGTCATGGCCGGGCTTGTCCCGGCCATCCACGTCGTTGCAGCCGTCCCAAGTCATGGATGCCCGGACCCAAGTCCGGGCATGACGAGCGCATCTCCCTCCTTTCAGGGGAGGGTGGCATCCGAAGGATGACGGGTGGGGTGTTGCGCGTGAGCGCATCCGGCAGCACCGGGCCTAGAGCTCGCCTGACGGCGAACACCCCACCCCTACCCCTCCCCTGAAGGGAGGGAGATGCACACGAGCAGCGACTCGCTCACCTCCGTCATTCCGGTCGCCGCGAAGCGGCGGGCCGGAACCCAGGAGATCTCTCCGGAGAGGTCTCGCCATCTGGGTTCCGGGCTCGGCTGCGCC
>DASZAZ010000054.1:0-31262 GCA_035944635.1 Microvirga sp.
CGGGGCTGGCGCCTGTGAGATCATCGTGCACGGGGCGCGTGCGGCACCGCTCGTCCGGTGCCCTCCCTCCCTGCTTACCCCAGCCGCCGGCTTGCCGGGGCTGCATGCGCCCCGTGCCCCCACCAGGGCACAAGGCACACACAAGACCCATGCCTCGCACCTGAACAGGTGGCGAGGTCACAGGCGCATCCGCCGCCAATGGGGAGCGCACGATTGCACCCCGGCGCCGCCTTCTGCATAAGCCCCCCATGAAACCGGTCGTCCGCTTCGCCCCCTCGCCCACGGGGCTCATCCATATCGGCAATGCCCGCGTGGCGCTTCTGAACGCGCTGTTCGCCCGCCGCGAGGGCGGCACCTTCGTGCTGCGCTACGACGACACGGATCTCGCGCGTTCGAAACAGGAATATGCCGACGCCATCGCCGAGGATCTCGCCTGGCTCGGCACCGTGCCGGACCTGGTGGTGCACCAGTCCGACCGCTTCCCGCTCTACGACGACGTGGCCCGCCGCCTGCGCGAGGCGGGGCGGCTCTACCCGGCCTACGAGACCGCCGAGGAACTCGAGTTCCGCCGCAAGCGCCAGCTCGCCCGCGGCCTGCCGCCGATCTACGACCGCGCGGCCTTGAAGCTCACCGACGCGGAGCGGCAGCGCCTCGAAGCCGAGGGTCGGCGGCCCCATTGGCGCTTTCGCCTCGAGCCCAGGCAGGTGGCCTGGACCGACATGATCCGAGGCGAGTGCCATGTGGATTGCGCCTCGCTGTCCGATCCCGTGCTGGTGCGCGAGGACGGCACCTATCTCTACACGCTGCCCTCCGTGGCCGACGACATCGACCTCGCGATCACCCATGTGATCCGCGGCGAGGATCACGTCACCAACACCGCGGTGCAGATCCAGATCTTCGAGGCTCTCGGCGCGCCGCTGCCGGTCTTCGGCCACCACAACCTGCTCACCACGGCCAGCGGGGAGGGGCTGTCGAAGCGCCTTGGCCACCTGTCGCTCCGCGGCCTGCGCGAGGCCGGCCTCGAGCCGCAGGCGGTGGCCTCGCTCGCGGTGCTGGTCGGGTCGGCGGAAGCCGTGCGGGCGGTGCCGACCATCGACGCCTTGGCGGCTCTCGTGGATTTCGCCCACATCTCCCGCGCCCCGGCCAAGTTCGACGAGCACGAACTGGAGCAGCTCAACGCCCGCCTGGTGCACGAGATGAGCTACGAGGCCGTGCGCGAGCGCCTTGCGGGCCTGAATGTGGGCGGCGGCGAGGCCTTCTGGCTCGCGGTGCGGACCAATCTCGTGAAGGTCGCGGATGCGGCTCGGTGGTGGCAGGTGGTCGAGGGCCCGGTGACGCCCGTCATCGAGGACCGCGCCTTCATGGAGCGTGCCGCTGCGGTGCTGCCTGCGGCTCCCTTCGATCAAACCACCTGGAAGGCCTGGACCGAAGCCGTGAAGGCGGAGACGCGTGCCAAGGGCAAGGCCCTTTTCATGCCCCTGCGCCTCGCGCTCACTGGCCTCGACCACGGCCCGGAACTCGCCGGGCTCCTGCCGCTCATCGGCCGCGAGCGCGCCGCCGCTCGGCTTCGGGGAGAGGCGGCCTAGTGTACCGTCTGCGGCACGGCCTCGCGAGAGGCCTCTAGCGCGCGGTCTGCGGCACCGGGATTACGGTGGTGGCGATCACCCGGATCGTGCGTTTGGCGCCGTCCGGCCCGGCGATCTCCCGCCGTTCGCCCTCCGCGCGGCCGATCACGCGGGCGGTCTCGATGGTCCGCCCGATGCCCGAGGATTCGCCGCTGGCCGTCGGTGCCGCGGCCCCCGCCTCGGCCGCGGCCTGCGCCTCCGCGGCATCGTTCACCCGGCGGCTGGCGAGGCGCCGGTCCTGCTCGCGCTGCTGCGCCGCGGTGAGCGGAGGGGCCGCCTTGGGCCGCGAGAGCTCCTCGGCCTTCTGCTCCGTCACGATGATGTCGCCCCGGCGCTGGTCGAGCATGCTCTCGGCCTGGCGCAGGAGCTGCGCCCAGCTCTCCCCCTGCTTCTTGCAGGAGCAGGCCGGATCGAAGCTCTTCTGAAACTTGAAGGCGTTGGGGCTCTGCACGTAGGGACGATTGGTGCGGATCGAGATCGCCTGGTTCAGGGCATCGTCGCCGCCCGGCATGGCGTAGGCCGTGGTCTCGGTGCCGGGGCAGAGCGCCTGGCACATCTCGTCCGCCGATTCGCGCCCGTTCGGGGCGTTGCTCAAGGGGAAGGCGTAGCCGTCGCAGCTGCGCACGCAGGCGAGCCTGCGCCCGCCCAGCGCCCGTTCCTCCTCCTCGAAGATCTCCGGGCGCGGCTGCGGCGCCGCCTGCTGGCGCGGGACGCCGAAGAGCTCCTCCAGGAAGTTGCGCGGGCGCTGCACCTGCTGGGGCGCGCCGCAGCTCTGGTCGATGGCCGCCTGCAGCTGCCGCCGGCGCATCTCGAATTCCGACCCGTCCGATTGCTGCATCAGCTGAGCGTAGTTCGCCTCCATCTGACGGATGCGCTGCCCGATGGCCGGGCATTCGGACGGCGTCGATCCGAAGAGGCCCCCGAAGGTGCCGCGGTCGCAGCCGATGGAGCGGTAGTAGTTCTGCATCCGCCCGATTTCGGCCCGCTGGCGCTCCGCCGCGGCCGACGCCTGGCGTCCGCCGCCACGGGGGAGGGCGGCGAGTTCCGCCTGGTAGCGCTCGCAGGCACCGGGCTGGGCAAGGGCCGCCCCGCTCGACGCCTGGAGAGCGGCGAGCCCGAGGAGGGCGCAGAGGACGATTCGGTGCAGCATGAGGTTGGGTCGAGGGTTCCGGGGCGCCCGGACCGTTTCCGGGAAGCCGGAGCTTTTGGCCCTACACCTTGGCTCGATTGTGGTGGCCGCGCCAGCCCGCACCTTGGCCTATGCCGGGGAGACCGCAGCCCTCGAAAACGGGGACGGACGTTCCTACATGACCCACGGACCGGAGGAGAGGATCACGATGCAGGCGCTGGCACGGAATGCGGTGACGCTCGGCGTTTTGGCGGGCCTTCTTGGCGCCGCCGTGCCGGCCGCGGCACAGGATCCCGACGTGATCTTCAAGAAGTCCACCGTGTGGCGTCCGCTCACGCCCGACGACAAGCTCGTGGTTCAGGCCATCGACGATCCCGCCATCGAGGGCATTGCCTGCCATTTCACCACGCCGGAGCGCGGCGGCATCTCGGGCACCATCGGGGTGGCCGAGGAGGTGTCGGACATCTCGCTCGCCTGCCGCCAGATCGGGCCCGTGCGCTTCAAGGAGAAGTTCGAGCAGGGCGCCGTGGCCTTCAGCGAGCGCCGGTCGCTCATCTTCAAGCGCATGCGGATCGTCCGCGGCTGCGACGCGAAGCGCAACACCCTGGTCTATCTCGTCTATTCGGATCGGCCCATCGAGGGCTCGCCCAAGAACTCCACCTCCACGGTGCCGATCATGCCCTGGGGCACCGAGCCGGCTCCCCGTTGCGGCGATTGGGTGACGGGGTAGTCCTTGGTCCCGCCTTCGCGGGGAGTGCGGGGGGTTAAGCCCTACTTCGCGCAGGTAATGGCGACCGGGGTCTCGGTCCGCTCCGCGGTCGAGACCCGCTGCACCGAACCCGTGAGGTCGTCGGCTTCCGCGCGGCGGAAGCTCACGGCCTGGGCGTAGCCCTGCGTCTGGCACCACGCATCGGCCACGACCTTGCCGCAGGCGGCGCCGGAGGACAGGCATTCGCCGACCCCATAACCGTCGGTCGCCGGCACGAGGAACATCGCCTCGGCGCCACCCGCGACCGAGCGGGCTCCGCCCGTCAGCCCCCCAAACGAGACGGCCGCGGCCGCCAGAGCAAACGTGAAGGCGAGCCCGGTGAGGGTGCGACGCATAACTGGAAGCCTTGGGAAGGAGAGGTGGGGCGGAGAGACGATTGTCCCGCTCAGCCGTGAAGAAAGGCTGAACGGCGCCCAGGAGAGACGGGGATAAGCGCGGCCGTCTTGACTGATTTGCTCACCCAGGGCAAATGTTGCGCACCATGACGACGGCCCGCCCCATTTCCGGGATCATTTGCAGCTAGCGCACCCCGCTGGCTGGAGCCGTCTCGTTCTCATCTCACAGATCGAAACCGCCCCCGGCCTGCGGCCAGGAGAGGACTGGTTTCATGACGCCGACCTTGAGGCTCTACAACACGCTCACGCGGTCGAAGGACGTATTCGTTCCGATCGACCCCCGGAACGTGCGCCTCTACGTGTGCGGACCGACCGTCTACGACTACGCGCATATCGGCAACACGCGCCCGATCATCGTTTTCGACCTGCTCTTCCGGCTGCTGCGCCACGTCTACGGCCCGGATGCGGTGACTTATGCCCGCAACATCACGGACGTGGACGACAAGATCAACGCGCGGGCCTTCGAGCGCGGCGTGTCGATCCGGGAGGTCACCGAGGAGACCGCGCGGCAGTTCCACGCGGACATCCGCGCGCTTGGCGTGCTCATGGCCGAGCACGTGAACGAGGACGGCATGCCGCCCCGCTTCGTCGAGCCCCGCGCGACCGAGCACATCGACGAGATGCGCACCATCATCGAGCGGCTCGTGGAGCGCGGTGCGGCCTATGTGGCCGAGGACCACGTGCTCTTCAGCGTCGCCGGGATGGGGCGCCTCAACGGTGTCCCAAAGTACGGCGCCTTCTCGAAGCGCTCCCTCGACGATCTCCTGGCCGGGGCCCGGGTCGACGTCGCTCCCTACAAGCGCGATCCCATGGACTTCGTGCTCTGGAAGCCCTCGGGACCGCAGGACCCGTCCTGGCCCTCACCCGCCGGCATCGCGACGCCCGGCCGGCCCGGCTGGCACATCGAGTGCTCCGCCATGGCCTGGCGGCATCTCGTGAAGGCGTTCGAGACGCGGCTTTCGGCCGACGATCCGACGGTGCGCGAGATCTTCGACATCCATGGCGGCGGCATCGACCTCGTCTTCCCGCACCACGAGAACGAGATCGCGCAGACCTGCTGCGCCTTCGAGGTTCCGCGCATGGCGAATGTCTGGATGCACAACGGCTTCCTGCAGGTGGAAGGCGACAAGATGTCGAAGTCCCTCGGCAACTTCGTCACCATCGCCGATCTTCTGAAGGACTGGCCGGGCGAGATTTTGCGCTTCAACATGCTCCGCACCCACTACCGGCAGCCGCTGGACTGGACCGTGCGGGCCCTGGAGGAGAGCGAGAAGACGCTCGACCGCTGGTATGCTTCGGTGCCTGAGGGTGTGGCTCCGGCCTTGAGCGGCGGCGTGCTGGACGCGCTTGCGGACGATCTCAACACGCCGAAGATGATCGCCGAACTGCACGGCCTCGACTCAGCGGGCTCTCACGGGGAGTTGGCCGCGAACCTGCGCGCGATGGGCTTCCTGAGCCAATCGCGGGAGGCGTGGGCCGCTCGCAAGCAGGCGGCGATCCAGGTCGATCCCGCGCGGGTCGAAGCCCTGATCGCGTCCCGCAAGGAGGCGCGTTCGGCGAAGAACTGGGCGGAGTCCGATCGCATCCGCGACGAGCTCGCCGGCCTTGGCGTCGTGCTGAAGGACAACAAGGACGGAACGACAACATGGGAGGTGGCGCGATGACCCTTCCGTTCGGGGTCGGATGTGCCGGTGGGCTTCCCATGCAGCGCGCCGGGGCTGCTCGATCGAATGGGGAGGTGGCGCGATGACCCGCGGCACTTCCCCGAAACCCGGCCTGCGGCCGTTCCTCCCGTCCGATGTTCCGGTGCTCGCCGAGATCTACCAGGCGAGCATCGAGGAACTGACGGGCGAGGATTACAGCGAGGCCCAGCAGGCTGCCTGGGCCTCCCGGGCCGATGACGAGGAGGCCTTCGGCGCCCGCCTGGCCGGGCTTCTCACGCTGGTCGCCACCATCGAGGGAACGCCGGTCGGCTTCGCGGCGCTGAGGGGCACCGACCACATCGAGATGCTGTTCGTGCATCCCGCCGCGGCCGGTCAGGGCGTGGGGGCCATGCTCTACGACGCGCTGGAAAAGCTCGCCGGCGCGCGCAAGGCCGTTCGACTGACCGTCGATGCCAGCGATACGGCGGAGGATTTCTTCCGCCGTCGGGGCTTTCAGGCCCAGCGCCGCAACAGCGTTCCCGTCGGCGACGAGTGGTTGGCCAATACGAGCATGGAGAAGCGCCTGGCCGCGAATGAGAGCAAGCCCTCATGAGCGCCCGCGAACGCCTTTACCTGTTCGACACCACCCTGCGCGACGGGGCCCAGACCACGGGCGTCGATTTCTCGCTCGAGAACAAGCGCACCATCGCGGCGCTGCTGGATCGCCTCGGCGTCGATTACGTCGAGGGCGGCTATCCCGGCGCCAATCCGCTGGACACGGAATTCTTCGCGGAAAAGCGCACGAAGACCGCGAAGTTTACGGCCTTCGGCATGACGAAGCGAGCGGGCCGCTCGGCCTCGAACGATCCGGGCGTCGCGGCGCTCCTGGAGGCCCAGGCCGATGCGATCTGCTTCGTGGCCAAGGCGTGGGACTACCACGTCCATGTGGCGCTGGAGACCACGCTCGAGGACAATCTCGATGGGATCCGCGAGAGCGTCGCGGCAGCATTGGAGCGGGGCCGGGAGGTGCTCGTGGATTGCGAGCACTTCTTCGACGGCTACAAAGCCAACCCCGATTACGCGCTCGCCTGCGCCCGCACGGCTTACGAATCGGGTGCGCGCTGGGTGGTGCTCTGCGACACCAATGGCGGCACGCTCCCGCACGAGATCGCCCGCATCGTCGGCGCGGTGCAGGCGGCGGTGCCGGGCGCGCATCTCGGCATCCATGCGCACGACGATTGCGGCTGTGCGGTCGCGAACTCGCTTGCCGCCGTCGAAGCCGGCGCACGGCATATCCAGGGCACCCTCAACGGCCTTGGCGAGCGCTGCGGCAACGCCAACCTCGTGACGCTCATCGGCGCCCTCAAGCTGAAGGACGGCTACGCGGCGCGCTTCGATCTCGGCGTCAGCCCCGAGGGCCTCGGCGATCTTACCCATGTGTCGCGTCAGGTCGACGAGGTGCTGAACCGCCAGCCGAACCGGCACGCCCCCTTTGTCGGTGCGAGCGCCTTCGCGACCAAGGCCGGTATCCATGCCTCCGCGGTGCTGAAGGATCCCCGCACCTACGAGCATGTGGAACCGGACGCCGTGGGCAATGCCCGCAAGGTGCTGGTGTCGGACCAGGGTGGGCGCTCCAACATCCTCGCGGAGCTGAAGCGGATCGGCATCGCGGTCGACAAGGACGACCCGCGCGTCGGGCGCGTGCTCGAGGAGGTGAAGCGCCGGGAAGCGGAAGGCTATGCCTTCGAGGGCGCGGATGCCTCCTTCTACGTGCTCGCGCGCCGCATGCTGGGCGAGGTGCCCGCCTTCTTCGACGTGGAGCGCTTCTCGGTGAACGTGGAGCGGCGCTACAACGCCATCGGCCAGCTCGTGACGGTGGCGGAAGCGATCGTGAAGGTGCGCGTTGGCGACGAGGTTCTCATTTCCGCCGCCGAAGGCAACGGCCCCGTGAACGCCCTCGACGTGGCCCTGCGCAAGGATCTCGGCAAATATCAGGACCTGATCCAGGACCTGGAGCTCATCGACTACAAGGTCCGCATCTACCAGGGCGGCTCGGATGCGGTGACCCGGGCGCTGATCGAGTTCACCGATGCCACGGGCGAGCGCTGGTCCACCATCGGCGTGTCGCCCAACATCATCGACGCCTCGTTTCAGGCGCTGACGGATTCCATCACCTACAAGCTGCTGCGGAGCGGAGCCCGCCTGTAAGGCCCTGGGGGAGGTGGCTGCTCCCCAGCAGAGCACGCCGTTGAGGTGGCAGGTTGCGGCCGCGGCTCTATAACAGGGCGCTGCGCAACGGCGGGAAGGGCACGGGATGACGGGCAAGAGGATGAAGGTCGGGCTGCTGTTCGGCGGCCGTTCCGCCGAGCACGACGTCTCCCGCATGTCGGCGGCGAACATCCTTCGGGCCCTCGACCCCGACCGCTACGAGGTGGTGCCCATCGGCATCCGGCGAGACGGGCGCTGGGTCATGGGCGATGCGGGCAACGGCACCGGCACGGGCGCCCGCTCCCTCGATATCCCCGAGGATGCGCCCCAGGTGGCGCTGCTGCCCGGCGGGGGAGGGGATCTTCTCGTCCTCGGCGGCACCCCCGACCGCGTGCATCTCGATCTCGTCTTTCCCGTCCTGCACGGCCCTAACGGGGAGGACGGCACGATCCAGGGGCTCATGGAGCTTTCGGGTCTGCCCTATGTCGGCTCCGGCGTCATGGGGTCCGCCGCCGGCATGGACAAGGACGTCGCGAAGCGCTTGCTGCGGGACGCGGGCGTGCCGGTGGTGCCGTTCAGGATCGTGACGGCCGCCGAACCCCTCGCTTACGAGGCGGTCGCCGAGGCGCTCGGCACCCCCAATCTTTTCGTAAAGCCAGCCAACATGGGCTCCTCGGTGGGCGTGTCGCCCGCTCGCTCTGCAGCGGAATACGACAAGGCTCTCGCGCTCGCGCTTCGCTACGACACGAAGGTGCTCGTGGAGCGCTCCGTGGCAGGCGCCCGCGAGATCGAATGCTCCGTGCTGGAGGACGCCGCCGGAGAGGTGCGCGCCTCGCCGCTGGGCGAAATCGTGCCGGCGGAAAGCCACGGCTTCTACAGCTACGACGCCAAATACATCGACGATGCCGGCGCGCTCCTGCGCGTCCCCGCCGATGTGCCGGCCGATGTGGCCGCCCAGGCGCAGGACATGGCGGCCCAGGCCTTCCGGGTCCTGTGCTGCGGCGGTCTCGCCCGCGTCGACTTCTTCCTCGATCCGGCTGACGGGCGCAGCCTCTATCTCAACGAGGTCAACACCCTGCCGGGCTTCACGTCGATCAGCATGTATCCGAAGCTCTGGGAGGCCGGCGGGCTCTCGCAAACGGAGCTTATGGACGTGCTCGTCGGCCACGCCCTTGCACGGCACGAGCGCCGGGCCGTTTTCTCGGTGGAGTAGGTTCTCCGGGGCTCGCCTCGTACGGCACGGCCTCGGAGAAGGGGAGCGCAGGCGACGCGCTCCCCGTGGTGGTTCAGAACCGGCGCTCGATGAGTTCCTCGTCGTCACTGATGCCGATGCGCCGGGCGGCGGCGTGCAGCATCGGAACCACCTCCTCGGCTCGTTCCGCGACGAGGTAGTTGAGTTCGAGGCCCGGACGGATGAAGCCCTGCTCGCGCATATGGGCGAGCAGCACGAGGAGCGGCTTCCAGAAGCCGTTGGTGTTGAGCATCAGGATCGGCTTGGTGTGCCGTCCGAGCTGCGCCCAAGTCATCTGCTCGACGAGTTCCTCCAGGGTGCCGATGCCGCCCGGCAGCGCCACGAAGGCATCGGCCTTCTCGAACATCATGCGCTTGCGGGTGTGCATGTCGGGCACGACGATCGTCTCCTGGACGTCGTCGAGCATCTTCTCGCGCGATTTGAGGAAGTCGGGGATGATGCCGGTCACATAGCCGCCATGGTCGAGCACCGAGCGCGCGACCGTGCCCATGAGCCCCACATTGCCGCCGCCGTAGACGAGGCTGATGCCTTGTTCGGCCATGCTCTGCCCGAGCGAGGCCGCCGCCTCCACGAAGGCGGGACTTCCGCCGAAACCGGAGCCGCAATAGACGCAGATGGATCGGATTTCCGACATCGGAACCTTGGGGCGGGAGATTTCCCACGCTGTATTGGTGAGCATCCGTGTGTCCTTATGGCCGTAGCCTTTCCAAATAGAAACGGGTTAGATGCCCGAAAGTGCCACGGTTCGAGTGCCTCGAAAGGCCGCTCCTCCGCTGCGCAAGCGCTAACAAGACCGCCGCCAACGGCGTTGAGGGTGGGGAACGATGGCCAATCCTTTGCAGGGTCGGGGGACTCTTGCTGTTCTGGCGCTGGCGGCGGCCGCTGTGGTCGGCGTGTTGTTCGGGGCTCTGAACTGGGACGCTAACCGGGTCGCTCCCGATCCTGCGCGGGCTCCGGCCCCTGCCGTTCCGTCCTCCACGCCGCAAGCGCCTGCCGCATCGCCATCGGCGCCCTCCGCGCCCCAGGCCTCGGCTCCTCCCGCGCCTGCCCCCCAGCAGGGCGGAACCGCTTCTGCACCGCAAACCACTGCGCCCGCGACAGCCCCTCAGGCGGGTGGAACAGCCTCCGCGCCGGCGGTCGCCCCCAATGCCGCCGGTCCCGCGAGCCAGCCGGCCCCGGAACCGACCCGCCAAGCTGAGGCGGTTCCTTCGAGCCAAACGCCCGCTCCGGCCCGCCCGTCCGACACGACCGCGACGCCCGCGTCACCGGCCCCCTCCGCAACGCCCCCGGCTCCTCCCGTCGTGGCGGCGCTCCCACCTGCGCCTCCCGCGAGCCCGCCGGCCCGCGAGCAGCCGGCGCCGTCCTTCGACCTCGTCCGCGTCGAGCCCACCGGGGATGCGGTCATCGCGGGGCGGGGTGCGCCGGGCGCCACGGTCGAGATGCTCCGCGACGGCCAGGTCCATGCCCGCGCGGTGGCCGACGGTTCGGGCCTGTTCGCCTTCGTGCCGCCACCCCTGCCGCCGGGCTCGCACCAGATCACCCTGCAGGCGATCGCCCCTGACGGAACGCGCCAGCGCTCGCGCGACAGCGTGACGGTGGCGATCAGCGAAGGCCGCAACACCCCGCCCCTGGTGGCGCTCACCGCGCCCGACAAGCCGACGGTGATCCTCTCCAATCCGGAGCCGCCCGGCCAGCGCACCGCGCAAGGTCCGGCGGGTGCCGGTCAGCCCGGTGCGCCCGCGACACCCGCGCCCCAGCAGCAGGCGAGCCTTCCGCCCGCCAACCAGCCGGCCCCGCGCCGGCCGGAGGTGCGCATCGCGAGCGTCGAGGCCGAGGAGGGCGGTCGCCTCTATGTATCCGGCGAGGCTGCGCCCGGAGCCACCGTGCGGCTCTATCTCAACGATACCATGATCGCGCCGGGCGGCGTCGGGTCCGACGGCAAGGTGTCGTTCGCGATCGGCCGTGGAGTGCGTCCCGGCGATTATCGCGTTCGGATCGACGACGTGGATCCCGTCTCAGGCTCTGTGAAGTCCCGGGCCGAGGTGGCCTTCAACGTGCCTCCGGGCATCGAGGTGCCCCTGCCGCCTCAGGTTTCGAGCGCGACGATGCCGCCGCAAGTGCCCCTGTCGCCGCCCGCGCCCCGCGCAGCCCCGCAAGATGCGCCGGCTCAAGCCGCAGCGGCCCCGAAACCGGCCGATGCGCCGCCGGCCCCAAGCGCGTCGCCGGCCCAAAGCGCATCGCCGGCGCCCAATGCGGCTCCGGCCCCTGCTGCTCCCGGCAGCCCGCAGGTGGCGGCCGCACCGGCCGAGCCTGCGCGCCCAACGCCCCCGGCCGCGCCTGCAGCGCCTGCGCCATCGGCGCAAGCATCGGCGCCACCGTCTCCGGCCCCGGGGCCGCAGGCATCCCTGCCGTCGTCTCCCATGCCGTCGCCGCAGGGGGGCACGCCTTCTTCGCCTGCTCCGGCCGCTCCCGGGCCTGCCGCCGGTTCGGGCTCGGGCCCGAGCGCTGCGGCGGTGCCTGCCGCACCCTCGCAGCCGCCCGCAAGCCCCGCGGAGCCGTCCCGGCGCAGCGCCGGCTCACCCCCGGAGCTGCGCGACCTGCCGCCCGGCACCATCGTGATCCCGGATCTCAACACCGCCATCGTCTCGCGCGGCGACAACCTCTGGCGCATCAGCCGCCGGATCTACGGACAGGGCGTCCGCTACACGGTGATCTACGGCGCGAACCAGCCCCAGATCCGCAATCCTAACCTCATCTATCCGGGCCAGGTCTTCGTCCTGCCGCCCGACCAGGAGCCGCAGGTGCAGCAATAGCAGGACAGCCGGCCCCCAAACCGGCCTGGTCCTGATCGGGAGGGGGCAGCAGGAGCTGCAACCCTTCCGGGCTCGCCGGGGAGGTGCAGTTCGGACCCTGCAGGCCTATATGCAGGGCAACCCCACCGATCGGACCTCGTTGATGCCCTCCGTTCCTGCCGCCTCTTCGGCCGGCGCCGCCCCGTCGAAGAGGCCCGGCCTCGTCGCCACCATCCATAAGCTCTGGCCCTACCTCTGGCCCCAGGGCCGCCCCGACCTCCAGCGCCGCGTCTTCCTCGCCTTCGGCCTGCTCCTCGTGGCCAAGTTCGTGACCATGCTGACGCCGTTCACCTTCAAGTGGGCGACGGACGCGCTTGTCGCGGTGACCGGGGACGCGAATGGCGCTGAAGCGGCCGCCACCGACGGATCCTGGATCTGGCGGGCGCCGCTCCTGCTGACGGTGGTATACGGCGTCTCCCGCGTCGCGATGGCCCTGCTCACCCAGGTGCGCGACGGCCTGTTCGCCAAAGTCGCGATGCACGCCGTGCGCAAACTCGCGCTCCAGACCTTCGAGCACATGCACCGGCTGTCCCTGCGCTTCCACCTGGACCGCAAGACCGGCGGGCTGACCCGCGTTCTCGAGCGGGGGCGCGACGGCATCGAGGAGCTCTCGCGGCTTGCGGTGCTCACGCTGATCCCGACGATCGTCGAGTTCGCCCTCGTTCTTGGGATCCTGGCCTGGGAGTTCGACTGGCTGTACTCGGTTGTCGTTCTCGCGATGGTCGCCGTCTATCTCGGCTATACCTACCAGGCCACCGAGTGGCGGATCTCCATCCGCAAGCGCATGAACGAGTCCGACACGGACGCCAACACCAAGGCGGTGGACTCGCTCCTCAACTACGAAACCGTCAAGTACTTCGGAGCCGAGGACCGCGAGACGCGGCGCTACGACCGCTCCATGGAGCGCTACGAGAAGGCGTCCACCGAGGCCTATACCTCGCTCGCCGTGCTGAACTCCGGACAGGCCGTGATCTTCACGATCGGCATGACGGTCGTGATGGCGCTTGCCGCGCGCGACATCATGGCGGGGCGCGCGTCCATCGGCAGCTTCGTGCTCGTCAACGCGATGCTGGTTCAGCTCTACATTCCGTTGAACTTCATGGGCATGCTCTATCGCGAGATCAAGCAGGCGCTCATCGACATCGACGACATGTTCAAGATCCTGGAGCACAACCCCGAGATCCAGGACAAGCCGGGTGCGAAGCCTCTGCGGGCCGCCGAGGGCACGGTGCGCTTCGAGGACGTACACTTCGCCTACATCCCTGAGCGGCCGATCCTGAAAGGCGTGAGCTTCGAGGTGCCTGCGGGCAAGACCGTTGCCATCGTGGGCCCGTCGGGCGCCGGCAAGTCGACGATCTCGCGCCTGCTGTTCCGGTTCTACGAACCCAGCAGCGGGCGCATCACGATCGACGGGCAGGATATCGCCGACGTGCAGCAGACATCCCTGCGCTCCGCCATCGGCATGGTCCCGCAGGACACGGTGCTGTTCAACGACACGATTGGCTACAACGTGCAGTACGGCCGCTGGGACGCCGCGGCCGAGGACATCCAGGAGGCTGCGCGGCTGGCGCAGATCGACCGCTTCATCTCGACGCTGCCGGAGGGCTACGAAACCTCCGTGGGCGAGCGCGGCCTGAAGCTCTCGGGCGGCGAGAAGCAGCGTGTCGCCATCGCCCGCACGATCCTGAAAGGACCGCCGATTCTCGTCCTCGACGAGGCCACCTCGGCGCTCGACTCCTTCACCGAGAAGGAGATCCAGGACGCCCTCGACCGCGTCAGCCGTGGGCGCACCACGCTCGTCATCGCCCACCGCCTCTCCACCGTGATCGGGGCCGACGAGATCATCGTGCTCGACAAGGGCGTGATCGTGGAGCGCGGCAACCACGACCACCTGCTCCAGCACAATGGCGTCTATGCCGCCATGTGGAACCGGCAGCGCCAAGCCGACGAGGCCCGGGAGGCCCTCAAGCGGGCGGAGAGCGCCGAAGACCACGCTCCGCACGAAACCGTCGCGGGTTGACGGCTCCCTTCAGCCCTGCCATCCGGCGGCGCAAGACCGGCCCGCCCCGCCCGAGCCCCAGCAGAACAGGTGTGTGAGACCATGACCGATATCCTGGAGTCGATCCGGCGGATCATCGTGCCGATCCACAAGGAGGGTTATCCCTTCATCGTGATCGCGGCGGTGCTGGCCGTGCTGCTTGGGGCCCTGTGGTCGCCGCTCGGCTGGATCTTCGGGATCATCACCCTGTGGGTCTGCTACTTCTTCCGCGACCCGCCCCGCGTGACCCCGGTCCGCGACGGCCTCGTGGTCTCGCCGGCGGATGGGCGCGTGAGCCTCATCACCACCGCCGTCCCCCCGCCGGAGCTCGACCTGCCGCAGGAGCCCATGAAGCGGGTTTCCATCTTCATGAACGTGTTCGACTGCCACGTGAACCGCGCGCCGGTCGGCGGCAAGATCCGGCAGATCCTCTATACGCCGGGCCTCTTCCTCAATGCCGAACTGGACAAGGCGAGCGAGGACAACGAGCGCAACGCCATGGTGATCGAGACCCCGCAGGGCCGCATCGGTGTGGTGCAGATCGCCGGCCTCGTCGCCCGGCGCATCGTCTCCTTCGTGAAGGAGGGCGACACGCTCGGCGTCGGCGAGCGCTTCGGCCTCATCCGCTTCGGCTCGCGCCTCGACATCTTCCTGCCCCTCGACACCCAGGTGCTCGTCGGCCTCGGCCAGATGGCGATCGGGGGTGAAACGGTGCTTGCGGACCTCAAGGCCAACGAGCCGGCCCGTCAGTTCCGGACCGCTTGAGCGCCGACCTCTTCGGCGCCTCCTTGCCGCTTCCCCGGGCGACCCCTATTCTCGCCCACCATGACAGATATCTTTCCGCCTTTTGCGCCGGATGAGCACGAGCCGCGCAAGCGCCTGTTCAAGCCGGTGCCGTTTCGCGTCATCGCGCCGAACCTCATCACTCTTGTCGCCCTGTGCCTGGGCCTCACGGCGATCCGGCTGGCCTACGAGGATCGGCTCGAGCCCGCGGTCTTCGCGATCATCGTGGCGGCGGTTCTCGATGGCATCGATGGACGCGTGGCGCGGCTTCTCAAGGGTACGTCACGGTTCGGGGCGGAGCTCGACTCGCTTGCCGATTTCCTCAATTTCGGCGTCGCCCCGGCCCTCGTGCTCTATGCCTTCGTCCTCCATCACTTGAAGGCCCTGGGCTGGATCGCGGCGCTCGTTCTGGCCATCGCGGCTGCCCTGCGGCTCGCACGCTTCAACGTGATGCTCGAGGATCCGAACCGGCCTGAATGGAAGAAGAACTTCTTTGTCGGCATGGCGGCGCCGGCCGGCGCCATCACGGTGCTCCTGCCCATCTATCTCCACTTCCTCGACGTTCCGGTCGGCGCGACCGCGGCGCCGCTCGCCATGGTCTACGTGATCGCCATCGCCTTCATGATGGTGAGCACCATCCCGACCTACTCGGGCAAGACCATGGGCAAGCATGTGCCCCGGCAGTGGGTGCTGCCGATCTTCGGGCTCACCGTCGCGTTCTTCGGGCTTCTCGTGAGCTTTCCCTTCCACGTGCTGGCGCTCGGGACGATCCTCTTCTTGGTGACCATTCCGCTCGGGGCCGCCCGCTACCGGCACCTTGACCGGACGCTGACCGACAAGGCGCCCGCGGGAGAGGCGGTTACGCCATCCTCGGATGCTCCGCTGCCCTAGCCTTGCCTGGAACCGCAGCCCCGGAGATCGAGTTCACAAGCCCGAACCCATCCGTTAGGGTCCGCGCCAAATCCCCGAAGGCTCTGGCTCTTGCCGCCCGTTGGCCGTTTGGGACCCGTTAGACATCGAGAGGCCCGACCGTCGGTGACGGATTGGCCGACCTCAGGACCTGGAGAGCCTTGTGGCGCCCGCATCCGACCCCACGAGCCCCGGTTGGCGTCCGAAGCTCGTTCTTGCCTCGGGCTCGCCGCGCCGGCTCGCCCTGCTGCAGCAGGCCGGGATCGAGCCCGATGCGCTGTTCCCCGCGGATGTGGACGAGACGCCGCTGCGGGCTGAGGCTCCGCGTGAACTCGCTAAGCGGCTCGCGCGGACCAAGGCGGAGGTGGCCCGCAAGACGGCGAGGAATCGCGACGAGCTGCGGGAGGCCTATGTCCTCTCTGCCGATACCGTGGTGGTGGCGAGCGGGCGGGTCCTGCCGAAGGCGGAGGTGGTCGACGAAGCAGCCGCGTGCCTCCGGCTGCTGTCTGGCCGAACGCACCGGGTCTACACGTCCGTCTGCGTCGTGACGCCGAAGGACCGCTTCCGTGAGCGCGTGATCGAATCCCGGGTGCGCTTCAAGCGCCTGTCGCGAGACGAGTTCGAGCGCTACCTCGCTTCTGGAGAATGGCGCGGCAAAGCCGGAGGTTATGCGATTCAGGGCCTCGCCGGCACCTTCGTGGTGAAGCTCGTGGGCTCCTACACCAACGTGGTCGGCCTGCCGCTCTATGAGAGCATCGCCCTTCTCGAAGGCGAGGGCTTCCCGGTCCGCTCCACCTGGCTCAATGCGGCGTAAGCCGCCGACGATCAACGCGCACCAGCCGACCGAACACCATGACGAGCGAGCCTGCCAACGAGAACCAGCCGAGAGAGCAGGGCGAGCGCTGCCCGATCTGCAGCAAGCCGAGCGCGCCCAGCTACAAGCCCTTCTGTTCCAAGCGCTGTACCGATGTGGACCTGAACCGCTGGCTGACCGGTGGCTACGCCATACCCTT
The DNA here is from genome assembly GCA_035944635.1 of Microvirga sp. Taxonomy (GTDB): domain Bacteria; phylum Pseudomonadota; class Alphaproteobacteria; order Rhizobiales; family Beijerinckiaceae; genus Microvirga. The sequence goes on from DASZAZ010000054.1 coordinate 16,617, forward strand.
GGCCGGGGACGAGAACGGGCCTGGCTCTCCCGATGACGAGGATCAGACCTGAAAAAGCTGGCGCGAGGCGCTGGACAGGGGCGAATCTGGTGACTATACAACCGGCCTCCGACGCGAACGCGCCATGAGCGCAGCGCTTGGACGCCCAGGTAGCTCAGTTGGTAGAGCATGCGACTGAAAATCGCAGTGTCGGTGGTTCGATTCCGCCCCTGGGCACCACTTATCCCTTTGAAAGTACGATAAAAATTTTGGCGCAACTTGCGGTCTGAGAATGTTTTCCAGATCAGGGACGTGCCGGGGACGCGAGATCGGTTTAGTGCCTATCGTCGCTATGGGCAGTGCTTTTCCCCAATTTTTGGGTGGCACTGGAATCCTGTGCAGGCCCTGACCGGGCCGATTGTTCACGGCAACAACCGGTCGTAGCGTCGTAGCCTCCAACGCGAGGCTCAGGCATGCGCTCCTCATTATCTGTCCTAGCCGCCCTTGCCGCCGTCCTGCTCGCGTCGCCAGCCACTGCAATTGACCTTCATCTCCCCCCGCCGCCCGAGCCGCTTCCTGTGGCAGTTTCCTCTCGACCGGCCGGCTACCCCACGCCCTCAGGCGAGGCAGGGCGAATCAGCGCCGTGACCTACGGGTGCCCCGAGATGGCCGACCTTGAACGGCTCGTGGAACTCGCCAACGCCCGCGACGAACTCGCCTTCCAGCGGCTTGCCAGCGCGAAGCGCTGCAAGGTGCTGGAACGGGGGACTCCGATCCATGCGGAGAGTGTCAGGGCCTTCCGGTCGGTCTCGTGCGTCAGGCCGCGTGGTGAGCCCGAGTGCTATTGGGTGCCGATGAACCGGACGGAGTAGGGCGGCGGGGCCGAAGGCATGCACCAGGATTTTCGAGAAATCCGACCCTGCGGCGGGCGCGTTTCCTTTATTTATCGCAATGGCCCCAACGGCTCTCGCCAATATAGCGTTCGGATTGAGCATCGCGGCGCCACAGCGGCGGCCTGGATGGGGATTTACGCCTTACCCGAAGGCATCCCTGTTGGCATGATTGAGGCAAGCGGCATCGGCGCACCTTGGAACCCGCCCCCACATCCAGATTGCCTGCCTGTGTTCATTAGCTCCGATTCAGAGGGGCGCTATGGGCATCAGTGCGGGACCTGCGGTGGCTACTGGCGATCTGAAGGCGCGAGCACGAAATGGCCTCTAACCTGCTCTTACTGCGGAGAGCGCGGCTCAGGCCATGAGTTTCTAACATCAGGGCAGAGAGCGTATGTTGAGGTCTATTGCCATACCCTGCTCAACGGCATTCAGTCGATCAGCGATGAAACAGTAAGCATCGATATGGATGCTGTAGCCGAGAAGATCAGTCGAGGTGTTGAAAGACCAGCGTTTTACCACGCCGAGGAGAGCCAGCAACATAAGTTCACATGTGATGAATGTCGGTCGTGGAATGACGTATTAGGCAAATTTGCGTATTGTTCGTCGTGCGGAACAAGAAACGATCTGAACTGTATTTCAGCCTCGATCGACAACATCCGTGATCGGGCAAACAGTGGCGATGCGCTCGACCGCTGTGTTAGGGATCTCGTGTCCGAATTCGACACGGTTGCCCGTCAGTATACGGAGCAATTAGTTCGGCGCGTTCCCATGATACAGAAGCGCCGGAATAGAATCGCCGGCAAGCTTTTTCACGACATAAAAGCGCGCGCTGAAGATATTGAGATCATTTTTGGCATCAAAGTCTTCGACGACTTGTCCGACGCTGACAAGAAATTCGTTGTCATGATGTTTCAGCGCCGCCACGTGTACGACCATAACGGCGGACAAGTCGATCAGAAGTACATCGATGAGAGTGGCGATACATCCGTTCGGCTAATGCAAGCCCTTCGCGAAACCCGCGAGAACGTCCACCGACTTGCAAACCTCATAAGCAAGATGACGCGGAATTTTCACATGGGCTTTCACCAAATATTCATGCCGGAACCATCTGCCATTGAGTATGGGAAAACGAGGCGAAGAGTGCCGGGCGACTAAAGCCGCATCCTGCCAGGCTCCCCCACCACTTCCCGCGCTACCCGCATCACGCCCCGAAGCTCCTCATCGCTGAGCCTCGACTCAGGATGCCGCCACCTGAAGGCGGCGCACATCCTGATTAGATCGTCTTCGAGCCGGTTCATGCCATAGCGGCGCGCGTTCTCTGCGAAGGTCCATTCCCAACCCATTGCCGCCCCCCTCAATCGCTCAAGCTGTGGCGTTGCTCGTACTGAAGACGCGTGATGTAGCGGTCGACCTCCCGAACGATGGCGGCCGGGTCCTGCGCCCCGTTGATGTGGAAGGTCGGGGAGTAGGTGACGCTGGCCGGACGGTTCACCCCGCCCTGCTTCGCCCTCTCCCCCTCAACCGCTTTGGCTCTCAGGTGCCGAAAGGCGCTATCCATGTCGATGCGCCCGGCCGAAGCGGCCGGCGCATTGCTGCCCGGTCGGATCGATTGGAACAGAGACGGGCGCCCGATCTCGGCCATACGCCGGTAGGCCGCATTGGTCTCGATGTGGCCGCTGTAGCGGGGCACGAAGATTTCCGGCCCGCGCTCACCGACGAGATAGGGCACGCCAGCCCGAACCGGCCCGCCGAGAGCACGCGCACCACCAAACTCAGCCGAGCCGCCAAGCCCGCCAATCGACGGCACGGCCGGGCCTGCGGTCGCGGGTGCACGGCCTGCGATCTCACTGAGCGCACGGGAGAGCGCCTGAGCCCTCTCGATTGCAGTGGCGAACAGGCCGATGACGCGCTCGATTGCCGACGCAACCGTGTTGACCGCACCCGCGACCACACCGCCAACGGTTTCGCCCCAGGCCCGCCAGCGGGCGCCGGTCTCATCGATCGGCCCCACGAGACGGCGCAGCCAGTCCCAGGCTGTGCCGAGCGCCGAGGCGATCTTCTCGACGCCAGCCGCCGCGCCGGGTCCAAGGTTCTTCGAGAATGACGACGCGAAGGACTCTGCGAACGTCTTCACGCCTTCCCAGTTGTTCGACACCCATGTGCCAAGAGCAACGAGCCCTCCGACAATGGCGACGACGCCAGCGCCGGTCAGAGCACCAATAGGTGTCAGCACAGCCCCGATACTGCGCAGCGCTGTGAGGGGGAACAACAGCACAGCCTTGGCCAAGCGCCCTAAGGAGCGCGCCATGCCTGCAAGGACAAGGCCGGCACCGCCGGGGACAGCAAGCAGGCCAATGGCCGTTGCGAGGGTCCGAAGCCTGCTCACAAGCCCTACAGAGACCGCAACTGACAAGGCTGTGATGCCCCGGGCCACGCCCACGAGACGAGCGGCAAGGCCCACGGTCGCAGCGGAGGCCAAGAGGCCAAGGCCCTTCACGAGAGGACCAAGCACCCGAGCGGACGCGCCGGCAACGATGAGGAATGGTCCAAGCGCCGCTGTTGCAGCCGCCACATGAGCGCCAAGCCGGATCAGAACCGGGCTCGCTTCGGCGAGCTTTTGCAGCCCGGCCGCCATGTTGGAGAACGCCGCGCCAAGATCACGAAGCACGCCGGACTCGCCGATGCTAACCCATAGGTTCTCAAGCCCGGCCTTGAACGCGGCGAGGTCACCCACGATCCCCTTCATGCGGACGGCCGCCATGCGGTCAGCCGTGCCCGCAGCGTTCTTCTCCACATCGGCTAGCACCGCGTCGAGGTCGGAGAACAACAGGGTGATGAGCCGGGCGCCCTGACGCGCGTCGAACACACGGGCGATGTCGGCAAGGGTCGCCCCGCGTTCCTTCATGGCCTTCACGAAGCCAAAGAGGTCGACTTCTGACCCAGCCGTGGTGAGCGCTTCGGAGATGTTGTCCGAGAGCTTTTCCTTGTCGACCACGGAGTCCTTGCCGAGCGTCGATGACACAGCCGCTGTGAGCCGCTTGATCAGCTCGCCCGGCGCGGCCTGAAGCTTCTTGTCTCGAAGCAGCTTGTCGATGGCCTTCTTGGCGCCGCTCGCGTCGATGCCGTCGACACCAAGCGAGCCGATGATGTCAGCGGACGTGATCTCCCTGCCGCTCTTCACAAATTGCCCGAGGTCGAGGTTCAGCCGCTGAAGCGCGGCGAGCATGGGCTTGGTGGGCCGGACCATCCGCACGAGGGCCGAGCGCATGGCGACGCCGGCCTCAGAGCCCTTGATCCCGTTATTAGCCATGACCATCGCGGCGGCAGACACCTTCGAGATGTCCATGCCGGCTGCACGAGCCATCGGCCCGACGTATTTGAAGGTTTCGCCCATAAGGCGAACGTCCGTGTTCGAGCGGTTCGCGGCGTAGGCGAGGGCGTCGACCACCTTCGTCAGCGACTTCGCGGCCTCCTCTGCCGTTTTGATCGGCAGGCCCATGCTCGTCATGATGTTGGTGGAGATGTCAGCCGCTTCGGGCAGGCCGATGTCACCCGCGAGTCCGAGGTTCAGGGAGCCCTTGAGCGAGCCCAGCACCTGCTCAATGTTCATGCCGGCGCGCGATAGCTCGAAGGCCGCGCCCATGATCTCGGCATTGCTGTACGGGAAAAGCTTGTTCAGGCTCTTCGTGTAGGCTTCGAGCTTCGAGCGCTGCTCATCGGTAATGAGTGTCACGGCCTGAACGGCGTTCCCGACCTTCTGGAACTGGTAGGCCGCGTCGAAGCCGGCCTTGCCCAGAAGAGCAAGCGGCGTGGTGACGCCAATAGCCATGCCGGTGCCTGCCCGTTGCATTCGCTCGCCTGCCGTAGCGACGCTGCGGCCGATGCGGGCGAAGGAGTCGACGGTGCCCGTGTGGAGCGTCGCGAGCCTGCCCGCGAGCCCCTTCACTTGTGCTTCGGCCGCCCGCACGGCAGAGCCGAGCGAGGGAAGAACCTTGCCGCCGATGTTGACGGAAACGCTGAAGGCGGTGCTCATCGCACGATCTTTCCAAGCCGCGCGTCGGCAGCGCGCCCGACGCGCTCAGCGTCGGACTCATTAAGAAGGTAGATGACGGCTTCCGGCACCCGGCACATGCGAGCCGTGATGCTGACCCCGAGGTTGAGGGGATGGGAGCCAGCGACGAGGCCCCGCAAGTGCTTCGGCTTCGCCGGGTGAACCGTCAGATGAAGATACCGCACCCCGTCAAAGACGACGGGGTGCTCTAGGGCGATGCTGGTGGGGGCAAGGGCCATGACCTACGCTTCCCGAGGCCAATGGCGCTTGGCGCCAACACGAGCCGGCGGCAGCGACACGCTAGAAAGCGAGTCGAGCCGGCGGCCGTACTTCGTCTTTCCAGGCGTGACGTGCTCGTACTCAACGCGCCGAGCGTCGGGAGATGCCCCATAGCCGTTTGAGGGAAGCTGCTGGCCGGCGACCGTGACTGTTATGCCAACATCCTCTTCTTGGCCGGTTGCGCGGTTGTAGCGGACCCACTTCGTTCGCTTCTCGCGCACTTCGGGAACAATCACGTCCGGTTCTTTGCGGTAGAGGTCATCGGGGCTATCGATGAGAGGCAGGCGAGCGGCGGCAAGTTCTTGATTCAGCACTTCCACTTCGGCCCGGATCGCGGCGAACCGTTGCAGCCCCTCCGCAACCTTGCGCGCGCCGTCGTCGTAGGTGTCGAGAGCCTTCGGCGCATCGACTTCGACGGCACGTCGCACCGCGTCCGAGCGCGCCTTCAGTGCGGCCATGGCTTCGGCCTTTGTCGCAGAGGAAAGCGCCTCCTGTAGCTCTGCGATCTGCGCTTGGTGCCGCTCGATACGCCGCCGAGCCATCGTGCGGGCGTGTTCCGCCGCTTCGAGGTCGGAGTCGCTCATCGTGGCGATGTTGGCGAAGGCGGATTGCGCCGCTTCGAGTTCCGCCGCGAGCCGTGGGGTTTCGACGTTCAGCCGAGCAAGCTCGCGCGATATGGCGTCAGAGGTCGGAGCCTTGCGGCCGAACAGGGATGCCAGGAAGCTCATCGTGCATTTCCCTGTTCGGCAGCGGCCAGTCGGCCAGCTTCGAGGATGAAGGCCGCTGCGTCTTCACTCGACGGCTTCGAGGCAGCCGGGACGGGTGCGGGTGTCGGCTTAGGCGCGATGAGCTGAACAGTCGGCTTGGGCGTGACAGGCACAGGCTTGGGCGCAGGGTCCCCGGTTGCCATCGATTGAGCGAGCGCGCCAATACCAGCGTAAGCCGCCGCAAACTCCGGGGTGAACCGTGCAATAAGGTCGGTGCGTTCCTTCAGGGCGGCGGGGGTGCCGGGGCCGAAGTTCGCGGTTTTCGATAGCTCCTGAGCGATGGCGCTGTAATGCGCGGATAGCGCGTTAGCCAACCAGACGGTGCGAGCGAGACTCATTACTGGCCTCCCGCCGCAACGTTCTCAAAAGCTTCAGAGACGACGGCAAGCTTGCTGGTCACGTCTGCCAGGTCGGCAACGACCACGGCGGCCTGCGCTTCGGTGACAGAGGCCAAGGGCTCAAGGTTGATTTCAACCTGACGGATGTTGTCGCGGACGACGCGAAGGCGCGCGAGCGCTTCAAAGATTTTGGGGTTAATGGACACGGATTGTTCCTCGCCAGATCGGCCATTTGCCGACGACTGAGGATCGCCCGTTCTGGCCATTTCGGGGGGAGGGTTTTGGTCGCCTCCAAATGGAGCAGGGGCAGCCGCTAGGCCGCCCCTGGTAAATGGCACACTTCAAGAATGATGCGCTGGCGAGGCGCAGCCAAATAAGAGCACAGGAGGCGTGGTCGCGCGGGGGTGTTTCGGTCGCTTACGCCGCTATCTTGAGGTCAGGCCGTGTTTGCTCATTTCGGTCGCGAGCGGCTGCCGCAATGTCGACAAGCGCGGCCCATGTCTGACCCATCGTTAGATCAAACGCCTCGCCAAGCCGTTCCAACTCTGCGACCAAGGCCGGCGGCAGACGGTCAGGCCGGGGCACGGGCAGAAAGTCGAACCCGAGCACGCCGAGAACTGCTTCGAGGTTCTGCAAGGATGGGACGTTCTTGCGGCGCCATGCTTTGATTGTGGCGCGCATGACGCCCGAACGCTCATCAATGGAATCGTATTTCCAGCCCTGCCGCCTGATCTCCGCAAACACGAGCCTCGTATGGGGCCCAACGCCCCGGGGGATCGTGACGGTCGACTTGCGGTGATGGTGGGGGCGGATGTGACAGGACATGCCCGTGATGATCGGCGCGAAGACCAAAGCGAGGGAGGGCGGTTTGGTAGCCCTGCTGCTCACTCGAACTGAGCGGTTTCCTCGTCGCCGTAAGTGATGTCTGATGGGTTCTTCGCCATGCGGAGAGTCCTGCCATGCAAAAGCGCCGAGGTGATCCTCGTTGGAACAAGCATATGACCGCGCTCGGCCATCTTTGCGCGATCTGGTCTGCTCTTGAGTTCCACGTCGATCAGGTAATCTGGGAGCTAGCGAATGTGGAGCGATATGCTGGCGCGTGCCTCACGGGGCAGATGATAGGACCCGGCCCTAGAGGGCGAGCCCTGGTTGCTTTGGTCGGGGTTCGCAACGGCAACAAAGCCCTAATCAAAGACTTTAACGCATTCGCCCGGGAGTTTGGCGAACTTGGCGCAGCCCGAAACCGATATGTGCACGACGCCTATGGATACGACCCAATTGCACAAGAGATGAAGCGGGTGCACAAGACGGCCGATAAGGTACTCAAGTTCGATATTGAACCCTTCTCCGTCGCTGATATACATGAACTACACGACAAGATTACCGATCTTGTGAGGCGTTTTGACGATCTTTACTTTCAGATGTTGGACGAGCTACCGCCGTGGCCTCGTACACAGTACGAGCAATCTCCGGGTATCTTTACCCGTCGCACAGATCGAAGAACGACTCCGAAAGCGCCCGCTCGCCCACGGCGATCATCTCGGGTGTAACATCGATCTTCACACCTAGCGAAAACAACCGGCTAGCCTCATCAATTTGCTGTTTCTTTCTCTTAATCGCCCGAGGGAAACAGGCCGCGTAGAGAGCAAGAACCTATGATTTCGACTTTATGCCTACGACAGGCCCGGGCGTGACTACAGCCGCTCCAGCAAGGCCCTACCGCCTCGTGGTCAGGATAGGAAGGGTGCTCTGCGATTTGAGTGTGCGACTTCGCTGCTGTCGTGGAATGTAGAAGGTTGCGCTTGAGTGGCGTTCCTGAGTTTCTACATAGGCGGTTGTGCGAATGGCTTCCCTTTGGGGCGGAGATCGAAAAGGAGGACCGCTATGAGCGAAACGCAAAAAGTGCAGAAGACTTGGTCGCGGAGACTCAAGCGGCCAGTTTCCGATGTCGCGGCGTCCAAAGCCAATAGTTCGAGCCTGTATGGCGCTGTGAGCGAACAGGAAGTACCTAAAAACACAGACAAGCGACGCATCAAGAAACTTGAGCGACGAGCGATAGAAGAAGTGCGCTCTAGCGAGCTACAAACATCCGCTGCGCAGGCTGCACGTCGCAAGTGACGGTCGCGCAGCAGTTCCCTTCTTGCTTCCTTCAACTGGTGCACTCGCGCACCTAGTCATCTGCAGCCGCCGCGCCGCTGTCGTCCGCCTCGGCTTGGATCGGGGAGAGCACGTAGACCGGGACCTTGCGGCGCCGTGCAAGCCTCAGCCTGTGCGGCTCCGCTCCCTAGCTACTTGGACGAACGGGACCAGCTCTCGAAGTAGCAGACGCCGGCCATCACGAGCACGGCTGCAACGAGCAAGGTAAGTTCAAGGCCAATGCCACTCATAAGCCGCCTCTATCACTTTAGCGGTTGCTCTGTAAGGGTGCGGCGATGAATAAGCACTGGAGATGGGCCGATGTTTACCGCCCCGCTTGGACTGATTTTGCCCGTGCAAGCCTCAGTGGTGGCTCTTGAGCCAACAATAACTTGAGCACGGCGTCTCCCAGCTAAACAATGCCTCTGTGGGAGAAGTGCACAATCGTGCGGTTGCGGTCAGCGTCCTTCATACCCATCTAAGCTCTAGGCCGGTCACGCTTAATGCTTGATCGGGAACGGCCACGAGCCGGGATGTGACGCCGGATGTACGCGCACTCCCAGCCACGTGGCCGTTAGCATTTCAGACCCTCATGAGAGACGATCATGTCCGCCCCGACCGTCGCGGAGCCTTCTGCGCAGCTTCAAACACCTTTGCTCGACATCCGAGCACGCCAGTGCCGCTTCATCGTGTCCAGCAATACACGCGACGCGGTGTGCTGCGGTGCGCGCACGCCCGAGAACTCAAGCTGGTGCACCTATCATCGGCAGCTCGTTTACATACCCGACCGGGACCGCCGCAGAGCAGCGTAGCGGCTACTCCCGGACCGACATCAGATCATGCGTGAGTACGGTCAGCTTGCCGATGAGGTTCGCGCTGTCGCCGTTCGAGCATGACCACTGGGTCGCGATAGACCCACCGTCAGCCGAGACTGACACCACTGCGAGAGAGCGAAGCTTGCCGGCACGGGCGAGCTTCAGGTGCTCTTGTAGAATGTCTACCATCGACGTTGCATCAGCATCCATCGGCTCTGCGGCGACAGTGGTGAATGCAATCACGTTCGACGCGTCGCTGCCCCGGTTAGTTCTCATCTAATAAACCCCCATGGAAGCCTTGCTATGGCTCTTGTAGTGACGCCGGGGTCTTAGACCCTCATTTCGGCTACGCTCAACGGAGTTCCTTCGTTCCTGAGTAGCTGTGGCAAAGTTGATACACGCGAAGGCTGCAGACGGACAAAGCTTCTGTCATGATGGACGCCCGGTCGGGTGCCGTGCTGAACTCGCATTCAGCAAGCCAAGCCCTGAACATGACCCCTGAAGCTTTTATCTCGAAGTGGAAAGCTGCCGACCTCAAAGAGCGCTCGGCAGCCCAAGAGCACTTTCTAGACCTCTGCCACCTACTGGGGGAACCGACCCCGGCTGAAGCCGACCCCAAAGGTGAGAGCTACTGTTTCGAACGCGGTGCCACCAAGACGACAGGCGGCAAGGGCTGGGCTGACGTTTGGAAGAGGGGCCATTTCGGTTGGGAGTACAAGGGCCGGGGAAAGGACCTCGATAGCGCCTTCGCTCAGCTTCAGCAGTATGCCATTGCGCTAGAGAATCCGCCGCTCCTTGTCGTTTGCGACCTAGACCGCTTCCGGTTTCACACCAACTGGAACAACACCGTTAGCGTTCGGCACGACATCGCGCTTGAAGACCTCCGCGACCCGGCTGCACGCGACAAGCTGAAGGCGGTTCTCTCCAATCCTGAGAAGCTGAAGCCAGGGCAGACCCGCCAAGCCCTAACTGAGAAGGCTGCCGGGGAGTTTGCTCGCCTAGCGCAGCGACTTAGAGAGCAGGGACATACAGCCGAGACGGTGGCACACTTCATTAATCGGCTCGTCTTCTGCATGTTCGCGGAGGACATCGGTTTGCTACCGAACCGGATGTTCTCGCGCATGGTTGACCATGCGAAAGCACGCCCAGAGCACTTCGACGGCATGGCGCGCTCTCTCTTCGGCGCAATGCGCTCCGGCGGCATGGTTGGCTTTGAGCAGGTTGAATGGTTCAACGGCGGCCTGTTTGACGACGACACCGCCCTCCCGCTCGACAAAGACGGAATTGACCTCACGGCGAGTGCCGCCGCTCTCGACTGGGCCGAAATCGATCCTGCCATCTTAGGCACGCTCTTCGAGCGCGGCCTTGATCCTAGCAAGCGGTCACAGCTTGGCGCCTTCTACACAGACCGCGATAAGATTATGCTCATCGTTGAGCCTGTCATTGCGCGGCCTCTGCTTGCTGAGTGGGAGACAACCAAGCAATCCATAGCTGAGGCCCTTGACCGGGCTAAGGGAGCCAAGTCGGCGGGCGCTAGGACGAAGGCGCACGATGCCGCCGTGAGCCTCTACAGGAGCTTCCTAGACCGCTTGAGAGCCTTCACCGTGCTCGACCCGGCATGTGGGTCTGGCAACTTCCTTTATCTCGCTCTCCGTGTGCTGAAGGACTTAGAAAACCGGGTGATGATCGAAGCCGAAGCTCTGGGGCTTCAGCGCGAGTTCCCGGCCATCGGGCCGGCATCGGTCAAAGGGATCGAGATCAATCCATATGCCGCTGAGCTAGCCCGGGTGACGGTTTGGATCGGCGAAATCCAGTGGATGATCCGCAATGGCTTCGGAGCATCGCGCAATCCGATTTTGAAGCCCCTGCAGACAATCGAGTGCCGTGATGCGCTCTTGAACGCGGATGGAAGCGAGGCCGCGTGGCCTGAAGCAGATGTGATTGTGGGGAACCCGCCGTTTCTAGGACCGTCGCCAATGATCGCCGCCTTTGGCGAGGCATATACAAACGTGCTTCGCCGGACTTACGCGGATCGCGTTCCCGGAATGGCTGATCTGGTGACCTACTGGTTCGAGAAGGCGCGCGTCGCCGTCTCGGGCGGCCAAACCGAACGAGCGGGCCTGGTAGCAACTAATTCGATTAGGGGTGGAGCGAGTCGAGCCGTTCTCGACCGCGTTAAGAGCACCTGCCAGATTTTCGAGGCACATGCGGATGAACCATGGACATTGGATGGCGCTGCCGTCCGTGTGTCACTTGTTTGCTTCTCCGATGCCAACAGTTCGACTGAACGGCGGCTCAATGGGCAGCATGTCGGCCAAATCAATGCCGACCTAACTGCCGGCATTGCGGATCTTACTGTGACATTACGGCTTCGGGAGAACCGGCAGATTGCGTTTATAGGAACTCAGAAGAACGGCCAATTCGACATACCCGGCACAACAGCTCGTTCCTGGCTTACTCACCCATTGAACCCAAATGGCCGGAGTAACGCTGATGTCGTGCGACCATGGGCTAATGGGGTTGATATCGTTCGACGCTGGTCTGACACGTGGATTGTCGATTTTGACGATCTGCCAGAGGCTGAGGCAGCCCTATACGAAGTGCCTTTTGAGTATATTCGCAAGACTGTAAAGCCTACACGCGATGGCATAAGGCGTGAGCGTCGGCGAATGCGCTGGTGGTTGCATGGTGAGCCGGCGCCCGGTATTAAGTTTGCTGTTAGACCTTTGCGTCGTTTTATTGGGACTGCGCGAGTCGCAAAGCACCGCCTGTTCGTATGGCTAAACAAAAGTATCACGCCAGATTGTCAGGTTGTGACTATTGCTCGTGATGACGACACAACATTTGGTGTTCTGCATTCGCGCTTCCATGAGACATGGTCGCTGCGCTTAGGCACAAGTCTTGAGGATCGCCCCCGCTACACGCCGACTACAACGTTTGAGACCTTCCCCTTCCCCGAAGGTCTCACGCCCAACATTCCAGCGGCTGACTATGCCTCCGAACCGCGTGCAATCCGCATCGCTGCTGCAGCCAAGCGCCTTGATGAGCTGCGGCGCAATTGGCTGAACCCGCCGGACCTCGTACGCATAGAGCCGGAGGTGGTGCCCGGCTTCCCTGACCGTGTACTGCCCGTCGACGACAAGGCCGCCGCGATCCTCAAGACCCGCACGCTGACAAACCTATACAACCAGCGCCCGACGTGGCTCGACAACGCCCATCGTGAGCTAGATGGGGCCGTTGCTGCGGCTTACGGCTGGCCCGAGGACATCTCTACAGACGATGCGCTTGCGCGGCTTCTGGAACTCAACAGGGCGAGGGCGGCAAGGCAGGGTAGCGCTTCTAGCATGGTAGGGCAGGCGGGGGTCGCCTAGGCGTCTGCGAGAGCGGTGCGCCAGTCGCACCAAACTTGGCTGACGTGAAAGAGCATGGCTGGGGAGCGCATGAAAGAATTTATGGAAGTAGCAAATATACTCTCCGTGCTCTCTATATTTCTGACAATAATTATTGCGTTGACAGCATACATACTCAAAATAAATAGGTTGCGATTCTCTATATTTACAGAGCTTGATTTGGTGCGCAGAGAGTTTGCATCTACCTTTAGCGCGCACCTGAAAAAAGAGCTTCTCGAATTAGTGCGATACAAGTTTTATCAACCTGCCATTATCACAGCACATACACCTGTTGTATTGGGAAATCTTAACGATGATATTAGCTATTTTGGAGCAATAGAGCTGGACTATATAGTGAATATAGTTGATATTATCAATATAATGGAGGGCATATTACGGTTTATGAACAGCGGAGAATTTTGTCGACTGAGTGTAGCACGCAGGCAAGAGATGGTCGAAAATCTCTTCAGTCAACATGAGCAGCTTCAAGCACTGTTAGGAGATCTGCTTGGTAATGCATATTACCTCAGCGTACCAGTGAAGTTGGCGCTGTCGTCTGTAGAGAAGCAAAAGAGGGAGCTTGCCGCAAAGAAGAGGGGCGTTTCAGCAAGCGGTCTCGAAGGCGAGGGGGCTGAGTAAGAGTGGAAGCCTTGCGGCTCGCATTCAAACAGGCAATCGAGATGCAACGCTTAACGCACGGGCCGTGCTGACGATTTACTCCTCAAGCTCTTCTGCGTCGGGATCGTCCGATCCCCCAATGCTCGGATCAAACTGGCGGTAATGATGAGCGTCGCCGCCGAACGACCTGGATTGAAAGTTCCTTGCGGGTTCTGCTGCGAGAATCATAACGCTTTCAAACTGATCCAATATCTGCCCAGCGCGCAGTGGCCCTTCAGGTGCTCTGTATTCTAGCAGCTCGCGATACTGCTTGCCATTTGCCCTTTCATCGGGCTCGCGGATCCCAAACCATGAAAACCGAGTCCAACGTTGCGCCAAGTCGTTGCGAGTATGTGACCACATGCGACGGTAAATTCCGCGCTCACTGTCATCGCGTCCACCTGCTTGTCCGACATAGATGAGCCGGAAATTGTCGTCATAGAGGCAATAGATTCCGCGCTGATAGGTAAAATCAACAGGATCCTGGCGCTTCTTTCTCACGCCGAGTCCAAGGAGCGGGCCACGTCTGCGCGACCAGTCGACGACCTTGCGCTCCCAGAACAATCCATAGTTCTTAATCAGCATGCCCGATGTGCTCCACCAGTGATTAAGCTGCGCCTCTGTATTTTTGGCTGCCGCGCGCGGAAGGACGCCCCAACCAGAGCCGCAGAGTGCTTTTGAGTTCGACGGCAACGATGTTAAGCACCATCGGCTAGTCTTAGGAGCTTGAGGAGGGCTGGGTGCTTCGGTCGTCTATCCCAAAGAGCGGATTAGCGGCACGGGCTCCGCACGCTCTGCCGTCCTTTACCCCGCGCCATGAGGAGGTGCACTCCTCGGGCGGACGGGGAGATTGACGTCTTTGACCGTGATACCCATAGCCACGGCGAGGCAAGCCTCGCTTTGATCAGCGCGGGAGATCGGGCTTGCTCGATCCGTTTGGTATTGGGCGCTCGTGCTAAGCCAGTAATAGCTGAACAACTCAACGGGAGCCGGATCCATCCAAGGTCGGCGTCGGTCTCGTCGCCTGTGTCCCCCACGGGCCCACGCAGGGGGAACCCAGCTGATCAGCACCGCGTACGTCCACTGGTCAGCTCACCCCACGAGCTCCAGGCTGCCGGACCCCTGTCCCTGCTCCAGCTCGTGGTTCTCGTGCGGCACGCTGAAGGCGGTTGGAAGCTCGCTCCCAGCATCCTCGCGTGACGTAACCTCTTTGAGGTAGCTCCAGCACGTGTACCTGAGGATCTCCTGCCCCTGCTCGTCTAAGAAGCGCACCGCATCAGGCCACAAGGCACCATGCTGGCGCGGGTAGCTCTTATCTTCGAAGCGCATCATGAGCATCGCC